>CAWEGH010000001.1:0-805536 GCA_963808785.1 Candidatus Dormiibacterota bacterium | reverse complement strand
TCGCGGTGGAGGCCGGGCAAGCGGACCCTCCCGCGGGAGCGCTTCTGGCCATCGCGGACCTGACGGGAGGGTCTATCGACGCGCTTCGCTCCAGGGGAACGCTCAGCGAGAGGATTGATGCAGTCGAAATGGATGTAGCCGACTTGCGTGGCGCCCTCAAGGACCGTGAACAACTTCGCGCCGAGATCCGACGGCAAGTCGCCGACCAGATGGAGGTCGCGGAGACCCTTCGCGTGAAGGAGCCCGATCAGCAGTACGTCGACGTAGCCGATTTGGCAGCGGCACTGGACGCCGTCTTGCAAATGCAGCAGGCTCTGCTCCAACTCGTTCACGACCCGGAGGGATCGGTGGCCACGGCCGTCGAAGCGCAACGGCCGCGCCTGGAAGCGATCCTGCAGCGGCTTGCGCCCTCCAGGGAGGGGTCTTAGGCTGAGAGCGCTGACGGGGAACTGACGCTGATGGACGACGCCCTGCCCTTCGGGGACAATCTCTTCAGGCCGCGACCTGACGGTGGATCCGACCCGATCAAGGCGCGCCTGGAAGCGATACGTAGGTTCCAGGCGGATCTCGACGAGTCGTTGGGATTGCGTCTGATGGGCCGCCGGCGCTCTCTCAGACCATCAGGATCCCAACCCGACGTGACCGACGGCACCGATACCGCCGTCGATCATGTCTTTTCCCTGGTTGGTCTCGATCCGGACGATGTGCCGCCGCCTGAGGACATCGGGCCTTGCGTGCTCCGGTTGCGCCGGTCTTACTCCACCACCGCACCGGACGTGCTGCAGCAACGTATCGATGCTCGCCTTCGTCAGATCCGGCGCCTCCTGATCGGCGAGGGCAACGTAGGCCGCAAGGTTGACCTGAAGGAAGCTGTAGCCTGGCTCACCCTTCTTCGGGGCACTGCCCAAGCCGATTTGCTTGAGTTCGAAGGCGCGCAGGACTCGGTTCTGGCAGCCCGCGAGATGGCCCGCTCGATCGGACACGACGAGATCGAGGCTTGGACCTGGGAGACCTCTGCTTGGATGGCCGTTACTGACGGTCGACAGCGGGATGCTCGCGACTATGCCGAAGAGGGAATCCGCGTTGCCCCGGCGGGAACTCACGGGCTGGTAGCCGCGACGATGCAACGAGCGAGGATTAACGCCGCGCTGCATGATGTTGAAGCGGCCCTTGCCGATCTAAAGGCTGGCGAGAAGGCTCACTCTGCCAGCCCTGAGCCCGAGTGGCCGGATGACCACTACAGCATCGACTCGGCGAAGGTCGCGTTCTTCACCTCTGGAGCACTGGCACAGCTGAAGTTTCCCAAGGAGGCCATCACCTACGCTGCCGAGGTCGTTCGCCGCAACGAGGATCCATCGACGCACAACTTCTGGCCCATGAGGGTGGCGAATGCTCGCGTTGAGTGGGCGACGGCTCTAGCCGACCTAGGCGAAGAGGACGAGGCTGAGGCGAAGGCGAAGGAAGCGTTAGACCCTCGCTGGCTTCGACCGGACACCGAGCGCAGGATGGAGGCTCTCCAAGTTCGGCTGCGAGATCCACGGATTAAGGAGAGGCTGGCGGAAGCTCTTTTCGAGGCGAAGGCACATGCGGCCACGCTGAGGATCGAGAAGCGATTGCTGCTCGGGCCCTAAAAAGAGGTTCGTCACCCGACGCCGCAATATGAGGCCGAGAGGCCCCTTCTGAGTACCAAGATGCCTACTGAGCCCTGCGAGTCGGACCCGGTGGACGAAGCCCGGCGGCGACTCGCGGCAGCGGGAACCGGCGAGGCAGTGAGGAGGATGCCGTTCGACCGGCCGGCGCCACGTGTGCTGAGCAGCCCCGCCAAGGTCGACATCGAGTGTGCAGCGCCGCGCGCTACGGAACCTCGAGCTCCGCACCGCCGCGGCCCAGCGGGGCCAGCAAAAGCACCAGCATCCGAGCGTGCCTAAGCGACCCCGCTGTGCCCCCTCGCTGGCAGTACACCGTCCTCTGGCGCTACGGGCCGCCTGGGCTCGTGCTTCTCGGCGTGGCGATGATCGGACGGGGCGCGACCTCGATCCCGGACCCAGCTGTTAGCGTCTGCCTGACCACTCTGGGTTTCGGCATCCGCGGTAACCGGCGTGGTCCTCCCACGCATCCAGGGGAAACTGTCGGCCGGGAGCGCAGGCGTCACAGCCGACTTACAGGCCGTTCACCTGCTGGACCCGAACCCGGTCACGTTTACCGCCCCAGCTTTGGCTCCCTCACCGCGCCGTAGGCTCGTCCCTGTGACGTCTAAGTCAGTGGAGAGGGCTGTTCGGGGCCACGTAGAGGTCGGCGAGCCGTTGGCCACACCGACCGGACGCGGACATTTCCGCGTCGCGGAGTACCGGCCCGAGTGCCTAGTTCTCCTTTTTGGGATCAAGGAGACACCGACCCCGTTGCCTTGGAAGGCCTGGGAGGAGCTACCGGATCTCCTTCGTGGCCGAGGCTGGGTAAAGATCGGTACCCGGTTTAGCGTCGAGGGTGAGCCTGGGACGCTTGTCGCTGGCCACAAACATGGGGCCACTAGGGGGGAGTTAGCCAGCAACATGGGGCCAGCCAGGGCGGTCTTTAGCCAGTAACTAGGGACCACCTCGCCGGTCAATCCTGGGGCATTCCGGCCGCATCCTCACCTGATCACGAGCAGGGAGGGTGCGGATGTTCCGGGAGGTGTCTCCAGTGGAGATTCGGGAGGTGCTGCGGCAGCGGCAGCGGGGTCGCCCGCAGCGCGAGGTGGCGCGAGCCCTGCATATGGATCGCAAGACGGTCCGGCGTTACGAGGAGCTGGCGGTGGCGGCCGGCTTCGATCGGGCCGGCGAGGGGGTTCCGGAGCAGGTCGTGGCGTCGGTCGGCGGAGCGTGTCCAGCCTGGGCGCCGCGAGGGCACCGGGCAGGGGGCCAGCTGGTTGGCGCTGGAGCGGGAGCACGAGTACCTGAGACAGCAGCTGGAGGAGGGCCTGCGGCTGACCAAGGTGCGGACGTTGCTGGCGCGGCGCGGCGTGGAGGTGCCGTACCGCACCCTGTACCGGTACTGCACGGAGGCGTTTCCCGGCCAGGCGGGAGGCAGCGACCCGGGAGACGGTCCCTGTCGACGACGGCGAGCCGGGCAAGGAGGTGCAGGTCGACTTCGGTCGGTTGGGGATGGTCGGCCGCGGGAGCCCCGCGGCAGCGGTGGGTGCGGGGGCTGATCCTGACCGCCAACGTGAGCCGTCACCAGTTCTGCTGGGTGACCTACGGGGAGACGCTGCCGGAGGTGATCGAGGGGTTCGAGGAGGCCTGGCTGTTCTTCGGCGGCGTCTTCAAGGTGGTCATCGTCGACAACCTCGGAGCGGTGGTCACCAAGGCGGACCGTCTGCAGCCCAAGATCAACGTCGGCTTCCTCGAGTACGCCCAGAGCCGCGGCTTCGTCATCGACACCTGCGAGGTCGCCTCCCCGACGCAGAAGCCGCGGGTGGAGCGCGGGGTGCCCTATTGCCGGCAGTCGGGGTTTGCGGGCGAGGACTTCGCGGAGATCATGCAGGCGCGGGAAGGGATGCGACGCTGGTGCCTGGAGGAGGCCGGGATGCGCATCCACGGCACCACCCGCCGGCGACCGCTCGAACACTTCCACGAGGTCGAGTTGCCGCACCTGTTGCCGCTACCCCAGACCCGCTACGACACCCCCGTCATCGCCCGGCCCAAGGTCGCCCGCGACCACCACGTCCAGGTCGCCAACGCCCTCTACTCGGTGCCCGGCAACCGTATCGGCGAGTACGTCGACGTGCGGGCGGACAGCAGGCTGGTGCGCATCTCGCAGCACGGCGTGCTCCTGCGCGAGCACCCGAGGAAGGGGCCGGGCGGCGGAGCACACTTCGTCGAGGACCTGCCTCAGGACAAGCGCGCCTACGCCATGCGCGACGTCGAGTACCTGAAGAAGCAGGCCGCCGAGCAGGGTGACCACATCGGCATCTACGCGGCGCAGCTACTCGATGACGACTTGCCCTGGACCAGGATGCGCAAGGTCTACCGGCTGCTCAGCCTGGCCCGGCGGTTTCGGTGCGGAGCCGGTCGAGGACGCCTGCCGACGCACGCTGGCGCTCGAGGTCGTGGACGTCATCAAGGTGCAGCGGATCGTCGAGGGCGCTCTTCCTGAGGAGTCCCGGCCGCAGCCGTTCGGCGATCCATCCTGCGGCCCCGCTTCGCCCGCGACGCTTCGGCCTTCCAGCTCCAGCTTCCCGGAGGGAAACGACCATGCCTGAACCCATCTCGCCCGAACTCCGCCAGGTGCTTCGGCGGCTCAAGCTCTCGCCCATCCTCCAGGCGCTCCCCGAGCGTCTGGAGTTGGCGCGTCATCGAAAGTTCCCCCATCAGGACTTCCTGGAGCTGGTCCTCGCCGACGAGGTCTCGCGTCGCGACCGCGTGGGCGCCGACCTGCGCGCCCGCGCGGCCCACCTCGACCCCCAGATGCGACTCGAACTCTTGGACGACGATACCCCGGCCAAGTTCGACCACCAGCGATGGAACGATCTCTGCAGCCTCCGCTTCCTGGAGGAGCCGGCGGGCGTCCTCATCCTGGGCCCGGTCGGAGTCGGCAAGACCATGCTCGCCAACTGCCTCGGGCACATCGCCTGCCGACGCCGCCGCTCCGTCCACTTCTCGCGCGCCGACCAACTGCTCAAACGCCTCAAGGCAGCCCGCATCGACGCCACCTACGAGCAGGAACTCCGACGCCTGCTCCGCGTTGATCTGCTGATCATCGACGACTTCGCCCTCGAACCCCTCGACGGGACCGAAACCCACGACCTTCTATCAGGTCGTCGTCGAGCGGCACCGCCGCTCCTCCACCGTGTTCACCTCCAACCGCGAGCCCAAGGAGTGGCTGGCCATGATGGCCGACCCCATGCTCGCCCAGTCGGCGGTCGACCGCATCGTCAACTCCTCCTACGAACTCATCCTCGACGGCGCCTCCTACCGCTCCCGCCAGAAGCCCGGGCGCGCCGCGTGATGCACCATCCTGACCGTGGCCCTCCACGACTACACTGTCCGAATCGTCGCCTCAGGCGGCCGGCGAGGGTGGCCCCTAGTTCGTGGCTAGCCCCGGTCCCTTCGTTCTGGCTAATGACACGCTGGATGAACACCTCAAGAGGTACCTGCGACGGACCACCGCAGCTTGGGTTGCTGTTGTCCTCGAGCAGGCGGGTGTGGTTGAGATCGACCGATCACCGCCCGCTCATGTGCGGCTCCTCCCCGGCTGGTAAACCCGGTGTCTGTCGCATCCGCCCTCGGCGGCGGCTGCCAACGACGTGCCGAAGGCAGCGAGAACGCGCCCAGGCCTGATGCCCACCAGAGCCGCCGGTCTAGCAGGAGCGGTATGCGCGTACCACACGGTGCTCGGCGGGCACGCTGGCGCGGCGACGTGATAGCCCTCGTTCCAGCCGATGACGCCGAGCTCCGGTCCTTGACGACCCGGTCCGCACCATCAGCGGACGATCGATCGCCAGACCCAGGCTGATCGGCAAGTTTGTCGGCCGCGCGTCGTCAGGATCGGTTAGTGTCAAAAGTAGTGTCAGACGCAGACATCAAGGTGCCGCTGGGAGTCCATCGGAATTGAGAAACAGGGCTTGACCCGCGTTGAGGTAGCGGGTTCGAAGCCCGTCTCCCGCTCCATCCTCCTCCTTCGAGCCATTTCGAGTTCAGGAGGAGCGCTTTACGAATCCCTCCCACCCTCTCCGAATGCCTTCCAGACCCTACCGTTATGCGCATGGTTGAGGTGTAGTGCAGGCACCTAGAGGGAATTCGGGTATGGGTTGGATCGTCCAGGCTCAGGAGCCGGTTTTTCGGTTGCGGCCTCACCGTCGTCAGCTCGGGACGGGACTCACGACCACCATGACCAGCGACTACGGGGGGTCCCGCAGGGAGGGCCCGCGGCCCTCCCGCCAGACCAACCCGGACACTCTGAGCTGCCAGGCGTCTTCCTCCCCTGGCGTTTCAGGAGGGATATCACCGATCCGGTTCAGATCAGGACCGCATAGGCCGAGTACGATTTAATCCTATTCGGAGGTGCGAGATGAGGACGACCCGGCAACTGAGCATCACGCTTCCCAACGAAATGGCGGACACGTTGGCTGAACGCGTCCGATCTGGCGAGTATGCCAGCGAGAGCGAAGTGATTCGCGACGGGTTGCGTGTTCTGTTCGCCCGCGACGCCGCCGTCGACGCATGGCTCCGAGACGAGGTGGCAGCCGCATACGACGCCCTGACCGGGGACCAGTCCAGAGGGGTGACTGCCCGCGAACTCCGAGAGCGCCTGGCGGCACGACGCGCCGATCGGTGAATTACCGGGTCCATCTTCGCGCCGGAGACCGAAGGCCAACTCGACGAGCTGTATCACTACATCGCCGGGCGGCGACGGCATCGATCGCTGAACCGTACGTCGGCCGGACCATCGACTACTGCGAGGGCTTGGCTACCTACCCGATCAGGGGCACGGCGCGACACGATATCAGACCTGGTCTCCGAACGACAAGCTACAGGCGGCGGACGGTCATTGTCGCTGGCCACAAACATGGGGCCACTAGGGGGGAGTTAGCCAGCAACATGGGGCCAGCCAGGGCGGTCTTTAGCCAGTAACTAGGGACCACCTCGCCGGTCAATCCTGGGGCATTCCGGCCGCATCCTCACCTGATCACGAGCAGGGAGGGTGCGGATGTTCCGGGAGGTGTCTCCAGTGGAGATTCGGGAGGTGCTGCGGCAGCGGCAGCGGGGTCGCCCGCAGCGCGAGGTGGCGCGAGCCCTGCATATGGATCGCAAGACGGTCCGGCGTTACGAGGAGCTGGCGGTGGCGGCCGGCTTCGATCGGGCCGGCGAGGGGTTCCGGAGCAGGTCGTGGCGTCGGTGGCGGAGCGTGTCCAGCCTGGGCGCCGCGAGGGCACCGGGCACGGGGCCAGCTGGTTGGCGCTGGAGCGGGAGCACGAGTACCTGAGACAGCAGCTGGAGGAGGGCCTGCGGCTGACCAAGGTGCGGACGTTGCTGGCGCGGCGCGGCGTGGAGGTGCCGTACCGCACCCTGTACCGGTACTGCACGGAGGCGTTTCCCGGCCAGGCGGGAGGCATGACCCGGGAGACGGTCCCTGTCGACGACGGCGAGCCGGGCAAGGAGGTGCAGGTCGACTTCGGTCGGTTGGGGATGGTCGGCCGCGGGAGCCCGCGGCAGCGGTGGGTGCGGGGGCTGATCCTGACCGCCAACGTGAGCCGTCACCAGTTCTGCTGGGTGACCTACGGGGAGACGCTGCCGGAGGTGATCGAGGGGTTCGAGGAGGCCTGGCTGTTCTTCGGCGGCGTCTTCAAGGTGGTCATCGTCGACAACCTCGGAGCGGTGGTCACCAAGGCGGACCGTCTGCAGCCCAAGATCAACGTCGGCTTCCTCGAGTACGCCCAGAGCCGCGGCTTCGTCATCGACACCTGCGAGGTCGCCTCCCCGACGCAGAAGCCGCGGGTGGAGCGCGGGGTGCCCTATTGCCGGCAGTCGGGGTTTGCGGGCGAGGACTTCGCGGAGATCATGCAGGCGCGGGAAGGAATGCGACGCTGGTGCCTGGAGGAGGCCGGGATGCGCATCCACGGCACCACCCGCCGGCGACCGCTGGAACACTTCCACGAGGTCGAGTTGCCGCACCTGTTGCCGCTACCCCAGACCCGCTACGACACCCCCGTCATCGCCCGGCCCAAGGTCGCCCGCGACCACCACGTCCAGGTCGCCAACGCCCTCTACTCGGTGCCCGGCAACCGTATCGGCGAGTACGTCGACGTGCGGGCGGACAGCAGGCTGGTGCGCATCTCGCAGCACGGCGTGCTCCTGCGCGAGCACCCGAGGAAGGGGCCGGGCGGGCGGAGCACACTCGTCGAGGACCTGCCTCAGGACAAGCGCGCCTACGCCATGCGCGACGTCGAGTACCTGAAGAGGCAGGCCGCCGAGCAGGGTGACCACATCGGCATCTACGCGGCGCAGCTACTCGATGACGACTTGCCCTGGACCAGGATGCGCAAGGTCTACCGGCTGCTCAGCCTGGCCCGGCGGTTTGGTGCGGAGCCGGTCGAGGACGCCTGCCGACGCACGCTGGCGCTCGAGGTCGTGGACGTCATCAAGGTGCAGCGGATCGTCGAGGGCGCTCTTCCTGAGGAGTCCCGGCCGCACCGTTCGGCGTCCATCCTGCGGCCCCGCTTCGCCCGCGACGCTTCGGCCTTCCAGCTCCACTTCCCGGAGGGAAACGACCATGCCTGAACCCATCTCGCCCGAACTCCGCCAGGTGCTTCGGCGGCTCAAGCTCTCGCCCATCCTCCAGGCGCTCCCCGAGCGTCTGGAGTTGGCGCGTCAGCAGAGCTTGCCCCATCAGGACTTCCTGGAGCTGGTCCTCGCCGACGAGGTCTCGCGTCGCGACCGCGTGGGCGCCGACCTGCGCGCCCGCGCGGCCCACCTCGACCCCCAGATGCGACTCGAACTCTGGGACGACAATACCCCGGCCAAGTTCGACCACCAGCGATGGAACGATCTCTGCAGCCTCCGCTTCCTGGAGGAGCCGGCGGGCGTCCTCATCCTGGGCCCGGTCGGAGTCGGCAAGACCATGCTCGCCAACTGCCTCGGGCACATCGCATGCCGACGCCGCCGCTCCGTCCACTTCTCGCGCGCCGACCAACTGCTCAAACGCCTCAAGGCAGCCCGCATCGACGCCACCTACGAGCAGGAACTCCGACGCCTGCTCCGCGTTGATCTGCTGATCATCGACGACTTCGCCCTCGAACCCCTCGACGGGACCGAAACCCACGACCTCTATCAGGTCGTCGTCGAGCGGCACCGCCGCTCCTCCACCGTGTTCACCTCCAACCGCGAGCCCAAGGAGTGGCTGGCCATGATGGCCGACCCCATGCTCGCCCAGTCGGCGGTCGACCGCATCGTCAACTCCTCCTACGAACTCATCCTCGACGGCGCCTCCTACCGCTCCCGCCAGAAGCCCGGGCGCGCCGCGTGATGCACCATCCTGACCGTGGCCCTCCACGACTACACTGTCCGAGTTGTCGCCTCAGGCGGCCGGCGAGGGTGGCCCCTAGTTTGTGGCTAGCCCCTGGTCCCTTCGTTCTGGCTAATGACACGGTCATCGCTTTCGCCGTGACGGAGGACCTTGTGTTGATCGTCGGCATCTTTCACAGCGGACGCAACTATGAATCAACCCTTGGACTCGAGGACTGACCGATCCGGTCGAGGATCCCTGGGCTTTGCAGGCCTCGGGTCTTCTGGAGGTCAGCGGTGCCCGGTTGGCGAGATCGGGCAGCCGATGGTCGTCGGGTACCTCCGCCCGGAGGGCCTGGAGAGGCCGGCATTGCGCCATGCTGGTTGCCATAGGTGTCGCCATCGGCCAAAGCCCGCGGGCTTCGCGGACCAACGGAGGGACGAAAGGTGAGTGGGTCGAGACCCATAACAACGCTTCTGGGCCTGCTCGATGAGGCCGACAAGCCGGCGACACCGGCTGCGCCCGCGCCGAGCCGACATAGGGGACGATGAGCGGCTTCAGCGATCCCGAAGATGAGGTGCTCCCGCTCCTGGCCAGCGCCCGCGCGGGAGGGCTGGTCTGCTCCCCGGGCTGGAGCCGCGTCTTGGCGGGCTGCCTCGGCTCCCAGGAGGCGCAAAACGGCCTCGGCGCATACGCGGCGCTTCTGGAGGGCCTCGCGCGGCCGAGCTTTATCGACCGGGACGCGTCTCGCCTCGTCGATGAGGCCGCCGACGTGTGGGCGCGACCTGGCTTCGAGACCTTCCTCTCGCGTCCGCACCTGCGCTTTGAGCCATTCGCGCATCAGCTCCAGGCGGCGTCTGCTGCGCTCCGTGGAATGCGGGGCCGCGCGATCCTTGCGGACGAGGTCGGGCTGGGCAAGACGATCGAAGCGGGGCTGGTGCTGAGCGAGCTCCACCTGCGCCGGCTCGCCCGGCGGGTGCTGATCCTCGCCCCCGCCGGCCTGGTCGAACAGTGGTGGGAGGAGTTGGATCGCAAGTTCGGGCTCCGCTGCGTGGTCCAGGACAGCCAAGCTTGGCGGCGGATGCCGGACCCGCTGGAGGCGCCGATCCTCATCATGTCGCTGGCCACCGCCCGGCGCGCGCCTCTCAAGGATCGGCTGACGGCGGCGCCCTGGGATCTGGTGATCGTCGACGAAGCCCACCGCTTGAAACACCCCCGCAGCGCCTCCTCAAGGCTCGTGCGCTCACTTCTCAGCCGGTATCTGCTGCTGCTCACGGCGACGCCGGTGGAGAACCGGGTGGAGGACCTATTCCAGCTCGTCAGCTTGGTACGGCCCGGACACTTCGGGACCCTGTCGGAGTTCCGACGGGTGCACGGATCCGCAGCCGACAGCACGCCGGCAGGCGACCTGGGACGGCTGCAGACGCGCACGCGCGAGGTCATGATCCGGCATCGCCGGAGCGAGGTCAAGTTGATGCTGCCCCGGCGCCTGGCGGAGACCTTCCGCGTGACCCCAGGCGAGCAGGAGGCAGATCTGTACCGGGCCGTCTCGGCCCGCGTGCGCGAGCAGGCCAGGGGAGCGCCCCCGACGGAGCTGCTGGCGCTACGCGCCCTGCAGCGCTTGGCAGGCTCCAGTCCGCAGGCGCTGATCCCCACGCTGGAGCGTCACGCATGGCACGACCTCGCGGAGTCAGCCCGGACCGTGGGGGAGCCGGCCAAGGCCCGCGCGCTCGTGCTCCTGCTGCAGCGGCACCTCGATCTCGGTGAGAAGGTCATCGTGTTCACCGCGTTCCGCCAGACTCTGGACCTGCTGGTCGAAGCTCTCCGAGGAGCAGCGCCTGCAGCCGCCGTCTACCACGGCGGCCTCTCTCGACGGGAGAAGGAGGAAGCGGTCCGGCGGTTCCGCGAATTCTCGCCCGTCCTACTCACCACTGAGGCGGCCGGCGAGGGGCGCAACCTCCAGTTCTCTCATGTGATGATCAACTACGACCTGCCCTGGAACCCAATGCAGATCGAGCAGCGGCTGGGGCGCATCCACCGCATCGGTCAGGAGCACGACGTCACCGTTGCGAACCTGGCGACCGCAGGCACGATCGAAGAGCGGATGCTGGCCGTCCTGGAGCGCAAGATCAACCTCTTCGAGCTGGTCGTCGGCGAGCTGGACATGATCCTGGGCCGCGTCGAGGACGACTTCGATTTCGAGAGCTTCCTCTTCCGGCTACACATCGAGAGCCGGGACGAGGCGGAGTTCGGCGCGCGGCTGGACGCCTTCGGGGACAAGCTGTCGCGAGCGCGCCGCGATTCTCTGGAGAGCCGCGACCGCAACGATCGGCTGATGGGCGAACGGTGAACGGGACGGACTCGGACCCTGCCCTGCACTTCTGGCTGCGGTACGCCGAGCGACAGGGAGCCCTCGTGGAGCCCGCCCAGGAGGGGTCGTTGGTGGTCCTGCCCGAACAACTCCAGCGGAGCCTCTCGCTGCCCGAGGAGGTGATGGTGACGTCCGACCCCGAGGTCGCTGAGGAGGGCGCGCTCCTCCTCGCTCCGGGTCACCCAGCCCTGGAGCGGGCGGCCCAGGAGGTCCTGGAGGCACGGGATGTCGCCTACGGGATCCCGGGCTGGCCGGCGACGCCGCCACCAAGCGGCCTCGAGCTGCTTGAACAGGCTCGGGCGGACATCTCCGTCGGCCACGGCAAGTTCGAGCTCGACGGTGCCCCGGCAGCGATACGCCTGCCCGTCCTCAGAGTCGGTGCGCTCGTCACCTACAGCCTCGATCGTCCGGTCCAGGAGAGCGAGGAGGTATGGGTGGATGGCCACGCGAGCCTCGCCACTTGAGGATGCCGTGCGCCAAGCGGTGGAGGACTCGAGCTCGTCGGGCGGGGGCCGTCCCACCGAACCCTGTCTGGAACCGGACCTGTTGCGAGCGCTGCAGGTGGCCGATCAGCTGCTCGAAGAACGGGTCGAAGCGCGGATGGTGCGGCTCCGGCGCGAGGCGCGAGGTCTGCGCGAGGACGAACGCGCAAGGGTCGAGGCCTATTACGACGCCGTGCTCGATTCGATCGCCGAGCGCAGTGACCGCGCCAGCGCCGAGCGCCGCGCTCTCTACGAAGCGCAGGCCGAGGCGACGCAGACAGAACGGGCCCGCCGGCTCCAGGAGATCGAGGACAAGCACCAGCCCCGCAGCGACCGGCAGCCGTTCCGGCTGCACCTGCTGCTGGTCCCGGCATACCGGCTGCCGGTACAGGTGCGGCGCGGCCCGCGCGCCTATCTCTACACCCTCGTCTGGCTGCCGGTACTGCGCCGGTTCCTTCCCGCACGCTGCCCGGCCTGCGGGGAGAGGGCGACCCTCGTGGCCGGACGCAAGGCCCTCGGTTGCGCGGCCTGCGTGGCGCAGCGGACCGAGGCGGTCCCTCCGACCCCGGGGCCGGCGCCCGCAGTGGCTGCCGTGCCGGCTCGCGAGCCGGCACCCGCCGAGAGGGACGACGACGGGCAGCCAACCGGAGTCTGGCGCCGGGCGCGCCTTCTGCTCAGGACGAGGCGCCACCCGGCCAGCTCAGGCTCGATCTGCGATCGGAGGGAAAGCTTCCGGCGATGTCACCTCCGCCTCCTCCCACCCGGCGCAGCTCCGTCACCGCGTGAAACCGCACCGAGGTCGAGGATCCACCCCAGCCGGAACGGCCCGAGATCCGTGGAGACGACGACTTCGACCTGGACCGCGTCTTCGCCGAATACAGGCGGCAAGCCAGGCAGGTCCTCCGGATCGGCGACGAGCTGGCGTTCGATTTCTGGCAGCGCGTGGGGGACCGCAAGCCCTGGCGCCGGGTGGTCCGCGACTCGCCGCTGGCCGCGCTCTACCGCCTCTACGGACCGGTCGGGCCGCTGTACGCAGTAGGGGTGCCGAAGGGACAGGTGCCGGAGCGCGTCAGCGCCTGGAGCGGGGATCTCGACGGGCAGGGCGCGAGCACCTCGTGGGGCACCCTCGTGCGCGGTGCGGCAGACCTTCCCGTTTGCCATCCGCTGGAAGCCCGTGGACCCACAACATGCCGCGATCTCCGAGATCGTGCCGTCCTGCGACGACGACGAGGTGCTGGCACTGTTGCCGGAATCTGCCGAGCCCGCCGCGGCGCCCAACCTCCTTCGCCCGCCCAAGCCTGCGTGTCGTCTGGACGCGGTGGGCACCTCGCTGTGGAGCGTGGCCCTTCCCACGGTCGGGCTGCCGGTGGTGGTCCGGTGCCTCGCCGCTTGGTGGCGGCCCGCAGTCCAAGAGGCGGCGAGCGGCCTCCCCGCCGCGACAGTGGCGGCCGCGCTCGTCTACATCGTGACCCGGCACCTGCCGCTCCGCCCCCTGAAGGACGAGGTAGCTCAGAGCCACGGCATCGCGACCGCGGCGTTGACCCGTGCCCAGCGGAGGCTGGAGGGAGCGCTCGGCGCGGGGAGGTGACCCCGCTGTGGAAGCGCGGCTGCGACGCGTCAGCCCCGGAGCTCGGCGATCACCGGTTGGAACTCTGCACGCCGTCGACGCCACCTAGCGACAGGGCGACCTGCACCTCGCTGATGCCGAGCGCAACGTGCGCAGTATCTCGGTCATCTCCGCGAGCGCTCCCTGCAGCGGCCGCACGTCGGCCGGGCGACGTACCCGGACCCGGGCACTCGGGAGGGCCCGAGGCCTGGTGCCCTCCTGGGAGGCCCTCAGCGCGCGGCGTCATCAGCCTGGAGCTGACAGGCGACGGCCCTCAGTTCCTGCCCGGCGTCGCTCGTCGGCCCTGCGTGGGTGATGTGCGGGGCGGTTTTAGGCTGTACAAGAGCGTGTTAGACGATAAACCGCTTCTATCGAATTCGAACGACGTAAAGTCTGCTCCCCAGAGGGTAAAATCGCACTTGCCAAGGTTTAGGTAGCGGGTTCGAAGCCCGTCTCCCGCTCCATTCCTTTCTCCTCCCCCTACAGCGCTTCCCCTTCTTGACGGTTGGGAAGTCTGTAGATCACCGGAGGGGAGACCTTGAGGGAAGGGGCCCAGGCAGTCTTGCGCTTTCCCGACCTGATGGACAGCCTTCAGGTCAAAGCGGAGCGCTGCGAACGGCGCCGCGGCGCCGGCATGCGCAAATACCGATGGGTTTGACGTGGCGACCGACGCTCTTCGAGGACCTGCGTACGCCCACACTCATTGGGGAACATTGCTCATTGCACCGGGCCGGCCGAGCCTTCCAAGCTTGGCCCAGGATGGGGCTGCTCGAAAGGAGACCCGCCAGGTCATGGCGTCTTCCACGTGACACCGGTGAGCGGGCCCTTGTCGAGGACCCAATGCATCCCAAACACAACCAGCACGAGCTTGCGCACGTTCATCGATATGCGTTCGCACGCTCGGTTCTGAAGGTGGTGGAACGGAGTCCCACCGTGGATGCAGCCTGTGGGATCGGCTACGGAGCTGTGCTGCTCAATCCGGGGCGTCGGCCGGGAGGCTTCCTTGGCATCGACGTCGATGGGCAGTCACTCGAATACGCCCGGGCGCGGTTCGGCGCGCACGGCACCTTCGTTCGAGGGAGCGTGACCGACTTGCCACTGGCAGACGCGACAGTGCCCGCGTTGGTCTCACTGGAGACGATTGAGCATGTCGCTGACCCTGTCCGCTGTATCGAAGAGTTCGCCCGGGTGTTGACGGCGGACGGTGTTCTAGTCGTGTCGACACCCGAGCCGGACGCGATGCGTCTATTCGACCTTGGTCAGGACAACCCCTTCCACCTGAGGCAGCTCACCAAAGATGAGTTCAGGGAGGCCCTTGAAAGGCGCTTCAGCTACGTGCGCTATTACGGGCAAACTCCCATTGACGTGGAGGCATGGAGAGATCGGTCGATGTCACTCAGGAACCGAATCGCAGCGCAGGCAAAGGAGGTCGACAGGTTTGGGCTTCTGCGCGCCGCCTACTGGGGGGTCCGTCACATCACCTGGGTAGACCACAGGCTCAACCAGTATGGGGGAATCGATCATTCAGTGATTGCTGACCAAGGCGAGGCGTTCGTGGTCATGATGGCTGCCTGCCGGTTCCCGCGGCGCGAAGGTACGCGCGCCGCTTGTTGAAACTCACCTGGTAGACGGAGTTTGGAGCGCCCTTCGAGGTACTGATCTCGTCCTCGAGCCCCGCGCACCCAAGGACGCCGTTCACCTCGCGGACGGCTCATCGCATGGAGAAGGTGCTTTCTGCCGGCTCGACTTACCCACAGAGGGCCAGATCGAGGCGGCTCTCCGAGCACAGCCGGGCGCGGTGGCAGGCTAACAGCAAGGCTCAGGGGGTTCGGCCACGATCTCGTTGCAGAGCCGCAGGCAGCGGTCGCAGATCGTCCGTCCCTGTCGATCGCTTCTCAAGATGCGGTTCGGCCGCCGGAGGCCTCGCCCGCAGAATTCACAGCGTATCCCCTGCTCGTCTCGAGAGACGACGCTGAACATTGCCTGATCTGGTTCGTCTGTGCGCTCTTCTCCAGTGGCAAGGCGGGTGGCCGAACCGATGCACCGATCGCAGATCCACACCCCGGGGCCGGCCACTAGCCTCTGGGTGTCGACCTGGGCAACCCCGCAGAAGGAGCAAGACGCGAGGGACCGGCGGCCGCTTCGCCGTCCGAGCCGCGTCATCCTGATGATCAAGCTCTCGGCCGCGCCTGGGCCGATCAGCTGGTGAACGCGCTGGTGGCTGATCTCTAACGCCACGGCGATCTCCCGCAGCGAGGCACCCGAGGCGTGCAGGCGCCGGACCGCGCGGCCGAGGTCTGCCTTCCGTCGCGCGAGCTCGAGCTCCATGTCGGCACACCGCTCCCGAGCTGCCAGCGCCTCCTCCAAGAGGTAATGGTCGAGGGATGCCATTGAATTAAGTCTAGCGTCTATAGACGCTAGGCGCCCCACCAGAGTCACGGTTTGCGCCGGGCCCTCTTGCCCGCCGCGAAATGCGTCGAATCGGGCCGGCTCTTGGACTCACTGATGATCGGAACTTGCCGACGCCTGGTGAACCCAGGGCTCGGTGCCTTCGGGCACCTGGTCCAGCAAGTCGTAGCGGATCCGGGCTTCGTCGGCGGCAAAGTGCGGCAGCTTCCCGGGTTTCTGGTAGCCGCGGTCGGGCAGGCTGTACCCCTCGAGCTCGTCTGTGCCCTTGCCCAACACCTCGCCGCCGGTGGCGTGGTAGTGGTCGAGCACGGCAGGCAGGCCGTACCTCTGCACCGGGCATACCTTCGTGCAGATGTTGCAGGTGGCATAGCGCATCAGCATCGGGATGCACTTTTCGACCAGCAGCTTGCTCTTTTGCGCGCCCCGCCAGTGGACTCGCGTGCCGGGGATGGCTCTCCCCGGGCATCGCCGCACGCACACCTGGCAGGCGTCACAGAGCTTCTGGACACCGAAGTCCCGAGGCCCGTCAGGCGTGAGCGTCGCGTCGGTGGACAGCGCGAACGGGTGCCAGCGGCTGCCGAAGTAGGGCGAGAGCAGCTGGCCGTTGAGTCCCAGCTGCCCGAGGCCGGCCTCCTCGGCGTAGGGCAGGATCTTGACCAGATTCACCCCGATCGGTCCGGCGACCACCTGGCTCCGGTGTCCGCGAGCCCGCAAGAAGGCGGCCAGCTCCAGCATCATCTCGGTGCCGTCGTGCATCAGCTGCTGCGTCCGGTGCATGTACGCGACCGACAGCAACTCCCTCTCAAAGTCCTCAGACTGCCGCTCCAGCGCGAGGACCACGAGCCGCGTGTGGCGGACGTCCCGCAGGTAGTTCGAGTAGACGTAGGTCCGATGAAAGCGGGCGATCCCGACGGCGTCGAAGCCGAGCCGCAGGGCCTCCGACTTGACCTCGGCGGTGAGATCGCGGGCAGCCGGGCTTACGTCCGGTTCGGCCGCGTCGGCCTCATGCACGCGCTGCAGCTGTTCGGCCACCCGCTCGCCCCACACACGCTTCACCTCGGGGCGCTCGCGGGTGAACGCCATCTCCAGGAGCTCCATCGCCTGACCGGGGCGGCTGTGCGTGAGCCACTCTGGATCCGGCTCCACCCGATTGAAGAACGCTTCCTCCCGCCTGCTCTTGGGCGTGCCCGCCGGGCCTTTCAGGCTTTTCGGGACGTGGATCGCATCCGCCCGGCCGTCCCGCGCAGCGCCCATCACGATCCGGCCAGGCGCTCGGCCACCCAGCCGTTGAAGCCCGCGATGTGGTGCTCGGCGGGCACGTAGACGCCTCCCTGGCGATAGGCCCGCGAGCTCATGGAAGGCTGGCAAGCCTCCACAGCGGCGAAATCCTGCTCGTTCACGCGCCGGAAGAGCTCGATCGATGGTTGCAGGTCGCGGCCGCCGGCAATGGCCTCGGGAGCGAACAACCAATCACACCGAACGCGCGTCCGCCCGGCCGAGACGGGGAAGAAGCGATGGAAAATGACGTGGTCCGGCGCCAGGTTGACGACGACCTGAGGGACAACGGTCAGACCGTAGTAGCTCCGGGCCAGTTCGCCGTCGACTCCGGGTAGCGGGTCCAGGCCGGGTCTGCCGTCAAACGTGAATCCCTGGATGCCCTCGCCGAACGCCGCCCCATAACCGACCTTGTCCTGCGTGGCGTAGCCGCGCCGGAACTCCGGAAGCACCGCCACCAGTTCCGGGTGGAGGTTCGAGCAGTGGTAACACTCCATGAAGTTCTCGACGATCAGCTTCCAGTTGGCGTGCACGTCGTACTCGACCCGGTGCCCGAGCGCCAGCTGGTCCAGAGCGTAGCGCTCGATCAAGGCCGGATCCCCGAAGCGATCGGTCACCTGCTGCTCGACCTGGCCCGCGAAGTCCGGTGGATCGTCCGCGAGGCAGATCCAGACATAGCCCAGCCACTCGCGAGTGGGTACCGGTAAGAGGCTGCGCTCCGCACGCTCGATGTCGGGGATCTCGCCCAGGTTCGGAGCTCCCGTCAGCCGGCCATCGAGCGCGTAGCTCCACACGTGGTAGGGGCACTGGAAGTTTCGGCCCAGGCGGCCGCGCTCCTCCAGGCAGAGCCGCGATCCCCGGTGCCGGCAGACGTTGTAGAAGGCCCGGATGACCTGGTCGTGGCCACGCACGACGACCACACTCTCGCCCGCGATTTGATAGGTCTCGAAACTGCCCGCCTCTGCCAGTTCAGCGATGCGGGCGGTGCAGATCCATTCGCGGGAAAAGATCCGCACCTGCTCGCGCTGGAAGACACTCTCATCGGCGTAGTACACGCCGGTCAGCGTGGGCTGAAGAGTCCTCTCGTCGGTGGTCGCCACTCGCTGTCCTCCAGGTACGGTTCAGAGCTCCGACTTATAAGTTAGGATCAAGATTCCTGCGGATGGCTGGAGATTGGGGCGGGTGACCGAGCCGAATATTGTGACTACTTCACAATCGCCGTCGTTCGAGCTCATGCCGAGCGACCTGCCCCGGCTCGCCTCGGAGATCGCGGCCCGGCTTTGCTCCGACATTCCGGCCTACGCGCGCGTCACCGGGACCGAGCTCGAGTACGAGTTGATCCAGGCCGAGACGCGCAACCTGGAGCTTTACCTGGAATCGCTGCGTCGCGGCCGGGTGCCGGAGAGCGAGGAGCTGACCGAGCTGGAGCACATCGCCGGCCGGCGGTTGGACCAGGGCTTCCCGCTCGATGCCGTTCTGAGGGCGGGGCGGCTGGAAGCCCAGGTCATGTGGGAGACCGTGGTGGTACACGCCCCGCCGGAGATCCTCGCCGAATTGGCGACGCTGACGATGCGGTATCTGGACCTCCTGAACTCGGTCAGCGCGCAGGGGTACTTCAAAGCACTGGAGCACGTGGGCAGTTCGCGCGAGGAGGCAGTCCGTCTGTTCCTGGGCCGCGTCCTGGCGGGCGCCTTCACCGACGAGCAGGAGGCCGCCGCAGAGGCGCGGCCGCTTGGGTACGAGCTCGGGGTTCTCAGGACGGGGGTTGTGATCGAGCCGTTGTCGGCGCCCGGACGCTCACGGAGCCTCGCCGACATGGAGCTGGCCGAGGTTATGCGCAGCCTGCGTCGACGCTTCCCGGACGCTCCGCTCGGCCTGGTCGACCTGGGGGTGGTGCTCGCCGCCTCCGCCAGCTCGGCTGACGTTGTGGCTCGCATCGTGGGGTCGGTACTCGCCGACCGCGATGCCGGCTTTTTGCTCACGGCCGGGGTTGGCTCGCCGAGAGTGGGCGCGCGCGGGCTGATGACAAGTCTTCGCGAGGCGCGACGAGCCCGGGCGCTGGGCTCCGTGTTGGCCCCGCAGGAGCCAGTGCACCGGTACGACGAGCTGCGGCTCCTGGACCTCTTCAAAGAGGACGGCACCGTCGATGGCTTCGTGCAGGACGTGCTGACGCCGCTGCTGCCCCCGGGAGGGCGTAGCCGCAGGCAGCTCGTCGAGACGCTGCAGGCCTTCTTCGAGGCCGGGATGGTACGCAAGGCGGCCGCCAACCGGCTGGGCATCCACCCGAACACGCTCGACTACCGGCTGCGCGAGGCCGAGCGGGTGTTGGGCTACGGTGTCCGCGCCGGAAACGCCTCTTTTCGCTTGCAGCTGGCTCTGAAGCTCGTTCCGCTCACCGCCGAAGGCGACCGGGCGCCGGATTGAGCGAGCTCGAACCGGGCGTCCCTCGTCGACGATCGCGGCGTCCTTCCCAGCTCCGCCTGCCATTTGTTGTCGTGGGCCCACTGGCCCCATCAGGCCCGCGCAGTGGCTTCGCCATAGCCCCCACCACGCGTTCGCACAAGGCGGAACCAGCCGCCAACGCCACTGTCAGCCCAGTTCGGCGAGTGTGGCAAGACGGTCCAGCGACGCCTGGAGCCTGTCGCTGGTCGTCCTCCGTGCGCGAGGGAGTCGGCTCTCGTCCTCCAGCTGCGTCCAGTCGTAGGTATGGGTTACCGTCGTACGCGAGGGGCCGGCCGGATCGAGCTCCCATCGCCACAAATGCCCGGGCGGCCTGCGGCCCGGCTCCGCCGGCCTCCAGGCGATCCGGCGACCCTCCTCGAACTCGACGACGTGATTCTCCCGAATCTCGCCACCCGTAAGGGTCATCGTGAAGACATCACCGACGGCGCGGATCCGATGCCCTGGAGGCGCCCCGGACAGATTGTCGTTGCCGTCCCAGCGGGGCTGCTGAGCCGGGTCGGCGATGAGATCGAAGACCTCGCTCGCTGGGGCTGCAATCTCGCGCCGGGCGCTGACCACACGTGGGGCGGCATCGTCTTCCGTCATTCCCGATATCGAAGCACAGACGGGGCGGTCCTCAGCCACCGGCGCTGGGCCGGCCGGGGCCCCGGGGAAGACCTCGCCGGGTGCCCGTCGAAGCGCTAATCAGTCACCAGGTGGAAGGGCGCGCGCTGCGCCCCAACCAACGGATCGTCGAACCCGGCTGGTCGAGGGGAGGAAAGGCTCGGGTACCAATGCACACCTCCGGCCGGCACCGCGGCCTCATCGAGAGCACGCCGAATGGCCCCGGCCAGAGGTTCGGCATCGATCGACAGGCCGGCGTGCGTGCTCGGGACGACGACCGTATCCAGGTCCCCGCTCACGAGCTTGGACCAATCGAGATGCCAGTCTCTGCTCCGCAGCCGCGCGTACTCGGAACTTCGCAACAGCAACGCGTCGCCGTGCACCGTGCCGCCGGTATAGGACCTGTGTGCCGCGGCATGGACGGAACGCAACTTTGCGATCCGCCTCGCCGTCCGCCCTCTCCGGCCGAGCTGCCCCCTCACGCGCTCGGCAGCGATCTTCATCTGCCAGCGCAGCACGTCTGTCAGCCTGCCCTCGCGCCAGAAATCGGCCAGCCTGCTCGCGACGTAGCGGTAAGGATTGATTGCCGGCGCCGCGATGCCGGGCGGAGAAGCATCGACGAGCACCAGAAGCCCGAGGTCCTCCCCCCGCTGCTGAAGCTGTCTGGCCATCTCGAAGGCGACCCAGCTTCCGGCACAGTGGCCACCTATCCAGTAGGGACCCCTCGGCTGCACCTCCTTCATCTCCTCGATGTAGTGGGATGCCATCTCTTCGACGGAGGTGTGGAAGGGCTGATCGGACTCCATGCCCTGCGGCTGAAGGATGTAGAGCGGCTGGTCGGGTCCCAGGTACCGGCCCAGCTGAGAGAAGCTGAGGGCCGAGATCAGGAACGGGGATACGTAAAAGAACGGCCGCCGGTCACCACCGGTCTGGACCGGTACCAAGGACGTCCAGCCTCGCCTTTCGCCGCCCGGCTCGCGTCCCCGATCTTCCGGCACCGTCTGCAGCGCGGCTGCGAGGCCGGCGACGGTGGGCGCGCGGAAGAGAACCGACAGCGGCGAGTGATGGCCGGTCAGCGCCTCGACCTCGGCGAACATGCGCGTTGCGAGCAGGGAGTGGCCGCCGAGGTCGAAGAAGTCGTCATCGCGGCCGATGCTCTGCGTCCCAAGCACGTCTTCCCAGATCCGCGCCAGCTCCGCCTCCAGTCCCGGCCGGGGCGGGTCACCGGCGGCCGCCGGTGCGGGGTCGGGAGCGGGCAGCTGAGCGCGATCGATCTTGTTGTTGGGAGTGGTGGGGAAGGCGTCCAGCGCCATGTAGGCGGCGGGAACCATGTAGTCGGGAAGCGTGGCTCGCAGATGCGACCGCAGCTCTTCAGGGAGCGGGGAGACGGTGGGGTCGGTGAGGGTGTAGTAGGCGGCCAGCCGGGTGTCGCCCGCAGCGTGCCGATAGGCCGTGACCACCGCCTGGGCGATGGCAGGATGTCGAGCCAGAACCGACTCGATCTCACCCGGTTCGATGCGGTAGCCGCGCACCTTCACCTGCTGGTCGATGCGGCCCAGGAACTGGAGATCACCGCTCCGAGTGCGGCGGACGAGGTCGCCGGTGCGGTACATGCGGGCTCCCGGCTCGGAGCGGAAAGGATCGGGGAGGAAGCGTTCGGCGGTCAGCTCCGGCCGTCCCAGGTAGCCCCGTGCGACGCCGCTGCCGCCGATCACCAGCTCCCCCGGCACCCCGATCGGCAGCAGATGGAGGTGGCCGTCCAGCACGTAGAGGCGGTTGTTGTCGACCGGCGCGCCGATCGGCACCGGACCTTCACCTGTCCTCACCTCCTCCACCGCCGACCAGATCGTGGTTTCGGTCGGTCCGTACATGTTCCACACCGAGCCGCAGCGGGCGAGCAGCTGGTCGGCCAGGTCCCGGGTCATGGCTTCCCCGCCGCAGAGAGCCTTGAGACGCCGGTCCCCGCGCCATCCGGCCTCGAGCAGCAACCGCCACCTCGACGGAGTCGACTGCATGATGGTCGCCCCCGACCCGCCGAGGAGCGCGCTCAGGGCGGCGCCATCGGTCGCGGTCTCGCTGTCCACGATCACGACCTGAGCGCCCACCACCAGCGGCACCAGCAGCTCCAGCAGCGAGATGTCGAAGGAGAGGGTGGTGACCGAGAGCAGTACGTCGGAGGACCTCACCCCCGGCCGCTCCGCCATCGCCTGGACGAGGTTGGCCAGGTTGCGGTGCTCGATCTCCACTCCCTTCGGCCGCCCGGTCGACCCCGAGGTGTAGATCACATAGGCGAGCTCGTCGCCCGCCACCGCCACCTCCAGCTCGCCGGCCGATTGGCGCCCGATCCGTTCGGCGTCCCGGTCGATGCAGGCATAGTCGACCCCCGGCGCCGGCTCACCCCCGGCGAGCAGCTCCGAGTGCGTTACCACCACCTTCGCCTTCGAGTCCGAGACCATGAACCGGATGCGGTCGGCGGGGAACCCGGGGTCCAGCGGCAGCAGTGCCCCGCCCGACTTGATGGTCGCCAGCACCGCGACCAGCATCTCCAGCGACCGCTCCATCCACACCCCGACCAGCACGCCCGGGCCAACTCCCCCAGCCCTCAGGTGGCGGGCGAGCTGGTTGGCACGGGCATCGAGCTCCCGGTAGGTCAACGACTCAGGGCCGAAGCGCACCGCCACCGCATCCGGTGTCCGGGCCGCCTGATCCCGGATCGCCTCCCCCACCAGGGCCGGCACCCTGCCGGTCTCGACCCGGCCGGCCACCGCCTCCAGCTCCGACCGCTCACCCTCCGACAGCAGCTCCAACTCCCCGATCTCACGACCCACGTCCGAGACCGCCTCAGAGAGAAGGTTCCAGTACCGGGACATTAGCCCCTCGATGGTCGACGCGTCGTAGAGGTCGGTGTTGTACTCGGCGGTTGCGGTCTGAGTGGTCGTGAGGTCGATCGACAGTGAGAGATCGAACTGGGCGGAGGCGCGGCCGACGGTCAGGAGCTCCGTCCGCACTCCGTCGAATTCGGGGAGGGTGAACGGGGCGTTGGTCACGTTGAACAGGATCTGAAAGAGAGGTGACCGGCTGGGATCACGCCGCGGACGCAGCTCTTCGACAAGGCGCTCGAATGGAACGTCCTGATGCGCGAGTGCCTCGAGCGAAGTACGCCGTACCCGGCCCACGAGCTCGCGGAACGACGGGTTACCGGAGAGATCGATGCGGACGGCCACCGTATTGACGAAGGAGGCGATCAGATCTTCGCTGTGAAGCCAGTTGCGGTTGGCGACCGGGACTCCGAGCACAATGTCGTCGGCGCCGGTGTGCCGGTGCAGCAGGGTCGCGAAGGCGGCGAGCATGACCATGAACGGTGACGCCCGCTCCTCGCGGCACAGTCGGGAAATCGCCCGGACAAGCCGGAGTGGAAGCGCGGTGGTGATGGTTGCTCCCCGGTCCGTCTGAACGGCCGGCCGGGCACGGTCGGGAGGAATCTCGGTCACCGGAAGCGCGCTCAGCCGCTGCTTCCAGTACTCGAGCTGCGCGGCTATCGAACCCTCCGAGACCCACTCACGATGCCAGCGCACGAAGTCGAGATGCTCCATGCCGAGGACGGGCAGGTCGGGCCAGCGGTGGGTGAGGGCCGCCTCGTAAAAGGCGCTCAGGTCGCGGGCAAGGACCCCGAACGACCAGTTGTCGGAAATGATGTGGTGCAGGCAGATGGCCAGCAGGTACTCGTCGTCGGCCAGCCGATGCAGCTCGAACCGAAACAGCGGCGGGTTCGCCAGATCGAACGGCTTGCTGCCCATCCTCCGTATGGCGCGCTCAGCCTTGAGCACCCGGTCGCCGGGTGGCTCGGAGCGGAAGTCGACAACGGGCAGGTGCACCGTCAGCTCAGGGATCACCACCTGCTGTGGCGTGCCCTCGGGGGCGACGAACGCGGTACGAAGTGGTGCGTGGCGGGCGATCAACTGGTTGATCGCCCGTTCCAGAACGGCGGGGTCCAGCCGCCCCGGTACTCGTACGGCGCCGAACATGTTGTACGACGATCCGTCAGGTCGCAACTGATGAAGGAACCACATCCTTTCCTGCGAGAAGGAGAGCGGGCTCGCGAGCCGGCCCCGCGTGGGCGCGTCCGTCAGGGGTGTGGAGAGGGGCGACGCTGTGGTTGCCGATGCCGCGACCACCTCCGCCAGGGTGCGCACCGTCGGATGATTGAAGATCTCAGCGACGGACATCTCGACACCGCACCGCTCCCTGATTCGAGAGACGATCTGGGTGGCGAGCAGAGAGTGGCCGCCGAGGTCGAAGAAGTCGTCGTCGCGGCCGATGCTCTGCGTTCCAAGCACGTCTTCCCAGATCCGCGCCAGCTCCGCCTCCAGTCCCGGCCGGGGCGGGTCACCGGCGGCCGCCGGTGCGGGGTCGGGCGCGGGCAGCTGAGCGCGATCGATCTTGTTGTTGGGAGTGGTGGGGAAGGCGTCCAGCGCCATGTAGGCGGCGGGAACCATGTAGTCGGGAAGCGTGGCTCGCAGATGCGACCGCAGCTCTTCAGGGAGCGGGGAGACGGTGGGGTCGGTGAGGGTGTAGTAGGCGGCCAGCCGGGTGTCGCCCGCAGCGTGCCGATAGGCCGTGACCACCGCCTGGGCGATGGCAGGATGTCGAGCCAGAACCGACTCGATCTCACCCGGTTCGATGCGGTAGCCGCGCACCTTCACCTGCTGGTCGATGCGGCCCAGGAACTGGAGATCACCGCTCCGAGTGCGGCGGACGAGGTCGCCGGTGCGGTACATGCGGGCTCCCGGCTCGGAGCGGAAGGGATCGGGGAGGAAGCGTTCGGCGGTCAGCTCCGGCCGTCCCAGGTAGCCCCGTGCGACGCCGCTGCCGCCGATCACCAGCTCCCCCGGCACCCCGATCGGCAGCAGCCGGTGATTGGCGTCGAGCACGTAGAGGCGGTTGTTGTCGGACCGGCGCGCCGATCGGCACCGGACCTTCACCTGCCCTCACCTCCTCCACCGTCGAGCAGATCGTGGTCTCGGTCGGTCCGTACATGTTCCACACCGATCCGCAGCGGGCGAGGAGCTGATCGGCCAGGTCCCGAGTCAGGGCTTCCCCGCCGCAGAGAGCCTTGAGACGCCGGTCTCCGCGCCATCCGGACTCCAGCAGCAGTCGCCACCTCGACGGTGTCGAAAACATGACCGTGGCCCCCGACCCGGCGAGGAGGGCGCCCAGGGCGGCGCCGTCGGTCGCCGTCTCGCTGTCCACGATCACGACCTGAGCGCCCACCACCAGCGGTACCAGCAGCTCCACCAGCGAGATGTCGAAGGAGAGGGTGGTGAGCGAGAGCAGTACGTCGGAGGACCTCACCCCCGGCCGCTCCGCCATCGCCTGGACGAGGTTGGCCAGGTTGCGGTGCTCGATCTCCACTCCCTTCGGCCGCCCGGTCGACCCCGAGGTGTAGATCACATAGGCGAGCTCGTCGCCCGCCACCGCCACCTCCAGCTCGCCGGCCGATTGGCACCCGATCCGTTCGGCGTCCCGGTCGATGCAGACATAGTCGACCCCCGGCGCCGGCTCACCCCCGGCGAGCAGCTCCGAGTGCGTTACCACCACCTTCGCCTTCGAGTCCGAGACCATGAACCGGATGCGGTCGGCGGGGAACCCGGGGTCCAGCGGCAGCAGTGCCCCGCCCGACTTGATGGTCGCCAGCACCGCGACCAGCATCTCCAGCGACCGCTCCATCCACACCCCGACCAGCACGCCCGGGCCAACTCCCCCAGCCCTCAGGTGGCGGGCGAGCTGGTTGGCACGGGCATCGAGCTCCCGGTAGGTCAACGACTCAGGGCCGAAGCGCACCGCCACCGCATCCGGTGTCCGGGCCGCCTGATCCCGGATCGCCTCCCCCACCAGGGCCGGCACCCTGCCGGTCTCGACCCGGCCGGCCACCGCCTCCAGCTCCGACCGCTCACCCTCCGACAGCAGCTCCAGGTCCCCGACCGCACGATCAGGATCCGACAGCGCCTCGGAGAGGAGCCGCCGCAGGTGAGCGTGCAGCCGGGCGATAGTGTCCGGTGCGAACAGCTCGGACTTGTACTGGAGGGTGAGATGGAGTTCCGGTCCGATTTCGCCCGCTCGAAGTACGATTTCGCTCGGGGCGGGGCGCTCTTCGAGCGGCCTGGCGACGACACGCAGGTCGTGGAGCGCCGACTGGACGCCCTCGGCCGCGCCGGCTCCGGAGACCGACAGGGCAGGATCGATCACGCTCGTGGTCCGGTCCCACGAGAACATGACGGAGAAGTAGGGTCGGTCTGGACGCTCCGCCCCGAGCCGGAGTTCCTCGGCGAGCTTCGGAAAGGGATACGACGTGTGCGAGGAGCGGGCCTGGAAGCTTCTGTGAACATGATCGATCACCGTGGAAAAGGACGCCTCATCCGATACATCGACTCGGAGGGGGACCGAGTTCACGAAGTAGCCCACCGTGCGGGCCTGGCGCGCGGAGCGGTTCGCCGCCACGGTGCCGATGACGAGGTCCCCTTCTCCGGTCCAGCGGTGGAGGAGAGCGAGGAAGCCGGCCAGCACCACTTCGTGCAGCGTTGCCGCATGGGCGGCGGCGAGCCGTTTCAGACCAGCGGTCGTCTCCGCATCGAGCGCGAGCTCGCTCTCCCGCCCACGGTCGGTCTCCGGGGCGCGAGGAAAGTCGGGCGCCAGGTGCACCGGGGCAGGGGCACCATCCAGGTACTGGCGCCAGAAGGTCAGGTGACCCCTACCCTCGTCGCCTGAGACCAGGCGATGTTCGCGCTCTATATGGTCCTCGTATCCGGCCTTCAACTCCCTGAGCCCCGCGCTCTCACCGGTCAGGACGGCCTTGTAGAGCTTCGTGATCTCGTGGAGGATGAGGGCGCTCGACCAGAAATCGTTCAGCAGGTGATGGGTGCTGATCAGCCAGACGTGGTTCGTCGGTGACCGTGACAGGAGAAGGAACCTCACCAGGGGCCCGTGGCGGAGATCGAGGGGGCGCTCGGCTTCGGCGGTGAGAACCTCCGACACCCGGGCGTCGCTCCAGTCCGCGGCCGACTCGACGCGAAAGGCGACCGTCTGATGCTCATGCACGGTCTGGATCGGGAGCCCGTCGGTCTCTTCGAACGTGGTCCGCAGCATCGGATGGCGGTCCATGAGGAGTTGTGCCGCTCTCGTGAAGGCGGGCACGTCGAGCTCGCTGAGAATGTTCAGCGCGAAGACCAGATGATTCGCGACCGTCCCAGGATGGAGCCGCTCAAAGGCCCACAGCGCTTGCTGCCCGTAGGAGAGCGGGAAGGATCGACCTGCGCGGTCGCCGACGCGAGCGTCGGGATGCAGCACCGTCGTCATTCGCGTTCGTTCGCGTCGTCGAAGCGGTACTTGCAGCTCCCGCGGGTCTCTTCACCCGCAGCTCGATTCGACCTCACCGCGGGCGCGCCAGAGCGGTCTCCAGGCCGAGCAGCCACTTCCGGATGATGACCGCCCTTTCCGTGCGAGTTCAGATCGAAGCAGGCGCCGTTTCCCATATCAGCATCATCATCGTGAGGCCTTGATCTGCGGCCTCACAAGGGTCGGGAGCCACAAGTCCCACACGGACATGTCCCGGTGGAGCCGGGACAGGGCAGGGGCGCGGTGCCCATCCGTTAACGGGTTCAACCCGCTGCGGGCGTCTTCACTCAGTAACGTAGGCGCGTTTCGCGATGACGGCGGTGAGAAGCCGAATACCCTGAACCGCGTCGGCGACGGTCGTGTATTCCTCTGGGGTATGGCTGCGGCCACCGACACTTCGCACGAAGATCATGGCTGTGTCGGCGATCCCTGCCATGTGCTGGCTGTCATGGCCGGCACCGCTGTGCATGACGTGAACTGGAATGCCGAGCTCTCCGGCGGTCTCTTTGAGAAGTGATATGAGGTGCTGGTCACAGACGCTGGGAGCGGCATCCAACAGAGTCTTTCGATCCATTTTTAGGCCTCGCGCTTTAGCAACCGACTCGGCGACCGCAAAGTGATGCTCCCACAGGCGTTCGAACGCCTCGGGGTCGGGATGGCGAGCGTCGATCGAGAAGGTGACCCGACCCGGCACGGCAGGGACCAGGTTCGGCTCCACCTCGATGTGGCCGACGGTTGTCACCGCCGGCACGCCCACCGCCCGAGCGTGCTCGATCACCTGGGAGATGATTTCGGCCGCGCCGGCCATGGCGTCGAGGCGGGAGTTCATCGGGCGTGCACCTGCGTGGTCCGTCCTGCCGACCAGCTCGACAGCGCAGTGCCGGATGCCGGTGATGGCATAGACGACACCGACCGGAATGTCGAGCTCTTCCAGGAGCGGTCCTTGTTCGATGTGAAGTTCGAGGAACGTGTCGATGTCCTGTCGGGCGCAGCCGGCGACCTGGTCGGGCCGCAGTCCGACCTCGGTCATGGCCTCTTTCATAGTGACGCCCGTGCTGTCTCGCAGCGTGCGCGCTTCGTCCGGCCGGGCCTTCCCGGCGATGGCTCTCGAGCCCCAGAAGTTGCTCGAGAAGCGGCTCGCCTCCTCGTCGCAGATCGAGAGCACCTCGATCGTGCGGCGCGGTCGACCCCATCTCTGGTGCAGTGTCCGCGCGGCGATCACCGCCGCGATCACACCCAGCGCTCCGTCGTACCGGCCGCCCGGCGTTTGCGAGTCGATGTGAGAGCCTGAGACGATCGAGGGCCGCTCCGGCTCGGTTCCTTCGAGACGGGCCCAAAGGTTGCCCACCGCGTCCAACCTGACTTCGAGTCCCGCCTCCCGGCACCAGGCGGCCACCTGGTCCTGTGCGGCCACCCAGGCGGGGCTGTACGCGGTCCGGCTGACACCGGTCTCTCCGACCGCGCCATATCGGGAGAGCTCGAGCACGTACCGCTCGACCAGCGATGGTTCTATCAAGAGCTCCGGCCGGGGGTTCACCGCCTGCCCACCTCTCCACATCCGGGCCCGAACTGGACTACACGCACGGCGCGGCCGCCACGGTCAGGTCGCGACCGGCGCCGGCCGGTGGCCGCGAGAGGAACCGGCCATACCCGGCCCCGACACAAAGCCGGTCGTTGTCGACCACCACCTCTCCTCGCACCAGCACCAATTCCGGGCTGCCGGTGACCTTCCGCCCCTCCTGCAGCGAGTAGTCGCAGTTGGAATGGCTCCGGGCCGAGGAAAGGACCATCTCCTTGGCGGGATCGAAGACGACGAGGTCGGCATCACTGCCCACTGCGATCGTCCCCTTTCGAGGAAACAGTCCGAACAGGCGGGCCGGGTTGGTGGAGAGCAGCTGCACCATCCGATTCAGGGTGATGCGGCCCTCTCGAACGCCCAGCTGGTGCACCACAGCGAGCCGATCCTCGACACCCGGCCCGCCATTGGGAATCTTCCTGAAGTCATCGATGCCCAGCGTCTTTTGGTCCCGCCAGCGGAAGGGCGAATGGTCAGAGGAGATCACGGACAGCACATCTCTGCTCAACGCCTTCCAGAGCTCACCCCAATCGGCTTCGCTCCGTGGGGGCGGCGTGAAGACGAACTTGGCCCCTTCGAAGTCGGGGCGCGAAAGGTCGGAGCTCTGCGTGCACAGGTATTGAGTGCACGTCTCAGCCCACACGTGCAGGCCGGCCGCCCGAGCCCGGATGATCGGTTCCAGAGCCTCTGCGCAGCTCACGTGCACCACGTAAAGGTTGGCTCCGGCAATGGTCGCGAGGTAGATCGCCCGGCTCACGGCCTCAGCCTCGGTCAACGGAGGGCGGGTGGTGCCGTGGGCCGCGGTGCCCATCTCCCCTCGGGCGACCGCTTGTTCCCGCAACACCTCGATCACGCTGCCGTTCTCCGCGTGGACCATTACCATGGCGCCCGCTCGAGCGGCAACCTGCATGACCTTGAACAGGGTCTCGTCATCGACCATGCTCTGGCCCTTGTAAGCCATGAAGACCTTGAAACTGGGGATGCCCTGCCCAGGTAGGGCCGCCAGCTCGTCGAGCGCCCGCGGAACGGTGAGGTCCTTGACAATCAGGTGGAAACCGACATCCACGACCGGAGGGCGCTCACTGAGACGAGCTTTCCAGTCCTCGACAGCCTCTGAGATGCCCTGTCCAGGTTCTTGCTGAGCGAAGTGAATCAGACTCGTGTTGCCGCCAAATGCGGCCGATCTGGATCCGATGGTGAAGTCGTCGCAGCTCTCGGTTCCGAACGACGGCGTCTCGAAATGGGTGTGGGGATCCAGCATGCCGGGCAGGACGTACCGATCCCTGGCATCGATCACGCGGTCGGCGCGCAGATCGAGCGAGCTGCCGATCATCGCAATCCGGCCGTCATCGAGAAAGAGGTCCGCAACGTAGTCGTCACTGGCGGTGATCACGCGGCCTCCACGAATCAGCACCGACATAGCCTTCCTCCTTCTCACACAGGCTGACTCACGCGCCACGCGCCGGCGACGTCCGATCGACGGCGCCAGGGGCTCGAAGAGTCAGACACTCGAGTTGAACGCGTAAAAGGGAGCGCGATCGCCAACGAGCCAATCGCGGTAGAAGTCGACCACATGAGGAAACACCTCGGACGCGACTTCGCGGCGATGTCTTTCTTCGTCACCCAGTGGCGCACGCAACTTGTCAGCCAGTTCGGCGAGGGCCGCTCCCTCGTCAACTTTCGCGAACCGGCCGTCCCTATACACGACCTCGCCCCCGATCACCACCGTCTGAACGCCCGAGGATTTCCCCCGGTGAACGATGGCGTCGGCAATACCGACCCCGGGGTCGAGATACGGCTCGCTCACCTGCCGCCAGTCGAAGACGACCAGATCCGCGAACTTACCCGGCGCGAGGACGCCCATCCGGTCGCCGAAGCAGGTGGTGCGGGCGCCGTTTTCCGTCGCCATCCGCAGAATCTGTGCCGGCGTCGGCACCGTCGGCTGCATGCCGGGCTCCCGGTGGACGTTGAGCGCGACGCGCATCTCCTGGAACATGTCTCGGTCGTCGTTGATCCCTGCCTCGTCGACGCCGAGGGCGACCGGGATGCCACGTTCGAGGAATCGATTGACAGGTGCGATTCCGCTTCGAATCCGAAGATTGGAGCTCGCGTTGTTGCAGACCATGGTCCCGGTCCGCTCGAGGAGACCGATGTCATCCTCCGTGACCCAGACCGCATGGCCGAGCGTCATGGCTGAGCTCAGGAGCCCCCGATCGTAGAGGTATCGGACGGCGGATACACCAGTTCGACGGTGCGCATACTCCTTCTGATAGGGCGTCTCGACCAGGTGCATGTGCAGGTTGGTATGGGCGGTGTCGACACATTCCCGGATGGCGTCGAGCGCCTGGTCTGAGCACCAATGCAGATTCTGTGGGGCCAGCTGCACTCCGACCAGGCCCCCGCCCCGTGTCGACCAGCGTTTGAGGACCTCGTGGAACGACAGGCTCAGCTGGTCCTCGACCGGAGGAGGTACGGCCCCCGGGAGCGCCATCAACGCGTCCCGCAGTCGAGGCTCCAGCCTGGCCATAAACGCGGGCTCGTCCAAGACCAGCCGATTCTGGTCGACGACGCCCGCGGAGTAGGAGACACGCATGCCGAGGTCGACATAGGCGCGAAGCACGCCGTCCGTCGCCTCCTCCCAGGCCTGGGGGTCGAATCGAAAGTGGCTGTGGAGGTGCTGGACCGTGGTGACGCCGGAACGAATCATCTCGAAGGCCGAATAAAGCGTGTCAAGGTACGGATCCGGCAGGCGGGCACCGAGCCGGCGGATCAGCCAGAGCTCCAAGGAAGTGTCGGGTGCTCCCAGTTGGAACGGGGTGAGGCCAACGTGGTGGTGCGCGTTGACGAATCCGGGCAAGACGACGCTGTCGGGCCCACCGAGCGTTTCCTCGGTGTCGAACTTCTCACGAAGGTCGCCGTACGAGCCGACCGCCTCGATCACACCGTCGCGCTGGAAAACGGCTCCGTCGACGATGACCTCGGGCTCCCCGTCCGCCGTGACACGGCAGATCACATACTTGCCGCGGGTCAATGAGGAAGTCAACTCACGTCTCCCGAATAGACTCTGAAGGGACCGCGGCCACTGTGGCCGGCCGGGGCTGGCGACATTTGATCGCCGGCATCACGAAATCCCGGCCACGAACTCCTCGGCGGCCCCTCGCTCGGACATCAACGGACTCGTCCGCCTGCTCACATTGGTCCCCAGGATGGAAAGGGACCGGGCGGTCGCGACCGCGGCTCGGAGCGGATCGACCACCGGCACGCCAAGCCTCTTCGACAGTTTCCGTGCGAAGGGATAGAACCCAAAACTCATGCAACCCAGGATGACGGCCTCCGCACCTCGGTCCAGCAACGCGCGGCCGGATGCTTCCAGCAGCCTCGAGGTGTCTTCCGGATCCTTCACCAGGTCATAGAAGGGCCGTTCGATGGCAGTGATCCCGACGCACTTATGCGTGACTTCCAGTGTCGATAGGTAGACCGCGATCTCGGGGATGTCCGACTCCATTATGGTTACGATCCCGAACCTCCTCGCGAGGATCTGAACGAGAGAAGTCGCGGCCTCCGCGGGCCCGATGATCGGCAGGTCCGTGCAGGCACGAAGCGCCCTCAGGCCAGGGTCGCCGAAGCACCCGAGAATCGCGGCATCAAATTTCGACTCCTGCTCGACGACCAGCTTGAGAGCGCCCGGGACCGCCAGACTCAGGCCTAAGGCCGACTCGGAGTACTCTCGTGGTCCGACCGGAATCGGCTTGACGACGAACTCTGAGCCGGCGCCTACGATTTCCTGCCCTCCACAGCGGAGCCGCTCCAGCTCATCCGGGGAGGGATTCAGGTCGTCGACGACGACGTACAGAAGCCTCACGAGCTAGGTACCGGGAGTCAGTTCACCGACCTCCGGGCTCATCTCCTCTGACCGCGATTGGTAATCAAGCGGGTAGCCAAGCCAGCGGTACCTTGCGGCGTGGTTCCGAACGAGGGCGACCCCGACCAGATAAAGGCCGACCGAAACCAGCCAGGACTGCAGCGGTGGGAAGCCGATGTACGTCGTAGCGAAGCCGGGCAGCCCGGGAACGAGGCCCCCGGTCACCGCGCCCACCACCAGACCGGCAATGAGCGCTATGAGTCCGATCCAGTTTATCGTGGACGCGTTTTCCCACTGCGTGACGGTCGACACCGGCCGGCGAAGACCAAAGAGTCGCGGTAGGACGAACACGTCGGTGGCCATGATGATCGTGACGCAGGGCACGAACACCGCGCTGATCCCGGCGACCACCTGGAAGCTGTTGGCGAAGGTCGCCATCTTCGCCGCCGCGATCGCTCCCACGACACCCAGGATCAGGACACTGTAGGTTCGCCGCCAATGCTTCCAGATTCCCAAGACGTTCTGGAGGGCATTGATGGACTCATAGAGGTTGCCATCGTTGAGCGCGAACTGATTGATGAAGAAGATGATGACACCCAGGAGGGTCAGCCCAAAGAGCGAGAAGTTGACGAAATAGTGGATGATCGCAGGAAACTGCGACGCTCCGGACAGCTCGGCCATGAGGTAGCCGGCCACCGGGAAGAGCAGACACCCTACCGCGTAGCCGAAGATCAGGGTGGGCAGGTTCAGATCCCTGCCTCTCTTCGCGTACCGGAACACATCCGGCTCGTTACCCCAAGCGGCGCCCCCGACGAGCAGGCCGGCTATGAGCAGGATTGACGTCGTGACAGGCACATGAGGCTGAGAGAACAGCACCGACCCGGGGACGGTCGCGAACCCCTTTATCAAAGTGTACGTTCCCCAGAGCAGCAGCACCGGTGCGGCGACGAACCTCGCGTACGCCGAAACACCACGGAATCCGAACAGATTGTTGAATATCATCAGGATTCCGAAGATGGCCGAGAAGAGGATGACGTTGGCGCCGAAGAGCCCCTGGACGATGAGGGCCAGGAAGTAGGCCTGGAACGCATACCATCCCATGCCCATCAAGATCAGAAGCCCGGACGCGATTCCGCTCCCTGCCTTCCCGAACACCGCCCGCGTAATCAGTGTCTGAGTCTGGCCCGTGTACGTACCCAAATAGCAGGCGCCAATACCATAGGCAAGAATGATGATCACCGACAGGACGCCGGCGACGATCATATTTCCGAGCGTGAGGCCTTGAGAGCGGGCGATGAATCCCGCGTACATGACACTCACGCTCATCTGAAATGTCGCCCACGTGAGAAGCATCGTCCACATGGGCCGGCGCTTCTCGTCGGGGACGACGCTGGTCGTGTAGTCGTGATCGCGGGCCGTGACTGACTGGTCCGAAGATATCGCTTCTGTCGCGCTCATCGTTCTCCCTCCCTGATCGGAACGAGCGAATACAGGTGGTGGCCGACGGCCGGTAGGGCCGACCGTGCCATCCAGGCCGGGCGCGCGGTCCGCCCGCTCCCGCCGCCCGCTCCCGCCGCGCCTACCGGGTGGCTGCCGGTTCTCCGACTGCAGAGCCGGCACGCGCCTCGATAACAACCGCTTGGAGATCGTCGCGAGGCGAGGGTCAGGCCCTGGGCGACGATCCCCATGTCAATCTTCGCCTTGTGGACTGTTGACACCCGCCTCCTCCTCCCTTCAGTTGGCCCAGTAAGCGGCACCAAGCCGATCTCATGAGCTTGTCATGCAGAAGTTGGTGTTAGTATGCGGAAGTGGAGGAGCAGTGTCAACCCCGACCGGCGCGACTCCTACCGCTGAGACGGCGCCCTTGTTCCGGTTCGCCGGCCTTTACCGCCAACCGTTGGATCGTCGGCACCTACCACTATCGTCCCGGCCTGCGACCGGAAGCGAATACCAAGGAGTGCGTGATACATGACCGACAGTGACAACCTTGTCGTCAAGGGAAATATCGTTACGGGTCACCGTATCATCGATGGCGGCGCACTTGTGGTTCGCGAGGGACGGATCGCGGGACTGCTCGAGAACCTCGATGCCGCGATAGCTGCCGAGGTGATCGATTTCGGTGAGTGTCTGATTCTTCCTGGGCTGGTGGACAGCCATGTCCACACCGGGAGTTCGCCGGCCGAAGGCGTTCGGCGCGCCACCGCGGCCGCCGCGGCCGGCGGCGTGACCACGATCGTCGACATGCCGTATGACGAGCCCGATCCTGTCGTCGATCGGCATCGGTTTGAGGAGAAGGCACAGGTCGTCGACCGCGAGGCACTGGTCGACGTGGGCCTCTACGGCACCATGGCCAAGGTCGACGGGGTCGGGGCGCTGGACGGCTTGGTGGCGGCGGGGGCGATGGCCTTCAAGTTCTCCACGTACGAAACCCATCACAGGAGGTTTCCGCGCATCGCTGACGGCGATCTCCTCGCCGCGTTTCGAACGCTCGCCGGCAGCCGGGTGCCGATCGTCATCCACGCCGAGGCCCAGGAGATCATCGATTCACTGCTCGGTGAAGCCGCGAGCAGAGGCGAGAACGATCCTGGCGTTCACGGCCGGACGCGACCATTGGTCTCCGAAACGGTCGCCATCTGCAAGGTCGCGGAGCTGGCACTCGCCTCCGGCGCCCGGTTGCACGTGGCGCACGTGACGCATCCGCGCGGGTTCGAGATCCTCGAACGATATCGAGGCCTCGGTGCCGACGTCTCGGGCGAGACCTGCGTGCACTATCTCGCGCTGGATGAGTCGGACGTCGATCGACTCGGCCCCATCGCCAAGGTCAATCCGCCGGTCCGGGACGAGGCGGCACTGGATGGACTCTGGAGCTGCCTTCGGGAGGGGCGAATCCGGACCATCTCCACCGACCACGCTCCCTGGCCGCGAGAGGCAAAAGAGCGGCCCATGCTCCTGGCGGCCTCGGGAATACCCGGCCTCGAGACCTTCCTGCCCATCCTCTTTCGCGAGAGCAAGGTTCGGGGCTTCGACTTTCCACGCCTCCTCGAGTACGCCACCGCCCACCCCGCCGATCTCTTTGGTCTGGGCGGGGTCAAGGGCAGACTGGAAGTGGGCTACGACGCCGACTTTGTGGTCTTCGATCCCCACGCAGAGTGGGAGTTCGAAGCGGCTCGATCGCAGTCGTCGGCCAAGTGGAGTCCCTTTTCCGGTCAGAGGTTTCCCGGGCGTGTCAAGGCGACCTACGTGCGCGGATCTTGTGTGTTCAAAGACGATCGGATCACCGCGACGCCCGGCCATGGGCAAGTGCTGCTGCGAAGTCGAGCCGCTCGTCGTGAGGTCTTCTCGGGCGCACCCGCGGAAGCGTAGGTCGAGGTCGCCGGTGACGCCCGCCGGCTCGTCGTTGCGGTTGACCGTCCGTCGGGGCGCGGGCTAGCCTACGTCGGAGTGGCTGATCCCGGCCTGCCGAGCGCGACGCAAAGCCCCCGGTTCTCGGGCATCAGGACCTTCATGCGCCTGCCGTTCGAGCCCGAGCCGGAACGAGCCCGAGCCGACGTGGCGGTGTTCGGCATCCCCTTCGACACGGCGGCGAGCTTCCGGAGCGGCGCCCGCTTCGGACCCGCCGCGATCCGTGACATCTCGGTTCTGCTCAGGCCCTCCAACCAGTTCCACACGCTCAATGCATTCGAGTCATTGAGAGTCGTCGACGCCGGTGACGTGCTGGCCATCCCGGGGGACATCGAGCGCACCTATGAGAACACTCGCACGCGGTGGTCGGATTTGATCCACGCGGACGTGGTGCCGATCGGGCTGGGTGGCGATCACTCGGTGGCGCTCGGCGAACTGCGCGGGATCGCCGCCGCACGCGGGCCGGTGGCCCTGATTCAGTTCGACTCCCACTCGGACACCTGGGACAACTATTGGGGTCTCCGCTACACCCACGGGACGCCATTCCGACGGGCATGCGAGGAGGGCCTGCTCGACACAGCTCACTCGATCCAGGTCGGACTGCGGGGGAGCGAGTACGCACCGGGCGACCTCGACGAAACGAGACAGCTTGGCTTCCAGGTCCTCACCGCGCAGGACCTCCTGACCCTGAGCCCGCAGGAAGTTGCGGCGGCGATCAGGGGCCGCGCTGCCGGGCGGCCCGCCTTCCTCAGTTTCGACATCGATTTTTTCGACCCCGCTTTCGCCCCCGGGACGGGAACTCCAGAGGTAGGAGGGCCGAGCAGTTCCTACGGGCTCCAGGTGATCCGTCACCTCACCGGCGTCCCGCTGGTCGGCTTCGACGTGGTGGAGGTGCTGCCGGCCCACGACCACGCGCAGACCACCGCGCTCCTCGCCGCCACCTTGGTGTTCGAGTTCCTGGCCCTGGTGGCTCTCGCGCGCCGCTCCTGATTGACGGGGAACCGGGGTCCGGCACCGCGGTTGGACCGCGCAGCTCGGCCGCCGGCCGCCTACTCGGTGGCGGGTCCGAACCCGCCGGCCACCGGTCGCGCCTCGTCCGCGCCGGGCCAGGGTGGGGCCGTCGAACAGAGCAGGCGCAAGGGACCCGCCGCCGCGGCCCGGACCTGAAAGCCGAATCCAGGCGGAATGACGAGGGCGTCCCCGACGCCGACATGGAGGACAGTGCCGCGGTTGTCACCGGTGCCGGGGGGACAGCGCCAGACCTCCCCCTCACCCTGGAGCACGTACCAGGATTCCTCCACCTCCCGATGGCGCATCGCACGTGAAACCTGGCGGGCGCGAAAGGTGGCCTCGCAAACGCTGTGACGGCGGACGCCCTCCACCTCGGGCCGCAGGATGAGGCGGATCTCCGCCCCGTCGGGCGAGACATAATCCGGGGCCCGCCCGGCACGACCCTTGGGCGGCGTCTGGGGGCTCATCAGCCCGGGATGCTATCCGCGCGACCGGTGCCCGTCAACGGCCCCAGCGGCCGGCACCTCACGCAAGGGGGAGACAAGAGACCGCGACGCCTGTACCGGCCGGCGCGAGGGGCCGCAATAATGAGGTGCCGTGGCGGAGCGACACGTCGATCTCGACCCCGTCGACCGCATGATCATCGCGCTCCTGCAGAAAAACGGCCGTATCACGACGCAGGCCCTGGCCCGCACGGTGGGGGTGAGCGTGGTGACGGCGCGGCGGAAGCTGCGCCGCCTGCTGAGCGACGGCGTGGTCCAGGTGGTGGCCGCGGTCGACCCATTCCAGATCGGCTATGAGTCCCCGGTCATCATCGGCCTCCACATCGACCGCTCCCGCATCGATGAGATCGCCGAACGCCTGTGTGAGCATCCCTCCGTCCGCTACGTGGGCGCGTCCACCGGCCGGTTCGACCTCATCATCGAGGTGGTGGCCGCCTCCAACCACGACCTCGCCGAGTTCGTGCTCGGGTACCTGTCCGGGATCGCCGGTATTCACGACACGGACACCTCGCTCGTGCTGCGAATCTATAAGCAGAGTTGGGACTGGGGCGTGCGAGGGGTCGACATGGGGACGTTGGAGGCTCGGCTGGCGGGGGCGAGGCAATCGGCAGCAGCTTCCGCAGAGGGAGCGAGTGAACCGCCAGACGGTCGCCCACACCGCGAGGCGGACGGAAGCACCAAGGTCAGACCGAGAACTCGGCGCGCAGCGCCTCGGCCAGCCGGCCCGCCGCGAGGCTGACGAAGCGCCTCCCGATCTCCTCGGTCGCTTCGGTTGGATGCCAGAGGACGCCGCTCTCAGGGATGAAGTCGGCGGGCGCGGGCAGGACATCCCAGCTGGGATGCCGCCGGGCCTGGTCGTCCACGATCCGGTCACGGCGGACGAGGTCGGGGCGCAGCGCCAGCATCATCGAGGTCTCCATGATCGACGCGTGCTCGACGTCCCAGCCCGGGAATCCGTTCGGGAACAGCTCCCGCAGCTCCTGCTCGGAGAGCTCCGGCAGCGGGCTCTCGAGGACCAGGATGCGGAGGCCGTCGGCGCGGGAGACGGTGAGGTCGGCAGCCTCCCAGAGGTAGCCGGCGTTCTCGTAATGCCAGTTCTGAACGCAGATCTGCCGAAATCCGCTCTTCGCCAGCGCCAGCAAGACCTCATGGATGGTGGCGATCAGGGTCGTCCCACGCAGCGAAAGCGTGCCCGGGAAGGTCTCGCCACCTCCGCTCAGGGCCCGGGACATGGCGCCGAACCGGATCGGAGGGGCCACCACGAGCGGGACCTGCCGGGCGGCCTCGAGGGCCACGGCGACGGGCAGCACACAGTCCGTGTCCAGCGGCAGGTGTGGCCCGTGCTGCTCCGTCGAGCCGACCGCGAGGACCGCCGGACGATTGGCTCCGGCCGCCTCGCGTACCTCCGGCCAGGTCATCTCCTCCATCAGGTTGGGCGTGACCGCCATCGCCTTCTAGTGCGCCTCCAGGTCGGGCAGGAGCCGCGAACCGCGAGGCGACTTTCGGAAACCGGTATCGGACGGGGCCATAATTAACGGATATGGTAACCGGGCGCGCTGTCGCCTGACCTTTCAGATGAGGAGTCACATGGCGCAGGACAGGCTCAACCTCCCCTTCACCGGGATCGCCACGTTCGCCAAGGTCCCCTATCACCCGGACCTGGGGACATTGGACGCCGACGTCGCGATCGTCGGGGCTCCCTACGACCTGGGCACACAGGTCCGGTCGGGCGCCCGCTACGGGCCCCGCGGAATCCGCAACGCGTCGGTGATCTACGGCCTGCGCACGCCCCGCTATTACGACGCCGAGTTCGACGAGATCTATCTCGACGGCGTGCGGATCGTCGACGTGGGCGATGCCGACATGATCCACGGCCGGCCCGACCTGTGCCTGGCCAACATCCAGGCGACGACGGAGGCCATTCTGGCCCGAGGCGCCCTCCCCGTCACCCTGGGCGGGGATCACGCGGTTCCGATCCCGATCCTTCGCGCCTACAAAGACCGCGGGCCCGTGTTCGTGGTCCAGATCGACGCGCATCTCGACTTCGTAGACGAACGCTTCGGGGTGCGCGAGGGACACGGGAACGTCATGCGCAGGATCGCGGAGATGGACCACGTGTCGGGGCTGGCCCAGATCGGCATCCGCGGTCCGGGATCAAGCGACCCCTCTGACTTCGAAGACGCCAAGCGGATGGGGAGCACGATCATCGGTCCCAGAGAGTTCCGGCGGGTCGGCGTCGAGGCCGTCCTGGACCGCATTCCGGATGCTCCGAGCTACTACGTGACCATGGACTGCGACGGCTTCGACGCGGCGGCGATGCCCGGCACCGGCTCCCCCTCTCCGGGTGGGTTCGCCTATCACGAGGTCGTCGACATCCTGCGCGGGATCGCCGTCAAGGGCGACGTGGTCGGGTTCGACTTCGTCGAGGTGGCGCCCATGTACGACCAGACCGAGGTCACGGCGCAGACGGCGGCCAGGGTCATCCTCGACTTCCTGGGGGCGATCTACAAGGCCCGGACCGACCGTGCTCAGCAGCGGACCGCAGGCACCACCACGGGGTAGGACAGAACGGGGCACCGGCGCCTGATGGTTGGGCTCGAGCACGCGAAATGGCGGCTGGGTTGAGCGAGCGCCTGGACGATTCGCACCTGCTGGACTTCCTGCGCGGCCTGGTCCAGCTGGAAAGCACCCCGGGCCGGGAGGAGCGGGTGGTCCGGAGGGTCGTCGAGGAGATGCGGGCACTCGGCTACGACACCGCCGAGGTCGATGCGGCGGGCAACGCAGTGGGGCGCGCCGGCGAGGGATCGCCGGTGGTCCTCATCGATTGCCATATCGACACCATCCCGCTGCACAGCGTGGAGGCGTGGCGCCATCCGCCCCTGGCGGCGGAGGTTGCCGAGGGCCGGCTCTACGGCCTCGGCGTGTGTGACATGAAGGCGTCCGCGGCCGCCTCCGTCTATGGCGTGGCTCGCCTGCTGGCGGCGCACGGGCGCCTGCGGGGCACCGTCTGGGTCGTCTGCTCCATCGCCGAGGAGATGATGGAGGGCGCCGCGCTGGCCCCCACGTTCGACCGCTGCCGGCCCGACGTCGTCCTCATCGGAGAGCCGACCGACCTGCGACTCTGCATCGGTCAGCGGGGACGCGCCAAGCTGGAGGTGGACGTGACCGGCGTCGCCTGCCATGCCGGCCATCCCGAGGTGGGGGTCAACGCGGTCGAGTGGATGGCGGCCCTCATCAGCGCGGTCGAACGCCTCGACCATCCCCAGGACCCCGAGCTGGGGTCACGTTCCATCACCTGCATCGACGTGCACTCGGAGCCCTATCCCAGCGTCTCGATGGTGCCCGGCCACTGCCGGGCCCGGTTCGACTGCCGTTTCGGACGGGGCGAGACGGCGGACTCGCTGCTCCAGGCATTGCGAGGGCAGGTGGACACGGGGGGTCGGCTGGAGCGGACCCCGGCGGTCGACTGCCATCTGTTTCTGGCCGACTTCGAGACGTACGTCGGGCACTCCTATCGCGTCCCGGAATTCGCGGCCGCCTGGTACACACCACCGGATTCCGAGCTGGTCCGCCACTCCCTCTCGGGGCTGAAACGAGAGGGCATCCGGCCACTCACGGCGACCTATGGCTTCTGCACCAACGGCAGCCTGACCGCCGGTCTGCGGGGCGTCCCTACGGTGGGATTTGGCATCGGACGTGAGGAGGAAGCTCACACCGTGGACGAGTACGTCACCCTTGAGAAACTCTTCCGTGGGACCCGGGGGTACACGGGCATCGTGAGCGAGCTGCTGACTGCGCCGGGGACAGGCCGGTGACAGCGGTCCGGCCGGGGCGCACCGACGCTCCCCGCCCGATCACCATCGGAGACGGCCGGCTCTCTCTCGACGACTACCTCGCCGTGACCGTCGAGCGCCGGGCGGTGCGGCTGGGCGAGCGCGCGGTCGTGCGGATGCGGGAGCACCGAGCCTCCCTGCTCCGGCAGCTCGACCGAGGCACCCGGATCTACGGGGTCAACACGGGCTACGGCGCCGACAGCACCTCGATGCTCGCGCCCCCCCAGATCCGGTCGGTGCAGCGCGGCACGCTCCTCAGCCACGCCGTCGGCACCGGACCTTCAACGCCTCCCGAGGTCGTGAGAGGCATGCTGCTGCTGAAAGCGAGCGTGCTGGCGCAGGGCCATTCCGCGGTGCGGCCGGAGCTGGCCGCCCTTCTGGTCGAGTTCCTGAACCACGACATCCTTCCGGTGGTCCCCGAACAGGGGTCCCTCGCGGCCAGCGGAGACCTGGTCCCATGCGGTCACGTGGGCCTGGCGCTGCTCGGTGAGGGGGAGGTGACTGTCAGGGGTGGCAGGCTGAGCGCACGGCAGGCCCTCGCGGAGGCGGGGCTGCGGCCGTTGGAGCCGGAGGCGAAGGAAGGCCTCGCCCTCGTCAACGGCACCAGCTTCACCGCGGCCTACGCGCTGGCCACCGCGCTCCGGGCCCAGCGCCTCCTGCAGGCCGCGGACGTGGCCGCCGCCGCCACCTTGCAGGGTTTGAAGGGGTGCCTGGCCGCCTTCCAAGAGCGGGCACTTCGGGTTCGGCCTTTTCCCGGGGCACTCCTGGTGGCGGAGAACGTTCGCCGTCTCTGCGCCGCCAGTCCGCTGCTGGAGCAGCCACCAACCCGCGTCCATGACCCCTACTCGCTGCGCTGCGTCCCGCAGGTGCACGGCGCGTCCAGGGACGCGTTCCGGTACGTCGAGGAGGCCCTGCTGATCGAGCTCAACTCCTGCACGGACAATCCGCTGATCTTCGATGACGACGACGCCTGCGTCTCAGCCGGCAACTTCCACGCGCAGCCGGTGGCCATCCCGATGGACACCCTGGCCATCCTGGTCACCGAGCTGGCGGCGATCTCTCAGCGCCGGACCCAGCAGCTGGTCGCGCCCGTGTACGACGTCGGCCTGCGTCTCGGGCTGACCGCCGGATCCGGTCAGGGGCTGGGTCTGTTCATGCTCAACACGACGGCCTCCGCGCTCGTCTCCGAGAACCGCACCCTCTGCTTCCCGGCCAGCGTCGATTCGATGGCGGTGGACACGACCGAGGATCACACGAGCATGGGCTCGATCGCCGCTCGCAAGGCCATGCAGATCGTCCTCAACACCGCGCACGCGCTGGCACTGGAGCTGATTTGCGCGTGCCAGGCCCTGGATCTGCACTCCCCCCTACGACCTTCACCGCCCATCGACCGCGTGCGCGGGCTGGTGCGAGAGACCGTGCCCTTCGTGTCCGAAGACCGCAGCCTCTCCCCAGAGATCGGTCGGCTCGCCGAGCGCCTGCTCGCCGGCGATCTCGAGAAGTGTGTGGAAGGGTCGGGCGTCACTCTGGCCTGACGGGCCGGCGTCGCCCGACGCCTCCTAGCGCGCTGTCCTCCTCAGTGTGCAGCCGCTCGGCCCCGGTCCCCCGCCGCCATCTCGCGAGCCCGTTCGCGCAAAACCACCTTGTTGAACTTGCCGTTCGGCAGCTCGGGGAGCTGGTCGACGAAGACGAACCGCTTCGGAACCTTGTAGTTCGCCAGCAGCGACCGCGTGAAGGAGCGCAGCTCCTCCTCGTCCAGGCTCTCCCCGGGCTTCGCCTGGACGAAGGCCACCCCCACCTCCTCCCAGAGCGTGTCCGGCGCCGGCACCACAGCGACCGCGCTGACGCCGGGGTGTGAGCTGATCGCGATCTCGATCTCCCCCGGGTAGACGTTGTAGCCACCCGACTTGTACATCTCCCTCACCCGACCCACGATCCGCAGGGTGCCGTCCGCCTCCTCCGCCACGATGTCCCCCGTATGCAGCCAGCCGTCCGGGTCGATGGTCGCCGCGGTCGCCTCAGGTCGGTTGAGGTAGCCGAGGAACAGGCACTCGTCGCGGATCAGCAGCTCGCCCGGCTCCCCCGCACTCATCGCCTGGCCCTCCTGACCCACCACCCTCCACTCGACCCCTGGGAGCGGCCGCCCGAGACTGCTCGACACCGCCTCCAGATCCGCATCGGGATCGGTCGCGCACACCGCGCCCCCATTCGCCTCCGTCAGACCGTAGCTCACGCAGGGGATCGCGTCGGTCCGGGTACGGAGACGGCGCAGGATCTCGACCGAGGGCTGCGTGCCCAGCGCGAGCACCTTGAGGCTGGAGAGGTCACAGGTCGCGAACTCAGGCGTGCGCATCGCGAGCATGACCATCGACGGGAACGCCAGCCACAGGTTGAGCCGCTCGCGTTCGATCAATAAGAGCGTCTCCGCACCGTCGAAACGTTCCCGGCAGAACGTGCTCCCGCCGGCGACCAGGTTCCCGACGCACTCACAGACGAGCCACCCGACGTGGTTGATTGGATGCTGGGCGATCGTCCGGAGATCCGGAAGAGCTCCGTACCAATACTTCCAGGACAGAAGGCAGCTCCGGATCATCCCCCTCTGGGAGAGCAGCGCCCCTTTGGGCGGCCCGGTGGAGCCGGAGGTGTAGACGATCGCGCAGGGAGCGTCGGGGCCGGCGCTCGTGACCGCGGGGTCGAGCGTGGCCGCTCGCGGGGCCAGGAAGTCGCGCAGCGAAGAGAACTCGGGTCCGTCGGGTTCCCGCAAAACGACCCGCTCCACGAAGTCGAAACCGTCCGCCAGCGCTCGCAGTTTGTCCGTCTGCTCCGGGTTCGCGGCGCCGTGCATCCCGACGACAAGTCGGGGCCGGGCGTCGCGCACCGGGTGCTCCAGCTCCCGGAGCGTGTATTTCGGGTTCAGGCCCAGGAAGATCGCACCCATGCGGCAGGCCGCGAGGAAGACGATGAAGCACTCCGGCCGCGAGGAGCCGAGCACGGCGACGACATCCCCGCGATGGATGCCCGCTTTCACGAGGGCCGATGCGTAGCGGGAGACCTCCGCTTCCAGCTGCTGATAGGTGAGAGTGAACTCGGCGCAAGAAAGGGCGGTGGTTTCCGCTCGCCTGCCGGCGTAGAGGCGCAGGTAGTCGGAAAGCAGCCGCAGCTTGGGCAGCTCAGCGCTCATGATCGACTCCGGCCGGGCGCAGCGCGAACAAGGAGGTGCAGTCGGCTCGCAAGACGGCGCGATCCTGACCACGCGCCTCCAGGAAGTGCACCGTGCGGATCAGGTAGCGCCCCGGGTCCTTCTCTGTCACCGCGTGTAGAAGCACGTGGTCACGGATGGGCGTCCCCGGCTCGACGGGCGCATACCAGCGGACGCCGTCCAGCCCGTAGTTGAAGGCGGCCATCCGCGCGTCGGAGAGAACCGGCAGGCCCACCTGCGGCATGAAGTACGAGCGGAGCGCCAGCAGCTGGAGCGGTCGAACGATCGTGTGCCCGAACGGCCCCTGCTTGGCGGCCCAGGCGCGGTCGTTGTAGAGCGGGTCGAGCCCGGCGCTCAGGATCGCGAAGGCATCGGCGTCTCGCTGCTCGACGACCGTCCAGGGCGTGGTCCCCAGCGACTCGCCGGCGCGCTGAGCCACGCCGCGGTAGAAGGCCGCGTCGTGAACGTCCGAGGGAGCGATCGGATCTCCCTTCGGGATCGACGCGACGAGCGGCCCTTCCTCCTCGTGGAGGACGGCCGCAAAGCGAGGCCGACCCCAGAAGAATGCGCCGATGTGCTCCGCCACCATGGTCGGCTTGGACCCCCCCACGTACTCGTTGGTGAGCGTAGTCCCGATCACCAGATGGTCGGGACCCGGCTCCACCGAGTCGAGGCGCACGCTGCAGGTCGCCTCGACGCCGACCGGGAAGGGGGAGGTGAAGCGCGCGCGCCCGATCCCGAGCGTCAGAAACGTCCCCTCCTCGTCACTACCGGTCGGAACGCCGCATTCGCGAAGGAACCGCTCCGCTCGCGAGAGCACGTGGAAGCCGAGGACAATCGTCCCGCCCCACCCGGCGTCGAATTTCCAGGCCGGCTCGTTGTGCATCGGATCCCAGTCGCCGATCAGGGCCGCGAAGGCGTCCTCCTCCAGCTGCTGGATCGAGTAGGGATGTGATCGACCGAGTACCTCTCCCTGGCGACCGGCCAGGGCTTCCATCTCCACCCGCTTGTTTCCAAGCTTCGCCATGCTCTCAGCCTTCCAGGTGTCGATCCACGGTCGGGGCCCGTGCGACTGCAGGTACGGGTCGGCGGACGCAGAGCGCGCTCACTCGTGCGCCCTCTACCGCGCGTTCGAGAAGGCTTCGCCGTACACACAGAGCGTCAGCGCCTCCGCGATCAGGTGCGGGCGGTCGCCGCAGCGCTCCGTCTCCATCGTTGCCAGGGTGCGAACCAGCTCGCGGCCGGGCTTCTTAGTCTCGATGCTGAGCAGCGTGACGCGCACCCGGACCCGATCCCCGATCCTGACCGGTTCCGTGAACCTGACGCGGTCGAGCCCGTAGTTCACGCAGTACTCGTCGTCGGTGGCCAGCGTCGGGAAGCCGGCCTCGCCATGAAAGTGCGCGAGGAGTGACAGCAGATAGTAGCCGTGGGCGATCGTTGTGCCCCAGGGACCCTTCTCCGCTGCCCATTTGGGATCGTTATGCATGTAGTCCCAATCGCGAGTCACGGCCGCGAAGACGTCCACCTCGACCTGGCTGATCTCGAGCCAGTCGGAGACGAAGATCTCCTGTCCCACTCGATCCCGGATGCTGTCGACGAATCTGCGGGCACCCACCTGCATGGGATCAATTCTCCTCTGAGTCACGCACGCGGCGACCGCAAGGCCGGGATCACGTCGCGCGCATAAAGCTCCATCTGCGAGTCGTAATCGTCGGTTTGAGCATAGAAGTTGATGTGCGTCACCCCCAGGGCAGCAAGCTCCTCAAGCCTTTCGATGCAGTGGCCGGGAGTGCCGACCAGGCACAGTCGCTCGATGATCTCATCTGGAACGTAGCTGGAATGCTGTGCGCTCTTCTCCACGTGATGGAGATAGTCGTACTCAGGTCTGTTCTCGACCAGCGCCGCCAGCTCCGAGGGCATGGATTCCGGGCCGTTGTTGCGAATCACCTCCGCGACGTGGTTCCCGACCACGGATCCAAGCGCCCTCACCTGGTCCCGGGCCAACCGCAGGTCTTGAGAAACGTAGGTGGCAGTCGAACAGATCACTGCCAGGTCCCGTGCGTTGCGGCCCGCCTCCTCCGCAGCCTTTCGCACGTGCTCGAGGCACCAAGCGATGTAGTGGGGATCGGCGCATTCGATGATCACTCCATCGCCGGCTCTGCCCGCGAGCGCCAGCATCTTCGGTCCGTAGGCGGCGATGTAGACCGGTACCGCCGGACCCGACGCCCATTCCATCCGGACGTCCACGCCGTCGATCTCCATGGACCTGCCGCTCGAAAGCGTTCGGACCACGTTCGAGGCAAGTTCGGTCGCCGCCACGGTGGCCGGGCGTCGTTTCAGAACCCGGACCGCGCTGTCACCGCGTCCGATGCCGCAGAGCATGCGGCCCCCGCTGAGGTCCTGGAGCGTCGCGAGTGCGCTGGCGACCACGATCGGATCACGGGAGACCGGGTTGGTCACCATGGTGCCGATCTGAACGCTCTCGTCGCGGGACTGCCCCACCAGCCATCCGAGCAGGCTGTAGCACTCGTTCCAGATCACGTGTGAATCGCAGACCCAGTAGGTGTCAAAACCCAGACGCTCGGCCAGCCTGAGCCGGTCGAGCGCGGTTCGGGCCGGCGGAAAGACGTTGACGATGCCGAACTTCAACATGATTACCCTTACGTGCCGGCCAGGAACTGGGGCTGACTGCCGTGCCCAGGTTCCGTGTCGTAGTGCTTGATGACGACGTTGAACCGAAAGCTGTCGCTGCGCACGACCGTCCGCGTGAACGCCAGCGGGCGGCGGTCCGCTCCGGTGGAGAGGACGCTCAAAAGCAAGAGCGGCGTGTTCCTCCTGATCGAGAGCTCGGCAGCCTCGAACTGATTCGCGACCGTGGACTCGACGGTGATCTCCGACTCGGCGGTGGTGACACCGAACCGAGCCCCGATCTGCCGCAGGGGATCGGGAGCCCCCTCAACGAGACCGAGCGATGACCTGGTGCAGTCACGCTCCGCCAGTGCCGGCGACGCGTCTTTCCGCAGGTACATCTGGCTCAGGGATACGGGCTTGCCGGCGAGGGCCGAGACGAAGATGATCTCCGCCAGCTCGGCCGTCGGAGCCACCCGCAGGAGCCTCGAGAAATGACCGCCCGCCGAGACTCCGGCGACATGAATGAGTCTCCACAGCATGACCGCGCTCGCCGCGTCGGTATTCAACCACTGCCTGGCCGCCGAGACCGCCTCATACCGGAACTTGGCCGGGGCCACCACCGTCCCCTTGCCCTTGACCGTGAAGACCTGCCCGTCGTCCTCCAGGACGCGCAGCGCCTGCCGAATCACGGTCCTGCTGATCCCGAACGCCGAAGCCAGCTCGGCCTCGGACGGCAGGAGCGCGCCCGGAGGCCAGCGCCCATCCTCGAGCTCCTGCTTCAGGATCTCCTGGAGCTGATAGTAGTAAGGCACCGGGCTCTGGCGGTCGATGCGTGCTTCCGTCCAGTCCTCGAGTTCAACTTTCGGCAGTTCGTTGGAAAGCGCCGTCGTCACCGGCGGTGTCCGCTGTCCTGGTTGGTCGACTGCCATGCTGCTCCCCGAACCGCCGCAAGAAGGACCGGCCGGCAGCCATCGGCACCGACCGGAGTCCAGGAATTATCTCTCCGAACCGCCGGCGACCGCGGGAGCGGCGTCCGGTGTCGAGGGGGCGGTTACCGATTGCCCCGCGATACGGCGCCGCATCACGACGTAGTACAGGACCGCGGCCACGGCGAAGCCAACGAAAATCGAAAGGTCGCCGCCACCGATCAGATGCGTACCGGGACCTTGCCAGAACGGGGCGTTGGCGAACATCGCCCCGCACGCGAGGGCGATGAAGAAGATCGCGACCGCAGGCCAATTCCAGCCGTTTCTGTACGCGTAGGCGCCCTTGCTGCTGAACAAACCTGGCACATCGTAGTCGTTGTGCCGCAGCCAGATGTTGGCCACGTAGATTCCACACCAGGGTGCGGCCCAGATCACCATGAAGGAGAGAAAGGAGACCAACGAGTTGACGAAGTTGGAGACGAAGAGGGCGAAGATCGCAAGCGCGGTCGCGATCACGGCGTCGACCAGCACCGCCTGGTAACGCTTGATACGAACTCCCATCGAGAGCAGGCTCATGCCCGAAGAGTAGGTGTTGAGGAAGTTGGCGACAAGGATCCCGAGCACGATGATGACCAGGTAAGGGACGAGATACCAGCTCGGTAGGAGATGCTGGAGCCCACCAACTGGATCGCTCATGTTGACAGCGGTCGCGGCGCCGACACCGATCATGGTGATAATGAAGGTGGGGATCCCCCCACCGGCGATCGTCCACCAGGCGACGGCCTGGCTGGAGACGTCACGAGGCAGGTAGCGCGCGTAGTCGGCCGGATAGTTCACCCACGAGAACGGTGACGCCGTCGTGATCAGCAGCGCCAGGAGGAACGCGCCCAGCAACGTCGGGGCCTGCAGCGCTGATGGGTGCGCTGCCAGGTTGAACCTGGGGACGATGAAGACGATCAGCCCCAGCGTCCCGATGCCCAGCACAAAGCACATGATGCGGTTCACCGTGACAATGGTCGCATGGCCCAGCAGCGCGATCGCGAAGGTCGCCACCATGACGACGACCATGCAGATCGCCTTGAGCGCTACGCTGTCCGGGACGCCGATGGTCGTCAGCACCTGGACCAGGGAGAGGGTGCCGATGACTATCTCAACCGCCTCCCAACCTACCAGGGTCAACCAGCTCAGCAGCGCGGCGGGGATATTGCCGAAGATGCCGAAGGCACTTCGACTCACGGTCAGAGTCGCGGTGCCCGCCCGGGGACCTGGAATCGCGCCATAGCCAACCAGCGCGTAAAAGGCCGTTCCGATCAAGACCGCCAGGCCCGCCTGCCAGAAGTTGAGCCCGAAGCCAACGATGATGGCGCCGGTGATGACGTAATTGAAGATGACGTTGGCCGCGAACCAGACCGAGAAGAGCTCTCGCGGCGATCCGTGGCGATCGGCAGCGGGCACGGCGTCGATGCCGTGCGTTTCGATCGAGAAGCTATGGTCGCTCGCCGGCTGGGCTACCGCTGCCGCGGTTTCTTTGGTCGCCATGGCTTCCTCCCTCCGCGCCGGGCCGACGGATGCGCTTGCTTAGCATCCTAGGATCCTAGGTGGCGGCCGTCAAGTTTGATCGCGTCGGGAGTGGTTCCCGCGCACAACCGTCCCCAACCCGGTTGACCGCCTTCGCCAGGACCGGCTAGCGTACTGGAGTGATTGATTCCCGGCCGGCCAACGCAATGTCGAATACGTGCTTCTCGGGCACCAGAGCCCCTCTGGAGTCAGGCGATCATCCGGCCGGTCGCGACCGCGACCGTCAAGTGGCGAGTTGAGCGAGGTGCCCGTCCGGGAGGGCTTCATCACCGAGCACCGCCTCTACACGCCCGAGCAGCAGGCGGCCGCGGAGGCCCTGCCGGCTCGGATCGAGAAGGAGGACCTGCGGACGATCCGGGTCATCTGGGTCGACCAGCATGGCGCTCCCAGGGCGAAGTTCGTCTCTCCTCAGACCTTCGCATCGACGCTTCGCGCCGGCCTCGACTTTTCGGGGGCGCCCGTCAGCCTGGACACCGCCAACTCGGTCTTCGCGCTCGCGTTCTCTGAGGGGGGCGGTGTGGACGTGGCCGAGATGTCCGGTTTCACGGACATGGTGCTGGTGCCCGACCCGCGGACGTTTCGCGTCCTCCCCTGGGCCGACCGGACGGGGTGGGTGGTCTGCGACGCCTACTTCGCGAACGGAAAGCCGCACCCGCTGGACAGCCGCGGCCTGCTGCGGCGCCAGCTGTCGGCGGCGGCCGAGCTCGGTTACCACTATCTGGCGGGGCTCGAGCTCGAGTTCTTCCTGCTGCGGCGCAGCGACGACCCGATCGATCCGCGCGACATCGGCTTCCCGACGGCGGCGCCTCAGGTCGGCCCCGTCAACCCCGGCTATCAGTTCCTGTCGGAGGTGCGTCTGGCTGCCCTCTCCGATCTCCTGACGCCTGTACGAGATGCGTTGTGGAGCGTCGGCTTGCCCCCCAGCGCGTTCGAGCACGAGTGGGGCCCCGGTCAGATCGAGGTGACGTTCTCGCCCCTCCGCGGCCTGGAGGCGGCGGACGGGGCGGTCCTCTTTCGCAGCACCGTGAAGCAGGTGGCGGAGCAACACGGGCTGCTGGCCACCTTCATGAGCTGGCCGGGACTGCCCAATCTGCCCTCCAGCGGCTGGCATCTGCACCAATCGCTGACCCGCGGCGAGGGCGGTGCCAACGCGTTCGCCGATGAGCACGAGGTGCTTTCGCCGGTGGGACGCCGGTTCGCGGCCGGCATCCTGTCCCACGCGCGAGCGATGACCGTCTTCACCACCCCCACGGTGACCGGGTTCAAACGCTTCCGGCCCTATTCATTCGCGCCCGACAACGTCAACTGGGCAATTGACAACCGGGGGGCCATGCTTCGCATCCAGGGCGCGGCCGGGAGCGCCGCCACCCGCCTCGAGAACCGCCTCGGGGAACCCTCGGCGAATCCATATCTCTACCTGGCGGCGAACATAGCGGCCGGGCTGGACGGAATCCGGCGCCAGCTGGAGCCGCCGCCGCTGGCCGGCCCCGACCCCTACGCGTCGGGCGGCGAGAGGCTGCCGCGCACACTCGGTGAGGCGGCGGACCTCCTGGACCAGGATTCCTTCTTTCGCGAGGCCTTCGGGCCTACGTTCGTCGACTACGTGGCCCGCATGAAGCGCGCCGAATGGGACCGGTTCCTGGGTACGGTCACCGACTGGGAGATGCGCGAATACCTGGAGTTTTTCTAGCTACTGACGCGGTTGCTGGAGCTGCCAGGAGTTGCCGTCAGGATCCTGGAAATAGGCGTGACGCGCGCCCCAGTCCTCGGCCCGGACCTCACTGATCTGGACGCCGCGGCCCGCCAATTCCGCCCGAGTGGCGGCGATGTCAGACACGACCAGCAGGAGACCTTGCGCCTGGCCGGGCTGAGCGCTGGTGATCCCGTCGCCGATGACGATGGAGCAGGCCGATCCCGGAGGCGTGAGCTGAACGAACCGCACTCCGCCGCCGAGGGTATGGTCGTGGTCGAGGTTGAATCCCACCTGGTCGACGTAAAAGTTCTTGGCCCGGTCGACGTCTGAGACCGGCACCGGCACCAGTTCGAGCCTCATATCCATCTGCGCTTCCTCCTGCTTCAGCTGCCGCCACCGGACGCAGCCGTGACCGGGTTGCTTTCGAGACCTGAAGACTTTATCGAAGCGCGGCCGGCCCCGTCAGCTCAGCGGCACCTCAGTCCCCCTCACCACCGATCATCCAGGCCAGACCCACAGCGCCGAGACCGACCAGGAGCAGAGCGAACAGGATGCCGGCCCATACGGCTATGGCCTGGAGCCAGAACGGGGGCATCTTCAATGCCGTCCCCAGCGCGCGGCCGTCGACTCCAGCAAACCTTGCGCTCCGCGGAATCGCGTTCCGGTGTCCTTCCAAGCATGCGCCACACCCATATCCTGACGCGCACCGCAATGGACCGATCTGTGGGGCAGATGGGGCTCACGGACGGGCGAACGGGTTGGAAGAGGCGGTGATCACCACCCCGCGACGTTGCAAATCTGAGGCATCATGGCCGACAATCCGGGTCAATGGTGCCGACTGGGGTCACGCCTCTGACGAATGCAATTTTCCATTCCGTGAAATTGTGACCTGAGCGCAGGACTGAGGTGAGAGGTTTGAACCACGGTAACGTCGGAGACGATCTACCTTCGACCGAACGAGTCGTGATCCTGGCCGAGGACCGCTATCGCGTCGAGTTCGACTGGATGAGTTCGGACGGTGCCCCGCCGCTGAACGGTGTCAGTCAGGTCGCGACCGATTCGTCGGGCAACGTCTACGTATTTCAGCGGACAGATCCCCCGGTAGTGGTACTGGACGCGGCGGGCCACTATCTGCGGTCCTGGGGCACCGGCCTGATTACAGAAGCGCACGGGATCTTCATCACCAAAAACGATCAGATCTTTCTGGTCGATCGTGACGGGCATCGCGTGCTGTGCGCGACACCGAGCGGCGAGGTGCTGTTCACGATCGGAGCCTCGCATCTTCCCCGCTTCGGATCGCCGTTCAATCACCCGGCCGACGTCGCGGTGGGGCCGGACGGCACGATCTATGTCGCCGACGGCTACGGCAACTCTCGCGTCCACCGGTTCCAATCCGACGGCACCTGGGTCACCTCGTGGGGAAGTCCTGGATCGGGGGCCGGTGAGTTCAGCACGCCGCACGGCATCTGGGTCCTGGCAGACGGCCGTGTGTTGGTGGCGGACCGAGAGAACAACCGGATCCAGGTGTTCGACTCTGATGGCGGCTATCTCGAGGAATGGGGCGACCACTACCATCCGATGGACATTTACGTCGACGGCAAAGGCGCCATTCACGTGACGGACCAGGTTCCACGACTGAGTCGACTGGACTCACAAGGATGTTTGATCGGACGCTGTAAGCCAGTGCCGATCGGTGCGCACGGCGTCTGGGGCGATCTGCGAGGCAATCTGTTCCTGGCGGAGGTTGACCCGGTCAATCGGATTACAAGATTGGTCCCGACTGCTTGAAGTCACGATGACAGAGGACAATCAATTATGAACGTGCAGGCCTGGATCGGTCAGTGCATCGAGGCCATGGGGTTGCCGCCGCCGGTTTCGGACCCGGTGACCCTGGCCGCCGAGTTGATGTCACAGCTGGCACTAATCCAGAGCCTCAATCGTCTGGACCTGGATGACGAATCATCGAGTCCGAGCTTCGATGTGCGCTGGGACCGTTGACCCGGCGGCGGTCTCCATTCAGGAGTTGCTCGACGCGCTGAGAGGCCGAAAAGTCCTGGCCCGGGAGGTGATGGAGGCTTTTCTGAGGCGGCTTGATGAGACGGATCCACTGGTCCACGCCTACGCCCACGTGGCTCGGGACCAGGCCCTGGCGGAGGCCGGGAAACGAGACGAGCTCGCGTCGAAGGGGGGTTGGGCCGGCGCCCTGCATGGGATTCCGGTCGCCGTCAAGGACCTTTTCGAGACGTCTGACATGCCGACGGAGGCGGGTTCAAGGGTTCTCGCCGGCAACCGGCCGGCACGGGACGCCGAGGCAGTCAGACGTTTGCGGGCGGCGGGAGCGATCGTGATCGGCAAGACGGTCACGCACGAGTTCTCCTATGGCCTCAACGAGCCGCCGACGAGAAATGCCTGGGACCTCAATCGCTACCCGGGCGGGTCCAGCGCGGGCTCTGCGGTGGCCGTGGCGGTGGGCTCCGCGGCAGGCTCGATCGGAACCGACACGGCCGGCTCGGTACGAACACCGGCGGCCGTGAACGGGATCGTCGGTCTCAAGCCGACGTACGGGATCATCAGCACGCGGGGGGTGATCCCGTCGTGCCCATCGCTCGACCACGTCGGCCCTCTGGCTCGGCGTGTCTATGACTGTGCGCTTCTCTTGGAGGCCCTCACCGGGGATCGTCCGTTTGAGCCGCGACTGTTTCATTCGAGCCTCGATCGCCCTTTGAGCGAGGTGCGACTGGGGGTGGAGCGCACGTATCTCTTTGATGCCGCGGAGCCGGCCGTCGCCGGTGCCGTGGACCGCGCCCTTGCCGTCATGGAGCAGCTCGGTGCGGCGATCATCGACATCACGATTCCGGAACTTGAGTTTGCGGCCGCCATCAGCGGCACCATCATGCTGGTGGAGGCCGCCCGCTGGCACGAGAGGCTGCTGCGAGACCATGGTGCCGAATATCACCCGGCCACCCGTCGAATGCTCGAACTCGGACTGCTGGTCCCGGCGGTCGGATACGTCAAGGCGCAGCAGGCCCGGGAAACGCTGCGGACCGCTGTCAGATCCGCCTTTGAAAGAAGGAGACTGAACGCGATCGTGGCTCCCAGCGTCCCGAGCGCGGCCGCTCTGGTGCAAGAGGTCGACCTCGACGGCCTGGTCCACCAGCAAAGCCCCGCCAACCTGACCGGGCAGCCGTCGGTGAGCGTTCCGTGCGGCTTCACGGATGCCGGTCTACCGATCGGGATGCAGCTGATGGGCCGTCCCTTTGAGGATTACCCGATCCTTCGCATGGCTCATGCCTATGAGTCGGCCACCAGCTGGCACTTGAGAAGTGCGCCGGTTCCCCCGATCTGATTCACGCGTGCCCGCGGCGGCGCAGTACGGTTCGGACCGACCGCTCGGTCGCGCTCAGCAGCCGGTCCACGTCGGCCTCGGTGTGCGCGTACGAGAAGTGGCTGCGCTTCAGGTTCAGAGGGAGCTCGAGCACCCCGTCCTCGAGCTGCTCCCGCCGGTAGGCGCAGAAAAGGTCGGCGTCATTCGCGAGCAGGTCATCGAACGAAGTCGGCGCCTCCTGCATGAAGTAGCTGACGAACACGGAGCCATACCCCGTCACCACCGCCGGTACGTCCAACCGGTCGAACAGCTCGGTCAGGCCCCGCCGGGCGAGGTCGCCGAGCCGGAAGACGTGCTCGTGCACCGGCTCGCGCTGGATCTTGCCGATCGTCGCGAGCGCGGCGGCCGCCATCGCCGGATGGCCATTGAAGGTGCCGGCGAACCAGGCCGGTCGTCCCGGGGTGGTGCTGAACTGATCCATCAGGTCGGCGCGGCCACCGAGCGCGGAGATCGGCCAGCCATTCGCCATCGCCTTGCCGAGCGTGGTGAGGTCGGGCATCACGCCGGCGATCTCCTGATAGCCGCCGAGTCCGTGTCGGAAGCCCGTGATGATCTCGTCAAAGATGAGGATGGTGCCGTGCCGCGTGGCCAGCTCGCGGAGCCGTTCCAGGAACCCTGGCAACGGCAGCAACGCGCCCACGTTGTGGGGGATCGGCTCCAGGATGATCGCCGCCACCTGGCCCGGATGGGCATCGAGTGCGCGCTCCACCGCGTCCGCGTCGTTGAACGGCACGACGAGCGTGGCGTCGAGGACCTCCGGCAGGATGCCCCCGGAAAGCGGATCCTTGGCACCCACGCGCTCAGGCCGCGATATCACGTTCATCGCCACCGAGTCGTGCCAGCCGTGATAGCAGCCCTGGAATTTGATCACGTAGCGGCGGCCGGTAACCGTGCGTGCCAGACGCAGGGCGTGGAACGTGGCCTCGCTGCCGGTCATCGTCAGCAGCACGCGTTCCACCGAGGGAACGAGCGCGCAGAGCCGCTCGGCGAGTTCGATCTCGATGTCGGAGACGCCGAGTCCGGGGTTGTCGAGCCGCGCGCCGACCTCGGCCACGGCTCGGTCCACCTCGGGATCGCAGTGGCCCAGCAGTGGGGGCCCGAACGCCGCGTGAAAGTCGAGGTAGGTGCGACCCTGGGCGTCGGTCACCGTCCCGCCCCGGGTGCCGGTGATGACGAGACCTTCCAATCCCGTCACCTGGCGCTGACCGCTGTTGACGCCGCCCGGGATTGCGTTTGCCGCCCGGTGCGCCAGCGCGGTGGCGGCCGACGGCTGCTCGGTCACCTCCAGGCCCCCGTATCCAGGTCCTGTGGTCGAACTCTCATGTACGCCTCGCGATGCCGCGGCCCGCGTCAGAAGAACTCCGCATAGTAGCGCCGCTCCCAACCCGTGACGTGCGCCATGAACTTCGCCCACTCGATCCGCTTCATCTTGAGGTAGGCGTCCACCAGCTCCACGCCCATCAGCTCCCGCAGCGGCTCGTCCGCTTCGAGGCCGTCGAGCGCCGCATCAAGGTTGGTCGGGAGCCGGGGTGGGACGGGACTGGACCCAGGGTGTGCGACGTCGATCTGGGTCGGCTCGCCCGGCTCCATCCGCCGCCGGACCCCGTCGAGCCCGGCGGCGAGCAGGGCGACCACCAGAAGGTACGGGTTGCAGGTGCCGTCGGGAGAGCGGACCTCGATGCGCCGCACCCGACTCCCGTCCGCGTGGGCGGTGCGCTCGGGCACGATCCTGATCAGCGCCGAGCGGTTGCCGAGCCCGTAACACGCGTGGGTCGGCGCCCAGGTCCCCGGCTGCAGCCGCTTGTACGAGTTCACGGTCGGCGACCCGATCGCGATCAGCGCCGAAGCGTGCGCCAGCAGCCCCCCGACGAACCACCGGCCTGTGTCGGTGAGGACTCCCCCGGGCAAATCCCCTCCGAAAAGATCCTGGCCGCCGGCGTCGAGGCAGCTCAGGTGTACGTGCAGCCCCGCGCCCACGAGGTCCGCAAAGGGCTTGGGCATGAACGTGCCGACCATCCCGTGCTCCCGCGCCGCGATCCGGAAGGCCTGCTTGCACCTGAACCACCGCTCGGCCGAGTCCAGGGCGGCCGCCTGCCGCACGTTGACCTCGAACATGCCGGCCCCGCCCTCGGCGGTGATCTTCTCAACCGGCACGTCCATCGAGAGGAGCGCCGACGTCAGGTCCACCACGAAATCGTCGAGCAGGTCCAGGATCTCGGGCTGCATCTGCTTCCCCCGGGCCACCGGCCGGTAGCGGCCCCCCTCCTTGCGGAGGACGTACCCCTCCTGCTCGAAGCCAACGCTGATCGCGCCCAACCTCCTTCCTGACGAGCTCGTCCAGGCGGCGCACCGCCGCACGGCCGCAGGTGGCCCAGGGGCTGCCGTCGGCGGCGACCAGGTCGGCGAACACCTGGGCCGACGACCGCGTGTGCGGGACCGGGCACAGCGTGGTCATGTCCGGGACCGCCCAGAACTCACCCGCATGGCTGCCCAGAGCGAGGTCGGACTCGGCGTCGTCGATGTCGACGATGTTGTTGATCTTGGCGAACGGAATGCCTCGACCGAGGACCGCGGACAGATGCCGCCGGTGGACGGCCCGGCCGCGGAGGATGCCGCCGACGTCGACGAACTGGCAGCGCACGTATTCCAGCTCGTCGGCGATCAAGTGCGACCTCTCGGTCGCGCTGTCGACGGGGACCGTCCGCGCCGAGGCCGGACGGCGCCCGGGCTCCCCTACCATCCCGCGATCGCCTGCAGCTGAGTGTCCGGGACCCTCCCCTCCTCGACATCCCGGAGGGCCCGCTCGAAGATCTCCACCCCGGTGGTGGCCTCGGTCCGGGTCAGGATCAACGGCGGGGTGATCTCGACCACGTTCCCGAAGTTACCGACGTAGTGCACCAGGAGACCCAGCTCGGCACAGCGCAGCACCACCTTCGCGCACTCCTTCGCCGCCGGCTCCTTGGTCACGTGGTCCCGGACCAGTTCGACGCCGATGATCAGGCCCGCTCCCCGCACCTCGCCGATGAGAGGGTGCCGACCAGCCATTTCACGCAGCGAGGACATGATGAACTCGCCCTGCTCGGAAGCGTTTTGAGCCAGGTTCTCATCGCGGACCACGTCGAAGGTGGCGAGGGCGGCGGCGCAGGCGAGGGGTGACCCGGCGGTCGTGAATGCGTGACCCGCGACCACAGCATCGAGGACCTCCGCCGGGGCGACCGTCGCGCTCATCGAGATCCCGGAGGCGATGCCCTTGCCGATGATCATCACATCGGGGTCGGTGTCAGTCAGCTGGCAGCCCCAGAGAGAGCCGGTCCGGCCCATGCCGATCTTGACCTCATCGTCGACCAGGAAGAGGTCGTACCTGTCGCAAAGGTCACGGAGCGCGGGCATGAAGTCGGGGGGCGGCACGATCACCCCGGCGTCGCTCTGGATCGGCTCGACCAGGATGCCACTCGTCACCTCGGGCGGCGACACGGTCGTGAAGAGCTGCTCTTCGATAAACCTCACCGCGTCCCGACCGCAGCTTTCCGGGGTACCGAAGGCGGGCCGGTACGGGTATGGGTAGGGCGCCCGGGTGACGTGGGTGGTGCTCGGGAATTGACTCAGCGCGGGATGGCCGGAGATGCCCGCGGACGTGCCCGTCATCCCGTGCATGCCTCCCAGAAAGGTGATCACTTTGGGGCGTTTGCGAGCCATCGGCAGCAGCTTCGCGATGCCGTCGTTGGCGTCCGACCCGCTGAGGCCGAGGCCCACCTTGCGGCGCCCTGGCCTGGCGGCGGGGACAACCTCGAGCAGGCGCTTGGCGAGCTCCACCGCGGCGGGGTGCGTCAGCGACGCGAAGCTGGCGAACGAGAGCTGCTCCATGGCCGTCGAGATCGCGTTCACCAGCGTCGGATGCGAGTAGCCGGTGGTGGCGGCGGCCCAACCGCCCGCAAAGTCGACGTACCGCTTTCCATCCAGATCGGTGATCGACGATCCGGCGGCGCTCGCCGCCGCCGCCAGGTAGACCCGGACCTTGTTGGCGGTTCCGAGGCATTCCCGGTCCTCCGCCAGCAGACGCTCGCTCTTGGTGCCGCTTTCCAGCGTCGACATGAGACGGCTCCCTCCCGCGACTCCCGGCGCTACAAACCGTAGATCCCGCGGACGTTGTCGGCCAGGATCAGTCGGGCGGCGTGGCGGGCCGCCTTCCGCGACAGCCGGTCGCCGTCGACCGCCGCGCCGAGCACCGAACCAAGCGCCTCTCGACCTCTCTTCCCCGCGATCCACTGCAGCTCGGGGGACCCGAAGGCGTCCGACGCGTAGACGACCTTCGTGAACGGCGCCATCTCGAGAATGGTGGCGATCACCCGGTGCACACTCGGCAGCACCAGCGGGTTGAACTCAGAGAGGTCGAGGTAGACGTTCGGAAACACGTTGGCGAGGTAGGCCCCCTCCTCATAGAACGGATAGGAGCCGTGGAGCAGGACGATCCTGGCGTGGCGCAGCTTCTCGTCGCGGAAGACGGCGCCCAGCATGCCGGGCCGGGCGGTCTCGATGTCCAGGTCCTGGTCACCCATGCCGGTGTGGATCTGAAACGGCAGGTTCAGCTCCACGCTCAGCTCGAACGCTCGCCAGAGGAGATAGTCACGGACCAGCTTGACGTCGGCCCGGGCTGAGCGGGGTACATGGACCCGGGCCAGCAGGCCCTGCGCCTGGGGACCGCGCTTCAGGTTGTCGAACGCGGTCGACACCTCCGCCGTGCCCAGGGGCCTCACACTGAGCCCCGTGCGGTAGGCGATCACGCTCTTGAGGGCAATGATCTTGGGGCCGGCGGCGACCTCGCGAAGCCCGTCCACGAAGGCCGTCTCGAGAGCGGCCAGGCTGTCGTACTGGTCCCAGAGCCGGCCGATCAGCGGCTCGATGCGAAACAGCCCATGGGCTGGCACGCCGGTGAGGGATTCGAACTCCTCCAGGTTGACGTCCTTCGGGTAGCCCAGGTCGACGATGTTGGACTCCAGGTTGATGTCCTCGTACAGGCCACGGACGTAGGCCCGGTAGTCGGCCACCTTGCCGCCTCGAGCGGAAATGATCGCCTCTGGTGTCGGCTCACATCCCAGGTAGCGCGCGATCGCGTGCATGCCGTCGTGATAGGACATCGTCTGCTGCTGATTGGTCCGCAGCTGTGCCCGCTCCCGGTCTGTCGGCACATGACCACCGGAGTCAAGGAAGTCGATCCAGTCACCGCCCAGGGAAAACGTCGTGAGCGGATCGAACCCCGGCTGGTCCGAATCCTTGTGAAAGATGTGGACGTGCTGGTCGATGAGCGGAAGGTCGTCGAGCTCAAGCATGTGGTTTGCTCCTGGTCTCCTGGAATCCGCCCTGCTCATCGGCCAGCCCGAGGATGTCGAGGGTGGTGAGCGCGAGGATCTCGGCCCCTGCCATCACACTGTCGATCTCGACGTACTCGTGGGTGTCGTGTGAGAGGGCGCCGGCGGGACCGAACTCCACCAGGGTGGGAATGCGGGCGTCGCCGACCATGAAGCTCGCGTCGGTGCCCCCCGGCGCCGTCTCCAGATGGGGCTCGAATCCGAGCACCTGGGCGGCGCGCCGGCGAGCTGTCCGCACGAGCGGAAGCCGGGCCGCTTCCTCGAAGCTTCGAGCCAGCGCCACCGGGGGGTCCCAATCGACGTCGTGCAGCTCCCACGACCATCCCTCCCGGAGCGGCACCTCCTTCAGCGTGGCCTCGATCCTGTCGTGGATGAAGGCGACGGTCGCCGCCGTGGTGCGGTCATACGAGGGGGGAAAGCGGACGTCGATCGTGGCCTCGCACCAGTCGGGAACGGCGTTGATGCTGTTGCGCTCGATGCGTGGGCCCTCCTCGGTCAGCGTCACCGACCGGATCCCGCCCCCGACGATGGTGGTGCCGATGGCGGCCGTGGGGGGGCCCAACAAGCTGGGTTCGAGCGCGGTCAGGAGTCGCTGCCGGAGCTGTTCCTCGGATCCCCGCAGGTGCAGGAGCAGCATCGACATGAGCTCGGTGGCGCTGGCGCCCAGATGTGGTGTCGAGGCATGAGCGGCCCGTCCGCGCGTCGCGAGCGCGAACTGGGCGGAACCCCGGTGGCCGACGATCGGCAGCCAGCCGTAGGACCCGTCCATCGCGATCCCGCAGACGTCGCGCAGAAGCCCGTCGTCGCCCGTAGGTCCGTCGAGGTAGCCGTTCCGGCCGAGCCAGGACTCGGGCCCGCTGGCGAGGTGCTTGACCCCACCGGCGTCGGTCTCTTCGCACACCGTATAGGCCGCTATCGCCGTCCCCCCGAGCCGGGCGCCGGTCGCCTGCAGCGCGGCGGAGAGCGCGCCCATCGCCAGCACCGTGGACACCACGGGCCCCTTGTTGTCGAAGCTCCCCCGCCCGTAGACGATCGGGAGCCGCCTTTCCTTTCTGATCTCCCAGACCCGCGCCATCCGATCGCGGATCGCGGCCTCGTAACGCTCGGCGCCGACCTCGACCGCAACCCGGCTGCCGCCCAGGTACTCGACGAATCCCTCCACGCCGGAGAAGGGCCGGCTCTGGTACCAGAGTCGGGGATCACCCTCCGACACGTTGTCCATGTGCGCGTCGAGCACGACCGCCCGGCTACCCGATCCCGGGAGAACCTCGATGACGTTTTCGCTCCCGGGGGAGACGACCTGCGTCTCGACGCGGGCGCCGTGCGACTTGGCCGCCGCGAAGACCTTGCCCGCGACCGTCGCCGGGTCGGCGCCGGCCCCCTCGCCGCCCGGGTAGCTGGGGGTCTGAACCAGCTCCTGCAGGAAGCGGATGCCGGCCGGCCTCATCCCCTCGATCCAGCCGTGGATGGCATCCTCCACGGCCCGGGTGTTCAGGGCTGCTCCAGATATGCCGCTCGCTCCCAATCCCCCACCTCGAGCGCGTAGGTGGCGGCCTCGGACCGGCGCACGCGCAGGAAGCACGGTCCGATCACGGGCCCGAGCGCGTCCATCAGGACCGGGTCGGCTTCAAGGGCATCCAGCGCCTCGGGGGCCGACCGCGGCAGTTCCGCCAGCCCCCTGGCCGCGAAGTCGGCGGGTGTCAGGCCGGCCAGACCGTCGGTGATCGGATCGGTGGCCGGGCGTCCTTCCTCAAGCCCGTCGAGCGCGGCTGCCATCACCCCGACCAGGCTCAGATAGGGGTTACCGGTCCCGTCGCCGCCCCGGAACTCGATGTGCCGGGTTCCGGCATCCGGTATCCGCACCAGCGCCGCGCGGTTGCTGCCGCCGTAGCAGACGTGACTGGGCGCCCAGGATCCCGGCAGCAGCCGCTTGTACGAGTTCACGGTCGGTGCGGTCAGGCCGCTGAGGCCACGGGCATGCTTGAGCAGGCCGGCGACGGCGCAGGCGCCGAGCTCGCTGAGACCCATCGGCTGGTCGCCTGCCACGGCGTTGTTGCCGTCGGCCCCGGTCAATCCGAGATGTATGTGCATCCCGCTGCCGGGCAGGTCGCGACGGATCTTGGGCATGAAGCTGGCGGTGAAACCGGCCGTCCGGGCCAATGACCGCAGCACCTCCTTCACCGTCATCAGATCGTCGGCCGCCTTCAGGGCCGGCTGGTGCGCGATGTTGATCTCGAACTGTCCCGGCCCATATTCGGGCCCGACCTGTTCCAGGACCACCCCCATCTGTGCCAGGGTCTTCTGGAGCGTCGACATCAGCTCTCGCCGGGTGTCGAGCGCGTTGATCGAGAACATCCCGGCCCGGGCAACCGGTTCCGGGCCGTGGTCGGTGCGGGCCAGCAAGTAGAGCTCCGGTTCGAACGCCGCCCGCAGGGTCAGCCCGCGACTCGCGAACCGCTCGGCCAGCCTCCGCAGGGCGCCGCGCGCGCACCCGGGCCAGGGACGGCCGCCGGCTTCGTGCAGGAAGGAGTAGACGCGCGCCGCTCCCGGATGGAGGGGTACGACCGCATAGCTTTCGGGGTCGGGCACCGCGAGGACGTCGCCCGTCTCCGCCCCGAAAACGAAGTCGGGCGCCATCTCGTCGAGAACGTTGTAGTCGAAGTTGGCCCGGCAGAAGCTCGCACCGCGCGCCAGCACCTGCTCCACCCTGGCGCGCGGGACACTCTTGACCTCGCCACGTCCGCTCACGTCGTGGCAGAGGACCCACAGCTCCGAGATGCGGTCCTCGTCCACACGGGCGACAAGGCCGGCTCTTGCCTCCTCCGGGCCGACGGTAAGCAGATCCGTCATCGAATCACCAGGTCCTTGGGCAGAAACGCCGACACCACCCAGTTCGGGGCGTCAACGATCTCGCTGATCTTGAGGTCGACGGCGACCGAGCAGAGGACGTACGCGTCCTCCCGGCTGATCGGGTGGTGGTGGGTGAGGTGAGCGATCATCCGCTCCACCGCCTGACGACCGGCCGCCATCAGGTCCGGTCCCACCCCGGTCGTCGCGTGATAGCCGGCGCTTGCCGCGGCCGCCCGTTCCAGGGGACGCACGATGTCCAGCTCGGGCGCCTCGACCGAGAAGTCGCGCCTCACACTGACCCGTATCGTCGCGTTCATCGGCGACTCGATCGCTGAGCCGCAGACCTCGCCGTCGCCCTGTGCCGCGTGGGCGTCCCCGACCCCCAAGAGCGCCCCTTCGACCTCCACCGGGAGGTAGACGGTCGCACCCTCGCCGAGCTGTTTGATGTCGAGGTTGCCGCCCACCCGTCGGGGCGGAATTGGACTGTGGACCCCCGGTTCGGCGGGCGCCACGCCCACGACCCCGACCATGGGCTGCATCGGGACCGTGATCCGGTCGCCGAGGTGTGCCTCTTTGTCGTGCAGGTCCCAGTGACGCAGGCCGGGGGTCGTGAAGCGGTCCGAGAGCAGACCGAAGCCGGGGAAGAGCCCGGTCCAGCCGTGCTCGCTGGTCTCGATCCGCAGGATGGTCACCGCCAGCACATCACCGGGCCGCGCGTCCTCCACCAGGATGGGGCCGCAGGAGGGGTTGCAGCGCTCGAAATCAATGTTGATGACGGCATCCAGTCCGGAGTCGCGCCGGATCTGCCCACCCGACGGTTCGGGCAGGGCGAGGGTCAGCTCGGCTCCGGACCTGACGGTGGCGATCGGAGGTCGGTCGCGGGACCAGCCGGCCTGGACCTGCCTGATGACTTCGTGAATGTTCGAACCGCGGACAGCATTGGCCTGGTTCATCTGCTCACCTCGGAAGGCATCGTCGTGGTAGCCCGCATCACCGCGCCTCAGGGTAGATGGCCCCCAGCCGGCGGGAAGCCTCGTCCGCGCTGGCCCGCACCAGGTCGGAGTACGCGTCGATCTTTCGGGGGGTGAGCCGGACGGTCGGGGCCGAGACCGAGATCGCGCCCGCGGTCTCGCCCGAGAAATCACGGATCGCGGCCCCGATGCAGATCACGCCCGGCGCCCGCTCCTCGTTGTCGACCGCGAAGCCGCGCCGGGCGGTGATCTCCAGCTCGCGGCGCAGCTCGGCCCGGTCGGTGATGGTCCGCTTCGTGCGCCGCTCCAAGGGGTGGTCGTCAATCAGGGCTTCAACGGTGTCCCAGGGCATCGACGCAAGGATCGCCTTGCCGAGGGCCGTGCAGTGCGCCGGATGACGCGTGCCCGGCCTCCACTGGATGCCCAGTTCTCGCTGCGCGTTCACGATCGCGATGTACAGGACACGGCCGTCGTCGAGGATGCCGACACTCACCGTCTCCTTCGCACGATCGGCCAGTTCACGGGCGATCTCTTGGGAGTGTTCCCACAGCGACATGCCGCCGGTGAACGTCGACCCGAGCTCGAACAGTCGCGCGCCCAGCGCATACTTTCCGTTCGCCGTTTGCCGGACGAAGCCACGCTGACGCAAGGACTCCAGGTAGCGCAAGGTGGTCGAGACCGGAAGTCCGACCCGACGGGCGAGCTCGGACAGGTCGCTGGGGCCGGGGGCCTCGGCCACGGTGTTGAGGAGGTCGATCGCGCGCGTGACAGCCCGGATGGTGTAACGGCTCTCCTCACTGGAGTGATCCAACCGTCCGCTCACCCTGGCTTGAGTTCTTCGCCCGGCAGCGGCTCCACCTCTTCCGTGGGCCTGGCGGCGGCGCGCAGCCGCCGGCCGATCGCGAAGTAGTAGATGATCCAGATCACCATCCAGGCCGCCCCTGCCACCACCGGCAGGGCACCGGCGTCGATCGGTCCGATGCCTGGCGTGGGCTGAAAGATGGGCGCGATCATCGCGACCGCGATGAGGATGATGCAGGCGACCGGGATGACCGGCTGGAAAGGCAGCCTCCACTTCAGGGTTCGCACCTCCTCCGCCGTCATCCTGAGCCGGTAGATGATCTGCATGATGGGGATCATCAGCCAGGCCCACAAGAACGCGAGGGTGCCGAGGCTTCCGAGCACGATGTAAGCCAGCTTGGGCGAGAGGAAATCGGCGACGACACCCACGTACAGGCACAGCCCGGTGATGACGAGTGCCATCGTCGGTACCTGTCTCCTCGGGTTGGTCCGGGCGCCCCCGCGCGGGAAGTACGCGTCGCGCGAGAGCGCGAAGAGCATCCGCGATCCCGTATAGATTCCCGCGTCAATTCCGGTGATCGACGCGATGATGATCGCGATCGTCAACAGGGTGGCAAAAACGTTCTGGTGGATCGCAGTCATCGCGTCCACCAGGGGGCTGCTCGACACGCCCAGCGTATGCCAGGAGACGACGCTCACCATCGCGATGCTGCAGCCGACGAAGATGAAGGTCACCAGGAAGGCGGTGCCCATCAGCGCCCGTGGAACGTCGCGTGCCGGGTTCACGGACTCCTCGGCGGCCACACTGACCAACTCGATCCCGGTGTAGGCGTAGAACACCAGGAGGAAGGAGGTAAAGAGCCCCGCGGCTCCCAGCGGCAGGAACCCGCCGTGCCCGAGCAACGTCGTGGTCCCGATGGCTGGAAAGCCGATCCCGAAGACTGCGGCCATGCAGAGCAGGAAGAAGATGATCAGAGCGGCGACCTTGATCGACGAGAGCACGAACTCGTAGTTGCCCATCGTCAGCACGCCCGCGAAGTTGATGACCAGGTCGAGCGTGATCACGACGAACGCCATCAGCCAGATCGGCACGTGGTGGAAGGGAGCCAGATAACTCGCGAACGTGGCCACCGCGAGAGCCTCGGCGGCGGGGCCAGCCACCCATGCCAACCAGTAAGTCCAGCCGGTCAGGAAGCCCATGAGCGGGCCCATGGTCTCCTCCGCGTACTTCGCGAAGCCGGAGGCCGTATAGCCACGCACGGAGAGCTCCGCCAGGCAGGCCATGACTCCGATCGAGACCCCGCCGGCGACGATGTACGTGATCACCACGCTGGGCCCGGCGAGCGCGATGGCGCCCCCGCTGGCGAGCAGGAAACCGGAGGCGATCGTGCCTCCGACGGAGAGCATGATCAGATGCCGTACCTTGAGCGCTTTTCGAAGCCCTTTCTTACCCGTCGCCGGTGCTGGCGTCGCCATGTCCCTGCCGTCCCTCCCTGAGGCTGCCGACCTCGGTCCGCGATTCCGAGGCACGGTACGGCGGTTTTCAGGGTTTGTCAACGAATTTCATCAGATGAAAACGTGCCCATTCCAGCGGGCTGTGGGCGCACCAACCGCCCGGTGGCGTCGTGGACGGCGCCGCTCAGACCTCGAGCTGGAAGGTGATCCCAAACCGCGCCTCGAAGTCCACCTGCTGCGTCAGGCGCCAGTCCGCCGGGTCCGCCGTCTCCAGCTCGACCTGGGTCTCCTGCGAACTGATGATGACGATTCGGAATTCCGCCGGGTAGAGGGGATAGCGGTCGAGCGAATGCCAGGTTCCCCGCTTCAGCACGTACCCGCAGGACCCGTCGACGACGAATGCGCGCACGTCCTCGGGCGCGGGGGTGGCCACCGGGTCTTCGGGGTCCGTGGGCGCGGCCACGGCGACCAGGGCCGGCACGCTCCCCAGCGGGACGAAGCTCTGCGTGACTCCGAAGTGGCGCTCCAGCCAGCTGAAGCGCATGCCGCCAAAGCGGCTCACCAGCGTCATGCACAGCGGGGAGCCGTCGATCTCGAACGGCGTCTTCCACCCCTCACTCCGGAGGCCGTGGAAGTCCGCCTCGTCCGCTCGTGGGGCGAGCAGGGCCCCGAACGGGCGGAACGACTCCTCGGTCATCAGCTCAGCCTTGACATTCACGATCTGCCCCACGTCTGTCCTCCAGGTCTGAAATCACGAGTTCACTGGGCGGTTGAAACCACCGTCTACCACGAGGACCGAGCCGGTCACCCAGCCCGAGTCGCTCGAAGCGAGGTAGAGAGCAGCCTTCGCGCCGAAAAAGTGCACCGGCTATGTGCGGATACGGGCCCACCTACGGAGTGGACAGAGCCAGCGCCGCGGCGAGCTGGTCGCGGGATCTGATGCCGAGCTTGCTGTAGCTGCTCCCCAGGTGATCTGCCACCGTCTTGGCGGTGATGAACAGTGCCTGCGCGATCTCTCGGTTGGAGCCGCCTTCGGAAGCCAGCCGGGCAACACGAAGCTCGCTCGGGGTGAGCGCATCCACGCCTCGGAGTCGAGGACGGCGAGGACGTGCGCCGGCCGCCAGCGCTTCCGCCTGCGCCCCTTCCAGCAGCGGCACCGCGCCGCAGCGAGCCGCGATCTCGACCGCGTCTCGGAGTGGCTCCCGCGCCTCTACCCGGTGGCCCCGACGCCTGAGCGCGCCACCAAGATCGACGAGCGCCCGAGCCAGGTCGAGCGGGGCCGGTGATCCCTCCCAGGCCGTGATCGCCGCCCGCAGCAGATCGATCGCATTGTCGTCGTCGAGCCCGGCCAGGGTGTCATCTGCATGCGATGACCGACGGTCAATGTGGATGGGCGCAGACGCCGGTACCGCCGCTGTTCGCCGGCCGGCAAGCGGTCACGGGATCGGCCGCCACGCCGGCGGTGGCGTGCGAGCCAGCTGTGCGGCGTAGACAGCGATCGTGTTGTCCCGAGAGTCGGTCCAGACCGGATAACAGGACGCGTCGTCGGACACGCACTGAATGTAATCGCCCATAAAACCGATGATCGGGGAGGTGCCCGTCGAGACGCGTTGAGCGCGTGTCCAGTTGACCCCGCCATCCCACGACGACTGGCAGAAGACGTCGCTTCCGTTGTCGTGCACCGTCAGCCGCCGGCTGCAGTACACAAGGTCGAGTCTCCCGTCCAGCGAACAGGACAGCCAGGGGAAGTAGTGGAACTTGCCCTGGACATCGCTGACGCGGCGAGTCTTCAGCCACGATCTGCCCTGGTTCTTGGACCTTGTGAAGACGATGTCCCAGGGCCGCTTCCGGGTACCGTTGAAGCGGTTGTCTCCCCAGGCCACGTAAAGCTCACCATTGGCAGGGTTCTGGGCAAAGGCGACCGGGCTCTTGAGGCGAAAGCCTCCGTTGGGCCCGGGCGGCGGAGTCTGGCCACGAGGCGTGGTTGGAGGTTGTTGCGGATACCAATTCATGTCCGGCGAATCGTCACGATGAGCGTCGATCGCCTTCTCCTTGAATGAGCGGCCGCCGTCGGTCGACACCGCGAAATACATCGACCCGTCCACATCCGCGCCGGGTGCGCGACGCGAGTCGTTCCACACCACATAGATGCGCCCATCGTCACTCAGTACCGGTACCGCGCCCCAGCGCCAGGCATCACCGGTGTTGGAATGGCTCACCTGCACCGGCCGGCTCCAACTCTGGCCGGCGTCGGTCGATTGGCTGAACAGGACCTGGCCCACCGTGTAGTCGTTCCAGGCCACCGCACAGAGGTCACCTCTGGTGGCCACCAGCGGCTTGTCGCCGGAGTCGGCTGGGGCGTTGCTCACGTTGACGGCCGTAGACCACCCGGCACGTCCGCCGGTCCTCGACGTCAGGATGTCGAGCGAGGTCTGATTCGGGTAGAGACCCAGGAAGGTCATCACGAAGCCGCCGTCGACGCCGAGGCGGGCGAGCCCGGTGTCGCCCCATGCCTGCAGACCGACGGGCGTCGTGCTCGTCCCTTGGGTCCAGTTCTGAAGGTTGCCGACGCTGGCCGTGGACACGACCTGCCGCGGCGGGCCGGGCGCGTTCCAGGCCGCGGCCAGTGTCTTTCCCGACAGCGCGATGGAAGGCTCGTTGCCGGACTTTGTCACCAGCACGTTGGCCGGCTCGAGATCAGTCTGCTGGTAGGAGGTGACCGCTGGAGCGCCGGACATCGACTCGACGAGGTCGAACCATCCGTACCAATGCCTGCCGTCAAAAAAACGCTGAGTGAGATGGTGGTTCTGCCCGCGGCCGAACACGTGGAGTTGTGTCTGCCCGCTGTTCGTGTACGCGGCCACCCCGGGCGCGTCCGTCACATTGCCGCCGTGGTCGAACGGTCCCTGCCAGCCGACGCCGGGAACGTACCGATATTGAGCGACGGAACCTCGGGACGTCCGGTAGAACACGTGCAGTTCCAGCTGGCCATTGTGATCGTAGGGCGCCACCGCGGGTGCCGAATGGATGGGCCCGGTCAGCTCAAACGGGCCCTCCCACGCACCGTCGTAGAAGAGCTGGCACAGCATCCCGGTGGGCCCCTTGAAGAAGACATGCAGCTGCGTCTGGTCATCCTGCACGTACTCCGTGGCCGCGGGTGAACTTGTCAGCTGCCCAGGCAGGTCGAAGGGCCCCGACCAGCCACCTGCTCCGTAGAAGCGCTGCCGCAGCTGATGTGCCTCTCCCTGATAGAACACGTGGAGCTGTGTGTCACCTTCATTGTCGAACTGGGTAATCGCGGGGCTCTCTCTGAACTCCTCATCGAAGTCAAACCAGCCCATCCATTCAGATCCATCCCAGAAAGCCTGCCACAGGTGATTGTTCCGCCCGCGAACGAAGACCTGGATCTGTTCCTGGCCAGCATTCAAATAGCTGCAAGCACCAGGTGATGAGCCAAGCTTCCCAACCAGATCTTGGAAGCCTTGCAGCCAGACCTGGGCGGGGCTGGTGTAGTAGCTCTGGCCCAGATAAGAACTCTGGTTGGTGAACACATGGAGCTGCGACTCGGGCACGAGAAAGATGGTAAGACCGGCACGTTCGCCTCGACGTCCCACGTTGGGACCGTCGGGGTCACGGCGCCCACCGAAGGACCTCGCTCACCTCTCCAGGGGAGCCCGTGCGTCCCGGCCGGGTAGTAGCGTGGAGGAGTGCCGGACTCGGAGGGCCAAGGCGGGGGCGGGGAACGAGCGGGCGAGGGGCGCTCGCCAGATCCTGGCGAAACCTACATTTTCCCTCGCCAGCAGGCCGAGGTAAACCGACTCGACCTGCAGCACTACGCACTGGCCGAGGTCGTGGGAGCCAATTACCTGGCCCCCGTCCATGATCCGGCCGGCATTCTTGACGTCGGCACCGGAACCGGCCAGTGGGTGATCGACTGCTGCCGGGCGTTTCCCCACACGCTGGGGGTGGGCCTGGATCTGGTGGCGTTTACAAAGCCCCCGCGTCCACCCTCCAACTACTCCTTCGTGAGAGGTGACGTGGTTGTCGGCCTGCCCTTCGCGGACGGCACCTTCGATTTCGTTCATCAGCGCCTGCTGCGCCCCGGAGTCCCCGCCTCCGAGTGGGGTCAAGTCATCCCGGAGCTGGCTCGTGTCACCAGCTCGGGAGGCTGGGTGGAGCTCGCCGAGGTGGCGGGAGCCGGTGTCGAGTCCGCCGGCCCGGCGACCACCGAGCTCTTCGGCCAGTTGACACGGTTGATGCAGACGCGCGGCCTCGACCACGATGGGACGGCGACGCTCCGTCTCGACGATGGCCTGCGGCGGGCCGGTCTCACGAACGTCGAGATGCACCGCTTTGACGTCCCGATCGGGCAGTGGGGCGGGAGGGCCGGGTCCTTCCTGGCGTCCGACACCCGCGCCGCGTTCATGCGGCTGGCGCCGGTGCTGGAGGCGCGGCTGGGCATCCCCACGGCGCACACGCACGATCTGATCGGCCGGACCTTGAGCGAGTGTGAAGACCACCACACCACGCTTCCGTTCTCTTACGCGTGGGCACAGCGACCTCGGTAACCCGGCGGCCGGCGCGCCGTTGGAGCAGGCGCGGCCCTTGGATGGCGGCGCCGGACCGGCCGGCCCGGCGCCGCCGCCGCGGTTACAGGTGCCGGCGGGCGGCGTCGGCCGCCTGTGCCAGATCGGTCAGTGTCTCGAAGAAGGCGCGCGACTGGCCGAGGAACAGCTGGTCCGCGGTCAGCGCCTTGACGGCCGCCATGGCCCCCGCGAGCGGTGCGGAGCTGGGCCGGATGACAGAGCACGCGGGCAGGCCCGGATTGATGAACTGGCACGGCTCGGGCAGGATCAGGTTGGTCTGGGCCAGCTCGCTGTTCAGCGCGTTGAGGTCCGGGAAGCTGGTGCCGGTCTCGGGGTCCACCACCCCCGCCAGGGGCTGGGCGACCGCGTTGCCCGCCTTGTCGTGCCAGAGGCTGAAGTGGTCGACCTCGACTCCGCCGATGCTCACCACGATTCTCAGGACCTCGGGATCGCTGACCTGGAGCGCGAGCGTGGTGTAGAGACTGGAGCCTCCCTGCTCGATGAAGGCGAAGTGGAACCCTGCGGAGTTGGCGATCGCCTGCATGCGGAGCTGCGAGGCAGTACCGGTCGGTGCGTCCGGCTGCTGCTGTCCGGGCGGGGTGTCGGTGTCACTGATCGGGATGGCGGGCTGGTTCTGGATCGTGACCGCCTGCGGAAACGTGGCGCCGAGGTCGGGATTGGTGGTCGCGCGGTAGCGCACGTACCAGCTGGTGTCAACGTCGAGCTTCTGGAGATTGGTGAGCCGCTTCACCTGCTGGGCCCCGGTGGCCTGCGTGCTCGGGAGGTTGCGGAAGCGCTCGAGGCTGACCCCTTCCGCGCCGCGGGATTCGAGGTACGCATTCAGGAACGCGGCGTGACTCATCTCGTCGTCGGTGTTGTCGGAGATGTACTGGGGCATGTCGCTGTCGAGGTTCTCAAGGGCCAGGATGTAGGCGGGATTGCCGCCATTGGCCCCGCCCAGCTCCGCGTACTGCTGCCAGAGGTCGCTCTCGATGATCTCCGCGGCAGCCAGGAACCGGAGGATATCGGCGTCGCCGCGGGGCAGCTCACGAGCCTTGGCCGCGCTCTGCGCGAATGCCGATGCGGGTACGCCGGCGACCGGGAGCGCGGCCCCCGCGATACCGATGCCCTTCAGGAAGGAGCGGCGGCGGACGACCCGTTGCCAGCTCTCCTGGAGGTCCTGCGTCAGGTCCTGAGTCATGAACTCCTCCTTTTGGCCGGCGATGCCGACCCTCCGGCCCCCGGCAAGGACCGCCTCAAGGAGAAGTACGGTGACGCGTTACGCGCATCTATCTTACTTGCGAGTAAGCTTCATGCTGATTAGGGACTTGGATCGCTATGCTCGGGCGGTGGAGGACTCCTGGTATGACCGCCTCGAACGGCGCTGGTCGGAGACGCATCCGGAACTCGGGCTCGGTCCTTCGATGACGGCCGGCCGGGTCTCGCGGCTGGCGCTGCTCCTGGCGCAGCGCCAGGACCGGCTCTTTCACCGCCTGGGTCTGAGCCGCGGCGAGGTGGGCCTGCTGGGGGCCCTGAGTGCCGCCGGCCCCGATTCGCGTCTGACACCGACGGCTCTGATGCGGCGGCTTCTGCTCTCCTCCGCCGGCGTCACCAGCCGGCTCGATCGCCTGGAGCGGGGCGGGTTGGTGCGGCGCCTGCCGGATCCGAGCGACCGAAGGGGGGTGCTGGTCGAGCTGACGCCCAAGGGGGAAGGTGTCTTGCAGCAGGCGGTGGTCGCCAATGCCAGGGATTCCCACCAATTCCTTTCGCCGCTCACCGCGTCCGAGCGGTCGACGCTCGACCGGACGCTTCGCAAGCTGCTGCGGGCGGTCGATCCCCCCGGCGACTGACCGAGGTCAGGACCCAGGTCCCCCCAGCCGTAACGTCGCGGGTTACTCCTGTGCGCGGGCGCCGGTCCCAAGCGGCGATTTCCCCCGGCCAGACTGCAGGACTCGGGCCGGCGTCCGCACGCGGCACGGACCCCACACCCAACCCAGCCACCCGGTCCGCCGCCCAGCCCATCCCCCGTTTCGCACGGAAGGGCCGCTAAATACCGGGTCATGAGCACCGTTCCGTGCGAAACGGGGACTGTGAGGGTTGGGGTTGAAGCTCCCGGCGGAGTGACCTGCGGGCTACCAGACCCGGATCCGCGCCGTGCCCGCGGACAGAGCTGCCAGCGGTCCGGCTGGATAGAGCTCACCGGGCGACTTGTGCGAGCCGGTCAGATCGGTGTCGATTCGGGCCGGCGTGCCGTCGCGCTCCTCGAACTCGGCATCGACGAAGCGGACGGGAGGTAGATCCTCCCCGGTGACCGGCGACCGGCGGCTGCGGTCGAAACGCTCTGGCAGCACCACCTCGAGATAGACCGCGTCGCCCTCGTCCACGACCGTGGCTTCCGTGCGCTCGGTCAGCGCGATCGCGCCGGCTTCGTCCTGATACGCGGCGGCGCCCGGAGCGTAGACGTTGTCGCGCAGGTAGACGGGCTGCCGCACGTCCCGGTACCGCTCGTGGTCACCTTTGGCGGGGTCGCTGACCTGAGTCAGGTATTCGTCCATGGAGTCGGGATGGCCGTCGTAGGCGGCGGTTCCGTAGCCCGCGGACTGGATCGGGTGACCGGCCGGTCCGTAAGCACGGGTGACGTCGCCGCCCAGGAACAGGTTCCCGAGATAGCGATCATCGCCGCCCAGGATGGCCGCGTAGCCGGCAACCTGGGTGCTGTGCGGCACGTGGTAGGGGGTCGGCCGCTCGATCACCGGCTGGACGGACACGGTGCCGCCGACCAGATTGTTCACGAACGCGCCGCCCTGGCTCCAGACCTCGAGGGACGCCCGGGAGGCGAGCACGTTGTGGTCGATCAGGTAGGGCCCGTGGCTGACCTCGACGTAGAGGTCGCGAGCGTTGCCGTAGAGGAGGTTCCGGCAGACGCGGGTACCCTGCGTCTGCCAATCGAGCCAGATCCCGAGCGTGCAGTCGTGGATGCGGTTGTGCTCGATGCGCACGTCGATCGCCGCGTGCAGTTTGATGCCGGCGATCTCGTGGCCGTAGAACTCCCGCTTCACGGCGATGTTGTAGATGTGGTTGTCCTCGATGGTCGAGAAGACGCACCCGAGGTGCCCGACGACGGCGTTCTGTCCGCAGTCGAAGATCGTGTTGCGGCGCACCAGATGAGATCCCACGTGCTCCCGGTCCCAGCCCAGGCGGCGGGCCGAGAACACGGCCTCCAGCTGATACTGGTAGCCCGGCTTGTCACGGCGCTCGGTCGCGAAGTTGTTCCCGGTCGACGCCTCCTTCCCGAGTGAGATCCCCGAGCACTTGGCATCGTGGATGCGGTTCTCCTCGATGATCCATCCCCGCGCCCAGTTGGGGCCGATCAGGCCCGGCTGGTCGGCGGTCGGCGGTGTCCAGGGGCACGCGGCCTGGGACAGCTCGAAGCCGCGGACCGTGATGTAGTCCAGGTGGTGCTGGGTCGGGTAAAAGACCGAGCGCCGGACATTGATCTCGACCAGGTGCTGACGGGGATCGGCGTCCTGGAAGTTGGCCCACACCGTGGTGTCGGTTTCGCCCACCTCGGCGTACCAGACCAGGCGGGTCTGCTCGGGATCGCGGACCGCCTCCACGACGCCGGTCCGGTCGTCGACCTGCTCGGTGCGGCGAGCGGGGTTGTCGAGTTCCTCGGGAGTGGCCACCTCGTAGAAGCTCCGTCCGTCGAGGTAGACGTCGCCCAGGTGCCTGTTCGGCCCCTCAGGCGCGGGCCGCACCATCCAATCGCCGGCGATCTCCTCGGCGAACGGGTTGAAGTCGCCGAACAACGTGTTCGGGACGACCGCCTTCCAGACCGACCCGCGCACGCGTCCCCACCCGCTCACCGGTTCCGAGCCCTTGATGACGACGTGCTCACCGGGGGCCGCCGTGTAGGTGATGCGCCGGCGGTCGCCGCGACCGCCGCGCGGTGGCTTGACCCACTCGCGATACTCGCCCGCGTGCACGACGACGGTATCGCCGGGCTGGGCGGCCTTCGCCCCGCGGCCGATGGTGCGAAAGGGCCGCAGCTCGGACCCGTCGGCCGAATCCGAGCCGGTCACTGCCACGTGGATATCGGTCATGGTGTGCTCTCTGCGTGATCACGCCGGGGCTCGGCGGGGGCTGGACGTCCCGGATCGGGCCGCGTCCAGCGAACCTCCGCAGGATACTTGGGAGACTCGACTCAGCTGATCTCTTCGGCCAGGGCGACGATGATCCCCGCCGGGCCGCGGAGGTAGCAGAGCCGGAAGCTGCTCTGGTACCGCGCCACCTCGCCGAGAAGCTCGGCGCCGTGGCGGCGCAGGCGTCCAACGGTGTCGTCGATGTCGTCGACGGCGAACATGACACGATGGAGACCGAGCGTGTTGGGCGGCGGGTGCTCCCGCTCGGCGCCGACCGCCGCCGGGCTGTGGTACTTCGCCAGCTCAAGCCTGCCGTGGCCGTCCGGGGTCCGCATCATCGCGATCTCGCTCCGGACGCCGTCGAGCCCGACCGTCCGGTCCGCCCAGGACCCTTCGATCTGCGCTTTGCCTTCCAATTCCATCCCGAGTTCGGTGAAGAAGGCGACGGCGGCATCCAGGTCTTCCACGACGATGCCGACGTTGTCCATCCGCCGAATCGTCATGGCGCGGAGCCTGAACGATGCCCCGCGAACGCGGCCGGCACCGATCAGCCGGCCAGTACCTTCGCCTTCAGCTTCTCGTACTCGTCGGGAGTGATCGCGCCGCTGTCAAGGAGTCGCTTGGCTGACTCGATCTGACCTGCCGAGGCGCCGGTGCCACCGCCACCGGACGCTACTGCCTGGCGCACCGCCTGATCGAAGTCTGACTGTGCAGCCGCCACGTCACGCTGGCGACGCTCCTGCATGCCCCGATGGTTGAGAAGCAGATAGATGAGCACGCCGATCCACGAAAAGATGATGACGATGAGCACCCAAAGCACTTTGGCGAAGCCTGACATGTCTCGACGGAAGATGTCGAGCACCACCACCACGGCAACCCAGATGTACAAGACCCAGGCAAAGACCATGAGAACGGTGAAGAAAAGATCGAGCAGTGGGTACTGATTAGACAAGCCCATGTCGCGCCTCCGGATTCATCGGGTGCCAGGACGGGAGGCATCTCCAGTCCGTCAATGACGGGAAAACGGCTGTGTACAGGGGGAGGATACACGGAGCGGCCTGCCGGCGGCGCTGAACAGAAACCTGCTACAGCGAAAGCCGTAGTCGCCCGCCCTCTGTCGCGCGTGATCAGCGCCCCGCGCGGCGTGTGAACTTCGCGAGTGCGCGGCGCGCGCGCTTGTCGGGTCGACCCTCGAAGCGGGGCATCGCCGCGGCCAGCGCGCGTCGCTGATCGGTGTCTGCCTGGCGCTTCGCCACGCTTGCCTCCGTCTCCTGGTAGAGCTCCTGGGCGACCGAGGCCGGGCCGCGCTGCTCGGACAGGGCGCGCACGACCACCTCGAACTCCTCCTGTCCGCGGCGGATCCTCAGCCGGTCGCCGGCTTTGAGCGCTCGGGCTGCCTTGACGCGTTCGCCGTTGACGTGCACCTTCCCCCCGTCCACGGCCTCGCTGGCCGACGCTCGCGTCTTGAAAAAGCGGGCCGCCCACAGCCACTTGTCGGTTCGGACCCGCTCCGAGTCGGAAGGCATGGGCCGATTATCCGGGAGGCGGCTATCGACGAGGCGCACCCAGCCGGCAACCTTTTTTGCGCAGTCGCAATCCGGCTGGCCGAAGATATGCGGGGGCGGCGACGCCCATGAAATCCAGCATCCGACCCGGAGGGCTCTCATGACCGAGGCGACCATCAACCCGCAGGGACTCTCCGGCGACGAGCTGGTGAAACTGCTCGCGCTGGCCAGGGAGGCCGACAGCCTCGAGCTCAAGACGACCGTTCCCGAGCTCCATCACCGGTCGACCATCGTCGCCCTCGGGCTCGATCCGCTCGAGGCCCAGGTCCGGCAGGTGTTCTTCTTCGATACGCCCGACCTGGCCCTGAACAAACAGGGCGTGGTGGCCCGTGCACGCCGCATCCAGGGCCGGGGCGGCGACTCGATCGTCAAGCTACGGCCGGTGGTGCCGGCGGAGCTCCCTGCCGGCATCCGCCGTTCCGAGAACTTCCGGGTCGAGGTCGACGCGCTGCCCGGGGGCTACGTCTGCTCGGGGACGATGAAGGGGGCGCCGAGCAACGAAGAGGTTCGCGCGGCCGTCGCCGGCGAGCGTCCGCTCCGCACGGTCTTCTCGAAGGAGCAGCGCGCCTTCTTCGCCGCGCACGCGGGGGACGGCCTCGGCCTCGACGATCTGAGCGTGCTGGGGCCGATCTTCGTGCTGAAGCTGCGATTGACGCCGGATGACCTCGGGCGCCGCATCGTCGCGGAGATGTGGATCTATCCGGATGGATCGCGGCTGCTTGAGCTCTCGACCCGCTGCCGGACCGGCGAGGGGTTCCAGGTCGCGGCCGAGCTCCGCGCTTTCCTGCACGGCCGTGAAATCGACATCTCCGGTGAGCAGGAGACGAAGACGCAAAAGGCCCTCGCCTACTTTGCCGGAACCTTCAAGTGACGCTCGTCCCGCGCTGGGAGTGGCGCGCCTTCGGAGACGACTTCGGCGCTGCCGAGGCTCGTTTCGCCGAATTCAAAAAAGAGCGATCGGAAGACAGCGAGGAGATCTACCTGCTCTCGACCGAAGGCGATTCGTCAATCAAGATCCGGGCCGGCCTGATGGATGTGAAGACGCTCCAGGCGGCCAACGCGGAGGGGCTCGAGCAGTGGCTGCCGGCCATGAAGGCTTCCGACCCCTTGCCGGCCCGCGACGTGAGGACCGTGTTCGAGGCGCTGGCCGTCCCCGTCCCGGCGCTCGAACGCGAGGAATACACGTTCGACCAGCTGATCAAGGACTTGATCGAACCCGAGCCCCAGCTGTCCGCGGCCCAGGTGCACAAGCACCGCGACCACTTCACACTGGGCGCGTGCATGGCTGAGGTGTCGGAGGTCGGGACCGGCGGACGCTCTCGGCGCACGATCGCGGTCGAGTCGCCCGACGCCGCCGCGGTGATCGCCGCGGTGCGCGAGCTCGGCCTCGATGCTCGGCGCAACGTCTCCATGCCGCGGGGCCTGAAGGCGCTGCTCGGCTTCGGGGCGAAGCGCTACGCGGTGCTCGACGTGGGGACGAACTCGGTCAAGTTCCACGTCGGCGAACGCGCGGCCGACGGCGAGTGGACGACCGTCGCCGACCGCGCCGAGGTGACGCGCCTCGGCGAAGGTCTGGAGGAATCGGGGCGGCTTGGCGACGAGCCCATGGCTCGCACGGCCGACGCCATCGCCGGGATGGTCGAGGAGGCGCGTGACGGCGGTGTCGAGGCGATCGCCGCGGTGGGAACGGCGGGGCTTCGGATCGCCTCCAATCGGGATGAGTTGCTGGCCGCGGTCCGCGAGCGCACGGGCATCGAGATCGAGGTCATCCCGGGTGAGGAGGAGGCCCGGCTGGCCTACGTCGCCGCGATCTCCGGCCTCGGACTCGGCGGCGGCTCCCGCGTGGTCTTCGACACCGGTGGCGGCAGCTCCCAGTTCACCTTCGGCGACGGCGACCGCATCGAGCATCAGTTCAGCGTGAACGTGGGCGCGGCCCGGTTCACCGAGCGCTTCGGCCTCGACCGCCAGGTCGACGAAGAGACCCTGAGCGCGGCGCGGGAGTCGATCGGCGCCGACCTGACACGGCTCGACGGCCGCCCGGCGCCCGACGTCGTGGTCGGATTGGGGGGCGGGATCACGAACATGGCCTCCGTCAAGCACGGGCTCACGAGGTATGACGCCGACATGGTGCAGGGGACGGTCCTTGACGTGGCGGAGATCGAGCGCCAGATCGAGCTCTACCGGACGCGCGACGCCGAAGCTCGACGCCACATCGATGGCCTGCAGCCGAAGCGCGCCGAGGTCATCCTGGCGAGCGCCTGCATCGTTCGGGTGGTGCTGGCAAAGCTGCGCGCCGAATCGCTCACGGTCAGCGACCGCGGCCTCCGCCACGGCCTGCTCGTCGAACGGTTCGGCTGACCGAGCTCACATGTCACTTGCCCTCGCGGCGAGCTAGACTCCCGCCGTTGCAGCATCCAGCCAGAGGAGTGTAAACATGCCGAATCGGGGCTTTGTCCGTGGCACGCACCACCTGACGTTCTGCGTGGGCGGGGCGCAGGAGGACTACGACTTTCACGTGCGCTTGCTCGGGCTCAAGAGCGTCAAGAAGACCGTGCTGTTCGACGGTGAGATACCGATCTATCACCTCTACTACGGCAACCGGCTCGGCGACCTGAGCACGTTGCTGACCGCGTTCCCCTACCGCCAGGCGGGCTGGATGGGCAAGCGCGGCACCAACCAGACCCGGATCATCAACTTGTCGATCCCCGCCGGTTCGATCTCCTTTTGGGCCGACCGGCTCGCCGGCGCCGGCCGCGAGGTCCGCCATGGTGAGCTGCTGGGGACCGAGCGGCTGTACTTCAGCCACCCCTGCGGGATCGAGTACGCGCTGGTCGGAGACCCCGAGCCCGACTCCCGTGAGCCTTACGAGGAAGCCGGCGTGCCGGCCGAGCACGCGATCCGCGGCGCCTACGGCACCACCACCTATGTGCGCGATCCCGACGAGCACGCGTTCTTCCTGACCGAGGGGCTGGGAGGCAAGCTCCGGCGAGAGGAAGGCAAGCACGTGCAGTTCCAGATCGGCGACGAGCAGGGCCACGGCCGCATGCTCGAGGTCCAGATCGAGCGCGAGGGGCCCCAGGGGACGTGGCACTTCGGCGAGGGCACCGTCCACCACCACGCGCTGGACGCGGTGTCGGCCGAGAACCAGGCGACGGTCAAGGACTGGATCGTCGGTCTCGGGTTCACCGACGTCTCCGACGTCAAGGACCGCGGCTACTTCTATTCGGTGTACATGCGCAGCCCGGGCGGCGCGCTGATCGAACTGGCGTACTCGCACGCGCAGGGCTTCACGATCGACGAGGCCCAGGACGAGCTTGGCACCCACATGTGCATCCCGCCGCACTGGGAGAACCGCCGCAGCGAGATCACCCAGCTGGAGCCGATCAACACGGTCGAGAAGGTCGTCGCCTGAGGATCGGCCTTTACAACGGAGAGGTTTCGGCGCGCAGCCGGGCGGCGGCCGCGGTCATCGCGGCCAGCTTGCCGTCGGCCACCTCACGCGGGAGGTACTTCATCCCGCAGTCGGGGGCGAGGACGAGGCGTTCGGCCGGCACGTACGGGAGCGCGCGCCGGACCCGGTCGATCACGGTTTCGGGAGACTCCACCGAAGGGTCGTCGAGGTTCAGGACGCCCAGGATGATGGTCTTGCCCGCGAGCGCCGCGAGGACCGAGCAGTCGAGTCCCGACTGGGCGGTCTCGATCGAAATCTGATCGCAGCCGCAGGCCGCCAGCTCGGGCAGGAACGAGTACCCGGACGGACGGTCGTGGACCATGGCGGCGTAGCCGAAGCACAGGTGCACCGCCGTGGTTCCGGGCGCACGTTCCAGCGCCCGGTTGATGACCTTCACGCCGAACTCGCGCGCCTGGTCGGGACGGGCCTGCAGGTAGGGTTCGTCGAGCTGCACGATGTCGGCGCCGGCCGCGAACAGGTCCCGCACCTCCTCGCCCACCGCGTCCGCGTACGCCAGGGCCAGGGCCTCGGTGCCGCCGTAATGGTCGTCCTGTGACAGCTGCGCCATGGTGAAGGGGCCCGGCACCGTGATCTTGACTGGGCGGTCGGTGTTGGCGCGGAGGAACCCCACATCCTCCACCTCCACCGGATGCCGCCGCCGGATGGGGCCGGTGACCCGAGGGACCAGATTCGGCTGACCGCTCCGGCCGGAGACCGTGCCCGGATTGTCGGTGTCGACGCCGTCAAGCGCGGTCGCGAACCGGTTCGAGTAGCTCTCCCGGCAGATCTCGCCGTCGGTCAGGATGTCGAGGCCGGCCCGCTCCTGCGCCCGGATGGCCAGCAGCGTCGCGTCGTGCTGCGCCTGCTTCAGATAGGGGGGGTCGACCCGCCAGAGCTCCTGCGCCCGCACCCGGGGCGGAAGGCGCCCGGCCAGCTGCTCACGATCGATCAGCCAGTCCGGCTGCGGGTAGCTCCCGACCAGAGAGGTGGGAAAGAGCATCGCCGCACCGTACTCCGCCTGTTCGGCGGCGGCGGCGCATGCCGGATTACCATGCGGCCAAAGGCGCGCAGCCGCGTCTCGGAATCCCGTGAGCTGGTGGTGGCTGACACCAAACAGACGTTCCAAGGGAGGAGCGGTCACGTTGAGCATGTACAAAGTCGTGAACCCCGCGACTGGTCAGGTCGAGAAGGAGTTTCCCACCGCCACCGAGGTGGAACTCGCCGCCGTCCTCGAGCGGGCCGACCACGCCTATCAGAGCTGGAAGACGACTCCCTTCAGCGAGCGCACGAAGGTCCTCCTCGACGTCGCCCGGCTGTACCGCGAGCGGGCCGACCACCTCGCCTCGCTGATCACCCGGGAGATGGGCAAGCCGACCCGTCAGGCGGTGGGTGAGGTCGGATTCGTGGCCGCCATCTACACCTACTACGCCGAGCACGGGCCGGACCTGCTCGCGGATACGCCGCTCGACTCGCAGACGCCCGGCTCCGCCTGGGTCCGCAAGGCTCCGATCGGCGCCATCCTCGGCATCATGCCCTGGAACTACCCCTACTACCAGGTCGCCCGCTTCGCGGCGCCCAACCTGATGATTGGCAACACGGTCGTGCTCAAGCACGCGCCTCAGTGCCCCGAGTCGGCACTCGCCATGGAGCAGATCTTCCACGACGCCGGGCTGCCCGAGGGTGTCTACATCAACATCTTCTCCACCAACGAGCAGATCGCGACCATGATCGCCGATCCCCGGATCGCGGGTGTCTCGGTCACCGGCAGCGAGCGGGCGGGGACGGCGGTGGCGGCGGTGGCGGGGCAAAACCTGAAGAAGGTCGTCCTCGAGATGGGCGGATCGGACCCCTTCATCGTTCTCGACGTCGACGACGTCGAGGGGGTCGCCCGCAAAGCGGTGCGAGCGCGCATGTCGAACGCGGGCCAGGCGTGCAACGCCTCCAAGCGGATGATCGTCCTGGACACGGTCTACGACGCGTTCATGGACAAGTTCACCTCCATGATGGCCGAGCAGGTGCCCGGCGACCCGACCGATCCGAAGACCACCTACGGTCCCCTCTCCTCCGAGCAGGCGGCGGAGAACCTGATGGGACAGATCAACGACGCTGTCGACAAGGGTGCCAAGGTCCACCTGGGTGGGGGCCGCGTCGACCGGCCGGGGGCCTACGTGCAGGCCACCGTCCTGAGCGGTGTCACGCCCGAGATGCGCGCCTATCGCGAGGAGCTGTTCGGTCCCGCCGCGGTCGTGTACCGCGTCACGACGCCGGAGGAGGCGATCAACCTCGCGAACGACGTGCCGTTCGGGCTCGGAGCCGCCATCTTCGCCAAGGACGAGAAGCTCGCGCTCTCGCTCGCCGACCAGCTCGACGCGGGCATGGTCTGGGTCAACGAACCCGAAGGCGGGGGAGCCGACCTGCCCTTCGGCGGGACCAAGCGTTCCGGCGTCGGACGTGAGCTTGGTCCTCTGGGAATCGAGGAGTTCGTCAACAAGAAGCTCATCCACACCCCGGCGAAGTGACTCCCGCCGGGCCGGCCCGGGCGGGAACCGATCGTGACCACGCGGGTTGACTGCCAGGTACACACGCTTTACTCGGGCGACGCGACAACGACGCTGGACCAACTGGCGGCGCGGATCCGCCAGGTGGGGCTGGACGCCGTCTGCATCACCGATCACCACACGCTCGACGGTGCACTCCAAGCGTCGAGGCGGGGCCTGGGCGGCGCGCGGGTCATCGTGGGCGAAGAGGTGCGCACGCCGGCGGGGGAGATCATCGGCCTCTTTCTCACCGAGCGCGTTCCCTACGTCCTGCCGCTGCTGGAGGCCGCAGCGCGGATCCGGGCGCAGGGCGGCCTCGTCTACGCGCCTCATCCGTGCGACCGGCTGCGGACCGGGGTCGGGGAGGCGGGATTGGAGCTGCTGGCGGAGGCGGACCTGCTCGACGTGGTCGAGGTGTTCAATTCCAAGGTGCGCCACGAGGAGGACAACGCCGCGGCGGCAGCGATCGCGCGCCGCCTGGGGACGCCCGGCGGCGCCGGGTCCGACGCCCACGATCCCGACGGCGTCGGCGCGGCCTACGTCGAGATGCCGGACTTCGCCGGCGCCCGCGATTTCGTCCACCGACTGCACGAGGCGCGCATCGTGGGCCGCTTCCAGGAGCACGCCCTCCGCTACTCGCCCGCTCCTGTCGACTGAGGTCGTGCCTCGAGCGCTCAGCCCCCCGGGACCTGAAGGCCAAGCTCGTGGAGCAACTCCTGCGAGTACGCGATGCGTCCCGTCAGGGTCGCCGGATCCCCTGAGCAGAGCGCAAGCGCCGCCGCCGCCATGACCTCCGGAGGCTCGGCGTCGGGGCTGCCCTCCCGTACCAGCCCGTGGAACAGCGTCCCCGGCGTGGGCACGACACGGCTGGGCGACAGCGCGTTGACCGCGACGCCGGATGCGTACACCTCGGCCGCGAGCCCCGTGCTGAGACGTTCGAGCGCGGCCTTGCACATCCCGTAGACCGTCCCCGATCCGGTCGCGGCCCGTCCCCGCGGCGGGACGGCGGGATGGCGGGCGGCACCGGACGAGATCATGCAGATCCAGCCCCGCCTTCGTGCCCGCATGCCGGGAAGAACCAGTTGGGCCAGGTGCACGGCAGCCTTGACCTGGACCTCGAACATCAGGTCGTAGCGGCGTGGGCTGAAGGATGCCAGCGGCTCGAACCAGGTGACCGCCGCGTTGCTGACCAGGATGTCGACCGCGCCCAGTGCCCGCTCCGCCTCCGCCACCAAACGCTCTCGGTCGGCGGCCCGGCTCAGGTCGGCGGGGATCGCGATCGACTTTCCACCGGCCGCCCGGATGGCGCCCGCCGTCTCGTTGATGGTGCCCGGCAGGTCCCGAACCGCGGGTGTCTCGACGCTGCGGGCGGTCACGACCACGGTCGCACCCTCGGCCGCGAAGCGCCGCGCGACCGCCGCGCCGATCCCGCGGCTGGCGCCGGTGACGATCGCATGCTTGCCCTCGAGCGCTCCAGCCATCGGTCAGCCCTCCCTCATGGTGAAGCTTGTCACAGGGCGGGACGCCGTACGCGGGTCCGTCAGGAGGCGGCGGGCAGAATCGTCACCGACACCAGGCCGAAGACGGCGATCGCGGACGCAACGCCGGCGATCAGCACCGGGCCGGCAAGGCGGTTGCGACGGCCCTCCCCAGTTCGCAAGCGATACAGCGGGTAGACGGCGAAGACGACGACCTGGGAAAGCCAGAGCGCGATCAGTGACGGTTTCAGCAGGGCGTCGTAGATCCCGATCGGGTTGATCAGCGTCACCGCCGTTCCAACGACCAGGGCCGCCGCCATCATCGCCGTCACCCGGCGCACCGGCCAGACGAAGAGATGGTGAACCAGGCGCGTCATGGCGAGGAACTCGACGAGGACGATCACACACGTGCTCACCGCCGCGCCCACGCCCACCGCCACGCCCAGGCCGGACGCACCCACCTTCGTCGCCAGCTCCTGGCCCGGCATCGGGGCGCCCCCGTCGATACCGGCTCGGGCCACGGCCGCGACTCCGATCACCACGACCACCGCCGCGACGGCGAACCCTGCCAGCAGCCCGCGCGACGTGGCCCGCGCACCGCCGCGGACCTCGGAGCCGAGGAAGAGCGGAAGGCTGCCGCAGACGTAGAAGAGCGAAGCCTGCGCGGTCGCAAGGAGCGACGCGCCGAGGGCGGGGGAAACAGGCGCTGCCCGCGCCGGGTGCGGCAGCACCACGCCGGCCAGCGCGACCACGAGGCCCACCTGGACGAGCGCCAGCAGAGCGGCCAGGGAGACCGCCCAGCGCAAGGGCAGGAGCGCGACGCCGCCGACCACGACCGCGATCGCGATGGCGAGGACCGGCTGCAGCACGACCGGAAGCGGCACCGCCGCGGGCAGCATGTCGTAGACGACCTGGGGGATGGTGTAGACCATGTACAGGGCATAGCTGACGATCCAGAGCACAGCCTGCCCCATCGCCACCCGTCGCCCGGCCCCCGCCTCCACGAACGCGGTCAGGCCGCCCGCGCTCGCGATGCGCCGCGCGTACCCGTACCAGACCGCCAGCGGGGCCAGGAACAGGAGGGTGCCGGCCACCGTCACCCAGGGAACGCGACTGGCCACGTCCGAGGAAGCCGGGATCTGCAGCACGACCAGGGCCAGCGGTCCCCCGATCGACGCGACGACGATGCCGGCGAAGAGCAGTGGGGAGAGACCCGGCACGTTGACGGCGCCGGACCCCATCGCCTCACGCGTGCCGGAGCCCTCTGGCGCCGCTGAGGTCGCCATCCGGCCGAGTCTAGCTCCAGCCACTCCCGGAGCTCGAGCCTGGGGTCGCGGTGGCGGAACTGTGCTGCCCGCCAGAGCCTCCACTCGAGCCGCCACCATTGCTCGCCGCCGAGCCGCAGCCGGCCGCGATGAGCGAGACCGCCGTCACCACGATGGCGATCCCCAACTTGAGTCGCCTGCCCAGTCGCATGTTGGTCAAACCTCCGTTCATGCTTCCTGCGGCGCGCTCCGCACTCGGGTTCATCGTGGGGGACTACCGGGTGCCGTTACGCGCCGAGGGGGCCGCTCCCCGAAATCGTACCCGCAAACGCCGGCACGCCATTCCCCGTTTCGCGCGGAAGGGTGCTATCCCGGGCTGGTTAAGGGCCGTTCCGTGCGAAACGGGAGGTACGTCGGGTGGGGGGATGGGGACCAGGCATGAGACGGGGCCACCTGCGAAAGCAGATGACCCCAGTCAGCGTGAGGGGAGTGTCGATACCGACTCGCACCGCAGGGACCGACCCTGCCGGCCGGTACTCTCCACTGTGCATGCTGGAGGCCACCGTCGGCACAGGATTTTTGTCCCATCGAGTAGGACTTTTGTCTCAGGTGCGCTGGAACAAGCGAAAAGGGCCGCTTCCCGGCAATGGGGGCTTTACGGGCCGCGCCGAGGCGCCCGCTGACCGGGAAACGGCCCCTGGAAATCAGGTCGGGGTGGCAGTGTTGAAGAACTGGTCGGTATCACCCGTGGTGGCGATCGGCAGTGCCATCACGAAGAGCGCGTCGAACTTCGCTCCGGTGCTGGTGAGTCCCTCGTAGTCGCCGGTGAAGAGGCCTTCGGCGAAGGGCGCCTTCGTCATGTCGAAGGCCCCGCTGGTATTGAGCATGGTCTCTTCGCCCGACGCCCAGCTGCTCGCCTGCGTGCAGTCGGAGCTTGCCGGGTTGCAGTTCACGATGAATTCGTCGGTCAGACCCGGGCTCGCGGCGATCGCGGCCTCAAGGTCGTAGTAGGTGACGCCGATCGTGCCGTCGGAGGCGGCGTGCACCACCGGCGTGAAGGCGGGGACCCCGGCCGGCGCCTGGTCGATCTGGATCGGCGTGCTCCAGGTGAGCCCGCCATCGGTGGACTGGGAAAACGCCACATGAGCGACGTCCCCAGGTTGGAACCGGCCGTCCTGCCAGGTCGCGTAGAGGGTCCCGGTGGTGGAATCGACGGAGAACTCTGGCAGCGTGTCGCCAGTCCGCACCGGGGTGCCCGCGATGGTCACCGGCGCGTCCACCAGGGGGTTCACCACGGTAGGGCCGGACCAGGTGCTGCCACCGTCGGTCGAGCGCAGGACCGCGACCTCAAGGGTCGTGCGGCGGTGGTGACCCTTGCCGCCCTTGTTGAGGAACACAAGGGTCCCGTCGACCAGAGTCCCGTCCGGCTCGACCACGATCTGGTTGCCGAGCGTCTGGTTGTTCTGTCCCGGGTCGAAGAGGACCTGTGGCGTGCTCCAGGTGGCCCCTCCGTCGGTGGTCTTGGAGAACATCGCCGGACCCCGGAAGGCGGGCGTGTGCTGGTACGCGGTCGGGTTGGCGTTCATGCTCGGCGAGACGAGCCGGTCCCAGACCACGTACGCGGTGCCCGCGATCTTGGGGTCGGCGGTCACCGCGTCCTTGTCATTCAGCACGGTGAGAGACGGATCGAGGATCACGTTCTTGGTCGGCCCCCACGTCTTCCCACCGTCTGTGGAGGTGCTGACGACGATCGAGCTGGTGCCGCCGAAGGCGGGACCGTTGGCGTTGAACGAGAGGCTCGACTGGTAGGCGGTGCCGTCCGGCCCGATGCTGACCCAGGGATCGCTGGATCGCTCGAGGCCTCCCGGGGCCCCGGGCGTCGCATCTTCACAGATGGTGAACGCGGGCTGCTTCGCCGACAGTGACCAGGTCGTGCCGCCGTCCGTCACCCACCGGTCGCCGACCCGGCGCAGGAGGCCGGTTGCGCACCTCGAGTCTCGACCGCGGGCCCGCACACCGACCCTGGCGGGTCGGATCGAATTGCTAGTCCGGTTACGTGTATACCCCTATGGACGCAAACCAGCACCTCCTTCGACTCATCCGAGTGAAGACGCCCCCATTACACTCGGCACCCCGTACCGAGCCCACCAGACCGTAAGAGCTGGAGGAGTCGGTGTCAATAGTCACAACGTGAGACGGCCATACCCCGGCGGCAGGACGGAGATAAGCGGGTCTCCTACCCCCAACTCTTCCCGGCCGGCATCAGCAGAGACTCCTCGCCGCCGTAGATCTCCAGCTCGTCGATGCGATCGCAGACCAGCATCGGCACCGCTCCCGCATGACCTTCCAGCCGCCCGCTCACCCGCAAAAACGGCATCGACCGGATCAACACCCGCTCCCGGTCGCGCTCGCAGAGCTGCCGCGGCACCAGCAGGTTGGAGAGGCCGGTCTCGTCCTCCAGCAAGAGGAAGATGATCCCGTTGGCCGTCATCGGCTGCTGACGGCAGACGACCAGGCCCGCCGTGGAGACGTGGCCCCCGGGCGCCAGCTGGTGAAGCTCCTCGGCGCTGCGGACCCCCTCCAGGCGCAGGCGCGCGCGCTGGAACGACATCGGGTGGTCGTTGGGCGAGAGGCGCAGGATCTCGTAGTCGGCGGCCATGCGTTCGAAGTCGGAGAAGTCCCGCAGGAAGACCTGGTCCTGCGCCGTGGGCAGGCCCAGCTGCAGCTGCCGCGGCCGCCCGTTCGCCGCCGCCTGCACGCTGCGACCGCCCCCCGCCAGCAGCCCCTGCTGCCAGAGCAGGTCGCGCCGGCCGATCCGCGACCGGTCGAACCCGCCGATCTTGATCAGGTTCTCCACCGCCCGCCCGGTGAGCCCGGTCCGCTGCACGAAGTCGAACAGTGAAGCGAAGTCGCCGGCGCCATCCCTTGCCTCGACGATGACCCGGCCCCCCACCTCGCCCAGCCCCTGCACATACCCGAGGCCGATGCGCACCGCCCCGCCTTCCACCGTGCACTTCGCCTGCGAGATGTTGACGTCCGGTGGCAGCACTTCGACGTCGTGCCGCCGCGCGTCGTTGGTGAACACGTGGGGCGGGTAGAACCCCATCGGCCAGTTGTTGTAGAGCGCCGTGTAGAACTCGACCGGGTGGTACTCCTTGAGCCACGCCGACTGGTAGGCGAGGAGCCCGAAGGCGGCGGCGTGGCTCTTCGGGAACCCGAAGGAGGCAAAGCCGGCCAGGTTTTCGAACATCACCGCGGCCGTCTCCTCCGGGGCTCCCCTGGCGGCAGCCCCGGTCAGGAACTCCTGTCGGTATCCGTCACGCTCGCGTTCCCAGTCGTGCCGGCTCATCGCGCGCCGGAAGCTCTCCGCCCGGCCCGCCGACATCCCTCCCATCGCCATCGCCACCTGCACCACCTGCTCCTGGAAGAGGACCACGCCCATCGTCTCTTCGAGCACGTCGGCGACCGTGGGATCGACCGCGGAGCGATCCCAGGCACCCCGCTCCCGCTCCATCTCCCGCGCCTTGACATACGGGTTGACGGCCCCTCCCACGATCGGGCCCGGGCGAACGATCGCCACCTGCACCGTGAGGTCGTCCAGGTTCTTGGGCTGGGTCCGGGGCAGCATTTGCGCCTGGGCCCGCGACTCGATCTGGAAGACCCCCACCGTGTCCCCGTCCTGAATGCGCCCGAAGACACGGCGGTCGTCGAAGGGGATGCGGGAGAGGTCGATGTCGGAGACGCCGCCCTCGGCGATCAGGTCCAGGCATTCCTCGACCACCGAGAGCATGGCCAGGCCGAGGAAGTCGATCTTGACCATCCGCGCGTCGTCGACCGAGTCCTTGTCCCAGTGGCAGACGTAGCGGTCGGGCCAGGCGGCCGGCTGCACGGGGACGCATTCGACCAGCGGATCGGAGGCGATGACGATGCCTCCCACGTGCTGGGAGAGGTGGCGCGGGAAGTCGTCGATCTGGTACGCGAGATCGACCAGCCGGCCCCAGGCCGGGGTCCCCACCCGGAGCGCGAACTGGGGGATCCGCGCCATCTCCTCGCCCAGATGGCGGCTCGACGTGAAGACGGAGCAGAGCTTGGCCAGGCGGTCCAGCTCCACCTGGGGCAGGTCCAGCGCGAGGCCGATGTCACGGATCGCGGAGCGGATGCGGTAACGCGGGATGGTCGCCACCAGCGCCGCGTGGTCGGGCCCCCACCGCTCGTGCACGCGCTCGATCAGCTTCTCGCGGGTGGCACGCGGGAAGTCGAGGTCGATATCCGGAAGGCTCGCCATCTCCTCGTTGAGGAAGCGGCCCAGAAAGAGCTTGTTGCGGACGGGGTCGATGTGCGAGAGCCCGATCAGGTAGCAGACGATGCTGCCCACCGAGGAGCCCCGGCCCCGGCCCGGCGGCAGCAAACCGCGGCTCGTCGACCCACCCTCCCGCACCTCGGCGGCAACCTCCCGGGCGAGGTCGAGCACCTCCTTGTAGACGAGGAAGAAGCCGGCCAGACCGTGGTGGCCGATCAGCTCCAACTCCTCGTCGAGCCGGGTCTCGGCCGCTTCCTGCTCTCCCGGCGGATAGCGGCGGCGGAGCTCGGTGCGGCAGCACTCGTCGAGCCAGGAGAGCTGGGTGCGCCCCTCCGGCACCGGAGGCTCGGGAAGGCGGTAGCCGAGATCTTCGTTGAGGTCGAACTCGCAGAGATCGGCGATGCGACGGGTCTGGGCGACCGCCTCCGGGAACTCGCGAAAACGTCTCGCCTGCTCTTCCGGGCGGCGCAGGTAGAACTCGGCGTTGGGTCGCAATACCCGGTGGCTCTCGTCGAGCGACTGCCGGTGACGGATCGCGACCAGCACGTCCTGGAGACGGTGGCGATCCTTCTCGTGGTAGTGGACGTCGCCGGTCGCCACGACGGGGACGCCGACCCGCTGGGCAAGCGCGCGCAGCGCGTGGTTACGCCGCCGGTCGCCGAAGACGAGGTTGTCCTGGACCTCCACGAACACGGAGTGCCAGCCGAACCACGCGATCAGCCGGCGGAGCGCCGCCTCCGCCTCGCGCTCCTCGCCGGCGGCGATCAGCTGCGGGATCTCCCCCTGGCGGCACCCGGTGAGGCAGAGCAGACCTCCCGCGTGCCCGGCGAGCTCGGACAGAGGCAGCCAGGGGTCGAGCCGCCGGCGCTCGCGTTCCTCCTGCGTGGGCAGGCCGAGCCCGTTGACAAGCGACAGCAGACGGGAGAGGTTGCCGTACCCCTCTCGACTGCGGCAGAGGAGGGTCAGATGATGGCGGGTGACGCCGCCGTCGGGTGAGACCGTGAGCTCGGCACCGGTGATCGGCTTGATCCCCACCTCACGGCAGAGGCGGGCGAACTCCAGCGCGCCGAACAGATTGTCATGGTCGGTGCAGGCGAGGGCTCGATACCCGAACTCGCGCGCGCGTCCGATCAACTCCTTGGGGTGGGAGGCTCCGTCGAGCAGTGAGTAGTTCGTGTGCAGGTGCAGCTCGACGTAGTCCTCACGGAGCGCCGGCGCCGCCATCGATGCGGCCTCTCACCCCCCGATGCTACCAAACGTCCGTTCGGCATGCACGTGCCAGCCGGTCCGCGACCTGCAGCATCTGCCGGCCTACCGGCTGCAGGCCGATCCGCGTTGCCAGGAGCCCGGTCGTGACCCGCTCCACCACGCCCCACTCCCAGATCGCGGTCTCGTCGAGCCCAGCGGCGCGGGCCAGCCACGCGGCCCGGGCGCGGGCGCTCTCCCCCGCCAGCAGCGGCTCTGGGTCCTCCCGCATCAGGATGCCCAGGTCCAGCTCCGGCTCCGCGAGCAGGCCGTCGGGGTCGATCAGTTTCCACCCTCCCTCCGGCGCCCGGAGGGCGTTCCACTGGTGAACGTCGCCGTGGACCAGGACCGCGCGCTCCTCGTCGTGCGCCGCCTCGCGCCGCCGCGCGCAGGTGACAGCATGCTCGATGGTGCGCTCCTCGCAGGGACGGCCCAGCTCCTCCCAGGTCCGGATCGCGTAGGCGCCCAGCCCGCGGGCGTGGTCGGCGCCGGTCGGAAGAGGGGTACCGCGAACCGGCCGCCACACCCGCCGGGCCACCGCGACCAGGATCTCTTGCCGGCGCCGCACCGGAACACCGAGTTCGAAGAGTGGGGGCCCCAGCCGCTCCAGCAGGAGCGCCTCCCGCGCCGGATCGCTCCGCAGCAGCCGGACGCAGCCCTCGCCATCCGCCAGTCCGAGCACCGCGATCTCGCGCGCCGCCTCCTCGCCCCCGCGCGTCACCATGGCCTTCAGCACGGCGGGTGAGCCGTCGGCACAGGTGGCGCGGGCCACGTACGCCTCCGTCCCGCCCGGGTAAGGCTCGCCGAGCGTGATCGCCCAGTCGCGCTCGAGGCCGGCCAGCAGCTCCGGCAGCTCCTCCAGCCAGCGCTCGGCGCCGGCGGCGAGCGCCTTCTCACGGACGACGTCCGGGATGACGACGTCCTTAGACGATGGTCGACTCCACGTTGGCGCCCACCGAGCCCTTCACGATCGGGAAGTGGCAGGCGGTCAGGTGGGCGGTCTTGACCCCGCCGCCCACCAGCCGCTCGCCGGTGTCGGTCTGGAGCAGAGGCTCAACGCGGGCACAGATGTCTTGAGCCGCCGGGCAGCGAGTGCGGAACCGGCAACCGCTGGGCGGATTGATCGCGGACGGGAGCTGCCCGCGGACGCCGAGCTTGGCCTTGGCGCGCTCGATCTTCGGGTCCGCGGTTGGGACCGCCTCGATCAGGCCCTTGGTGTAATGGTGCCGGGGATGGTCGACGATCTCGGCCGAGGTGCCTACCTCGACGATCTTGCCCAGGTACATGACGGCGATCACGTCCGAGAGGTAGCGGACCACCGAAAGGTCATGGCTGATGAAGACGTAGGTCAGCTCCCGCTCGCGCTGCAGTTCCTTCATCAGGTTCAGCACCTGGGCCTGGATCGACACGTCGAGCGCCGAGACCGGCTCGTCGGCGACGATGACCCCCGGCTGCAGCGCGAGGGCCCGTGCCAGCCCGATGCGCTGGCGCTGACCGCCGCTGAACTCGTGCGGGTAGCGCTCGGCGGCCCGGGCCGGGAGGCCGACGGAATCCATCAGCTCGTCGATGCGCTTGCCGCGGTCGTGGCGCGTGCCGACGCGCTGGATCGCGAGCGGCTCCTCCAGGATGCCCCGCACGCGCATGCGCGGATCCAGCGAGGCGTAGGAGTCCTGGAACATGAACTGCACGTTGCGGCGGCCCTCGCGGCGCTCCTGTCCTCGCAACGTGGTGAGCGGACGCCCACGGAAGTTGATGACCCCGGAGGTCGGTGTCTCGAGGCCCACGATCAGGCGCCCGAGCGTCGTCTTCCCGCACCCCGACTCACCGACCAGCCCCAGCGTCGTGCCCGGTGCGACCGCCAGGTTCACGTCCGAGACCGCGGACAGCGTCCCGAGCTGGCGCCGGAGCACGCCGTTGGAGCGGATGGGGAAGTCCTTGATCAGGTCCTTGATCTCGATGATGGGGGTCCCGTTGGCGGCGGCCAGCGGATTGGAGGGCGCGACCCAGGTGCGGTCGTCGGTGGTCCGGGGCTCGGTGGAGGGGATGGGCCGGGTGCTGGGCGGGCTCCCCGCCTGCACTCGCGCGGCCACCGCGTCGTGCGGCACCACGCAGGCAAAGAGCTGCTCGCCGTCCTCCCGCTGGACGACCTCGAACGGAGGCACCTCCGCCCGGCACTGGTCGATCGCGAACCGGCAACGGGGGGCGAAGCGACAGCCGGGAGGTGGGTCCGCGAGGTCCGGCGGCAGGCCGGGGATGGAGTACAGCCGCGTCCGTTCCACCACCGCCCTCTCGGGCAGCGCCTCGAACAGGGCCCGCGTGTACTGGTGCTGCGAGTGAGCGAAGAGGGTCTCGATCCCGGCCGTCTCCACGATCTTGCCGGCGTACATGACGGCGACCCGATCGGCGTTGCCGGCGATGACTCCCAGGTCGTGGGTGACCAGGATCATCGCCATCTGCATCTCCTGCTGGAGACGGCGGACCAGTTCCAGGATCTGCTTCTGGATGGTGACGTCGAGGGCGGTCGTGGGCTCGTCCGCGATCAGCAGCTTGGGCCGGCAGACGAGGGCCATCGCGATCATCACCCGCTGGCGCTGACCTCCGGACATGGTGTGCGGGTAGTCCTTGATCCGGCGCTCGGGGCTGGGGATGCCGACCAGGTCCAGCGTCTCCACCACGCGCTCGTGGATCTGTCGCCCCGACATCTTGGTGTGCAGGCGCAGCGGCTCCGCCACCTGCTCCCCCACCGTCTGCGTCGGGTTGAGGGCGGTCAGTGGGTCCTGAAAGATGGTTCCGATGTCGCCTCCGCGGATCTGACGCAGCTCGGTCTCAGCCGCCGTGACCAGGTCGGTTCCGTCCAGGATTACCTCGCCCTCGACGATGTGTCCGCCCGGCGGCAAGAGCCGTTCGATCGACATCGCGGTCATGGTCTTGCCGCTGCCCGACTCTCCGACCAGGCCCAGGGTCTCGCCCTGCTCCAGCGAGAAGGAGACGTCGTCGACGGCATGGATGGTCGCGGTGCTGAGCCGGATGTCCATGCGCAGGTGCCGTACGTCGAGGACCGGCATCGTTACTTCACGCCCTACCTGCCAGTTGCCGCATCAAGCGCTTCCGGCGACTTCGTCAGCGCCGCTGCAACCGGACTTCGACGGCGTCGCGCAGGCCATCCCCGACCAGGTTCACCGCCGTCACCACGACGATGATCGCGATTCCGGGCGGGTAGATCAACCACCAGTAGTTGGGGAAAATGAATTGGGTCCCATCGCTGAGCATGGTCCCCCAGTCCGGGGTCGGCGGCTGCAGGCCGAGCCCCAAATACCCGAGGTAGGCGAGGAGCAGGATCGCGTCGGCGACCTGGAACGTCGCGTTGACGATCACGGTGCCCATGACGTTGGGCATGATGTGCCGCAGCACCGAGCGCCCGGACGACCCTCCCATGACGCGGACGGCCTGGACGTACTCGCGCGTACGAATGCTCAACGCCTCGCCGCGGACCAGGCGCGCCGGTACCAGCCATGCCGTCAGCCCCAGGACCAGGATCATGATCGGGATCGTGGGAGTGATGAGGGTGACCAGGAAGAGCAGCAGGAACAGGATCGGGATCGAGAGGACGGCGTCGACGATGCGCATCATGACGCTGTCCACCGGCCCGCTGAAGAATCCGGCGACCGCTCCGTAGAGGGCGCCGACGATGGTCGCCACCGCGGCCGCGCAGAACCCGACCAGGAGCGACACCCGACCGCCGACCAGCATCCGGCCCAGCTGGTCGTACCCCTGGGCGTCGGTTCCCAGCGGATGGCCCGGGCCTGGGGGCAGGTTGGCGTTGGCGAGAACGGTGTTGACCTGGTTCGTCTGGTAGAGGAAGGGCCCCACGTAGCAGACGAGGATCGCGAGCACCAGGATGATCAGTCCGACCACCGCCATCCGGTTCTGCGCGAAGACCTCGGCCGACATCCGCAGCATGCTCTTCGGCTTGCCGACGGGCAGCCCACTCGAGATCGCGGCGGCCTGTTCGGGCGCCCCGGGCGGGGGGAGGAACTCGGCGGAGGCGGTCACGTGAGCTGCACCCGGGGGTCGATGACCGAGAGCCCGATGTCGGCCAGGAGGTTACCGATCACGGTCGCGAACGCCGTGATGATGACGATCGAGTACTCGATCGGATAGTCCTGGGTCTGGGCGGCGGTCCAGAACAAAAGGCCCATGCCGGGGAAGTTGAAGACCGATTCGGTGATCAGCGCCCCGGCGAAGATGGCGGGCAGCGAGAGCCCCAGCAGGGTCACGATCGGGATCAGCGCGTTGCGCAGGATGTGCCGGGTCAGGACACGGGTCGGGGAGGCCCCTTTCGCGAACGCGGTGCGCACGTAGTCCTGGCTGAGGTTGTCCAAGACCGAGGAACGCATGTATCGCGAGAAAGAGCAGATCGTGATCACGGCCAGCGTGCAGATCGGCAGGACCATGGCATCGAACTGCTGGAAGATCGGCGCGATGCCGCTGCCCTGGGGCGCCTCGGCGGGGAACCAGCCCAGGTTCTGGGAGAAGATGACGATGGAGACGATGGCGACGAAGAACACGGGCGCCGCGTAACCGATGAAGGTGAGGGCCGTCGTGATGTAGTCGAAGAGCTTGTTGCGCCGCACGGCCTGGTAGATCCCGACCGGGATCGCGATGATCAGGGTGAGCAGCGTCGAGAACCCGAGCAGGATCAAGGTCTTGGGCAGTCGCTCCGCCAGCAGCGACGAGACCGACTGGTTCTGCCGGTAGGAGAAACCGAAGTTGAGGGTCGCCCAGTCCTTCAGAAGGATCAGGTACTGGAGCGGGAGCGGATTGTCGAAGCCCTGCTCCTTGTTGAACTGGCGGACGGTCACCTCGGCGGCGCGCGGGCCGAGGATGGCCCGCGCCGGACCTTCGGGAAAGAGGAGGTGGAGGAGGAGGAAGACGATGAGCGTCACGATCAGGACGACCAGCACCGACTGCAGCAGGCGCCGCACGATGAAGCCGATCACGACCGCACCCGCTCGTTCGTCATTCGGGTCCTCCGCTCCACATTCTGCTTACGCTCCTGGCAGCCTCAGTAGTGCCACTCCTCCGGGAAGATGAACCCCAGCGGGCTGTTCGGCGTCGCGCCCCCGAGGCCATTGCCGAACTCGTTCAACTGGTACGTGTAGTTGGGCTGGTAGAGGACCGGGACGTTCTTCGCCAGCGCCTGCTCGTAGTTGAGGAAGGCCGTCGTGTTATTCGAGGTGATCGACTGCGAGATGTACTGGTCGACCTGCGGATCCGCGTAACTGCCCGCGTTGGCGATGGCGCCGGTCTGGAACAGGGTCTCGCCGGTCGGGTAGTAGTCGGGGCCGTAGACCCAGCCGCCACCCCAGTTGGCCATCGTCCAGTTGCACGCCGAGGTGCCGGACGAGCAGGCGGTCGAGTAGTTGCTCACGACGGTGTCGAACGTCTCGCCGCGAAGCGTGATGTTGATCCCGACCTGCGACGCGTTCGACTTCATCGAATCCATGGCGGCGGTGATGGTCGCGGTGCCGGTCGCGAAGGGAAGATCGAAGTTGAGCGGGGTGCCCGAGGCGATGCCGGGGCCGCAGTCACCGGGGGCGGTGCCGGGCTTGGAGCAGGTGCTGGGGTTGTTGGTGCTGCCGGCATTGGGGACCGTCCACCCGTTCTGCTGGAGATACTCCTTCGCCTTGGTGACGCTGAACGGGTAGAGATTCCCCTTCTCGCCCGACGAGAGCAGCGAGTCAGGGGAGCCGACCGTGGGGACCGGGCCCAGCGTCGGCACGCCGTAGCCCTTGGCCTGCGACTTGATGATGCCGTCCTGGTCGACCAGCGACTGCAGGGCCTGCCGGATGTAGAGCTGGTCGATGATCGCGGCCTGGGGGCCGTTGAAGTTCAGCGGCATGTAGTTGAAGCCGTAGAGGAACCACGGCGCCAGCGTGTACGACGGGGACAGTGGGTTGGGCCCGGCCGTCAGCGGAGACGCGCCACTGGGGTGCGGCTGGCTCAGGTCCCCCGTCGGGATGTAGCCGGCGTCGAGGGTCTTGCCCGACTTGAGGACGTTGAACTCGGCCGCGTCGGTCGTGAAAGGAAGCATGTTGAACTGCTTCAGCGTCGCCTTGGTGGGCCCGCCGTAACTGGGGTTCGGCACCATGGAGACGTTCCCGTCGGAGTTGTAGCTCTTCAGCTTCCAAGGCCCGTCGACAATCGACCAGATCGGGCTGGTGGCGTAGGTCGATTGGTCCTTTGACTGCGCGTTCAGGTAGTTGTAGACGGCGGTGCAGTCCGACTCGTTGGTGGCACAGTCGCTGGTCTGGCCGGGGCCGGTGACGTCCCACGCGTTGGGCATCGGGGTCAGCTGGCTCAGCTCGTTGTAGAGGAACCAGTGCTGGCTATAGGCCTTGTCGGTCTTGATAACGACCGTGGTGGCGTTGGGCGCCGAGGCGGAGACGACGTTGTCGGGGAGGTACGACGGCACGTAGTTGGCCGCGTTGGTCTTCTCGGCCTTGTACATGTTGAGGAAGAAGATCACGTTCTGGGCGGTCACCGGCTCCCCGTTAGACCACTTGTAGTTGCCCTTCATGGTGATGGTGGCCGTCATCCCGTCGGAGCTCCAGGTCGGCTCCTGCGCCAGGCTCAGGCTGTCGGAGATGTTCGCGTTGTTGCCGTGGCCGAATATGTAGAGCGGCCGGTACAGCAACGTGACCATCTGTACGTTGAGGAGGGTATTGTTGCCGCTGGTGTAGAAGGGCCAGATCCAGTTCGGCGTCGAGGCCGGCCCCTCCGCCCAGTTGACGGTGTTGGAGGCCTTGCCAGGCGAAGCCTTGGCGCTTCCGCTGCTCCCTCCGCACGCCGCCACCACGAGGAGTGTCGCCAGGACGACGGAGCCGAACAGGACCACTCCCTTTCGCCGTCCCGCTGCAATCAGATTCACTGCAATCGTTTCTCCTTTCCGACTTCGCGTCTGAGGGGGGACGCATGCGGACGACCACCGGTTCGTGACCGGCGGTCATCAAGGTCCTTCACGCCTCCGGCGCACCACCAACGGCGGGGAAGCGTAGCAGAGGCGCGGGGGGAGCGCAAATTCGCACTCAGCGTACCCTCCCGCGCCCTGGTGCGCGCAAGAATTTCGGTGCCCCGGGAATGCCGCCCTTCTCGTGGCGAGCGCTACGAATAACGCTGGAGCCACCAGTGCGGCCCGTTCCCCTCCTGGTAGACGGTCACCAGATCACCGTCGGCAAGCAAAAGACGGAAGTAGGTGCGGAGCAGGAGGCCGCGCTCACGCCACCAGCCGTCCTCCAGGCGCCACACCTCCTCGACCCGTTCGACCGCCCGCCAGCGTCCCCGCCGGTGGTCGCGCAGCGCCGCCGGCCGTCCCCCCTGGAGGCGAACCTCGACCGGCGCCGGCTCGTTCAGCAGTCGTAGTCGATGAGCGCCAGACGGCGTTCGGGGATCCGGCTCCATGGCTCCAGCTCGACGATCCGGCCCACCGGGCAGTAGCCGTAGCGCAGCTTGAGCTGACGGAGCTGCATCTCCAGCCGGCTGCGCAGCGCCGCCTTCGCCCCGTCGAGCGCGAGCTGCTGCCCGGTGGCGGGCGCCAGGTCCCGAAGCTCGACCGAAAGCTCGGTGAGAGGGCCCGGGAAGGTCGCGTTCTCGATCACCGGCCCGGCCGCCGACCAGAGGGGGCGCAGCTCACCCAGCGGCTCCTTGCAGGTGATCACGTGCGTCCACCGCTGTCCCCGTTCGGTCTCGGCGCTCAGCACCAGCCGGCGCGCCTCCCGACCCCTGAAAGAGCGGCGGCGGACGAGGCGGCTCAGCGTCTGCTGCCAGGCGGCGGCGAGCGCCGGCCGGCTGCTGAGCGGTACCTCCAGGTGAAGGCGCTCCTCCATGCGCTCCGCGCGCGGGCGTGGACGCAGCGGCCGGGTGTCCTCACCGCGGGCAAGCTCCCAGGCACGGACGCCCTCGGGGCCGAACTGGGCGGCGACGGCCGGGCGGCGCAGCGCGCGCAGCTCGCCCAGCGTCTGGAAGCCCAGCACGTCGAGGCGTCGCAGCATCTCGGGCGAGACCGGCAGTGCTCCCGCCGGCTGCCGGTCCAGGAAGTCGGTGAGGCCGCGCTCGCCGACCACGAGGCCCTGTCCGGGCGCCGCCTGCCGCGCGGCCAGGAGGGCGACGAACCGGCTCCCGCCCACCCCCACCCGAGGCTCGAGCGCCGCCGGCGCCGCCTGCAGGACGGCCTCGATCACCCCTTCCACCGAGTGGTAGCTGGTGAGCAGCTCCTCCACGTCGACATGGGCGACGCCCGGTTCGACCAGCTCGACGGTGAAGGCGACCAGCTCCAGGGCGGCGGCGACCTCCCGCCAGATCGACTCGTAGCGCGCGGTCCGCTCTTCGAGGACGGCCACCGTCGGGCAGCGCCCGATCGCTTCGCTGAGCGTCTGGCCGGGCCGGATCCCGTGTGCGTGCGCCGGCGGGGAGACACATGCCACGCGTGCGTCGACCCCACCCACCACGACCGGTTCCCCGTGCAGCTCGGGATGGTCCGCCAGCTCGCAGGCCAGCGAGAACGGCGACACCAGGAGGCACCCCACCATGCCCTAACGATACCAAACGTACGTTCGCCCGGCAACTCTGGGCCGCACTAACCGAGGAGGTCGAGCAGCTTCTTCACCGTGGAGCGGTTGCGTGCGGTGCCCACCGGCACCTGCTTGCTCGCCTTGGTCAGCACCGCCCCCAGCTCGCTTCTGCCCAACCCGTCCGGTGTGTGCATGTAGAGCACCCGTCCGATCGGGGTCGCCTCGTCGCGGCCGCGTTTCCCCTTGGCCGCCACCGCGGACTGCGCCGCCTCGACCCGCTCACGGTCCGCCGGTCCCAACGCCTGCCTGAAGAAGATGTAATGGACGAACCGGGGATCCTCCTCCGCGGGGTAGGGATCCGCTTCCAGCGCCCTGGCCAGCTCGTCTTTCGAGAGCACGATCACCGCAACGCGCATCGCCAGGCGCTCTTCGATGCCGGCCTCGATCGCGCGCGCGAGCTCGTCGTCGGACGCGGCGGCACCCCCGGCGGCGCTGAACACCACGTTCCCGCTCTGGATGTAGGTCTTCACCTCGCTGTGGCCGGCCGCTTCCACGATCGCCCGCAGCTCCGTCATCGCGAGCGTGCGGCCGCCCACGTTGACCCCGCGCAGCAGCGCGACGTGGGTCGGCATTACGGCACCGGACCCTACTGCGGGTCGGTGAGGGACGTCGCCGCCGCCGCCAGAGACGCCGCCACCAGGTCCTCGGCGGTCGCGAAGAGGCCATCGGGAAGACCGGTCCGGCGGACCAGGAACGCCCTCAGGTGCATGCCGCCGAACGCCGACGCCACCGCCGTCACCGCGGCCACCCCGGCGCCGATCGGGCCCGCCACCGTGGCCCCCGCCCAGCCCGCGGTCGCCATCCGGCTCAGCAGTCCCACCGGCGAGGTCCTCTTGCCCGCCGCCGGCACCTGGTCGAGGATCAGCTCAAGTGCCGCCCCGCCGACCAGGAACCAGCCCCGGGGCCACGGCAGAAGCTGCCGGCGCAGCTGCAGCACGGCGAGAGGTGTGCCGGCGCGCGACCCGGCGGCGGCGCCGAGGGCTACTGCGGCGAGGATGGCCTGAGGGGTCGGCGAGAGCAGGTCGGTGAGGGCACGGCGGCGGCGTGCGCGTGCGCGACTCGCAAAGCTCACTCCCGGACCATACCTCCTCACCGGCCGCCACCACCTCCGTTTCACGTGAAACCGGGGCTTTTGGGGTGTCCTAGAGGATGAATCCCTCGACGTCGGACAGGGAGGTCACCTGCCGGGAGTCCACGATCCCGACTCCATAGAAGTTCATCTCGGTGACGACGAAGCTGGTGCTGCTCTGGACCGACTGCACCACGGCGACGTGGCCGAACTCGCTGTAGCCGCCCCCCGAGCCCCAGACCACGACGGCGCCCGGGGTCGGCCTCGAGGTGGTGGCGAAGCCCTCGCCGGCGGCACTCGGGAGCCACGTGTCGGCGTTCCCCCAGTCAGCGGGGACGTTGTAGATGCTGGCGACGTAGTAGGTGCACTGCCCCGCCGGGTAGGCGTTGGCGCCGCTGGTGTTCTGCGTCAGATACCCGCCGCCACCGCCGCCGCCACCGCCACCGCCACCCCCGCCCGACGCCGCCGCGGCGGCCACCGGCGCCGCCGCCACCGCCGGACTCGCCGCCGCCGCCGCGGCCAGCGCCGCCTGGCGTGCGCGCTCGGCCGCCGCCGCCTGCTCGAGCTGCTGCTGATACACCTGCTGCTGGTAGTTCGCCTGGTCGGTGTTGATCTGCTGCTGCAGGTTGTCCAGGACCTGCTGCTGCTGGTCGCCTTGGGCCGTGATCTGCTGGACCAGTGCTTGCTGTTTGGCCAGAGCCTGCTGCTGGGTGGCCAGCTGGCCCTGCAGGACGACCTCCTCCTGCACTTGCTGGTTCAGCAGCGTCGTCTCCTCCTGCTGCTGCTTCTGCAGTCTGGCCTGCTGTTTCTGGACCGCGGTCCGGTCCGCCTGCACCTGATCGACGAGATTCTGATTCGCCTGGATCAGCTTGTCGACCAGCATCGCCCGGTTCACGAACTCGCTGAAGTTCTGGGCCGTCAGGAGAACCTGCAGGTAGGTGGTCTGATCGGTCTCGGCCTCACTCCGCACCTGCTCATCCACCAGCTGCTGGCGAATCTGGAGGCTGGCCTGGTCCCGGTCGATGGCGGCTTGCGTGTAGCGCTCGTTGCGCTCGGTCAGGGCGATCTCGGCCTGCGTCTGGGCGATCGCGTCCTCTTGCGCCTGGACGGCCGCCTGCGCCTGCGCCACCACCCCCGCGATCTCTTGTGCCTGTTGCTGGGCGCTGGCCTGGCTGGCCTCGATCTGATTCAGCTGTTGCTGGGCCGCGCTCTGCTGCTGCTCGTCCGCCTGCAGCTGCTGGCAGGCGCTGAGCCCGGGGTCGCACGCCGACCTCGCTTCGACGCCGGCCGGCCGGCCGAGCGTCAGCGCCGTGACTGCGAAGATGGCCAGGGCAGGTACCACCCACGGCGCACGCATCCTCGCAGTACCCCTGAGCCTGCTCACTGCCATCGACGCGCTGACCAACTGCTGTGCACGCTCCAACCCCGTGTCTCGGGCGCCTTTCCCTCTCGCGCCATCCGGCCACGTTTGCCACGTCGTGCAGCGTGTGGCTGGCGGGTAGCTAAGCACACTTCAGGTCAGGAAGGCAACTCTCGTTGCTTGGCGACTCTTCGTCGCCTCCCGGCCGGGTTCTGCTCAGTGGTGCCGGTGATGCCGCGCCTGGCGGGCGGCCCGGTCCGCGGCCCGCCGCGCCTCGCGACCGGCGAGGTACGCCTCGTGCCGGGTCTCCACCTCACGCAGCTGCGCCTCCGCCATGCCGGCCGCGACGAGCGTCTCTCGCGCTCGGCTCAGCGCCTGCTCGGCCTTCACGCGGCCGTGGTCCTTGATCTCGACGCCCGCCATGATCGAGACCATCTCGAACCGGATGGTGGGCGCGTCGGGACGCGGCGCGGGCCCCTTCAGGCTGACCTGGTTGCCGCCGAGGATGGGCACAGACGTCGTCTCGACGTGGATCCCGGGGGGAAGCCGGATCTCGATCCCGCCCCAGAAGGCGAAGGTGCGGATGGTGGTGATCGGGCCGCTCACCGTCGCCTGCCGGAGGTCGAGGTCGACGCCGCCGAGCACCGCCACCACCTGCGTCTCGGACCCCAGGCGCATGGCCCCCTTCTGTTCGTGGCCGCTGAGCACCGCGACCAGCGAAGACGCGACGGGAGCGCCACCGGGCACGATGGCGGTGGTCTCCGCTCCCCGGAGCTCTTGCAGGGCCTGGTCGAAGTGGGAGCGCTCCTCGGCCCCCTTGAACGTCTCCACCAGGTCGGCGTAGGCGCCGAGGGGGAGGCGCCCTTGCGTGCAGACGGTGGCGGCGCGCGCCGCCGCTCGCTCGCGTTCGACCGGCGAGATGGGACCTTCGGCGGCCACCTCCACCGCCGGTTCGATGGCCTGCGGCTGGTCCAGCAGCGGCTCGAAGGGTGGGATCGAACCGGCCTCAACCGGGTCTGCCGGCATCTCCTCGATCGGTCTGATCGGCGGCTGCGGGAGTCCCTCCTCCATCGCCTGCCATGCTACCCGCGCCGACCACCCCCCGCTCCCGAAGGAGGGCGATCCGGGCGGGCTCATAGCCGCACACTTCGCGCAGCACCCGGTCGGTGTCGGCGTCGAGCAGCGGCGCCGGATCGACGGGGCCGTTGGAGTGCCCGGACAGCGTGATCGCGCGACCCAGCGCGGGCCGCCGGCCAAGCACCGGGTGCACCGTCTCGGTGACCGCCCCACGAGTCCGAAGGCCGGGGATGCGGAGCGCGTCACCGGCCCCGTTGACGGGCGCGTTGGGGACGTCGTGCCGGCTCAGGATGCGTTCCCACTCCGATGTCGCGCGCTGCCGCGTGGTCTCCGCGATCAGCGCGTCCAACTCCTCTTTATGTGCGACGCGGGTGGAGTTGGTGCGGAAGCGCGGGTCATGCTCCAGGTCGGGTCGCGCCAGCGCCGCACACACCTTGGGCCAGAAGGATTCGCCAAACGTCGCGATCACGATGTGGCCGTCGGAGGTGGGGTAGGCGCGGTAGGGAGCGAGTGAGGGATGGCCGCTGCCCACGGCGACCGGGTCCTGGCCGGTCATCCATCGCCACTCCGCGAACTGGGTGAGCAGGTTCACCGACGTGTCGAGCAGCGCCACGTCGAGATGCTGACCGCGCCCGGTGCGTTCCCGCTCGAAGAGTGCGGCCAGGACCCCGATCACGGCGTTGAGACCCGCCACCAGGTCGGACATCGGGAGGCCCATGCGCACCGGCTCGCCGCCCGGCTCGCCGGTCAGGCTCATGAGGCCGCTCATCGCCTGCACGGCGACGTCGAAGCCGGAGCGCTGGGCGTCGGGCCCGGTCTGACCGAAGGCGGAGATCGAGCAGTAGACGATGTCGGGGCGCACCCCGCGGACCGACTCGTAGTCGATCCCCAGACGCGCGGTGACGCCGGGACGGAAGTTCTCGACCAGCACGTCGCAGGCGGCGGCGAGATCGAGCAGGACCTGGCGGCCGTCCGGCTGCCGGAGGTCGACGACCACTCCCCGCTTCCCGTGGTTGACGGCCAGGAAATAATGGCTCACGCCCTGTTCGGCGGGCTCCATGGCACGCCCTTCCTCGCCACCCGGACGCTCCACCTTGATCACTTCGGCGCCGAGGTCCGATAGATACTGGGTGCCGTAAGGCCCGGCCACGATCCTGGTCAGGTCGAGGACACGGACCCCGTTCAGCGGCCCCTCCATCACATCGGAGTCCACGGGGAACGGAGCTGCCGGAGTTGCCTGGGGTGGGTCACGCCGGCCGCACGTAGCTGAGCGTCGAGTGGGCGACCAGCGAGCCCTCCTGGTCCGTGGTCCTCGCCTCGCCGAAGACGATCCGCCGGCCCAGCCGGAGCACCTCGGCGCGAGACGCAAGGTCCCCGGTGGCCCCGCGCAGGAAGCTGGTCTTCATCTCCACCGTCACCGCCATCGCCTCCACGCCGACCCGGGTCATGATGGCGAGCCACATGGCCGCATCGGCGATCACCTCGTAGCAGGCGCCGTGCAGGACCCTGCCCGGCCGCAGGAGCTCGGGGCGGGTGGCGAGGCCGACCGTCGCCCATCCTTCGCCCAGGTCGAGCGCGACCAGGCCCCACCAGCGCGCGAACGGGGTCTGGTCGAACAGGTCCTGCGCCTGCGGCAGGGTGATCTGAGCCATGGCGCTCAACATGGCAGACTCAGGGTTCCCGCGGCGGACGTCGGCGTGGCGGAACCGGTAGACGCGCCAGACTTAGGATCTGGTGGGGCAACCCGTGGAGGTTCGAGTCCTCTCGCCGACACCACGCGGCTTGCCGGCGGGCCTGTAAACATCCGCCCCCCGGTCGTGACTGTTTCCATCTCTGCCGGACATGTCGCGGTCAACTTCTGACCCCCGACCGTCCGCTGGGGGGTTGGTGCCCGAGGCGGGACTCGAACCCGCAAGCCCTTACGGGCAATCGATTTTGAGTCGACCGTGTTTGCCGGAATTTCACCACTCGGGCGCGGCCTCATTCTATGGCCGGGGGCTCTCTTCAACCCGTGCACCCGCCAACCACCCGTCGAGGAGGCACTCCGCTTGCGTGAAGGCAGAAACCTCCCTACGCGTACCTGCTGGGTCAGTCAGGGAGTGGTGGACGTCGGAGGTTGGTGGAAACACCCGGCCTCCCCGCGAAGACGGTTGAGCTGGTCGACCCAGTAGGTGAGGTGAAGCTCCTGCACCTGGGCGTGCAGCATCGATGCCCTCAGGTCGCCGCCGGCTGGATCGGCTGCCGGACCGGCGCCGACGGGAGCCTCGGGAGCGGCTGAGAGGAGGCTGCGCGTGAAGTCGACGAGCTGCGTGTAGACGTCGACCCAGAACTCGACATCAGCCAGCTCGTGGCTCTCCAGGTCCTCCCCGTCAAGAGACTCGGGCGGGCCGCCCAGTCCGTACTCGTGCGCGAGCAGACGCTCCCGTTCGCGCAACGCAGCCGCGGCTTCTTCCAAGACCACCTCCTCCTCGCGGGCTCGGACAGAAACTTTGCCCAGTGGCTCCCGGCCGCTTCAGGCCGCAGGTTACTCGCCAGGCTGCGTTCTGTCGATCCAGAACTTCCGAACCACTGGCGGGCCCGTCTCCCTGCTCCCTCCGCCCGTTCGACCTCGACCGCGATCTGGTTCTCGAGCCTCGTCAACACCGAAGGACTGTCCGCACCGACCGGCCCGCGCGTCGAGGGCGACCAAGCGCCTGGCACCAGCCCGGCCGCCCGCCGCCTTACGGGGATGCCGGCCCCTCAGGCAGGAGCTCGAACGTCGCCAGCTCGGCGGGCGTGGGGCCGTCGGTACCGATCGAAGACTGAGCGGCTGCACCGTACTTGCGCACCACCAGCGGATGTAAGGATCGAGCCTCGGCCGGGTCCACGTGGCGCGGCACCACCGGGACGTCGAGTCCCCCCACCCGGAGCACCGCTCTTCCCGCCGCCAGGAGGTTCTGAGGCCAGTCGCGGCCCATGCCGCCGCCTGACCTGATGTAGAGCCGCCGGCCGTCACCCCACAGCCAGAGGATGGTCCGGTGGGGGCGTCCGGTCCGGCGCCCGTAGGTCGTCAGCTCAGCCTCACGCTCGCGAGCGGCGGCCTCCAGTACCTGCGCGCTGAACTCGGTCATGCCCTCAAGTACTTCGACCGCCATCGTCACCTTCCCTCCAGCCGGCCCAGCCTCGTCCCGACCGGGAGCTCGCGGCTGTCCCGGTCCGCTCCTGGTCCGCCCATGGCGCCCGGCCGCCGGCTCGGGCAGGCTGGGGACTCCAGTGAAGCTTCGCGTCATCGGCATTTCCACCGCCGCCGTCTATGCCCTGGCCGTCATCGTCCTGCTCGGCCTGGCGATGCTCGGTTCCGACGGCCTCGGGCCCCTGGCACAGGGGTCTCCCGCCGGCGTCTGGGGGTTGGGCGGCAGGCAGGTGACGACCGGTGCCGTCAAGAGCGGCCAGGACAGAGGCCGGTCCGGCGCCACCGACGGGGGCGGGAAATCGGGTGCTGGCAGCGCCGGGGAGGGGCGCTCGTCCAACTCGGGTACCGGCCCCGGCTCGAGTGCCAACGGTTCCGACTGCAGCGTCCGGCGGCCGGATCCCGACCAGCACCTCGGCGAGCGGTCGGTCACGAACACCATAGCCGGCGACCGGGCCGCCTCGGGCCGATGCCGCATCCCGACCGTGGGTTGCCGCCGGACGGCCGGAACGACCAGGTTTGGACCGCGGCGCGGGGTCCGGTGGGCGGGGCTAACATTGCGGGCAGATGCGGATAGTGCGGGTGGACGAATCCACTGCGGTGGACGGTGTCTGGCACCTGTTCGGCCCGCACCTGAACCGAACCGGCATCGCCGGCTTGTTCGCCAGCCCGACCACCCATCTGCTGGCCGCCTTCAGCGATGAGGACGATGAGCTCGGCGAACCGGGCACGCCGATCGGGGTCGTGCTGGGTTCGGAGCTGATCGGTGGCGACCTCTCGACCGAGATGTTCATCAGTTTCATCGCGGTCCAGCCCTTGGTCCAGCGGCTGGGAGTTGGGGCCGCACTGGTGCGAGCGGTGCTGGCCCTGGCCCGCGAGCGAGGTTGTGCTCGCGTGCGGGGGACGCTGGCGCCCGACAACGTGGGCGCGATCCGAGTCATGCGCACCCTGGGAGCGACGACGGAGAACATCTCCATCAACGCCTCCTGGCAGCTGACGGGGCCCGCGGACCGCTGAACCCCGCCCCCCGCTGGTACTCGGCCGCCGGCGCCCCTATCCTTTACTCATGCAGGTCACGCTCCTCGTCGTGGGCCTGATCGTCGGCTTCGCCCTCGGCCTCGGGGCCGGCTGGTACCTCTGGCACCCCTCCCGAAGTGCTGGGGACAGAGGACCGGAGCGCTCCGAGCGGCGCACCGCCCGCTATCCGCGAAGCTACGAGCCGTCCACGCCACCGCAGCACCGTCCAGCTCCCCGCCCCCGTCCAGTCACCGCCCTGCACCACCCGATCCCCGTCTCGCCGGGCATGGATGACGTACGACCGGTGGAGCCCGCCCCGTCGCGCTCGAGCGACGACACTCAGCAGCCGGTGCCGCCACCGCGCCCGGTGCCGGCGCCGGAGATCGCCTTCGCGGGTTCGGTGCGAGCCGCGGCCGCCGATCCCGAGCCTTTCGACAAGTACGAGTACCGTCCGGGCCCGCGCCCTGACCGTCCGGTGTCGATCGATCAGCCGGAAGCCGCTGACCGGCATTTGCTGAACGACCTCTTGGAGACCAACCGGAGGCTCACCGCGGATGCGGAGCGCCGCCTGCGTCGTGACGGCGCGCCGGCCACGGAGCAGCTCAATCTCACCGAGCGCGCTCCCGCCCGAGCTCCGGCGTCGTCGCCCGCGCCCGATGACCTCTTCGCGCGTCACCGCAAGCTGGAGGAGGACAGCCGGCGCATGGGCCGGCACGCGGACCAGAGGTGACCAGGAGCGACACCAGAACTGCTGCCGGCGTCCCCCTGACGGTTCTCGGACGTCCGTCGCGGGAGGTGCAGCCTCTCTCGCGGTTGGCCGTGCGATTGCATCCGGACGACGACGTGGCGATCGCCAAGGACCATCTCGCCGCCCACACCCGGCTGCGGATCGATGGGGGCGACGGCGTGGGCGGCCCCGACCAGGTCGTCGAGCTCCACCAGACGATCCCCTCAGCGCACAAGTTCGCCCTGCGGGCCGTGGCCGAAGGCGCGCCGGTCCGCCGCTACGGGCAGGTGATCGGGTTCGCGACCCGTCCCATCACGGCCGGTGAGCACGTGCACGTCCAGAACCTGGCGGTGCGCGACTTCCAGCGCGACTACGCCTTCGGGACCAACGTGCGGCCGGCTCCGCTCGCGCCCGAGGCCGCCCGGCGCACGTTCCAGGGCTTCCGGCGTGCGGACGGACGCGTGGGCACGCGCAACTACGTCGCCGTCCTCGCTTCCGTCAACTGCTCCAGCTCCGCGACCCGGGCGATCGCCGATCACTACCTGCGCCATCCCGAGCTGCTGAAGCCCTACCCGAACGTGGACGGGGTGATCGGGCTCGCGACCAAGGGTGGCTGCGGCGCCCATCACGGCTCCGAGGACGTGGCGATGCTCCAGCGCACGCTCGCCGGCTGCGTCGACCATCCCAACGTCGGCGCCTACGTGATCCTGAGCCTGGGCTGCGAGGTCAACCAGCCCGACGAGATGATCGAGGAGACGGGCCTGGACGCGAGCACGCGGCCGCGGGTGATCACGATCCAGGAGGACGGCGGCTATCGCAAGACGGTGGAAGCCGGGATCGAGGCGGTCGGGGACCTGTTGCCGCTCGCCAACCAGGCGCGACGCGAGCCGGTCCCCGCCTCCGACCTGGTGGTCGCGCTTCAGTGTGGCGGCTCCGACGCCTGGTCGGGGGTGACTGCCAACCCGGCGCTGGGCCTGGCGGGCGATCTGCTGGTGGCTCAGGGCGGGACCATCGTCCTCGGCGAGACGACGGAGATCTACGGGGGCGAGCACCTGCTCACCGCACGTGCGCAATCCCCCGAGGTCGGGCAGCAACTGGTGGACCGCATCCACTGGTGGGAGCACTACACCGAGGTCAATGGCGCCGAGATCGACAACAACCCCTCCCCCGGCAACAAGGCGGGGGGGCTGACCACCATCTACGAGAAGTCGCTGGGTGCGATCGCGAAGTCGGGCTCCACGCCGCTCACCCAGGTCGTCGGCTACGGCGAGCGCATCACCGAGCGCGGCTTCGTGCACATGGACACGCCGGGCTACGACCCGGTCTCCGTGACGGGACAGGTCGCCGGCGGCTGCACGCTGGTCGTGTTCACCACCGGGCGCGGCTCGGCGTTCGGGTTCAAGCCCGCACCGTCGATCAAGATCGCGAGCAACGCCGAGCTCTACCGCCGCCAGGAGCCGGACATGGACGTCAACGCCGGCCGCGTCATTGAAGGGACCCCCCTCGATGTGGTGGCGGAGGAGATCTTCGAGCTGATGCTGGAGGTCGCCTCCGGGCGGCCCAGCAAGAGCGAGGCCGAGGGGATCGGCGACGAGGAGTTCAACCCCTGGATCCGGGGCGCCACCCTCTGAGCTGAACATCCCCCGTTTCGCACGGAACGGGTGCTATGCGGGCCCTCATGAGCGCCGTTCCGTGCGAAACGGGGTTGCTCGAGGGCGCCTACGTTGTTGACGCACCGTTCACCGCCGAGGTGGCTACGATCGAAGGTGGGCAAGAGCCATGAATACCCGCCTTTGGGATCGCCCACCGGTCGGGGCGACGGCGGCGGACGGAGACGATCCGCACCCGAGCCGGCCCCGCGCGGTGGTGCTGCTGGAACGGCCGGCGCCGGCGCCATCGTCGCTCCAGCAGGTGGCGTGGTTCGCCCGGCGGCTGGGGGCGGACCTGCTCGTCACCGCCGTCGTGGTCCACAGTCGGAAACTCGACGACCTCGACGAGGTCAACGTGGAGATGGCCGAGCACAGGCGTGCAGGAGGTGGCCGCGTGGCTGGTCGAGGAGGGCTTGCGCGCAACCGCTCAGATCACGCTGGCTCAGCAGGGCGACCAGGCGGTCGCCGTTTCCGAGCTCGCCGACAGCCTCCACGCCGAGCTCGTGATCGTTCTCGCCCGGCGCGGCTCCTGGTTCGGCGTCTTCCCCGGCTCGGCCCTGGCGCACCAGCTGATGCGCGCGCGCGGGCGACCGGTCCTGGTGATCCCCGATCAGGTGTGCGAGCCGAGCTGGCGCCAGGTCCTGCTGAAGCTGGCCGGCCTCCAGGCAGAGGGGAGGGGCGCGGACGTCCCGCCGGAGTGAGCCCGACGCCTGGGAGGAAGCGGTGATCGGCAGGCGCGGCGCTGAGGGGCGGCCGCTACGTGCCGGCCGTGAACGAGCGAAGCCGCCGCATCGCAGCAAACCTGGTGGCGGGGGTGGCCGCGGTGGGGGCGCCGGTCCTGCTCACGATCCTGCTCCGCCTGACGGGCGGCGGCGTCTCGCGCAACTACGTCTTCCTGTTCCTCATCGTGGTCGCCGTGATCGCGCTCCTGGGCCCGTTCTGGTCCGGGCTCCTGTCGGCGGGCGTGAGCTTCGTATTGATGGACTTCTTCTTCGTGGCTCCGCGGTATTCGCTGACGATCGCCGGCACCGACGACCTGATCGATCTCTTGCTGTTCTTTGGTGCCGCGACCCTGATCGGCCTGCTCGAGTGGCGGCGGAGCAAGGCCCGGCTGGCGGCAGAGAGCCTGAGCCAGCAGCTTCAGCTGGCGAACGCGGACCTGATCCGGCTCAACCGAGAGGAAGCGATGGCGGCGCAGGCGGCGATCCGGCTCGCCCGCACCGAGCAGCAGGTCACCACCCTCCGCGAGAGCGATCGCTACCGGCGCGAACTCCTGGCCAACGTCTCACACGACCTGCGCACCCCGATCGCCACCATCCTTACGCGCAGCACTGCCGCCACCGCAGAGAGTGAAGCACCGGAAGCATCGCTGGGCATCATCGCCGACGAGGCGAGGCGTCTGGACGACCTGGTCCGCGATCTGCTCGACATGACCCGCATCGAGTCGGGCGCGTTGGAGCTGGACCTGGAGCCGATCCGTCTGGTGGAGGCGATCGAGGCGGCCGCCGAGCGGCTCAAGCGCCGCTCGCGAGACCGCCGGGTGGTGGTCCCCGACGACGGCAGGTCAGCCGCCGTCGAGGTGCTGGCCGACTGGTCCCGGCTCGGGCAGATCCTGGACAATCTGCTCTGGAACGCCGATCGCTACAGCCCCGCCGGGACGCCGATCGAGATTCGGATCGACCACGACGACCCCGAGTACGCCGGCGTGCGAGTGGTCGACCATGGCCCCGGGATCGCGGCCGAACTCCGGGAGCGCCTCTTCGACCGCTTCGTCCGTGGCGACACGGAGCGCAGCAATCCGCAGGGCACCGGGCTCGGGCTGGCCATCGTACGGGGCCTGGTGGAAGCACAGGCCGGGGCGGTGTCGCTCGATCCGCAGCATCCCGGCCAGGGTGCCAGCTTCCGGTTCACGCTGCCGCTGACGGTCACCGAGGACCCGGGCGAGTAGGAGCAAGCGCGAGACTCACCGCCCCGCGGGGACCACGACCCGCGTTTCCCAGTCCATGTGGTACCCGTACAGCCGCCGGGCCTGCCGGGAGTTGGTCATCAGCTTGAGGAAGATCGGGAGCATGGTGTCGCGCAGCACGCGGGCGGCGCCGGTTGCCGCTTTGTCGTTGTTGACGCGGGCGGCAGCCCTCACGATCGGTTCCACGCGGCGCCGGCGTATCGACTCCACGGCCGACAGCGCGCTGGGCAGGTCAGGGAGGTCCCGCAGGCTCTTGCCGAGCTGGACGGCGTCCTCGATCGACAGCGAAGCCCCCTGTCCGGAGCTGGGCGACGGAGCGTGGGCGGCGTCGCCGATCACGATCATCCGCCTGCTGTGCCAGCTGGGCAGTGACGGAAGCGTGTGGAACACGGTCGCCTCGAGAGCGTGCGTGGTGGCCTCCACGAGACTCACCGCGGGGCCGGCGTCGCCCTCGAACGCCTGCAGCAGGCGGCGCCGCCACTCCTCGGAACTGGTTTCCCGAAGCTGCTTCCGGGACGGCTCCCGAGGTTCGGGCAGGTTCGCGAACCACCACACCTCTCCGTCCGGTGCCAGGGCATAGCTGAAGAACGCGCGTCTCCCGAAGATCATGTGGTAGGTGCCGGGGTCGGCATCGACCGCCGCCCCACGAACGAACCCGCCCAGGTTGATGAGACGTCCATACCGCGGCTGCGGCGCCTGTGGATCGATCAGGCGCCGCACCGTGGAGTGAACGCCGTCGGCGCCGATCAGCAGTTCGCCGGCGGCCTCGCTGCCGTCCGCGAACACGGCCCGGACCCCCTCCGGAGCCTCGACCGCCGCCACCAGCCGCTTGCCATGCTCGACCCGGATGCCGCGTCGGAGCGCCTCTTCCAGCATCACCCGGTACAGATCCGCGCGCTTCAGCGTGCGCCCGGTGGTGCCGTCCGGGAGGGCGATGCTGACCTGAGCAGCACCCAGACGCTTGCCGCTCCCGCTCCAGAACACCATCGCCGTGGTCGGGAACCCCACCCCGAGTGCTTGCTCGGCGCCGTCCAGGGTGCGCAGCGCGTCAATCCCGTTGGTCGCCAGCGTGAGGAAGCTGCCGGCGCCGTCGGCGGGGGATGCGTGCGCCTCGTAGACGACCGCGTCGACGCCCGTCTTCTGGAGAGCGATCGCCGCCGCCGGGCCCGCGATGCCTCCGCCGATGACCAAAGCCTGCCGAGATCGGTTCATGACCCCCCTCCGGGTATTGCTCGAACGGTAGTGATGGAATGAGTATACATATCATGAATAAACATGCAATACATAAGTTCGTAGAATTGATGGAGATGGCTGCGTCGCGCCCTCGGTCGCCTCTGGCGATGATCGTGCTCGCCTTCCTGCTGGAGGAGCCGATGCATCCATACCTGATGCGGCAGCGGGTCCAGGAGCGAGGTAAACAGCGGGTGGCGAACCTGGCGCAGCCCAACAGCGTCTACCAGGCGATGGACGCCCTCCACCGGCAGGGCCTGATCCGGGTCCGCGAAACCTCCCGCCAGGAGCGCCGGCCGGAGCGAACCGTGTACGAGATCACGGAGCAGGGCAGGCAGACCCTGTGGCGATGGCTGGCGACGATGCTCTCGGATCCCGGGCGGGACTTTCCCGACTTCCCCGCGGCCGTGTCCGTGCTCATGCTCCTCGACCCGACGGAGGTGGCACGCCTGCTGGCCGCTCGCGTCGCGGCCCTGGAGAAGCGCCTGGAGGAGCTGGCGCCGGCGGACGGGCCGCTGCCCCGGCTGTTCCAGCTGGAGGACGAGTACCAGCGCGCGATGATCAGCGCCGAGATCGACTGGGTTCGCGCTTTGGTCGACGACCTGGGAGACGGGCGGCTGACCTGGAGCCGGGAGTGGATTCAGGCCGTGGGGCAGATGATGGGCGAGCGGCCCGACGGCTCCTGAGGTTCCCGCGGCGGGCCGGCGGTCGCGGCCGGCGCCGGCGAATACGCCATCTGTAGGGCAGACGGACCTAGGGGTGCTGGTAAAGGACCCTTCTGTGGGCAGGCAGATGGGGCTTACGGTGCCAGTTGAAGGTCGGGCCCGCTGTTCTCCGTTCCTCAGCGTCGGGCGGTCGCCGCCCGGATGATCGAGGCGTAGACGGGATGGAAGTCCACGTCGGAGAACCCCGCCGCCGCCAGCAGGCGGCCGGCGCGGGCGGGCGTCCGGGCACGACCTCGATATCCGACGGGGAGCGTGAGCAACAGGAGCGGGCTCAAGACGTCGGAGAGCACGAGCCGGCCTCCCCCTTCCAGGACCCGCGCGCACTCCCGGAGGCCACCGAGTTGATCGCCCCAGTGGTCGAACGAGGTCGAGGAGACCAGAAGGTCGAACCGCCCGTCCTCGAACGGCAGGCGCTCGGCGAAGCCTTGCCGGATCTGTATCCGAGGATCGCTCGCGGACGCCTCCGCGCCCACCGCGACCATGGTGGGCGCGGGGTCGACGCCCTGGACCTCCTTCACCCGGGGCACCAGCCGCGCCAGCTCGCGCAGCAGCCGCCCGGTTCCGCAGCCCACGTCGAGCACTCTCCTCGGCGAGGGCGCGAACGAGAGCGTGAGGGCCAGCGTCCGCTGGACGATCGCCTCGTGCATCGCGCCCCGGAGACCACGCTCGTAATCCCGGGCGCGCCGGTCGAAGTCGCCGATGTCTCGCTGGTAGGGCACCGCCCCTAACGATGTCACACGCCGGCGAAGCCTTCGGCGTTCAGGCGGTCTCGCGACGGCGCACGTTGAGCGTCACCTCGGGCAGGCGCCGGGACAGCTGCGCCACCACGTCCCAGGGCGGGAGGCGGCGCCGGCTGGGGCGCCCCACCACCACCTCGTTGGTCGCGGTCGACTCCACGTACTCGACGATCGCGTCGGCGGGCCGGGAGCCGTGGTGGGTGACGAACTCGCCGCCCAGCCGGTGGGTCAGCGCGGCGTAGTCCCCGAGCAGCGCCCGCCCTGCATCGTCCAGGCCCGCCGCCCGCACCGACAGGACGGTCAGCTTGGCGTCCTGCCGCTCGGCCATCTTTGCCACCCGGCGGATCCGCATCTCCAGGTCGGGCTCCGGCTGCACGCAGAGGACGATGCGCGACCTGGCTTCGACCGAGCTCGGGATCTGGCCGCGCGTGAAGTGGACGAGGCGGGCATCGGTGTGGTCGGCGAGCAGGCGCAGCGCGCCCTCCCGCAGCTCGGCCAGCACCTCGGGACGGAACTCTCCCTGCAGAGCACGGGCCACCTGCGAGGGGGGCAGCACCTCGCCCTTTCGGAGCCGGAGGATCAGGTCCTCGGGCGGCAGGTCGACCAGCTCGATCTCGCCGGCGCGGACCAGCACCACGTCCTCCACCGCCGGCCGGTCGCGCGGTCGGATCAGGTCCTGGTAGGCGTCCCGGATGCTGCGCACATCGAGCAGATGCAGGGTGGCCAGCACCGTGATCCCCGCTCGCAGGAGCTGCTTCACCGAATCGACGCGTGGTCTGCCTTCGGTGTCCGGGCCCACCAGGTCATCGATACAGACGACATCCGGATTGCGCGCCAGCACCGCGTCCACGTCGAGGTGGTCGTGGGCCGCGGGCCCACCTGGACCGCCGACCAGCTCCAGCCCCTCCGTGACCGCGAGCGGGCCCTTCCGTGAGCGCACTGCCCCGACCACCACGTCGGTTCCGCGCGAGCGGCGCCGCTTTGCTTCATCGAGCATGTGGGTGGTCGCCCCCACCCCCGCCGCGTAACCGAGATGGATGCGGAAGCTAGCCCGGCGGCGGCCGCCGTCCACCTTCCGGAGCACGTCCTCCGCCGGTGGACGCTCCAGGTGGTCGGGCGCCGTCTCGACCTTCTCTCGGCCGAACCGGGAGGCCCCCAGCAGGAGATCGACGTCAGGGAGCGCGTCGACCAGCTGCATGGCGAGGCTGCGGCCGATCCTGGTACCCGAGGTCTGACGGGCGCGGGGGTCCACGAGCACGACGCGCGCGCCCACCCGCGCCACGGTGTTGATCGCTTCGCGGCCCACGTCGGTGGTCCGCAGCACGGTGCATGCGCTTCCCACCTGCTCGGCGACCTTCGCCGGCCCCAGAGTCCAGGCATCTTCGCCCCTTTCACAGTCGACGATGGCGGCGACCAGGCAGAGACCTCGCAGGTGCCTCGCGAGCCGGGCGCCGCGCCGTACCAGACGGCCGTCCGGGTCGTCGCCCAGCAGCAGGACCAGCACGTCCTCGCCGGGCTGCACCACGCCGCTGCGTTGTGCCATCGAGTCAGCGACAAGGCGCAGGCCGATCTCGCGCAGCGCGGTCAGGTTGGTCTCGCCGAAGAAGTTCCGGAGGGCGGGCTCTACGCGCTCGGGCGGGTAGATGTTGCCGTGGCGCATCCGCTTCCGCAGGGCCTCCGGCGTGATGTCGATGAACTGGAGGTCGTCGGCCTCGTCGAGCAGGCGGTCGGGGATGGTCTCGCGCACCCTGACCCCGGTGATCCGCTCCACCAGGTCCTTCACGCCTTCGACGTGCTGGATGTTGACCGTCCCCAGCACGTCGATGCCGGCGTCGAGCAACACCTCCACGTCCTGCCAGCGCTTTTCGTTGCGGAGGCCGGGAACGTTGGTGTGCGCCACCTCGTCGACCAGGGCCACCCGTGGGTGACGGCGCAGCAGCCCCTCCAGGTCCATCTCCTCCTGGACCGTGCCGCGATAGGGCACTTTGACGCGGGGCAGGACCTCGAGCTGTCCGATCGCCTGGATGGTCCGCGGCCGGTTGTAGGTCTCGATGAAGCCGGCCACGACGTCGACGCCCTGCTCGCGCATGCCGTTGGCGTCGCTCAGCATGGCGTAGGTCTTGCCGGAGCCGGGAGCACCTCCGAGGTAGACCTTGAACCGGCCGCGCGCGGGCACCAGAGGCTGCGCCTCCAGCTCCACCGGCCGCTCGGACCGCGTCTCCATCACCTCACCGTATACCCGATCAGGGAGGTGGTCCTACCCCCGACCGCCCCCTCTGCTTTGGAACCGTGTCAGCCCCTAACGAGCCTTGCCGGCATCGAGGTCCTGGTTCAGCTGCAGGACGTTGACATAAGGGTCACCGAAGACCAGGAGCGTCCGTCCCGTCGTGTCCCGATGTACCAGTGCTCTCACCTTCGAGGGGTCCAGCCCCCGCGCCTGCGCCACGCGGTTGACCTGAAGCAGCGCTGAAGCCTGGGAGATGTCGGGGTCGAGCCCGCTGAAGCTGCTCGTGACCAGGTCGACCGGTATCGGCTGATCGGCCCCCAGATGGTTGGCCTTCCGAATCCTGGCCACGTCCTGCTGGACCCGCTTGATCAGCGCCGCGTTGGAGGGCGCCAGGTTGCTGCCGCCGGATGATTCGGCGTCGTACGGCACCGGCGTGGTCGCCGAGACCCGGCCCCAGAAGTAGCGGTTGCTCGTGAACTCCTGGCCGATCAGGGTGGAACCGATGAGCTGGCCGTTCTGCTTGACCAGGCTCCCATTGGCCTGATACGGGAACACGACCTGCGAGGCGCCGGTCACGAAGAACGGGTAGAGGATGCCCGTCAGCAGCGCGAACACCAGCGTCAGCCGGAGCGCGACCAGAGCCTCCTTGGGAAGGGATTTGAGCATGGGATCCATGACTCCTCAGATCAGGTGCAGGAAGTTGACGACGAGGTCGATCGCCTTGATGCCGATGAAGGGCAGGATGATGCCGCCGAGCCCGTAGATCAGCAGGTTGCGGCGCAGCAGCGGCCCGGCGCCGATCGGCCGGTACTTGACCCCGCGGAGCGAGAGTGGAACCAGCGCGATGATGATCAGCGCGTTGAAGATGACCGCCGAGAGGACGGCCGAATCCGGGCTCTGGAGCTTCATGATGTTGAGCGCGCCCAGCGCCGGCAGCGTGGCGACGAAGATCGCGGGGATGATCGCGAAGTACTTGGCCACGTCGTTGGCGATGCTGAACGTGGTCAGCGCGCCCCGGGTGATCAGCATCTGCTTGCCGGCCTCGACGATCTCGATCAGCTTGGTGGGATCGCTGTCCAGGTCGATCAGGTTGCCGGCCTCCTTGGCGGCCTGCGTGCCCGAGTTCATGGCCACCGCGACGTCGGCCTGAGCCAGGGCCGGCGCGTCGTTGGTGCCGTCCCCGGTCATCGCGACCATGCGACCCTCCTCCTGCTCGTGCCGGATCAGCTTCAGCTTGTCCTCCGGGGTCGCCTCCGCCAGGAAATCGTCGACGCCGGCCTCCTCCGCGATCGCCTTCGCGGTGAGCGGGTTGTCGCCGGTGATCATCACCGTGCGCAGCCCCATCCGGCGGAGCTGGACGAAGCGCTCCCGGATCGCCGGTTTGACGATGTCCTTCAGGTGGATGGTGCCGAGCAGCTCGCTCTTGGCGCCGTTCCGAGCACCCTCCGCGACCACCAGCGGAGTCCCACCGCTGCGGGCGATGAGCTCCACCCGCTCGCGCACCGGGTCGGGCAGCGGGTTCCCGACCCAGGTCGCGACGCTGTCGGCCGCGCCCTTTCGGATCGACCGCCCGTCGAAGTCGACGCCGCTCATGCGGGTGGTCGCACTGAAGGGAAGGAACTCCATCTCCGTGGTGGCTTCGTCGGCCTTGGTTCCGAGACGCTTGGCCAGGGTCACGACCGAGCGGCCTTCCGGGGTTTCGTCGGCCAGGCTGGCGAGCGTCGCCGCGTCCACCAGCCGGTCCATGGCGACGCCGGGCGCGGGGAGAAACTCCGCCGCCTGGCGGTTGCCGAAGGTGATGGTGCCGGTCTTGTCGAGGAGCAGCGTGTCCACGTCGCCGGCGGCCTCGACCGCACGGCCGGACAGCGCCACCACGTTGCGCTGCAGGAGCCGGTCGATACCGGCGATGCCGATCGCGCTCAGCAGCGCCCCGATGGTGGTCGGGATCAGGCAGACCAGCAGCGCCACCAGCACCGTGATCGTGACCGAGGTCCCGGCGTAGATCGCGAACGGCTGGAGCGTGACGACGGCGACCATGAAGATGATCGTCAGGCCGGCCAGGAGGATGTTGAGGGCGATCTCGTTCGGCGTCTTGCGCCGGGAGGCCGATTCGACCAGCCCGATCATGCGGTCGAGGAAGGTCTCGCCAGGGTTGGCGGTGATCTCGATCACGATCCGGTCGGAGAGCACCCGGGTGCCGCCGGTGACGGCCGATCGGTCGCCGCCCGCTTCACGGATGACGGGCGCCGACTCGCCGGTGATCGCCGACTCGTCGACCGAGGCGATGCCCTCGACGACGGTGCCGTCGCCGGGGATCACGTCGCCCGCTTCGGCGACCACGCGGTCACCGCGGCGGAGCTCGGTGGCGGGTGCGCGCTCCTCGCCGCCGCCTTCGGTCAGGCGTCGCGCCGTGGTCTCGGACCGGGTGCGCCGCAGCGTCGCCGCCTGGGCCTTGCCGCGACCCTCCGCCACCGCCTCCGCGAAGTTCGCGAAGAGGACCGTGAACCAGAGCCAGAGGGTGATCTGGCCGGCGAACGCCTCACTCTGTCCTCCGACCATGGTCCCGTGGGTGAAGAAGCCGCCGATGAGGAGGATGGACGTCAGGACCGAACCCACCTCGACCACGAACATCACCGGGTTGCGCGCCATCCAACGCGGGTCCAGCTTGACGAAGCTCTGGGCGATCGCGGGGACCAGGAGGTGGCGATCGGTGAGGCTGCTGCTCCGCCGGCGGGTGGGGGTCGTGAGCCCTTGCATCTCCTTTGATTCCTCAGTGGCTCAGGTGGCCGGCGGAGAGCTGGAGCTGCTCCAGGATCGGGCCCAGCGAGAGCGCGGGTAAGAAGGTGAGGGCGCCGACGATCAGGATCACGCCGATCACGAGGGCTACGAACAGACCGCTGTCGGTGGCGAGGGTTCCTCGTCCTGTGGGCACCACCTTCTTGCCGGCCAGGGCGCCGACCAGGGCCATGATGGGGATCACGAAAATGAAGCGACCCAACCACATCGCGACGCCCAGCGTCGTGTTGTAGTAGAGGGTGTTCCCGTTGAGGCCCGCGAAGGCGCTGCCGTTGTTGCCGTTGGTGGAGCTGAAGGCGTAGAGGATCTCGGTGAACCCGTGCGCTCCCGGGTTGAGCGGCCCCGCCTTTCCGGCCGGTACGAGGACGGAGAGGGCGGTGAGCACCAGGATGTTGAAGACGCCGACCAGGATGACGAGAGTGGCCAGCCGCACCTCTCTGGACTCGATCTTCTTGCCCAGGTACTCGGGGGTGCGCCCGACCATGAGACCGGCGATGAAAACAGCCAGGATGGCGAACACGAGCATCCCGTAGAGGCCGGCGCCGACACCACCCGGCGTGACCTCACCAAGCTGGATGTCGACCAGCGCGACCATGCCTCCGATCGGGGTCAGGCTGTCATGTGAGGCGTCTACCGACCCCGTACTGGTGCTTGTGGTCGAGGCCGCAAACTGGCCGGATAGGATGGGGCCGAAGCGGACCTCCTTGCCCTCCATGTTGCCGCCGGCCTGGGTCGCGGACGCGGTTTGCGTCACACCCACCTTGGCCAAGGCCGGATTCCCGGCCTGCTCGGAGACAGCGAGGATCACCATCGCCGCGATCATCACGATCGCCATCGCGGACCCGATCGCAATCCCCTGCTTCACCTGCCCCACCATCCTTCCGAACATCACGGCGAGCCCGAACGGAATGACCAGCTCGAGGAAGATCTCGAACTGGTTGGTGAACCCGTTGGGATTCTCGAAGGGGTGGGCGGAGTTGGCGTTGAAGGGACCGCCGCCGTTGTTCCCGAGGTCCTTGATCGCCTCCTGGGAAGCGAACGGTCCCTGCGCGATGATCTGCCTCGCACCCTCCAGGGTGTGGGCGACGGGATAGGAGCCCAGCGTCTGCACCACGCCCTGGGAGACCAGGACGAACGCCGCCAGGATCGAGATCGGGAGCAGCACGTACAAGATCGCGCGGGTGAGGTCGACGTAGAAGTTGCCGACCGTTTTCAGCTGCCGCTTGCTGATCGCGCGCACCAGGGCGACGGCGAGCGCGATGCCGGTGGCGGCGCTGAGGAAGTTGTGGATGACCAGCCCCAGCATCTGGGAGAGATACGAGAGCGTGTTCTCACCCGAATAGTTCTGCCAGTTGGTGTTGGTGGTGAAGCTGATCGCCGTGTTGAGGGCGAGCGGCGCCGGGAGGCCAGGGAAGTGCTCGGGGTTGAGGGGCAGGTAGTTCTGGAACCGCAGGATGACGTACGTGAGGAGCAGGCTCACCACCTGGACCGCCAGCATCGCGATCAGGTAGCGGAGCCAGTTCTGCTCGGCGTCCTCTCTGACGCCACTCACCCAGTACAAGAGGCGCTCGACGGGGCGCACCACCGGCGTCAGGAAGACGCGCTCGCCCTGGAAGACGTTGGCCATGTAGCCGCCCAGAAACCAGGCGGCGACGAAGACGGCGACCAGCGTGATCGCGGCCGCGAAGATGTCGACCGCCATGTCTCAGAAGCGCTCGGGCGCGAGCAGCGCGACGAAGAGGTACAGCGTGACCAGAAGCGCGATCACCCCCGACACGACATAGAGGGCGATCACGGCAATCTCCGGAGTCCGGCGATGTACATCAGGCTGACCGCGATCAGCAGCGCGAGCAGCCCGAGCATCCAGACGTCGAATGGCATGCGTCCGACGCTAGGAAGCCCCCCGTCAACGACCCGTCAATGCGGGCGAGGTCGTTGACTGCTTGTTGACACTCGCCGGGCCGGTGTCTTCGACCACCGTCGGGGGACCGGAGGCGGCCCACATCGTTGACGGGTTGTTGACGCGGGCGCTCGGAAGATCGAGACATGACAAGTTTGGTCGGCGCCGCTCCGTGCACCTTGCTCGAGCAGCCGGTGTTCGACACCGAGGGTCGGCCCCTGGGCCACGTGGGCGCCGTCGGCACCCGCCACGGTGAGCTGCGCCGGATCGGTATCGAAAACTCAGATCGCGGCCGGCTGCGATTCGTCGCCTCCGGTCGGTTCACCGTGAAGGGAGATCGCGTCGTCCTCACGCTCTGAGGCGTGGGAGCTTACGTTTGACTTCGTGACCGAGCCCGCGCCGGGCGCGGCGGTCTTGGTCGTCGAGGACGACCGGGCGCTGCGTGAGTCGCTGGTGGAATCGCTGCGCACCCACGAGTTCCGGGTGGTGGCGGCCGGAGACGGCGCCCGGGCGGTGGAGATGCTGCGCGGCGACCGCTTCGACGTGGTGCTGCTCGACATCGGGCTGCCCTTCGTCGACGGCTGGCACGTCCTGCAGACCGTCCCCCAGCCGGCGCCGGCGGTGGTCGTCATCTCGGCGCGGGGCAGCGAGCGGGACAAGGTGCGGGCGCTCGACGCGGGCGCCGACGACTACCTGGCGAAGCCGTTCGGCACCGAGGAGCTGCTGGCACGAGTGCGGGCGGTGCTGCGCCGGGTGCGGCCGCCGGCGACGCCCCCCAAGCTGGTGACGTCAGGCGGTGTCACCGTCGATCTCGGCGCGCACTCCGTGTTCCGGGACGGCCTGGAGGTACGGCTGTCTCCCACCGAGTACGGTCTGCTGGCGGAGCTGGCGTCGCACGCGGGGGAGGTGATGAGCCACCGCGCGCTCCTGCAGCACGTCTGGGGAGCGGGCTACGCCGACGAGCGCAACTACCTGCGTACCTTCGTCCAGCGGCTGCGGCGCAAGCTCGAGGAGGAGCCGTCCAACCCGCGGATCGTGGTCACGGTGGGGAGCCGCGGGTACCGCTTCGGCGACGCCCGCTGACGGCCCCCGCGGAGGGGACGTTTGTATACAGCAGCACCTCATTCGGCGCCCGGAAGCGTCACTTTGTATACAAACGGCCCTGTCAAGCGGCGGAGCCGGGTTCGTAGCATCGGGGGCATGGAACTCGAAGGACGTCGCATCGCGATTCTGGCCGAGGATCTGTACGAGGACCCCGAGCTCTGGTACCCCTACTACCGGCTGCAGGAGGCGGGCGCCCAGGTGAGCGTCGTCGGCAGCGGCCGCAAGGACACCTTCGACAGCAAGCACGGCTACCCGGTCAAGGCCGACCTCGCGATCACCGACGCCAAGGCCGAGGAGTTCGACGCGGTGGTGATCCCGGGCGGCTACTCGCCCGACCAGATGCGGCGCACGAAGCCGATGGTCGAGTTCGTGCGGGCGCTCCACGACCAGCACAAGCCGGTGGCCGCGATCTGCCACGCGGGCTGGATGCTCGCCTCGGCGGGCGTGCTCAAGGGCCGCCACGCGACCGGGTTCATGTCGATCAAGGACGACATGGTCAACGCCGGCGCCATCTACGAGGATCGGTCGGTGGTCGTCGACGGCAACCTGGTCACCTCCCGCACGCCCGCCGACCTCCCCGACTTCACCCGCGCGCTGATCGGCCTCCTCTCGCGGGAGCGCGCCGCCGTTTGACCGCGTATTGCCGGCGGTGTGACCCCACCCGCCGGCGGATAGGGTCGCGCTGCCGGCAAAACTGCGGGTGGAATACCCCGCCTCAGCCGACGCTGCGAGTGCGGACCTGAGAGAGGGGGCGGTTCAGGCGCGGCGGGGCGAGCCGTCCGGCACCGGGTCCCGTCCCCGTCCCCGCTCGGGCCCCGCCTGCATGTCACCCGGGTCGCGCACCGCGAACCAGAGGACAGCGGCCAGCGCGAGCGCGGCAGTCGCGGTGAGGAGCATCGCCGCCTGCGGGCTGAAGGCGGCGGCCACCACGCCCGCCAGGAACGGTCCGCTGGAAAAGCCGATCGCGAGCGCCGAGCCGGAGAAGCCATAGATCCGGGCCTGCACCGCGCGTGGCGTGTGCAGGCCGATGAGCGTGGAGAGACCGGGATTGATACACCCGAAGAAGAACCCGTAGAGCGCGACCCCACACACGAGCACCGCGACGCCGGGCGCGAGCGCCGAGAGCAGAATGGCCGCGCAGAAGAGAACGGCCGCGGCCGCGGCGAAGCGCTGGTACCCGAACCGCAGGCTCAAACGCCCGTAGAGGGGAGCGGCGATCGCGGTCGCAATGCCGGCACAGCCGAACGCAATGCCGGTGGCCAGGTTGGGGTCCTGGGGGACGATCGAGAGCAGGCGCAGAGCGACCATCTGCTGCGATCCCACGTACGCGAACTGGACCAGGGTCTGCGCGGCCACCAGGGCGAGCAGGATCAGCAGCACGGCGCGCGGAATCACACCCAGGCCGGGGCGCGGAGGGGCCCCGGTCGCCTTCGAGGACGGCTGAGGTCGCCCCGTAACCGGCGACTCCCGCACCACCAGCACCACCGGGAGGACGGACAGCAACAGCAGGGCGGTGGTGCCCAGGAAGACCGGCCGGAAGCCGAGAAAGACGGTCGCCAGTCCACCGGCGACCGGGCCCAGCGCCTCACCCAGCGCGAAGGACGAGGCCAGGACACCGAGGGCGGTCCCCACCTTGCGGCGCGGCGTTTCGGAGGCGACCAGGGCGGTCGCGGCCGCGATCGTCCCCGAGAGTGTCCCCTGCACGAAGCGCAGCGCCACCAACTCCCAGGGGGCCCGAACAAAGGCGAACAGCCCCACGCAGACGGCGCCGCCCAGCATCGCCCGGATCAGCATCGGACGCCGGCCGTAGCGATCGGCGACGACGCCCCAGATCGGTCCCGCGATCGCCATCGCGAGCCCGCTGGCGCCGCTCGAGAAGCCGGTCCAGAGACCCAACTGGTGCTGATTGCGCACGCCGAGGTCCTGGTGCAGGAACAGCGCCAGAAACGGCATCGCGAAGCTGAACCCGAACATGACGAAGAACTCGGCCACCCAGAGCGCGGCCAGGTTTCGTTTCCAGTCGACCGAAGGTGCGGGCGCCGGCAGGTCGGCCGCGCCCCGGGATTCTCCTCCCACGTTCTTTGACTATAGGGAAAAGACTTGAGCGTTCGATGAGGAGGTGGTGGAGGCGTCAGGCCGGTACCGCGGCCCGGCGGGAGAGCCAGAGGCCGGCCTCGGTGGCACCCACCAGCACCGCCAGCCCCGCCACCGCGGCGAGCTCCAGGGGGGCCAGAAGCTCGACCCCGGCGGCGGTGAAGACGGCGCCCAGGAGGGCCGGGAAGACGCCGCCACCGGCCGCCGCCACGCCGACCTGGTACCCCGCCACTGAAGCCGCGCCCCGCCGTCCGAATCGTTCCGGCGTGAACATCATCAAGGTCGGAAAGATAGGTGCCAGTCCGAACGCCAGCACCGGTAGCCCGAGCGGGGTGACCAGGAACAGGGCGGCACCGGCCAGGGCGATCACGAACGACGCCGCGATCACCGTTCGCGGACCCATCCGTGGCAGGACGCCTATCACCAGCCGCCCCACGCAGAGCATCCCCCAGTACGCGCTCACCGCCAGGGCCGCCGCCTCACCGGGGGTCCCGCGGACGATCAGGAGGCTGTACGACCACTGCCCGGCCGCCATCTCGATGCCGGTATAGAGGAAGAACGCGAGCAGGCTCAGGGTCAGCAGCAGGGGGCGTCGCGGTTCGTCTGACCGCTCGGCGTGAGCCGGCGCCTCCGGCACGTGCCACTGCGGGCGGGTGACGAGGAAGGTCACGGCGAGGACCACCTCCAGCGCAGCCACCAACAGGTAGGCGCCTCGCCAGCCGAGTGTGGACCGGCTCATCGCGTACGCGAGCTGCGGGCCGATGGCCGCGCCCAGTCCCCAGACCCCGTGGAGCACGTTCATCGAGCGGACGCTGCCGATCAGCGAGACATGCCCGTTGAGCGCGCCGTCGTAGATGCCGCCGGAGATCCCGAGCAGCGTGTAGCCGGCCAGCAGGACGGGCCAGACGGGGGCGAGAACCACCATGAGCAGTCCCGCCACCGCACCTGCGGCGCCCGTGAACAGAAGCCAGCCCCGCCCGATCCGGTGCGAGACCGGCCCCGACACCGCGCTGGCCACGGAGTACCCCACCGTCTCCGCGACCAGGACCAGGCCCAGGGCACCCAGCGACTGGTGGAACGAGAGCCGGATGCCGGGCCAGGAGACGCCCAGCAAACCCGCCGTCGTGCCCAGCACGAGGAAGGTCGCGAACGCGATCCAGAGGCTGGGCGGAAGCCGGTTGCGGACGCGTTGCACCACCCCGGAGGCTAACGAACCCGACCCCCCACTCGCGCCCGGAGCCCCCACTCCCGCTCCCCACTCCCCCGTCCCCCCTCCCCTCGCCACTCCCCCTCCCCACTCTCCTCCCCACTCCCCGTCCCCACTCACCCTCCCCACTCACCCCAATCCCCCGTTTCGCACGGAACGGGTGTCATGCGGCGCGGAATAGCGGCCCTTCCGTGCGAAACGGGGATTATTGCGGGCGCGGGGGGTGGGGGTTGGCGTGTGGTTCGGTAGGCTGCGTGGATGGAACTGGCGTTCCTGGGGACGGGCGCTGCGTTCTCCCTCGAGCGCTACAACGGCGCCGTCTGCGTCGACCGGCGCTATCTGCTCGACGCCGGGGCGCCGCTGCTCCCCCACCTGGGCCGGCTCGGCATCGACCCCGCCGGGGTGGACGCGATCTTCCTGACCCACTTCCACGGCGACCACCTGGCGGGGCTCATCCCCTACCTCTGCTACCGCGCCTTCGCCCCCACACCCCGTTCCCTCACGATCGTGGGCCCGCGGGGCGTCGAGGACCGTGTCGACCGTCTCATGGACGCGGCCTGGGGGAGCGCCGACTGGCAGGACATGCGCGGCGCCCTCCCTCTGAGGTTCCAGGAAGCGGACCACCGTGGTGAGGCCGCCGGCGTCGCCTACGAGACCGTCGCCCTGGAGCACGGCAAGGTTCCCGGCATGGGCTACCGGCTCCGCCTCGGGGACCGCCTCCTCGCCTACGCCGGGGACACCCGTGCCACGCCAGCGCTGGACCGGCTGGTCGCGGGCGCCGACGTCGCCATCACCGAAGCCACCGGTCCAGGCGAGGTCCACAGCCATACCTCGTTCGAGGAGGCGGCGGCGCTGGTCGAGCGTCACCCCGGCACCCGCTTTTTCTTGAACCACGTCTTCAGTGGCGACCCGCCCCGAGCCGCGCACGACCTGCAGGTGGTGGAGCTGTGACCAAGGCCGGCTCCGCCTTTCTGGGCATCCTGGCCGGAGCGGGTGTGTTCGTGATCCTCCTCGGCCTGGGCTGGATCCTCTACCAGCGGCTCTCCGGCGATTCCCTGCCGCTGCTGATCGTGATCATCATCGTCACGGTGGGCGCCGGGCTCTACGGCAGCTGGCTGCTCGGATGGCTCGTCTATTCGGGCCTGCGCGCGTCGGAGGACGACTCGGGTCGCCAGCTACCATAGCTCCGTGGAAGTGCTGGGGCCCAAGGGCCCCGTCAACCGCTTCGGCGGCACCGACATGCTGACCTGGGCCCGGGACCAGCTGGGCGTCGCCTACGACATCGTGGACAATCCAGGCGGCGGCCTCGGCTTCGCGATCCAGACGATCGGCCAGGTCAAGACCGGGCTGCGCGAGCAAGGCGGTGACCGGTACACGGGAGTCGTCGCGGTGCTGGAGGCGGCGGAAGACCACGCCGTCCACCGCCGCTTCGGCCCCACGCGCGAGCTGGTGCGGCGCGCGCTCGACCTCCTTCCACCTCCTGAGTAGGCCTCGGCTCTTCCGGCATTCTTGCCGAGCTTTGTGACGAGCTTGTCCTAGGACGACTGGCCCGGTCGGTATATTCGGTCGGGATGACCCAATTCGGGCAGGCTGCGGTAGAGCTCGAACGGGCCGAGCCGGCGGACATCCTGCGGTGGGCGTACGCGACCTACCCCCGGGTGGCTATCGTCGCCAGCTTCCAGGTCGACTCCTCGGTGCTGATCGACATCGCCAGCCGGCTGGTGCCCGTGGTCGACGTCGTCACGCTCGACACCGGCCGGCTCCCGCAGGAGACGTTCGAGATCGCCGACGAGCTGCGCCGCCGGTATCGCTTCCGGCTCCACGTCGGCCTTCCCGATCCCGACGAGGTGCGGGAGCTGACCGCCGCGCACGGGCTCAACCCGTTCTATCAGTCGGTGAAGCTGCGCCGGACCTGCTGCGACATCCGCAAGTCACGCCCTCTCGATCGGTTGCTGCGCTCGTTCGACGCCTGGACCACGGGGCTGCGGCGCGACCAGGGCGGTGTCCGGGCCCGGACGCCGGTGGTGGCGGAGGATGCCGCCCGCCCGGGTGTGGCCAAGCTGGCGCCGCTCGCCAATTGGTCCCGGCAGCAGGTGTGGGACTACGTCAAGGAGCATCGCATCCCCACCCACCCTCTCTACGCCCAGGGCTACCCGTCGATCGGGTGCGCGCCCTGTACGCGGGCTATCGCGCCGGGTGAGGACGAGCGGGCGGGGCGCTGGTGGTGGGAACACGACTCGGTCAAGGAATGCGGGCTGCACTGGAGTCCGGAAGGAACGTTGGCACATCGATGAGCAATGGATTCGTGATCTGGTTGACCGGCCTCTCGGGCGCCGGCAAGTCGACGCTGGCCGAACGGCTGCGGTCGGAGCTGGCGCTGCGCGGGCGCGGTGTGGAGGTGCTGGACGGAGACGAGGTACGCACGCATCTCTCGCGAGGGCTCGGATTCTCGAAAGAGGACCGCGACACCAATGTGCGCCGCATCGGGTACGTGGCCCGGCTGCTGGCACGCAACGGGACGGTCGCGATCACGGCGGCCATCTCCCCCTACCGAGCGGTCCGCGATGAGATGCGACTCCAGGCCCGCGACTTCGTCGAGGTCTACGTGCGCTGCTCCATCGAGGAGCTGACGCGGCGCGACGTGAAGGGCCTCTACGAGCGGGCGCTGCGCGGCGAGATCGAGCACTTCACCGGCGTCAGCGACCCCTACGAGGCACCGCTCAACCCCGAGGTGGTGGTCGACACCGAAACCCAGACGCCGGAGGAGTCGGTGGCCCTGATCCTGACCGAGCTCGCACGCCGCGGCCTGCTCGAAGGATCCCCCACCACCTCCTGGCTGGAAGGGGACCAGGCGGACGTGGCGGCCCAGGCGGCACGGCGGCTGCCCAGCCTCGAGGTGGGCCCGCGCGAGCTGGCCGACGCGTTCATGCTCGGGACCGGCGCGCTGGCACCGCTGGGAGGATTCATCGGCGAAGCCGACTACCGCTCGGTCCTGGACCGCGGCCGCCTCGCCGGCGGCCAGCCCTACACGATTCCGGTCACGCTCCGCGTCGACGACGTGCAGCGGAAGGCGGTGGGCAGTGCCGACCGGGTGGCGCTGACCGTGGATGGCGAACCGGTTGCGGTGGTCGAGGTGGAGGGCGCGTACCCGGCGCCCTACCTGCCCGAGGCGCTGGCCGTCTACCAGACCGACGATGTCGCTCACCCCGGGGTGCGGGCGCTCCAGCAGCGCGGCGACTGGGCGCTGGCGGGCAGGGTGGTCGCATTCCGCCGGCCGCCTTCACCGTTTCCGCACCACGAGCTGTTGCCGGCCGAGGTCCGCGAGCGCAGGACGGCGCTCGGCTGGCGGACCATGGTCGGGTTCCAGACCCGTAACCCGGTGCATCGCGCCCACGAGTACCTCCAGAAGGTGGCGCTGGAGTTCGTCGACGGCCTTCTGCTCCACCCGCTGGTGGGGGAGACCAAAGCCGACGACATCCCCGCCGAGACGCGGATGCGCGCCTACGAGGAGCTGCTGCGTAACTACTACCCCGCCAACCGGGTGATCCTGGCCACCAACCCGGCCTGGATGCGCTACGCCGGGCCCAAGGAGGCGGTCTTCCACGCGATCGTCAGGCGCAACTACGGCTGCACGCACTTCATCGTCGGTCGCGACCACGCCGGGGTGGGCGATTACTACGACACCTACGCCGCCCACCGCATCTTCGACGAGTACGGGTCGGACGAGCTGGGGATCGAGATCCTGCGCTTCGAGCACACCTTCTTCTGCCGGGCGTGCGGGCAGATGGCGTCGCCGCGGACCTGCCCGCACGGGCCCGAGGACCACGCCTCCCTGAGCGGCACGCGGGTGCGGCAGCTGCTGGCGGCGGGCCAGACGCTGCCCCCCGAGTTCTCCCGCCCCGAGGTGGCGGCGGTGCTGCTGGCGGCCCAGGAGGAGGCGCAGGAGGCCGCCTCGTAGGAGGGCCGCTCGGCCGATGTCTCACGGTGTCCGCACCCTGACGCTACAGCGCGCGCGGTAGGCCCGGAGTCTGGGCACCCTGGCGTCGGAACTAGTCCGCGTTCACCTCGCGGAGGCCGGCGGCGGCGAGGTCGAACGCTCGCGCCACCAGCCGGCGCAGGTTCGGCTTCCCGTCATGCCGCGCCCACTCCAGGAGAGCTTCGAAGGCAACGCTCTCGATCACGCGCACGGCGACGCGCAGCTCGAAGTCGTCGGGATCGCCGCCGGGGCCCGCGAGCGCCTCCGCGAGCAGCTCCAGGCCCTGGTCGGTTTCCTGCCAGAGACGCGCCCGCAGGCTCGGCACGCCGAACGCGATCCGGATCCGTTTCAACACCAGGTCCCGGTCCCGTTCCATGAGAGGAACCGCCGCGTCGAGCATCATGTGCCGAACCTTTTCGATCGCCGGCTCGCCGGGGGGACGGGAGCTCAACACCTCGAACAAGATCGGGTCGTACTCGTCGAACGCGACCACGTCCTCCTTGGAGGGGAAGTAGTTGAAGAACGTGCTGGGGGAGATCTCCGCCGCCGCCGCGATCTGTTCCACCGTGGTGGCGTCGAAACCCTGCTTCTCGAACAGGCCGAGCGCGACCTCCTGAATCGCGCGGCGTGTCTTGCGCTTTTTGCGCTCCCGCAATCCCTCGTGGACGCGCTCGCGCCAGGGCGGGCGGGGCGCCGGGGGCCGATCATCGGCTCCCGACCCCGCCTCGCGTAACGCCCCCGGTTCGCTCATCTCGGGGTCCCCGCGAAACGGAGCTTGCGGAGTTTCGCGGGGTGAGTCATGCGCCCACTTCGTCACGAACGGGTGCGCGGGAGGGCATGAAGATGAGCACCAGCACCGCGCCCCCGACCGCCACCGCCGCCGAGATCAGCAGCACCTCTGCCATGGCATTGGTATAGGCCAGCTTGGCGGCGCTCGCAAGCGGGGCGCCGAGCGCGGGCGGCAGCTTGGCGGCGACCGCCACCGCGCCCGCGATGCTGCCGTGGGCGGCCGACCAGGCCGGCGCCGGGAGGCCCCGAAGGTGCGTGGCGAGCCGGGCGCCGTAGGAGGCGGCGAGGATGCTGCCCAGGATGGTGGGCCCCATCGTAGTCGCCACGTTCTGGATCGCGCGCGAGATGCCGCTGCCGGCGCCCACCTGCTCCGGCGGCAGCGCACCGAGGACAGCGTCCATCGCGGTCGGCATGCCGAATCCGAGGCCGAGCCCGATCACCGCCAGGGCGGCCGCGATGGGACCGAAGCCGGTGCCGGGGACGATCCGCGAACACGCGGCCAGACCGGCCGCCATCATCACCAGGCCGAGCGCGATCGAGACCTTGGTGCCGGCGACCTTGGACACCCGCTCCGAGGCCAGGCCGCCGACCAGCAGCCCGGCGATCAGGGGGAGGAGCCGGAGGCCGGTCCCCTGCGCGTCCGCGCCCTGCACGCTCTGAAAGAAGGGTGTGACCACGAACAGGACGCCCATCATCGCGAAGCCGACGATGGTGAACGCGATCGTCCCCCACAGAAAGCGTGGCCGCTGGAACAGGTGCAGGTCGATGAGCGGGTGTCGGGCTGCCAGCTCCCAGAGCACGAAGGCGCCCAGCACCGCCAGGCCGCCGGTGCCGCTCGCCCACACATGCCAGTCTCCCCAGCCCTGCGCCGGCTGCTCGATGATCGCGTAGACGACCCCGAACATCCCCGCCATCAGCAGCAGGGCGCCCAGCCAGTCAAGGGGTGGGGCCGCGGGATCGCGCGACTCCGGCACGAAGAGGGCGACCGCGATCAGCGCCACCAGAGCGAAGGGGGCGTTGATGAGGAAGATCGAGCCCCAGGCGAAATGCGTCAGGAGCCAGCCCGAGACGAGCGGGCCGAGCGGGAGTCCGAGCATCACGCTCGCGGTCACGATCATGACCGCGCGCGGCCGCTCCTCATCCGAGAACATCGAGGGCAGGATCGACATCGAGAGCGGCATGATCACCGCCGCGCCGACGCCCATCACGGCCCGCATCCAGATCAGCTCGGTGGGAGTCGTGACCCGGCTCGCGAGCACCGACGCCACCCCGAAGAGGAGGATGCCGAAGAGCAGCGTCTTCTTCCTCCCCACGTGGTCGCCGAGCACGCCGGCCGGGATCAGGAGGACCGACATGGCAAGCGTGTAGGCGCCGCTGATCCACTGCAGATCGGTCTCGTTCGCGCCCAGCCGGGCCGAGATGGTGGGGAGCGCCGTCACCAGGATGGTGATGTCGAGGCCCAACACCAGCACCGCTGCCACCAGTGCGATGAGCGCCACCCAGCGCCGGGGATCGGCCTGAGTCTCCCGTACTTCGATCGCGCTGGCCATCGCTGTCACCTCCTTTCGCTAATAGATGGATTCTCTCGATATCTCGTTATACACCAATTTTGGAGAAACTACAATAATATCTGCCCTCTCTCCGGGTGGTGGTGATGGCATGCTTGCGGGGACGATGCAGACGTCACAGGGAGCGACGCCGGCGTGACGGAGAAGTTCGAGCTCGACCCGGCTCACACGCGAATCGCCTTCTCGGTCACGCACCTTGGCGTGACCGCCGTGCGCGGGTGGTTCACCCGGTTCACCGGAGTCTTCGAGGCCGACCGCAGCCGGCTCGGCACCGCCAAGGGGGAGGTGTCGATCGACGCCACCAGCATCACCACCGGCGAGGACCAGCGGGACGCCCACCTCCGCTCCCCGGACTTCTTCGACGTGGAGCGCTTCCCCACGCTCAGCTTCCGGCTCACCGGCGCCAGCGCGCGTGCCGACGGCACCTACCAGGTCAGCGGCGATCTCACGATCCGGGATGTGACCCGCCCGGTGACCCTGGAGGCCACGTACCTGGGCGAGACCGTGAACCCGTTCGGGACCGGCACCCGGATCGGAGTCCACGCGACCGGGCAGGTCGACCGCACCGCGTTCGGCCTCAACTGGATGCAGATGGCCGGAACGGTGCGCGTGGCCGCGATCCCGGTCACGATGGAGATCGACGCCGAGGTCGTGGCCCAGCCCCAGCAGCAGGCGGGGAGCGTGGAGGAACTGCTCAACCGTTTGAGTCCGAGCGAGCTGGCGGCGCTGCGCCGGGCCCTCGATCATGTCACCTCCGAGGTGGACGCGCGCCTCGGCAACGCTCTGCCTCCCGAGCCGCCCCCGGCGGAGACCCCGGCGCGGCGCGGTCTCTTCGGAAGGCGGCGGGGCTGACCGCCCCCGTGCCGGCGGGCCTTCGCGCCTGCCGGTCAGGAATTCAGGGCGGTGCGACCGGCTTCGAGCCAGGCGGGGTTCCCGCGCTGGGCCTGGGCGAGCCAGTACTCGACGCCCCACAGCAGCACGGTCCCGACGCCGGCCGCACGGACCTCGGCCAGACGTTCCTCAACGTCGGTGGGTGCCACGCTGCGGGGCTCCCACTGGGTGGCGGCGTCCCGCTCCCACGGCTCCGCCTGCAGTTCGGTGACCCAGCACTCGACACCGCGGGCGCGCGCCTTTGCCTGCCAGCGTTCGAGGTAGCTCACCGGCGACGCGGCGTGCCGGACCTGGTCCCCACGCCGCCCGATCGAGTGGTAGACGTCGAGCCCCAGCACGTCCCCGGAGCGCAGCCGTTCCAGCAGCTCAGGTTCGACACCCGAGCCCCGTCCAATCAAGGCCTCCAGGTTGCAGAGCCGATGGCCGGAGAGCTCGTCCACCACGCGACTGAAATGCCCGAAGGCGGTCAGGATCACCGGCCGGTCGTCGCGAGCGCGGACAGCGGCGACCTCCTGCGCGACCAGCTCAGGCGCGATCCACCAGCGCTGGGGGCCCGACCGGTTGGAGGGCTCGTTCTCGACCTGCCACCAGGAGATCGCGGACCGCCCGCGAAACCGCTCCACCAGCGACGTCACCTGCCCGACGGCGCCGAGCGCGACCGGGAGCTCGGCGCGGACCTCGCTCCCCCGCTTGAGGTCGGGCTCGTCGGCAGGCGGCAGGTGGAACTCAGGCCAGCGCGGCGCCTTCATGCCCACCGTGAGCGCCACCTGCCGTCCGGCGGCGGTCGCCTGGTCGAGCTGCCACTCGAGGTCGTCGGGGGCCTGGTCCCAGTAACCACACAGACGCAGGGGATCGAGCCCGAGCTGGATCACCTGCGCCAGCGTCTCCTCGGCGTCCAGGTGCAGCCACCGTGCGTGCGTCGCCGAGAACGTGGCCCCGATCCGCATCGCAGGCCAGGGTACTCAGCGCGGCGTCCCGACCGGCCGCCGCCGGAGTCACCGATCGTGCGTTGGCTTTCGGCCCCAGGCCAGGAAGTTGAATGACTGGGTCCCGAGGTGGAGCCGGACCAGCTTGGGCTCACCCGCTCGCAGCTGGCCGTGGCCCGGCTGGTCAGGGCTGGGCGCACGAACCGCGAGGTGGCTGCCGAGCACTTCGTCACGGTGCGGACCGTGGGTATTCACCTCACGCACGTGTTCGAGAAGTTCGGCGTCGCGTCACGTCGCGAGCTGGTTGCGCGCTGGCCGGACTGAGACGCCCGCCCTCCCCATAGACCCGGTTCACGCGAAATCGGAGGTGAGGACCTGCCAACATCGGCGCATGGAGGCCAAGCTGGAGGGCGTCAGCGAGCTGGTGCTCGAGGTCACGGACCTGGAGGCGGCGACGCGCTTCTACACCGAGGTGCTCGGAATGCCGGTGATCGAGCGCTGGGAAGGTGAGCGACGGGCGGTGTGGGTGCAGGCGGGACCGACCCGGATCGGGCTCTGGATGCCGCAGGTCGGGATCGCGAAGGGACGCGGCGGAGTCCACGTGCACTACGCGGTCCGCGTCTCCGACCAGGGCTACGACCAGCTGCTCGACCACCTGCGGGCGCTGGACCAGGAGTTCGGCGAGGTGCGCTGGGGCGGCGGCGCCAGGTCGCTTTACGTCACCGATCCCGACCAGCACGTGGTCGAACTCTGGACGCACGACATCCGGGCCGGTTCCGCCGGCGGAGCGGTCGCCGCCACGCCCGGGCTGTTCGGGATGGAGGGCCTGCCACCGCTCCCGTCCTGACCCGCCCGGCCATGGGGCCATTTCTGCGTACCCCGGCCTACACCCCCAGGAACAGCACCGAGGTGTGCAGAAAGGGACGCCTCAGCCGAGCTGCGGCAGCACCCGGTCCCGGAACAGCTCCAGGTCCGCGGTGCCGGGGAAGCCTCCGAACGCCATCGCCACCGCCCCGAACCCGAGCGCGCGGACCCGTTCCAGGTGCTCGACCAGGTCGTCGGGGCTGCCGGCGAAGGGCGGTTCGTCAGACTCCAGCCGTGATCCCGCCGCGCGCCGGGCCTCCTCCCGGGAGGGTGCGAGGAAGACGGTGAGGGGATAGACCTTGTGGATCGACGCCGGGTCCCGACCCACCTCCCCGCAGTGACCCTCCAAAACCTCCAGCTTGTGGCGCAGCACGTCTTCACCCCGCGAGAAGGCGAGCCACCAGTCCGCGTGCTGGGCCACCGCGCGGAGCAGGAAGCGCTCGCCGTCGCCACCGACCATGATCGGGGGCGCCGGGTCCGGCCGGGGATTGAACTGCACGCCGGTCACCTGGTAGTAGCGGCCGGAGAAGGTCGCCGGCCGCTCCGTCCAGAGGGTGCGGATGACCTGAATCGCCTCCGTCATCTGCTCGATGCGCTGCCGGGTGGAGGGGTAGGGGTAGCCGTAGGCCAGGTACTCGGCCTCCATCCACCCGCCGCCGTATCCGAGGACACACTGGCCGTCGCTCAACTCCTGCAGCGTGGCCGCCATCTTGGCGACCAGCGGGGGATGGCGGAACGAGTTGCACATCACGATGCCGCCCAGCTGCTGGCGCGGGTAGCGGGCGGCCAGCCATGTCAGCTGAGTCCAGCACTCCAGCCGGTACCCGCCGTCGCGCATCAGGTGATCGGGAACCCAGAACGCGTCGGCGAAGGTAGCGGCGACGTCGCAGACGGCGGCCAGATCACGCCTGAAGGTGGCGGGAGTGATGGTCTCGATGCCGCGCTCGCCGGCCGGGGTGTTGTAGCCGATCTTCAAACTCGCCATGCACTCCTCCTCACCGCGGCGCTCGACACGCTGCACCAACTCGCGCGCCCCGATTGTCCCGGGACTCCAGCCGATTAGCCATTTCCTACCCACCACTGCCGCGAGGAATTGGTGACGCTAATCATCCCTGAGCGGGCACCGGACATACGGTGACCACGACGAACACGGCCGTGCCGGCGGCCGGCAGCGACTGGCCGTACCTCTCAGGCGGGACGTTGAGTTGAGGGTTCGGGAACCGTGTAGGGTCAGGGCGCATGTCCGGCACCGGTCCCCCGGTCACTGAGCTCTTGCCCCCGCGGCGCACGCTCGACACTCTCCGTGCGGCGGCCGCCACCTGCCGCGCCTGTCCCCTCTACGAGAAGGGAACGCAGACCGTCTTCGGCGAAGGCTCGCGGCACGCCCGCGTGGTACTGGTGGGGGAGCAGCCCGGAGACCGGGAGGATCGCGAAGGACATCCTTTCGTGGGGCCCGCGGGGGCAGTCCTCCACCAGGCGCTGGAGGCGGCCGGCGTCGACCCCGGCGTCACCTATATCACGAACGTCGTCAAACACTTCAACTGGCGACCGCAGGGGCGGCGCCGCATCCACCAGAAGCCGACCCACGGTGACATCGAGGCCTGCCTGCCCTGGCTGGAGGCGGAGGTTGAGACCGTGCATCCGGAGCTCTTGGTCTGCCTCGGCGCCACCGCCGCGCAGGCGCTGCTGGGGTCTGATTTCCGGGTCACCCAGCACCGCGGTGAGATCGCGCCGACCAGCCTCGGCCTGCCCGCGCTGGTGACCGTTCACCCGAGCTCGATTCTCCGGACTCCACCTGACCTGTCGCGCGAGGAGGCCATGGGGGCGTTCGTCAACGATCTGCGGGAGGTCGGCCGGCACCTGGCCTTGTCGGGCGACGAGGGGAAAGGGCCCAGCGAATGAGGGTGTACGTCCTGTCGCTGGGGGAGATCTTCCTCGACAAGGGCGCCATGCTGACGCCGGGGGTAGACGATGGGGTGCGGGTCAAGGTCCCGGTACCCGGATACCTGATACAGACCGACGACGGCAAGAACATCGTGGTCGACACCGGGCTCCATCCCGATCACATCCGCGACCCGGACACAACCTTCCGCGGGCGCGAGGTGACCCGTCTCATGGTCCCCTTCATGCGGGAGGAGGACACCGTCGAGCGCCGGCTCGGCGAGCTCGGTGTCGGCATCGGGGACATCGACTTCGTCGTCAACACCCACCTGCACTTCGACCACTGCGGCGGCAACCACGCGTTCGCGGGCATCCCGATCATCGTGCAGCGCAACCACTACGAGTACGCACGCGAGAGCGAGAACTATCCGAGCCGGTACTTCGACCTGCCGTCGTTGACCTACGAACTGATCGACGGGGAGCCGGAGCTGTTCAGGGGCGTGCAGGTGATCCTGACACCGGGGCACGCTCCCTGGCATCAATCGCTTCTGCTCAGGCTCCACGATGATCGCAACATCCTGATCTGCGCGGACGCCATCGACTGCCGGGACAACCTGTCTCACGACACCTGGGGTGCCCAGCAGGACCCCGAGCTGGCGAAAGAAAGCGCCCAAAAGCTGCTCCGGATCGCCGAGGACGAGAGTGCGCAGCTGTTCTACGGCCACGATGCGCAGCAGTGGCGGGAGCTGCGTCTGGCGCCGGCGTGCTACTCCTGAGTCGTCGGCACCCGGGGTCGCAGGGCCTCAGCCTTCCGCGCCGGTCGCGCTTTGCCCTGACCCGGCCGCCGCCGCCGTCGCCGCGATCGAGGTGCCCGCGAAGTGGCACGCCGCCAGGTGCCCGTCCAGCGACGGCTTGAGCGGGGGTTCCTCCCGGGCGCAGATGTCCTGAGCCAGCGGGCAGCGGGTGCGGAACCGGCACCCGGAGGGAGGGTTGATCGGGCTCGGCACGTCGCCCTGGAGCACGATCCGCTGTCTGCGCATGCCCGGCACCGGCTCCGGGATCGCCGAGAGCAGCGCCTGTGTGTAAGGGTGTTGGGGCCGGGCGTAGAGGTCCTTGGCGGTCGCGACCTCGACCACCTTCCCCAGGTACATCACCGCGATGCGGTCGGAGATGTAGTTCACGACCGCCAGGTTGTGCGCGACGAAGAGGTAGGTCAGCTTGAACTCGCGCTTCAGTTCCACCAGCAGGTTCAGCACCTGCGCCTGGATGGACACGTCGAGCGCCGACACCGGCTCGTCGGCGATGACCAGCTTCGGCTGCAGCACCAGCGCCCGCGCGATGCCGATGCGCTGCCGCTGGCCGCCGCTGAACTCGTGCGGGTAGCGGCCCGCGGCTTCCGGTCGCAGGCCCACCTTGTCCAGGATCTCCTTGATCCGCTGGTCGCGATGGCGGACGTGGTGAACGCCAAGCCCCTCACCGATGATGTCGCTGACCGTCATCCGGGGATTGAGCGAGCCGACCGGGTCCTGGAAGATGAACTGCACGTCCCGGCGCATGCGCGTCATCGCGCCGCCGTTCAGCTTGACCAGGTCCTTCCCCTCGAACACGATGCTGCCGGCGGTCGGCTCGATCAGCCGGAGCAGCGTGCGGCCCAGCGTCGACTTCCCGCACCCGGACTCGCCGACCAGGCCCAGGGTCTCGCCGGGCATGATGTCGAGGTCGACGCCGTCGACGGCGAGCACCTGGCCCACCGTCCGCTGCAGGATCCCGCGCCGGATCGGGAAGTGCTTCCTGACCCCCCGTGCCTGCAGCAGCGGCGGCGGCTGGACGGTCTCCGGGCTGGACGGCGTCATCGCCTCGGTGGTCATTTGGAGTCAGTCATCCGCCGACCGCCTCCACGCCCTCCGACACGCGCGCGCCGTGCTCGCAGAGCCAGCAGGCGGATTCCTGCGGTCCGGCCTCGAAGAGCGGCGGGTCCTGGTCCCAGCAGCGGTCGAACACGTGGGTGCAGCGCTGGGCGAACCGGCACCCCCGGGGCCAGTTGAGCGGGCTCGGCACCATGCCTCGGATCACTCGCAGGGGCTCGGCCTGAGTCATACCCAACCGCGGGATGGAGTGCAGAAGCGCCTCGGTGTAGGGATGCTGAGGACTTCGGAAGACGTCCGCCGCCGTGCCTCGTTCGACGACCCGCCCCGCGTACATCACGGCCACGTCGTCCGCGATCTCGGCGACCACCCCCAGGTCGTGGGTGATCATCAGGATCGCCATCCCGAACTTGTCCTGAAGATCGGTCATGAGCTGCAGGATCTGCGCCTGGATCGTGACGTCGAGCGCGGTGGTCGGCTCGTCGGCGATCAGAAGCTTGGGGTTGCAGGCGAGCGCCATCGCGATCATCACCCGCTGCCGCATGCCGCCCGACATCTGGTGCGGGAAGTCGTCGAAGCGACGCTCGGGGGACGGAATGCCCACCAACCGCATCATCTCGGTCGCCCGGTCGCGGGCCTCCTTGGAGCCGACGTTCCAGTGCAGGCGAACGGTCTCCGTGATCTGGTTCCCCACCGTGTAGACGGGGTTGAGCGAGGTCATCGGTTCCTGGAAGATCATCGACAGCTCGTTGCCGCGCAGCTCCCGGAGCTGATCCTCGGTCGCGGCCGCCAAATCCCGGCCCTGGAAGTGGATGTTGGACCCCGGCATGACCTCGCCCGGCTTGTCGACCAGCCCCATGATCGAGAGTGCGGTCACGCTCTTGCCGCAGCCGGACTCGCCGACCAGCGCCAGCGTCTTGCCCTGGTCGAGGGACAGATCGACGCCGTCGACCGCCCGCATCTCCCCCGCGCGCATGTGGAACCACGTATGGAGACCCTTGACCTCCAGCAAGCCTCCCAAGATCGCCCCAGGTTAGCAGGGTGATCACAAAATGGGGCTCCTGCGGTTCACCCCAAGAGGGCGGTCACGGCGCGGGCGGCGGCGGCGCGCAAAAGAGCCGGTGCCTCCCGCATCGCCTGGTCCAGCGGGATCCCGGCCGAGACCTCCTCGACCACGGTCACGCCCTCGTCGAGGACCGCCTGCCAGCCCGGGCCCAGCGTCCCCGCCAGCAGCGCCACCGGGACCCCTGCCTCCCTCGCCCGGTGCGCGACCTCGATCGGGCCCTTGCCGAACACGGTCTGCCCGTCCACCCGACCCTCGCCGGTCAGGACCAGGGCGGCGCCCGCCAGCGCCGAGCGCAGCCCGGCCGCCTCCACCACCAGCGGCGCCCCCCGCCGCAGGTCGGCATGCAGGAAGAAGAGGAGGGCCGCCCCGGCGCCACCGGCCGCACCCGCGCCCGGCGTCCCGGCCAGGCCCTCGGGGAGAAGGCGCGCGAACTGCTGCAGGGCGGACTCCAGTTCCACCAGGACCGCGTCCGTGGCGCCCTTTTGTGGCCCATAGACGGCGGTCGCCCCCTCAGGACCGGTGAGCGGATTGGTTACGTCGACCGCCACCTCCACCGACACCGACGCCCAGTCGGGATCGACAGCGGAGGCGTCGATCCGGCGCAGGCGGGCGAGCGCCGCACCGCCGCGCGGCACCTCGCGGCCATCGGCGTCGAGCAGCCGGTAGCCGAGGGCCTGCGCCATCCCGGCGCCGGCGTCGTTGGTGGCGGAGCCGCCGATGCCCGCCAGGATGCGCCGGGCGCCGCGCCGGCGCGCCGCCTCCAGGACCTGGCCGAACCCGTAGGTGGAGGCGCGCCGGGGGTCCAGCCTCTCGCTCGGGATGAGTGGGAGCCCGCTGCTCGCGGCCAGCTCCACGATGGCCAGCCGGCCTTGCTCCGCCGTCCCGTAGACCGCGATCACGGGGTCGCCCAGCGGGCCTTCCACCTCGACCTCGTGGAATTCCCCGTCCAGCGCCGCGACCAGCGCCTCCACCGTGCCCTCTCCGCCGTCCGCCACCGGGAGCTCCCGGATCTCGGCCTGCGGCAGCACGTCGCGCACGCCCGACGCGATCGCGCGCGCGGCGGCGGGGGCGCCCAGCGAACCCTTGAAAGGATTCGGGGCGACAACGATCGGAGGCACGGTGAGCGATTTTGCTCCGCGTCCGCACGGATGGGCTGGAACCTGTTAGAAAACGATCAGGACCATGGCCGGCCTGTACGAGATCATCGCCGAGCTTCGCCACGAAAATCAGACCCCGGCGGCCACGCGGACCCTCGATCTGGTCACCGAGCGCCTGGGCGAGACGCAGGACAACCTCCGGGGGGCGCTGGCCCGGATCCCCTCCACCGCCATCCCGTTCGGCGGTCAGCCGGTGCTGGACCAGCTGCTGGCTCGTGCGGAGGCCGAGCACGTGGACAACCTCACCATGGGCCACTCCCAGGCCGAGATCGCGGCCGCCACCGAGCGGGTCGACGTATCCCAGGTCGGGATCGCGGTCATCATGGGGGGCCTGGCGCTGGCTTCCGTCGTTCTCATCGTGCTGGCCGCGATCTACTACATCGAGGCCGTCAACAGCAGCATTCACTAGGAGGCCCGGCGATGCCTCAGGAATTCTCCTTCGACGTCGTCTCTCAGTACGACAGCGCCGAGCTGACCAACGCGCTCGACCAGGCGCGGCGGGAGACGGCGACCCGTTTCGACTTCAAGGACACCGGGACCACCCTCGAGCGGCACGGAGAGAAGATCGTGGTCGAGTCGGTGACCGAGGACCGGGCCCGGGCCGCGGTTCAGGTACTGCGGGAGAAGGCCGCCCGGCGCAAGCTGTCGGCCAAACTCTTTCACGCCGGCGAGCCGCGGACGATCGGCAGAGGGCGGGGGCAGGTGGAGGTCGACATCAACGCCGGCATCTCGGACGACCTCGCGAAGCAGCTCCAGAAGCGGGCGCGGGCGGTGGCGCCCAAGGTCCAGGTGCGCATCCAGGGCGATCAGCTGCGCGTCACCTCGAAGTCCAAGGACGACCTGCAGGCGGTCATCACGGCGCTGCGCGACGACGATTCGATCCCGGTCCCCCTGGAGTTCACGAATTACCGCTAGGGACGGCCCACGTAGTGCCGTTTTCGCGCGAAACCGGGTTTATCGGATGAGGTTGATCCCGGCCCTCGACCTGCGGGGCGGGCGCGTGGTGCGGCTGCGTACCGGTGACTTCGGCCAGGAGACGAGCTACGGCGACGATCCTCTCTCCCTGGCGCGCGGATACGAGGCGGGAGGGGCCGAAGCGCTCCACCTGGTCGACCTCGACGCGGCGCGGGGGGAGGCGGCCCAGGACAGCCTGGTGCGGCGCGTGGTGGAGGGGACGCGGCTCGCGGTCCAGGTCGCGGGCGGCGTGCGCGACGGCTCGTCGGTGGGGCACTGGCTGGAGGTGGGGGCGGCGAGCGTGGTGATGGGCACGACAGCGGTCCGCGATCCCCGTCTCCTCCGAGAGATCGCCGGCGCCCATCCCGGTCGAGTTCAGGCGGCTCTTGACGTGCGCGGGCGGGTCCCGGCGGTCGCGGGCTGGCTGGAGACGGCGGCGGACCTCACGCTCCCGGAGCTGCTCCGCAGGTGGGAGGAAGCGCCGCTGGCAGGCGTCATCGTGACCAGCATCGACCGCGACGGGACGCTGGCGGGGCCGGACCTCGAGGTGCTGCGGCTGGCCCGTGGCACGACCCGCCACCGTCTCACCTATTCGGGGGGAGTCGGGAGCCTGGAGGACCTGGCTGCCGTGGCGGACGCCGGCGCCGACGCCGTTATCCTCGGTAAATCTCTGCTCGAGGGGCGCTTCACGTTCGCCGAGGCGCGATCGTCGCTCTGACCGCGTTGCTGTGCCTGGCCGCCGCCGGCTGCGGGGAGCCGCCGGCGGCGGGGACGATCACCACCGATGACACCGCGCTGCGCCAGGACATCGCTCAGGGCCGGAGCGGCGCTGAGGTCACCTTCGGGGGTGTCGTGATCTCGGGTCCCGCCGTGTACGGGCGTGAAGAAGAGTTCGTGGTCCGCACGCCGCTGGGCGATCAGCTGGAGGTCGATCACGACATCGACTACGCGACCTCGGCGCCGGTTCATCCGGGCGCACAGGTCATCGTGCGGGGACAGCTGTACCTGGACCCCGGGCGGGTCGGGGTCCACTGCACCCACCAGTCCACCTCCAGCGGCTGTCCGGTCCCCGGCTTCGTCGAGTACGGCGGGCGGCTGTACGAGTGAGTGAGTACGAGACACGGCGAACGGGACCCGGCTCGGCTACGCTTAATGCATGGTGGGGCACGTTCCGCAGATCGTCGTAGCTGGTGGAGGGGGCGAGCCCCACTAACCGCGCCATGCTGGAAGCCGTCGCGGGGCTGGTTGCCCTCCTTCTGATCGTGACAGGCATCGCCATCATGGTGGGTCCCGGCCCCTGGCGGAACCTGCGCCGGCGCCGGACCGAGCGGCGATTGCGTCCCCGTCCGGTGCGTCCGGCGCGCCTCGCTCGGGGCGCGGAGCGGGTCCCGGTCCCCGACACCGCGGCCGTCAACCCCACCACGCAGCGGGCGCTCTCCTCGGCCGCCAAGCTGGTCGACCTGCTCTCCGACCACGGCGCGCAGCGACACGCCACCGCGGTGCGCCTGGCCGCCAGCCGGCTGCGCCATGAAGAGGTCAACGGGATCTACGCGATGCAGGAGGCGCTGAGCCACCTGCAGCGGGTGCGGGTGGACGACCGGGCCGACCAGGAGATCATGCAGGGCCTGATCGCAACCGTCGACCGCGCGCTGCGCGACCGGATGGAGCAGCTCGAGATCTACCCCCACCGGTAGCAGCGCTCTTGACCCCCGTTGTTGCACCAGCGGGTCCTTTCGGACTGTTTTCACCCCCGTTGGTGCACCATCGGGTGGGCGGAGCAGGTGTTTCTGGACCTTGCCGCTGGCGGTGCGCGGCAGCTCGTCCACCACCTGGAACGTTCGCGGCACCTTGTAGCGCGCGAGGCGGCCGGACAGATACTCGACGAACCAGGCCGGGTCGAGGGTCGTTCCCGGTCGCAGGGTGAGGACCGCGTGCGGCACCTCGCCCCAGCGCGGATCGGGCAGCCCGATCACGGCGGCACCGGTGACCTCCGGGATCGTCATGATCGCCAGCTCCACCTCGGCCGGGTAGACGTTCTCGCCCCCCGAGATGATCAGGTCCTGGGCCCGGTCGACGATGGTCAGAAACCCGTCTTCGTCGAAGCGCCCCAGGTCGCCGGTCCGGAGCCAGCCGTCGGGCGTGAACGCGGCCTCTGTCGCCTCGGGGTTCTCCCAGTAGCCGGCGAACACGTTCGGTCCCCGCACCTCGATCTCGCCGCTCTGGGCCTCCAGCCGCACCTCGGTGAAGAAGTGGGGCAGCCCGCTCGACTCCCCTTTGCTGACCGAATAGCGCGGTGAAAGCGAGGTCGCCCCGGGTGAGGTCTCGGTGAGTCCGTACCCGCTCGAGAACGCCAGCCCGCGTGCTTCGTACGCCTCCCGTACACGCGCCGGCACCGAGGATCCCCCACAGCTCATTGAGCGCAGCGAGCTGAGGTCGGTCTCGGCCCACGCCGCGTCCTCCATCAACAGCTGGTATGTGGTCGGGACGCCGTTGAGCCTGGTGATGCGGTGACGTTCGATCAGGCGCAGCGCTTCGCCGGGGACGAACTTCTCGGCGAGCACCACCGTGCCCCCCTTGAGCAGGTTCGGAAGCAGTCCCATCCCCAGGGACGCGACGTGGAAGAGCGGCGAGATCATCAGCGCGCGCGTCTCGCCGGTGATGTCGTAGTCGACGAGCACGTTGAAGGCGTTCCAGGTCAGATTGCCGTGCGTGAGCACAGCGCCCTTGGGCCGCCCGGTGGTGCCCGAGGTGTAGACGATGACGGCAGGATCGTCCAGGAACCCCTGACACGCGGGGTGTGTCATCGATCCGCCGGCAAGCGGCGACTCCACTCCGCCCGGTCCGGCCACCGAGACGCCCCAGACCTCGATCCCGCCCGCCTCGCCCGCCGCGGCCCGCGCCCGCTCCTCCAGGCCGGCGCCGAAGAAGAGCATCCGCGCACCGCTGTTTTCAAGCATGTAGGCCAGCTCCGGCACGCTGAGCCTGGTGTTCAGCGGCACGAAGATCGCTCCCAAGAGCGTGACCGCGCACAGGGTCTCGACGAAGGCGGGATGGTTATTGCCCAGATATGCGACCCGGTCGCCCTTGCGCACCCCGCGTCCGGCCAGCGCCACGGCGAGCCGGTCGACCCGGTCCGCCAGCTCGTCGTAGGTCAGCTCTTCGTCACCGAGGATCAGAGCCGCCACGCCGGCCGCCTTCACGCGCCGGCGGTGCGGCCAGTCGCCGATCCCGCAGATTGCCAGCATCGCGCCCTTAAAACGGCCGTTTTGCGGTCATTTCGCTAGCGCTCCGAGGCATCCCCCTCCAGCTGTGCCTTGAGCCGCAGCATGGCGTCCTTGATGCCCGAGTCCAGGCGTCCCTGGATCATCCCGGAGGCGAACCGGAGCATGCCGCCCAGTTTTATGTCCATGTCGTAGGTGACCTCGGTGCCGGCGCCCGCGGCCCCGAACGCGTAGGACCAGGTCCCCGACACCGGGCTGTCCACCCACTGCCCCGACGCCAGGCGCGGCCGGTCCCAGACCGAGGGCTGCATCACCAGCGGGATGTCGCCGGGCGCGTCGATCTCGAGACGGATCTTCTTCCCCGGCCCCGGCGTCCCGCCGCCCTCGACGGCGGCCGATTTGAGATATCGGGCCCAGGACGGCATGCTCGTCAGGTCCTCGAGAACGGCGGACCACACGCGTTCGGCGGGGGCGGCGATGGAGACGGTCCCGTGCAGTGCCGGCATGGTCCAAGTATCGGTCCCGAGCGGGGGGCCGGCTGCCGGTCGTTTCCCTCATGCCGCACCGCGACGTGTAAGAATTCGCACCACCGCAACGATGTCATCGCTCTATCGCGCGATCGGGGGGGCACCGCGAGGGCGGGCACTGACGGCCCTGCGCCACCGGAACTTCCGCGTCTACCTGCCGGGCCAGGCTCTGTCCATGGTCGGCATGTCCATGCTCGGGGTCGCCATCGCCTGGCTGGTGTACGCACGCACGGCGTCCGTGCTCCTGGTCGGCCTCGCGATCACGCTCCAGTACCTTCCGCTGCCGGCCGGGCGGCCCTTCGCGCGGCTGCTGCTGACCTCCGTCTCCCAACGGCGGCTGCTGGTCGGAACTCAGACGCTCTTCTGCTGCATCGCCGGGGCGCTGGTGCTGCTGGTGGCGATCCAGGCGTCCAGCCCGCGGGTGTGGCCGCTGCTCCTGTTCTCCCTCCTGTGGGGCGCGGTGCAGGCGACCGACGCGCCCGTTCGCCAGGCTTTCCTGGCCGACCTGGTGGGCCGTCGGGACCTTACGTACGGGCTCTCGCTGGTCGCCTCGGCCTGGAACCTCGCCTCGCTGGCCGGCGCCGGGGTGGCGGGTGTGCTCCTCTTCTGGGCGCCGCTCACGGCCTGTTTCGTCGCCATCCTGATCGCGATGCTGGCCGGGGTGGTCGGTCTCCTCGCCGTCTCCGAGCTGCCCGCGGTCGTCAAGGGGGACGGCCTCTGGGAGCAGTCGCCCGCCTGGGCCGGCATCCTGCGGGGTGGTGGGTCGCCCCGGGTGGTGGCGCTGATCGTGCTCGGGTGCGCCTTCTCCGTGCTCGGCATGAACCGGCTCACTCTGCTGCCATCGCTGTTCGCCGGCCGGCTCGACACCGGTGCGCTGGGCTTCGGTCTCGGGGTGGCCGCGGTGGGGGCGGGGGCCGCCGTCGGGACGGTGTTCGTGCTCTGGGGTTCACGCTCGGCCGTGCGCCACTCCCTGCTCTGGCCGGGCCTGGTCTGGGCGCTGGCCATGATCCTGGCCGGCTGGAGCACGCGCTGGCCGCTGACCCTGGCCGCGCTCGCGGCCACCGGCGCCATGCAGACGTGGCTCCTCAGCATCGTGGGGCGCGAGCTTCTGGACGCCGTACCGGACGCTCGGCGGGGTCCCGCGATGGGGCTCTACGCGGGGTCCGCGATCGCCACCAACTGGCTCGGGCCGCTGCAGGCGGGGGTGCTCGCGCTCGCGTTCGGCGTGCCGGTCACCATGTCCGTCGATGCAGGCCTGCTGATCGCGGTCGCGCTCACGGTGGGGCTGGCCTTCGGCGCCGCCCAGGTCCCGGCAGCGAACCGCAAGACCACCTCCGCCGTGCGCTGAGCTCCGGGCGCGGCCTCGGAGGCGGCCGGCGGTGTAGCGTCGAGAGCAAGGCCCCACCTTGGCGGCCGGGATCCTGGCTGGAGGTTGCTCATGCGAACACGACTTTTCGGGCGCACCGGCGTCCAGGTTTCGGAACTGTGCCTTGGCTGCATGATGTTCGGAGGCCGGACCGAGGCGGAGGAGTCGTACCGCATCATCGACGCGGCGCTGGACGCGGGCATCAACTTCCTCGACACCGCCAACGTGTACAGCCGCGGCCGCTCGGAGGAGGTCACCGGCGAGGCGCTCCGGCGGAACGGGAATCGCCACCGCGTGGTGCTGGCGACCAAGGTGCACGGCGAGATGGACGACGACGATCCCAACGCGCGCGGGACCAGCCGGCGCCACATCATCGATCAGTGCGAGCAGAGCCTGCGCCGGCTCAAGACCGACTACATCGACCTCTATCAGCTTCACCGGCCGCGCCCCGAGATCGCGATCGACGAGACGCTGCGGGCGCTCGACGACCTGATTCGCGCCGGCAAGGTGCGCTACATCGGGACCAGCACCTTCGGGGCCTGGCAGATCATGGAGGCCCTGTGGGCGGCGAAAGAGCTGGGCCTCAACCGGTTCGTGTGCGAGCAGCCGCCCTACAACATCCTCGACCGTCGTGTCGAGCGCGAGCTGCTCCCGATGGCGCGCACCTACGGCATCGCCACCATCCCCTGGTCCCCGATCGCGGGCGGCCTCCTGACCGGCAAGTACGCGCGGGGCGCCGAGCGGCCCGACGGCAGCCGGTTCGCCGTCCAGGGCGACAACCCGGTGAACCAGCGGCGGTGGACCGAGGGCATCTTCGACGTCGTCGAGGGGCTGCAGCCGATCGCCGCCCGCAAGGATTGCACGCTCGCGCAACTGGCCCTGGCCTGGGTGCTCCACCAGCCGGGCGTGACCAGCCCCATCATCGGGCCTCGCACCTTCGACCAGCTGGAGGACAACCTGGGCGCGGTCGAGGTCGAGATCACCAAAGAGGACCACGCGGAGATCGACGCGCTGGTGCCTCCGGGCCGGATGGTGGCGCCCTACTACGAGGCCGACTTCGGGCCCAACCGGTTCCACTGGTAGGGGCTCGGGGGGAGCTGATGGCCAGGCCTTCCGGCTCCCTACCCCTTCGCCCCCGGTCGGTGGCAGACGGCGAGCGCCGCTGGCAGGGGCCGGCGGCCGCGCTGGCGGCGATGGCGGCGTCTATCACGAGCATGACCCTGCTCATGGTCTTCGTGCCGCTGGCGGCCGCCTCTCTGCACCTTGACAACGTCGCGATCGGTCTCCTGGTCGCGGTGCCGTCCCTGGTACAGATGGTGACCACGATCCCGGCCGGTGCGGCGGTCGATCGGTTCGGATCGCGACCACTCTTGCTGGCGGGCGGGGCGATCGCCGCGGTGGGGGCGCTGGTTCTGGTGTTCCGGCCGGGGGTTGCGGGCCTGGTGCTGGGAAGCGGTCTCTACGGGGTGGGATTGTCGCTCGGCACCGGCGCCGCCCTGGCCACGCTGGGCAAGACCTCTCAGCGCCGGATCGCGGCGGTCCAGGGCTTGAACGTGGTCGCTCAACGCGGCGGGGCGCTGGTGGCGGCACTCATCGTCACCGCCGGCCTCGGCGGCCGGGGAGCGCTCGCCTTCCTTCCGGTGCTGGCAGCCACCGTCGTCATGGGCTCGGTCGGCGCCTTCATCCCGGTGGTCACATCTGCTACGTCTGCCGGCGCCGGCGCGTCATGGCTGCAGAGTTCGTTCAGGCGCGGCGTGCAGCTGCTCGTCGAACGCCCGGAGATCCAGGTGTCGGCGCTGTTCGGTGTCTTGATCGCGGCGCTGTTGACGGTCAGCACCTCCTTCGTGCCGCTGATGCTGATCCGCGACGACGGCGCCAGCCCTTCCCAGGTGGGCGCTCTCCTCGTCCTGAGAGACGTGGTTGCCGTGATCGCCGGACCCCTCCTCGGATGGTGGGCACAACGGTCCGGGCCGCGCCCGATGCAGGTGACGGGTCTGATGATGCTGCTGCTGGGCACCGCGGGCCTCATCTCGGCGCCCTTGCGGTGGACGCTGATCCCTTGCTTTGCCGCCCAGGGAATAGGTCTGGCCGCCGCGCTCATCGGCACCAACCTCTGGGCCGCCATCGGCAGCGTGCGGGAGGAGCGCGCGCTGGCCCTCGCCGTCGGCGGCTATACGTTCCGGATCGCCGCTTTCACGGCCCCGATACTCATGGGCTGGCTCCTGGATCGTTCGTGGATCACGATGGTTGTGGGGGCCACCGTCCTGTGTGTGATCGTGGCCGCCCTCATCACGTGGCGGTCGCGGGCGAGCCATGGGCCTCCCGTGGCGGTGGCGTGACGCGCGCCGCAGTGCCCGCCAGCCCGTCCGTAGACTTCCCGTGATCGTGATCCGCCGTCGTGGGCTCAACGGGGTCGTGCTGACGCGCCGCTTCGAGGTCGATTACCTCCTTCGAACCGGCTGCGCCTGTCTGGTGCCCTGAACGCTTCGTCGTGTGCCGGCGCCGTCACGCCGGCCGCCCGTTCGTCACGACCCCAGGAGCTCAGTTGTCGTGTCCGATCGCAATCCAGCCGACCGTCCCCTCTCGGCCAACGAGGGGATCAAGGAGCGAAGCCGTCACCTCCGGGGAGACATCGCGGCCGAGCTCGAGAATGACGCCGCCCGGTTCACCGAGGAGTCGATCCAGCTCCTCAAGTTCCACGGCACCTACCAGCAGGACGACCGGGACCAGAGGAGGGAGGCGCGCAGGGCGGGTCTCGACCGCCACTGGCAGATGATGATCCGCACCCGGATCCCGGGCGGGCGGGTGACGCCCGAAGGCTACCTGGCCCACGACGAGATCGCCGGACGCTGGGGCGACGGAACCCTGCGCATCACGACCCGGCAGGACCTGCAGCTCCACGGCGTGCTGAAGCGGGATCTGCGCGCCTCGATCCGCGGCATCAACGAAGCCCTGCTGACGACGCTGGGCGGCTGCGGAGACCAGGTGCGGAACGTGATGTGCTGCCCGGCCCCGCTGGGAGACCGGCTCCGCGAAGAGGTGGAGCAAGCACTGGGCGGGGTCGTCTCGGGACTCACCCCACGGACCGGCGCCTATCACGAGATCTGGATCGACGGGGAGCGCGTCGGTGAGGTGCCTGAGGGGGAGAGCGAGCCCCTCTACGGCGAGCGCTATCTGCCGCGGAAGTTCAAGGTCGGGATCGCGATCGACGGGGACAACTGCGTCGACGTCTACAGCAACGACCTGGGCCTGGTCGCGATGCGCGCGCCGGAGGGAGGGCTGGCCGGGTTCACGGTGCTGGTCGGCGGCGGGCTCGGCCGGACGCACAACAAGCCGGAGACCTACCCCGCGGTCGCGCGGCCGCTGGGGTTCGCGACGGCCGGGCAGGTGGTGGAGCTGGCCCAGGCGGTGGTAGCGGTGCAGCGCGACTTCGGGGATCGCCAGGACCGGCGCCACGCACGGCTCAAGTACCTGCTCGCCGACCGCGGCCTGGACTGGTTCCGGGAGCAGGTGCAGGGACGGCTCTCGTTTCGACTGCGCCCACCCTGGCCGCTGCGGTGGGCGCCGACCGACGACCACCTGGGCTGGCATCGACAGGCCGACGGCCGCTGGTTCTACGGGCTCTTCGTCGAGAACGGCCGCATCGCCGATCGCGACGGCGTGCGGCTGCGCAGCGCGCTCGGCCGGATCGTCCGCACGCTGCGCCCGACGATCTGGTTCACCGCCCAGCAAAACGTCCTCATCGCCGGCGTACGGGAGGCGGACCGGGACCGGCTGCTGGCGCTGCTCACCGAGCACGCCGTTCCCCTCACCGAGGAGACGCCGAACGCGATCCGGCATTCCATGGCCTGCCCGGCGGTACCCACCTGCGGCCTCGCCGTGGCGGAGGCGGAGCGGGCGCTGCCGGCGGTGATCCGCGAGCTGAGCGGGGCCCTCTCCGCGCTCGGCCTCGGCGAGGAGCGCATCAGCGTCCGCATGACCGGCTGCCCCAACGGCTGCGCTCGCCCCTATCTCGGCGACGTGGGGTTGGTCGGGACCACGCTGGGCAAGTACGACGTCCTGCTCGGCGGCGACTTCGACGGCACCCGCCTCAACGAGCTCTACGCACACAACGTGCCGCTCGACGAGCTGGTCCCGACGCTGCGCCCGGTGCTGACGGCGTTCGCCGCGGAGCGTGCGCCCGACGTGGGGTTCGGCGACTGGTGCCACGCGGTCGGGGTGGAGCACCTACGCTCGCGCTTCGGCGCGGTCGGCGCGCTGCCGTGAGCGCGGCCGCCGATGAGGCGTCACCGGGTTACTACCCGATCTTCGTGGATCTTCGGGGGCGGCGGGTGGTGCTGCTGGGCGGCAACCCGACCGCAGTCGGGAAGGTTTCCCTGCTCCTGGAGGCGGGCGCCGATCTGACCGTCGTCGCCGCCCACGCCGAACCCGGGATCGTCGACGCGGCGAGCGCCGGCCGTCTGCGCTGGCTGCGGCGTGACTACGCCCGGGGCGACCTGTGGGGGGCGCGCCTGGTGATCGACGCCAGTGACGACCCCGCGACCAACCGCGAGGCGCGCGTGGAGGCCGACGCCGAGCGCGCCCTCCTCAACGTCGTCGACCGCACCCCACTCTGCGACTGGATCGCGGCCGCCCTCGTCAATCGGGGACCGCTCAAGATCGCCGTCTCCACCGCCGGTGAGAGCCCGTTCCTCGCCTCCGCCATCCGGCAGCGTCTGGAGCAGGAGTTCGGTCCCGAGTGGGGCCCGTTCCTGCGGCTGGTGGGAGCGTTGCGGCGGCGTCTGCGGGCCCTGGGGATGGCGCCGGCGGAGCAGGAGACGCGCTACCGGCGGGCTCTGCGCTCACCCGCCCGGCGGCTGCTGCGCGCGGGGCGGACCGCCGAGGCGCGGGACGAGGTCGACGCCGAGCGCGGCCCGGGGCGGGTGATCCTGGCCGGCGCCGGACCGGGAGCGCCGGAGCACCTGACCCGGGCGGTGCGAGACGCGCTGTTCGAGGCCGACCTGGTCCTGCACGACGCGCTGGTCGACCCGGAGGTGCTGGCGCTCTGCGGTCCGCGCGCGGAGATCCGCTCGGTCGGGAAACGCGCGGGCGCGCACTACACCCCGCAGGGGGAGATCGTGGCCGCCATGGTCGACGCGGCCCGATCCGGCCGCGACGTGCTGCGCCTCAAGGGCGGGGACCCGTTCGTCTTCGGACGCGGCGGCGAGGAGCTGGCCGCGCTGCGAGAGGCCGGCGTCGAGGTGAGCGTGCTTCCGGGCGTGTCGTCGGCGACCGCGGGGCCGGCGCTGGCCGGGATCCCGCTCACGCTGCGCGGCGTCTCCACCTCGGTCACCTTCTGCACCGCCCACACGCGGCATGGCCCCGCGGACCTGCGCCGGCTGGCGCGCTCGGCGGACACGCTGGTGGTGCTGATGGCGTTCGAGCGGGCGCCGCTGATCGCGCGCGAGCTGGCCGGCGAGCTGGGCGACGAACACCCGGTCGCGATCGTGTCGGAGGCGTCGACGGCCCGCCAGGCGGTGGTGCGGACCACGCTGGGAGAGATGGCGGCGGGCGCCGGTCTCGCCGGCCTGCAAGCACCGGCGCTCCTCGTGGTCGGTGATGTAGTCTCCGCAAGCGCGTCGCCGGCGGCGGCAGGGACGACCAAGGAGGGATCGCGGTGGGAGGGCAGTTGACCGTCGGAGTCGTCGGGTGCGGCAAGATCTCCAGCGCCTACCTGGAGACGCTGGGGCGCCTCGACAACGTCCGGGTGGCGGCGGCGGCCGACCTCGACCCGGCGCGGGCGGCCCGGGTCCAGGCGGCGCACCCGGAGATCTCGGCGCGTGGCGTTGACGACCTGCTCTCCGACGGGGAGATCGACCTCGTCCTCAACCTGACCATTCCCGCGGCGCACGCCGAGATCGCGCAAGCAGCGCTGGGCTCTGGAAAGCACGTCTACGGCGAAAAGCCTCTCGCCGCCACACTTGCCGAAGCCGACGCCGTGCTGTCGCTGGCCGCGACCGAGAACCTGCGCGTCGGCTGTGCCCCGGACACCGTGCTCGGCACCGGCATCCAGACCGCACGCCACGCCCTCGACTCCGGCCTGATCGGCACCCCGGTGGCGGCGACGGCGGTGATGGCCGGCCCCGGTCCCGAACCCTGGCATCCCGACCCCGAGTTCCTGTTCCAGCCCGGTGGCGGCCCGCTGCTCGACATGGGCCCGTACTACCTCTCGACGCTGGTCCATCTGCTGGGGCCGGTGGCGCGCGTGTCGGGCGCCGGCACCCGCGGCCGGGCCACCCGCACGATCGGCTCGGGGCCACGGGCGGGCACGGTGTTCGGAGTCCTCGTGGACACCCACGTGACCGGAGTGCTGGAGCACGAGTCGGGGGCTCTCAGCACCCTGGTCATGAGCTTCGACGTCCACGCTTCGCGGATGCCGAAGATCGAGGTGTACGCGACCGAGGGGTCGCTGTCGGTGCCCGACCCCAACCGGTTCGACGGCGAGGTCGAGGTCTGGCGGCGAGACGAGCCGGAGTGGCGACCGGTCCCCACCTCGGGAGGCTACGCAGGCGCCGCGCGCGGCTTCGGGCTGGCCGACCTGGCGACGGCGCTGCGGGCGGGCGTGCCCCATCGGGCGAGCGCGGAGCTCGCACGTCATGTCCTCGAGATCATGGAGTGTCTGCTCACCTCCGCCCAGACGCACGCCGGGGTGGAGGTGCGGAGCCGCTGCCAACGGCCGGAGCCGGTGGCCGCCGGAGCGGACCCCACCCGGCGTTAGGGCCTCCGCGGAGGGACGTTGGATACGAACGCACGTCTCGCGCTCCGATTTGGCGTCGCTTTGTATACAAACGTCCTTTTAGAGACGAGGGAGGTCGTCGAGGGCATCCAGGCCCAGCTGCTCGAGGTGTCGCTCGATCCCCTCGGTGGTGCACGCGATCGCCGCCGGCTCCGCGAAGGTCGCGGTTCCCACCTGCACCGCGCGGCAGCCGGCGTAGAGGAACTCGAGCGCATCGCCGGCGTCCGCGATGCCGCCGATGCCGACCACCGGGATCGAGACCGCGGCGGCGGCGGTGCAGGCGAGCTGGAGCGCCAGGGGCCGGATCGCGGGTCCTGAGAGGCCACCGGTGCCGAAGGCCAGGCGGGGGCGCCCGCTGGCGACGTCGATCGACATGCCGACGAAGGTGTTGATGGCGGCGATCGCGTCCGCACCCGCGGCTTCGACGGCGCGCGCGATCTCGCCGATGTCGGTGACGGCGGGGGTGAGCTTGACCCAGACCGGGAGGCGGGTGTGGGTCCGCACGGCGTCGGTCACCCGTGCCGCCATCACCCGGTCCTTGCCGAACAGCATGCCTCCCTCGCGCACGTTGGGGCAGGAGATGTTGACCTCGATGCCGGCCACCCCGGGCACGCCGTCGAGCCGGGACGCGACCTCGGCGTACTCGTCCAGCGTCTCTCCGTTGACATTGACGAGCACCGGCATCGGCCAGGTCGCCCAGCGCGGGGCGTAGTCGAGGATCAGCGCGTCCACGCCCGGTCCCTGGAGGCCGATCGCGTTCAGCATGCCGGAGGGGGTCTCGACGATCCGGTTGGGAGGCGTGCCGGTGCGGGGACCGAGGAAGATGCCCTTGGAGACGATGCCGCCGATCCGGCTCCGGTCGAGCAGCGGCACGTCCATCCCGTAGCCGAAGGTGCCGCTCGCCGCCAGCACCGGCCCCGCCAGCCGGACCCCGCCCACGTCGGGCCAGCGGAACGTGCTCACCCCACCTCCCCACCCGGCGCAATCCCCGTTTCGCACGGAAGGGACCCTATCGCCCGCTCCATAGCACCCGTTCCGTGCGAAACGGGAGATTGGTAGGCGAGGTGGGAGGGCAGCTCGGACCAGCGCACGGTGGCGGCGGGGTAAACCGGGCCCTCGGTGCACGCGCGGTCATAGATCCCTGTAGTGCGGGGGACGGCACAGCCCAGGCAGACGCCGGTGCCGCAGCCCATGTAGGTCTCGACGGCGACCTGCGCCCCCGGCCATCGCCCGGCGACCGCCGCCAGCATCGGGTTGGGGCCGCAGGCCAGGATCTGGGCCACCCCCTCGGGGACTGCGTCGAGCGCGTTGCCGTGATGGCCGCGCGAGCCGTCCTCGGTGGCCCAGTGCACGTGGTCACCCTCCCACTCGGAGCAGAGCTCGTCCGCCGTGCCGGCCCCGTGCACCCAGTGCACCCGCAGACCGAGGGCACGAGCGTCGCGGGCGGTCAGGGGCATCGGCGCCACCCCCAGCCCGCCGCTCACCAGCGCCACCGCGCCATCACCGGCATCCAGCGCGTAGCCATTCCCGAGCGGGCCCAGCATCGACACGGTCTCGCCGTCCCGCAGTGCCAGCAGCTGCCGGGTGCCCACTCCGACCCCCGCCAGCAGCACCTCCAGCCAGCCCTCCTGGGGGCTCGCCTGCCAGACGCTGAAGGGACGCCGCAGGAGCGGGCCCGGACGCAGCAGGAGGTTCACGAACTGACCGCCGCGCACCTCGGACGCGATCGCCGGCGCCCTGAACCGCAGCACCCACATCCGGCTCGACACACGGCGCCGCGCCACCAGCGGCGCGGGACCCTCATGCACCGGTCTTCTCGACCGTGGTCGGGAGGGCCTGGCCGGCGCGCCACTCGGTGATCGTGCGCACCCGGAGTTTGCCGTCGGACGCGGTCTCGGCGGCCAGCAGCGCCGACGCCGTGTCCAGCGAGGTGAAGCAGGGGATCCGCCGCACCACGGCCGCCCGCCGGATCTCGAACCCATCGCGGAGCGGCGGCACGGAGTCTCGCCGGAGGTCAGACTCAGAGGATCGTCTTCCCTCGGGGGGGATGCGGGGGGGCTCCCCCGCATGCGGCACGTTGGCATCCGCCCCACCGCCACCGGTGCGCGTGCCGGACATGGTGTTCACCACCAGTCCCACCTGCCCGTCGGTGATGACGTCGACCACGTTCGGCGAGTCCTCTCCGATCTTGTTGACGACGGTCGGGGAGAAGCCCGCCTGGCGCAGGGCCGCCGCGGTGCCCTCGGTGGCGAACAGCGGACACCGCAGCTCGGTCAGCCAGGCGGCGATCGCGAACATCTCCGGCTTGTCCGCGTCGGCGATGGTGAGCAGCGCGCCGGCTCCCGGGCGCACCGTGACGCCGGCCGCCGCGAAGGCCTTGCGCAGCGCCGCCGGCAGGGTGGCGTCGACCCCCATCACCTCGCCCGTCGACTTCATCTCCGGTCCCAGGTAGGAGTCGACCGAGGGCAGCTTGTTCATCGAGAACACCGGCGCCTTGACCGCGACCAGGGGTCTTGGCGGCACCAGCCCGGTCGAGCAGCCGAGCTCAGCGAGCGTCTTTCCCAGCATCACCTGCGTCGCCAGCCGCACCATCGGAACGCCCGTGACCTTGGAGAGCATGGGCACCGTCCGCGACGCGCGGGGGTTCACCTCCAGCACGTACACGTTGCCGCGGTGGACGACGTACTGGACGTTGACCATCCCCCGCAGCCGCAGCCGCCTCGCGATGCGGATCGTGTAGTTGATCACCGTCTCTCGCTGCTCAGGGGTGAGGTCGGGCGCCGGGTAGACGGCATAGGAGTCGCCGGAGTGAACGCCGGCCCGCTCCACGTGCTGCATGATCCCGGGGATGCAGACGGTCTCCCCGTCGGAGATGGCGTCCACCTCCACCTCGGTGCCCAGCAGGTACTTGTCGACCAGCACCGTGCCCCGAACGCCCTCGCCCTCGGAGGGGAGGGCCGCGTGCGCCCAGCGCATGTAGCGGCGGAGCTCGGTGGGGTCGCGCACGATCTCCATCGCCCGCCCCCCCAGCACGTACGAAGGTCGCACCAGGACCGGGTAGCCCACGCGCTCCGCGATCGCCAGCGCCTCCTCGACCGAGGTCGTGGTGTCGCCCACCGGCTGCAGGATCTCGAGCGCCTCCAGCTCACGCGCGAAGCGGCGCCGGTCCTCGGCCAGGTCGATCGCCTCCACCGAGGAGCCGAGCACGGGGATCCCGGCTTCCCCCATCGGCGCCGCCAGGTTGATGGAGGTCTGGCCGCCGAACTGGACCACGGTGCCGTCGATCCGTTCCCGCTCGGCGATCGCGCGCACGCCGGGCAGGTCGAGGGGCTCGAAGTAGAGCCGGTCCGAGGTGTCGAAGTCCGTGGAGACGGTCTCCGGGTTGGAGTTCGCCATGATGGCGCGCACCCCGGCGTCGCGCAGCGCCCAGGCGGCGTGCACCGAGCAGTAGTCGAACTCGATCCCCTGCCCGATGCGGATGGGGCCGGAGCCGATGACCAGCGCCGACCGTCCGGGCACCGAGGCCGCCTCATCGGGGCCCCCACGAAACGGAGCTTGCGGAGTTTCGCGGGGTGATTCATCCTCCTCCTCGTGGCACGAGTAGTAGTAGGGCGTCCGCGCTTCGAACTCGGCGGCGCAGGTGTCGACCAGCTTGAACGTCACCGGCCGCGCCATCGCCTCCGGATCCAGCTCGTCGGCCACGCCCTGCAGCCGCTCCAAAAACCAGCGGTCGATGTGCGAGCGGTGGGCCAGCTCGTCCGGTGAGACGCCCCGCGCGAGCAGCTCCAGGAGGGCGAACAGCCGGCGGTCGTTGGGCTCCTCGATCAGCTTCGGGTCCTCGAGCTCACCAGGCGCAGGCCGGCGCTGCTCGAGCGACCGCAGCGCCTTCGCCATCGCGGCCTCGAACGTGCGCTCGATGGCCATCGTCTCCCCGGTGGACGCCATTTGCGTGCCGAGCCGGCGATCGGCGGTCGGGAACTTGTCGAACGGGAAGCGTGGGATCTTGACCACGCAGTAGTCGAGCGCGGGCTCGAAGGCGGCCCGGGTGCGCCCGGTGATGGGATTCATGACCTCGTCCAGCCGCTTCCCCACGGCGAGCTTGGCGGCGACCCGGGCGATCGGGTAGCCGGTGGCCTTGGAGGCCAGCGCGGAGGAGCGGGAGACCCGGGGATTGACCTCGATCACGTAGTAGGTGGAGCTCTTGGGGTCGAGCGCGAACTGGATGTTGCAGCCGCCCTCGATGCCCAGCTCGCGGATGATCCGCAGCGCCGCCGTCCGCAGCATCTGATGCTCGCGATCGGTCAGCGTCTGCGACGGCGCGACCACGATGGAGTCACCGGTGTGGACCCCCATCGGGTCCAGGTTCTCCATGTTGCAGATCGTGATGCACGTGTCGGCGGCGTCCCGCATCACCTCGTACTCGAGCTCCTTCCAGCCCCACAGCGAGCGCTCCACCAGCACCTGGTGAATGGGGGAGGCGTCGAGGCCGCCCTGTACGGTCCGCTCGAACTCCTGCTGCTCGGTGACGAAACCGCCGCCGGTGCCGCCCAGCGTGTAGGCGGGTCGCACCACCAGCGGCAGCCCGATCTCAGTCGCGAACGCGCGGGCGTCGTCCACCGTGTTGCAGACGCGGGAGGGCGGCACCGGCTCTCCGATCCGCAGCAGCAGCTGCTTGAACGCTTCGCGATCCTCGGCGTTGCGGATGACGTCGGCATCGGCGCCCAGAAACCGGACGTGATAGCGGGCCAGGATCCCTTGCTGGTGCAGCTCCATGGCCAGGTTGAGCCCGGTCTGCCCGCCGAGCGTGGGGAGCACCGCGTCCGGCCGTTCGCGCTCGATGATCCGCTCCAGCGACTCCACCGTCAGCGGCTCGATGTAGGTGCGGTCGGCGACGTTCTCGTCGGTCATGATGGTCGCCGGGTTGGAGTTGACGAGGATGGTCTCGATGCCTTCCTCGCGCAGCGACGTGCAGGCCTGGGTGCCGGCGTAGTCGAACTCGGCGGCTTGACCGATCACGATCGGCCCGGAGCCGATGATCAACACCTTCCGCGGCTTGGCCGCCGGCTCGAACGGCGCCGGGAGGGCCGGGCGCCGCCCGCGCATCAGCTCCACCAGGTGGTCGAACACCTCCTGGTTGTCGGTCGGCCCCGGGCATCCTTCCGGGTGGTACTGGACGCTGAAGACGGGCTTCTCGGGGTGTGCCAGCCCCTCCACCGAGCCGTCGTGGACGTTGACGCGGCTGATGAAAAAGCCGGACTCGACCGGGATGGAGGCGGCGTCGACCTGGAACTCATGGTTCTGGCTGGTGATATGGATGGCGCCCGTGAGCGTGTCCCGGACCGGGTGGTTGGCGCCGTGGTGGCCGAACCCGAGGCGGCTCGTGCGGCCGCCGATCGCGCGGCCCAGGATCTGGTGGCCGAGGCAGATGCCGAGCAGCGGGATCCCCGCCTCCAGCGCCCGGCGGCAGAGCTCGACCGGCGCCACCAGCACCTCGGGGTCGCCGGGGCCGTTGGTGAGCACCAGGCCGTCGGCGCCGGTCGCGGCTATGTCCTCCCAGCTCGCGGTGTGCGGGAGGACCACCACGCGGCAGCCGCGGGAGCGCAGCGAGCGCAGAATCCCTCGCTTGACGCCGTAGTCGACGACCGCGACGGTGAGCCCGGAGCCGCCGGCGGTGGCCCGGCGTCGGAGCTCGGGCGGCAGCGGCTCCAGCCACTCCTGGACCTCCCGCGTGGAGGTCTCGCCGACCAGGTCCTGGTCGGCCAGGGGCCGCACGTGCAGCGCCGCCTGGTGCAGCTCCTCCAGGCGAGCCCTGGTCGGCGGCTCCGCTTCGTGGGAGACGACGGCGCGGAGCGTCCCGTGCGTGCGCAGGTGGCGGGTGAGGGCGCGGGTGTCGATGCCCGCGATGCCGGGGATTCCCTGCTCACGCAGGTAGCCGTCCAGAGACCACTCGGACGAGTGGCTCGAAGGCCGCTCGCATGCCCAGCGCACGATGAACGCCCGCGCCCAGGCGCGCGGCGACTCGCCGTCCGCCTCGCGCAGTCCGTAGTTGCCCTGCAGCGGATAGGTCATGCAGAGCATCTGTCCGGCGTAGGAGGGGTCGGTGAGGACCTCCTGGTACCCGGTCATGGCGGTGTTGAAGACGACCTCGCCTTCGCCCCGACGGTCGGCGCCGAGCGCGCCGCCGGCGAAAGCCCGGCCGTCCTCCAGCACCAAGGCCGCGTGGCGCTTGCGCCTGCTTTCACTCACGGGATTACTCACCGAGGATCACCGCCCCGTCGGTCCCGTCGATCTCTGCCAGCAGGACCTCCACGTGCTCCTCTTCCGCGGTGGGGACGTTTTTGCCCACGTAGTCGGCGCGGATCGGCAGCTCGCGGTGGCCGCGGTCGACCAGGACCGCCAGCTGCACGGTGCGGGGCCGCCCGAACTCCAGCAGGGCCTCGAGCGCGGCGCGGGCGGTCCGTCCGTGGTGGAGGACGTCGTCCACGATGACGACGGTCCGTCCCTCCAGGTCGGGCACCCGGGAGACGGGGGGACGCGTCGGGACCCGGTCGTCGCGGTGGCCGGAGGTGTCGATCTCACCGACCGGGACCGGGTTTGCCTCCAGGGCCTCGAGGAGTCCGGCCAGGCGGTGGGCGAGCACGTCGCCCTTCGAGATGACGCCGACCAGCACCAGACCTTCGGTGCCGCGATTGCGCTCCACGATTTCGTGCGCGATCCGGGTCAGCGACCGGCGGAGCCCGGCCCGGTCGAGCACGGTGGCCTTGACACGGGACGCGCCGGACGGGTGGGCGACGGAGCCGGCGGTCATGTCGGGGACCCCGCGGAACGGACCCGGGGCCCCATTACCCGGGGCTCCTCGCGAGGCGGAGCTTGCGGAGCCTCGTGAGGTGGGCGCAGTCGAGCTTGCGAGACTTCGTGGGGTGGGGAGCATGCGAAGTTCCGTGGGGTGACTCACGAGAGGACCAGGTCCAACAGAGCCATCCGGACCCGCATCCCGTTTCGTGCCTGGCGGAAGTAGGCGGCCCGGGGGTCCTGGTCGACCTCGGTCGCGATCTCGTCCACCCGCGGCAGCGGGTGCATCACGATCGAGCGTTCCGGCAGCCGACGCATGGCCGCCCCGTCGATCCTGTAGATGCCCTTCACCGCCAGATAGTCCTGGGGGCTGCGGAAGCGCTCCTTCTGGATCCGGGTTTGGTACACCACATCCACCTCCGGGAGGACGGCGTCGAGGTCGGTGGTCTCGCGCCAGCGGACGCCGTGCTCGGTGAGGTGGCTCTTCAGGTCCGCGCCCATCTGCACCTGCGGGGGCGCCACGAACGTGATGTCGACGTCCCGGAACTTTGCCAGCAGGTAGCTGAGCGATCGGACGGTGCGGCCGTTGGCGAGGTCCCCGACCATCGCGACCCGGGTGCCGTCGATGTGCCCCAGCTCGTCCTGGATCGTGTAGAGGTCGAGCAGCGCCTGCGTCGGATGCTGGCCGCGCCCGTCGCCCCCGTTGATCACGGGCACGTCCGAGACCCGCGCCGCGCGTTCGGCGGCCCCCTCCTCGTCGTGCCGGATCACGATCACATCGGCGTAGCCCGCGACGACCCGGATCGTGTCCTCCAGCGTCTCGCCCTTGGCCGCGCTCGAGAACTCCCTCGCGTTGTCGGTGCCCATCACCCGGCCACCGAGGCGCAGCATCGCCGCCTCGAAGGAGAGCCGGGTGCGGGTGGAGGGCTCGTAAAAGAGCGCCGCCATCACCTGGCCCTGCAGCCGGCCGGCGGCCCGGCCGGGGTCGGCGCGCATCTCGTCGGTCCGCTCGAAGATGGCTTCCAGCAGAGGTCGGGAGAACTGCTGCGCGGCGACCACGTGGTGCAGGCGCTCGCGCGCGGTCGGCGTGGACAAGACCATGTGTCACTCCTTCCCGGCCTCGCAGGACCGGATTTAAAGGGCGGCCGCCGGACTCCACTCCGGCGCTGGTCGGCCATTCTACCGAGCGCCACCGACCGCGCGCCGAGTGCGCCGCGCGCGTCCCGAGGGCCGGCATTCGGGGCTCCCGGGGGCCCGAAAACCGGCCTCAGTGCCGGCATTCCGGTGTGGGTTTGGTGGCTCGGGCTCGCGGGCCGTAGACTCCAGCCTGGTGTCTGTCCGGAAGTCGGGAGGGGACGGCTTGCGTTTCCCTGCCCGCTCGCATTACGATATTTAAGTGATATCGCTTTTCTGGCGAGAGCGGGGAGTCAGCCGCTCCTCTGCCTGGCCGGCGTGAAGGACGTGTGCCCATGACCACCACCGATGTCTCACCCGCTGCCCCGGGACCGGCCCTGGCGCAGGACTCGCTCGTCGTCGAGACCCGCGGCCTGACCAAACGCTTCGGCCACATCGTCGCCGTCGACAACCTTCACATGCAGATCCACCCGGGGGAGGTCTACGGCTTCCTGGGAGCCAACGGCGCCGGCAAGACGACGACGCTGCGCATGCTCACCGGGCTCGTCAGGCCCACGTCGGGGACGGCCACCGTGGCCGGCTATCCGCCCGGCGCCCCCAAGGGGCTGGCTAAGATCGGAGCGCTCATCGAGGGCCCGGCCTTCTATGGCTACCTCTCCGGCTACGACAACCTCAAGGTGGTCGCAGAGTACGGCGGCCTCAAGCGATCCCACATCGAGGACGCGCTCGGGATCGTGGAGATGCTGCCCCGCGCGCACGACAAGTACAAGACCTACTCGATGGGGATGAAGCAGCGGATCGGGATGGCGGCGGCGCTGCTCAAGAACCCGGAGCTGCTGATCCTCGACGAGCCGACCAACGGCCTCGACCCGCAGGGCATCGTGGCGATGCGCCACCTGATCATGGACCTCGGACGGCAGGGCCACACGGTGCTCGTCTCCAGCCATCTGCTCGACGAGGTGGAGCAGATGTGCACGCGCATCGGCGTCATCAAGACGGGCAAGCTGATCGCCGAGGGCACGATGGCCGAGCTGCGCCAGGGGCCGAGCACGCTCGAGGTGCGGGCCCAACCGCAGGACCGGGCGCGGGACCTCCTCCAGAAGGTGGTCGGCCCCGACGCACTGCAGGAGGTCGACGGGATGTTCCGCGTCCGTGCCGAGCCCGAGGTCGCGGCCCGGCTCAACCGTTCACTGGTGGAAGGCGGGGTCGACGTCAGCCATCTCGCCGTCGCCCAGCGTTCGCTGGAGGACGTGTTCCTGGAGCTGACCGGGACGGAGGTGGGGTCATGAGCACAGCCGCGACGCTGTTCGCCCTAACAGGGCAGGGCTTCCTCGGCGCCCTGCGCGCGGAGCTCCTGAAGACGGCCAAGCGCTGGTCGCCCTGGGTCCTGCTCCTCCTGGAGCTGGTCATCATCGTCGGGCTCAGCTATTTCCTGGTCTGGCTGATCGGCGCCGGCCACGTCGGCGCAAACGTCCCCCAGGCCACCAGGAACTCGCTCCTGGCGGGCATCTATCCGGGCGGCTTCGCGCATCAGGGGATCGGCGGCTCCGGCCTGACGCCCATCCTGGCGCTGCTGTTGGGCGCGCTCCTGACCGGCACCGACTTCGGGTCCGGGACCCTGAAGACGCTGTTCACGCTCCGTCCTGGACGGCTGGAGGCGCTGGCCGCCAAGTTCGCCGCCATCGGCATCGCGGTCGCGGTCGGCGTGGTGGTGGTGTTCGCCGCCTGCGCCGCGGCGAGCGTCGTCTTCGCCGCCATCCAGGGAGTATCCATCTCCGACTGGCCGTCGGCGTGGGAGGTGGTGCGGGCGCTGCTGGGGGCGTGGCTGATCTGGGGCTGGTGGGCCCTGTTCGGCGCCACGCTGGCGATCCTGTTCCAGAACATGGCGCTGGCGATCGGGATCGGGCTCGCCTACCAGGTGGTGCTGGAGGGGCTCCTGCTGAACATCGGCTCGTCGCTCCACGTCCAGTTCTTCGTCGACCTCAAGCGGGCCTTCCCGGGGCCCAACGCGGGATGGGTGGAGGCGGCGTTCCCGGTCCACCAGGCGGGTCACGCGGTGTCCACGGCGGTCGCCTCGGGGGCCAACACGGCCGGTCAGGCGGCGCTGATCCTGGTCGGCTTCTGCATCCTGGCGATGGTCGTCAGCGGGGTGCTGGTGGCCGTGCGGGACGTCGACTGACATGCGGGGGCGCCCCTCCGCATTCCCCCCGGGCCCGGCGACGCGGGCCAGCGCCGGCGAACAACCCATCTGCCGGACGGAAGGGGCGTACCGATGCCACTGAAGGACCCTTTTGTGGGGCAGATGGGGCTTACCGGGCTTCGCCGGAGGCGCCGGCTCGAGCCTTATCGCAGCCAGCTCCCCATCGCCGCCACCTCGACCCCCGCGGCCTGGAGCCGGCGCCGGACTTCGGTCGCGAAGGCCACCACCCTCGGGTTGTCCCCGTGGCAGCAGACGGTGTCGACCTGGACCTCGATCACGGTTCCGTCGAGGCACCGCACGCGCCCCTCTTCGACCATCCGCTGAGCCTGTTCGGCCGCCGCCGCCGGGTCCTCCAGCACGGCCCCCGGGTGGCGCCGGTCGACGAGCGACCCGTCGGGCTCGTAGGCGCGGTCGCAGAAGCCCTCCCGGGCCACCCGCAGACCGGCCTCCCGTCCGGCCCGTTCCAGGCCCGAGGCGGGAAGCGCGACCAGGAACAGCCCGGGGTCGAAGGCCGCCACCCCCTCGGCGATGCCGCGGGCCAGCTCGGGTGTCCGGTTGGCGTGGTTGTAGAGCGCGCCGTGCGCCTTGACGTGCTGCAGCGACACCCCGTGGCGCCGGCAAAACCCCGCCAGGGCGCCGATCTGGTACAGCGTGTCGGTCGCGGCCTCGTGCGCGGAGAGGTCCATCACGCGCCGCCCGAAGCCGTCGCGGTCCGGGAAGCTGGGGTGCGCACCGATCTCGACCCCGGCCTCCTTCGCCAGCGCCACCGTCGCGTCCATCACGCGCGGGTCGCCGGCGTGCCAGCCGCAGGCGACGTTCGCCGAGGTGAGCGCGGGCATCAGCTCGCGGTCGGATCCCAGCTTCCACACGCCGTAGCTCTCGCCCAGGTCCGCGTTCAGATCGACCTTTGCCATGCCGGCGGTCCCCCGCTATCCGGCGACCACCGATTCGGCCGCCGCCACCTCCCCCAGCACTCGCTCCTCGTAGCCGTGCTCGCAGACGGGGTAGGCGGCGATCATGAGGCGCCGTTCGGTGAGGTCGAAGATGAGCGAATAGACGGAGCAGACGCGATCCAGCTCGGCGTCCCGCTCGTCGAGATGGCGGCAGATCCCGTTGGGGAAGCTGTAGTGATCGCGGAAGGTCCGCTGCAGGTCGGCGATCGCGACCGACCGCCCCTCGAGTCGCTCCTGCAGCAGGTGGCGCGCGCGGGCCGGACGCAGCAGGGTCAGCGCCGCCGTTCCCTTCTTCAGGTCCTTCACCGGCACGGCGGTGAGGAAGTGGTTCGAGTGCGCGATCAGACCGTCCTCGGGCAGCAGATAGCCGAAGTCGCCGGGACATACCTCGAGATCGATCGCCTCGCCGCCGGCATCCGCCAGCAGGAGGTTCCCCGAGCTGATGCGCGCCGGTTCGGTGGCGGCACGGAGGGCGTCCGCCATGGTCGGCGACTGGAGGACGCCCCGGAGCAGGAAGTGGTACGGGACGCCGTCGCCGCCGCGGTCGGCGCTCGACACCAGCAGGTTGGCGCAGACGCCGATCCCGGCCGAGTTGAATCCCGACTTGGCGAGCATCCCGGCCTCCGCCAGAGTCAGCACCGAGAAACCGTCCTCGTCGCACGTCTCGAGCAGAAACGTGACGTCCCGCTGCTCCGGATGCCAGTCCCAGTTCTGCCCCAGCAGCACGTGGCCGTCGACGGTATGGGTGCCGAGGACGGCGAGCGAGGTGCAGCCGTCGTCGGGAGCCGGCGTCTCCTGGCCGGCGGACCCGTAGAGGATCTCGGTGCGGGCGTTGAGGGCGAAGATCAGCGCCGGCGGCTGGCCGGCCCCCTCGGCGACGGCGTCCAGCATGGTGCGGATGCGGGGGTCATACGCCTCCGCCACCCGCCGGTAGCGCTCGCCCCAGGCCCGGACCTGGTCGTCGCCCAGGCCCGCCACCTCGCGAAAACGCCTCAGATAGTCCTGGAGGTTCTGGTCCACCAGCGGGGCGAGCCGGCGACCGTACGCCAGCCCCATCTCTCCGTAGGACCCCTCCAGCCGTACCACGGGCAGTGCCGTCACCATCTCTTGACCTCCCGTTCTTGACCTCACTCGCACCCCAACGCTAGTCCTGTGGGCGGTACGTCCCGTACGCGCGGCCGGCCCGGAACTGCTCGGCGACCTGCTCCATGCGGGCGAACTCGACGTCCAGCTCCCGCAGCCGGCCGATGAACCGCTCCAGGCCCAGGAGCCGGTGCCCCCGCCCCACCACCTGAGGATGGAACGTGATCACGCACACGCCGTCCTCGAAATCGCGAACCATGTAGCGCACGTCGTCCAGCCAGTTCCCGTAGACGTCGTCCGCCGGCCGCAGCCCGGGCAGCACGCGGGTGTCGGTGCTGAAGTACTCGAAGGCGGGGTAGTCGTCCAGCGACCAGGTCACCGGGAGCTGGACGAGACCGGTCGTCTGCCCGAACGTGGCGGGACCGTCGGGCGTGACCACGTCGCCGGTGCGGGCGTAGAAGGGGGTGTAGTCCTTGGACATCAGGCTCGAGTCGTAGAGCAGACCCAGCTCCAGCAGGATCGCGATCGTCGAAGGCGTCAGGTCCCAGCTCGGGGTCCGGTTGCCGCGCGGCGGCGCTCCGGCGAGCCCCCTCAGCGCGTCGTAGCCGCGCCTGAAGGCGGCCCGCTCCTGGTCGGGCGTGAGCGTGGAGACCACCTCGTGGGCGTAGCCGTGCAGGCCGACCTCGTGACCCGCGGCGACGATGGCCTGGCACTCTTCCGGGTAGGTCTCTACCGTGTGCCCGGGGATGAAGAAGGTGGACGAGATGCCTTCACGCTCGAGGAGGTGCAGCAGCCGCGGGATCGCGTGGGCCCCGAACTCGCCTCGCGAGATCGGCCCTGGCGAGCGCATCCCGCGCACGATCCAGAGCGACATCGCGTCGAAGTCGAAGGTCAGGCAGACGGTCCCCTTGCTCATGACCTTGTCCATAGCACACCCGACGGGTGAGTTACGGAGACGACGCGCGGACCGTCGCGTACTACTCTTGCCAACCGTGCGTGAGTTGCGAACCTCCCCTCTTCCGGTTCCCGGCCGCCACCGCCGTATCTCCAAGGCGCCGGATGATCGGAGGCAGGACATCCTGACCGCGGGGATGACGCTCTTCCGGAGGAACGGGTTCGCCGCCACCACGATCGCCGACATCGCCGCCCAGGCCGGGATCGCGAAGGGGACGTTCTACCTCTACTTCGACTCCAAGGATGAGCTGCTGGGGGTGCTCTGGGAGCGGTACATCGACGAGTTGATCAGGAAGGGGTCGGAGGTCCTCGGGGAGGGGGACGGCTGGTGGCCCACCATGGACCGGCTGTGGGCGGTGCTGATCGAGCACGCCGCCGGGCACGCCGAGCTTCATCGCATCGTCTACAGCGGCGCCGACGGGAAGGCCCGCGACCTGTGCAAGCAGAGCAGCCAGCGCATCATCGACATCCTCGCCGCCTATGTTCGTCGGGGAGCGGCCGAGGGCGCGTTCCAGGCCTCCGACCTGGAGCTCACCGCCCGGCTCGTGTACCTGGCCGCGGAGGGTCTGCTCGACGACGCCGGCTCCCATCACCGGGTGGTGGACCCGGCGCCGATCACGGCGGCGGTCCAGGAACTCTGCCACCGCGCGCTGGGCGACCCCGCCGTCCTCCCTCGCTAGCCCCCCACCCCCCCGCGCCCGCCTCCCCCACCGTGGGCAAAACCCCCGTTTCGCACGGAAGGGCCGCTAACCCGTGTCCCATAAAGACCGTTCCGTGCGAAACGGGTCTTAAGCCGCGCCGGGGGTGAGAATGGGCGCAGGGGACGGGCAGTGCGCATCTTCTCCACGGAGTACTTCCTGAGCCTGGCCGCGGTGGCGGTTGCGACGGCGGTGGTGACGGCCGCCGCGCGCCTCTACCCGGGCCGGTGGACCACGGTCTTCGCGCGGGTGCTCGCGGTGGTGCTGGTGGCGAATCAGCTCAGCTGGTACGTGGTGGAGCGGCACTCGCTCTCACTCCAGTGGTCGCTCCCGCTCGGCCTCTGCGAGATGGGCACCTTCGTCGCCGGGGCCGCTCTTTGGTGGCGGACGCCACTGCTGGTCGAGATCACCTACTTCTGGGGGCTGGGGGGCACGATCCAGGCGCTGCTCACCCCCGAGCTCGACGCGTCAAGCCTGTTCCCGACCTACTTCTATTTCCAGTACTACCTCAACCACGGCGGCATCGTGATGGCCGCCATCTTCCTGGTGGTCGGGCTCAACCTGGTGCCACGGCCGTGGGCGGTGCCGCGGGTGGCCGCGATCACGTTCGGCTACCTGGTGGTGGTGGCGGGCATCGATGTCCTGACCGGCGGCAACTATCTCTACCTGCGGCAGCCCCCGCCCACCGTCAGCGTGCTCAACGTGCTCGGGCCGTGGCCCTGGTACATCCTGGGCATGATCGGGCTCGGAGTGGTGCTCCTGCTGATCCTCTACTCGCCGTTCTGGCTGCTGCGGCGGCTGAGCCGGCACACCGCACCGACCCGGCGGCGGGAGGTGGCCGGCGGGGGTTGAGAGCCGCTCAGGTCCCGTCCTTGAGCGCGGCGACGGTGTTCACGCTCTCGGGTGGACCCGGGCCTTCCCGCACGTGCCCTTCCTGGGCGGCGTAAACGCGCTCCTCGAACCTCTCCAGCAACCGCTCGCAGCGCTTGATCCAGTCCCGCGCGGCCTGCTTGTTGGGGGCGTTGAACCAGTCCCGCGCCTCCACCCGCTGGAACCAGGCCACGATCTTCTCGAACTCGGCGCGGATCTCCTCCGCCTCCTCGTAGGTCAGGTTCTGCCGGAAGATCTCGAACTCGATCTCCTTGACGAAGTTGACCTCGCAGTTCTCGATGATCTCGTCGTAGTGCTTCGCCGCCTGGGCCAAGAACTGCTCCCGCAGCTTGCCCTCTTCGGCGGGATCGAGGTTGCGCACCGGGAGTAGGTGGTACTCGCCCGACGCCTCCTCGATGCGGTGCAGGATGGGTCCCAGTTCCTTCCTCAGACTGGGCTGGTCGGGGAAGACGCAGACCGACTGCTGGAGGTAGACCGCGCCGTACTTCTTGAGCTGCCGCCAGACCGTGACGCGGTGGCTGGTCGGCCGCGCCGGCATCCGGTAGACGAGGAGGAGGAAGCGGGTCGGCGAAGCCACGAGTCCCGGACCTTTACGGCCGATCTCCGTCCACCCCCGACGCCGTGGCGGCAGGCTCACTCCGCTCACGCCGGGTGCGGTCGCGACGACGGGCCTCCCCGAACGCCTCTCCCAGCCCCACCACGAGGGCGAGAATCATCCCGAGTCCCAGCAGCAGGCCCGCCCATCTGGCCACCCCGGCCCCACGCGCCACCAGGAAGCCGACCGCGAGGACCACGACCAGCGTGAAGAGGGCAAGAGGTCCTTCGCCCACGAAGAGGCCCCAAACCTCTTCCACCGCCGATCGCACCCAGCGCGACACCCCGTTCTCGCGGACCTCGGGCAGCGGGTTCCCGAGCAGCAGGACCAGCACCAGGGTGGCGAGCGCGTAGGCCCCGATCAACAGCAGCAGGCTCCAGTCGCCGCCCAGCCAGTGCACCCCCAGGCCCTCGCCCACGAAGAACGTGCCGAAGGCGGTGAGCATGATCCCCACCACCGTCTTCATCGCGTTCTCCGGCACCCGGCTCAGCGGGCCTCGGACGGCAAACCCGACGCCGGCCACCACCATCAGGGCGAGGACGGCGCCGGCCGCCGCCGGCAGCGGACCGCTGAGCCCGGCCAGCGCGGTGACGATGAAGATCACCTCCAGGCCCTCCAGGAAGGTGCCGGTGAGCGCGGTCGCGAACCCGGTCCAGCCCGCGCCCTCGGTCACCTCCGCTCGGGTCTTGACAAAGGCGGCCTGCTCGTCGTGGATCGCCCGCAGCCCGGCCCAGCGCAGCACGGCCTTGTGCAGCCACCGGATCCCGAACAGCAGCAGGAAGAGACCGATGATGGCGCGGGCCACGTCGAGCGGGATCCACCGCGCCAGCCCGCCGGCGGCGAGCACGACCACACCGATCAGGCAGAGCAGCAGCAGGAGTGCCGTACCGGCCCCTCCCAGGGCGGCGCGCCACCCCCGGGTCAGACCCACCGCCATCACGATCGTCAGGGCCTCGACCCACTCCACTCCGGCAGCGAGGAAGGTCGCGACCAGCGCGCCAACATTCATCTCCCCAATCCCTCTTTAATCGTTTCAGTCTTTGGAACAACGATGTCGATGTAACACACGTTACACTGAAGGACGTTCCGCCTGCGCCGCGGTGGTTCAGCCCCGCGGGAGCGGCACGATGATGGGGTCGGCCTCCAGGTACCTGTCCATCTCCTCGGTTTGGAAGATGTAGGGTTCGCCTCGAACGCTGGCGGCTCCGCCGGGCCGTCCCTCGGCGTCCAGCGCCACGATGTGCATGTCACCCGGGGTCTCCAGGTGCCGGAGATCCCGCATCGCCTGCTCCAGCGCTTGCTCCAGCGGCATGCCGAAGCGCAGGAACATCACCACGCTGTGCGCCGTGCAGCAGCGGATCGAGAGCTCGCCGAAGCCGGTGCAGGCGGCCGCCCCCCAGCGGTCGTCGGCGTAGTTGCCGGCACCGATGACCGGCGAATCCCCGAGCCGGCCCGGGAATTTGAGGGGGAACCCGGACGTGCTCACGCCGCAGACGATGTGCCCCTCGCGATCGCGCGCGATCAGGTTCACCGTCCCATGGCGCTGGTCGGGATGCTCGGGGCCGGGCGCCATCGCATCCCACAGGGCCCGCACCTGACGGAGGTAGGACATACCCAGCTCCTCACCCAGTTCCCCGCGCTCCCTCCCCGCCAGCAGCTCCTCCCAGGTATGCCGCGCCTCGGGCGTCAGGAGGTCGACCGCCGGCAGGCCGACCTCGCCCGCGAGCCGGCCGGCGCCCTCGCCGACGATCAGCACGTGGGGCAGCCGCTCCATCACCCGCCGCGCGAGCTCGACCGCGTCCTGGTGTCCCCGCAGCGCGCCCACCGCTCCGGCATTAAGCCGGCCGCCCTCCATCACGCTGGCGTCGAGCTCCACCTCGCCGAGCAGGTTGGGCACGCTGGAGAAGCCGACGTAGTGCTCTTCGGGGTTCCGCTCCACCTCGCGAATTCCCGCCACCACCGCGTCGAGCGGGGATCCGCCGGCGCGCAGGACCGCCATCGCCTGCTCGATCCCCACCTCGGCGTTCTTGCTGCCGACCACGATCGCCCGCTTGGTCATCTCTCGGCGCTCAATACTGCCAGCCCGCGCCGCCCGCGAACCGCCTACCCGGCGCGGGTGAGCCCCGTTGATGCACCATCGGGGCCATGGGTGAGGCTTCGGTCCGCATCGACCGCGACCGCACGCTGGGGTCGATCGATCACCGGATCTTCGGCGGCTTCGTCGAGCATCTCGGTCGCTGCATCTACGGCGGCGTCTACGAGCCCGACTCGCCGCTCGCCGACGATCGTGGCTTCCGCCTTGACGTGCTGAAGGCGGCGCGGGGCCTCGCTCCGCCGGTCTTGCGGTGGCCGGGCGGCAACTTCGTGAGCGGCTATCACTGGGTCGACGGCGTCGGGCCCCACATCCAGCGTCCGCGGCGGTGGGACCGTGCCTGGTACGCGGAGGAGCCCAACACCTTCGGCACCGACGAGTTCATGGCCTACTGCCAGGCGCTGGGGTCGGAGCCCTACCTCTGCCTCAACATGGGGACGGGGACGATCGAGGAGGCGTGCGCCTGGGTCGAGTACTGCAACGGCACCGGGGACACCTCCTGGGCCGCCGCCCGCCGCAGCAACGGCCGCCAGGAGCCGTACCGGGTGCGGTACTGGGGCCTCGGCAACGAGATGTACGGGGAGTGGCAGCTGGGCGCCCTCTCCGCCGACGAGTACGTGACGGAAGCCCGCCGGTGGGCGGCAGCACTGCGCCGGACCGACCCCTCCATCGAGCTGGTGAGCTGCGGGCGGGACGGCCTCAGCGAGTGGGACCGGGTCGTGATCGACGGGCTCATCCGCCACGTCGACCACCACTCGATCCACCTCTACACCGGCTCCGACGACTACTGGTCCAACGTGCTGGCGCCACTGCAGGCGGAACGGGCGCTGCGCGTCTGCGGCGCCCTCATCGAGCGGGCGCGGTACCTCCAGCGGGTGGAGCACCCGGTCGGGATCGCGTACGACGAATGGAACGTCTGGTTCCGGGAGCGGGATGAGCGTTCAGGTTTGGAGGAGCGCTACACGCTCTCCGACGCGCTGGCGGTCCAGACCTTTCTCAACGTCTTCGTGCGCCAGTGCCGGGTGCTCTCGATGGCGAACCTGGCGCAGCTGGTGAATGTGATCGCGCCCATCGTCACCAGCTCCGATGACCTCTTCCTTCAGACCATCTACCACCCTTTGCGGCTGGCCTCCACACTCACGCGCGACGTGGCACTCGACGCGCAGGTCAGCTGCGACACGATCGAATACGCCGATGCGGAGACCGGGGCGCGGCCGCATCGGGTCGGCGACCTGGGGCCCTTCGGAGTGCTGGACGTGGCCGCCTCCCGGGACGCCGGCGGGGCGGGGCTCACGGTCGCGATCGTCAACCGAGCGCTTGACGGCGAGCGCGTGTCGCTGGACCTCGGTGGCGAGCCGAGCGGCGAGGTGGTTACGCATCGAGTGACGGCGGAGGACGTGCACGCGCGGAACGACTTCGCCGGCCCGGACCGGGTCGGGGTGCGGACGTCCCGGGCGGCGGCCTCGAGCGGACGCCTTCAACTGGAGCTTGACCCCCACTCCATCACCTACGTCGAGGTCACCGGCCCTGAGCCGCCGCCCGCTTCGCACTCTGGTGTTGAACGGGCGCAGGCCGCTGGATCGTCGCGTCGAGGCGCTGCAGGAGGGCGAGCACCAGCGTGAGCCCGGGCACCGGCACGCCCGCCAGGCCCGCCACCTCCACCACCGAGCCCAGCAGCGCACCCACCTCGAGGTGGCGCCCGGCCTCCAGGTCCTGCAGCGTGGAGGGGCGATGGTCCCCCACCTTGCCGGCGCCCGCCAGGCGCTGGTTCACCGACACCGGGAGGCGCACACCGACGGCGCCCGCCACCCGCTCCACCTCTTCCATGAGCTGGACCACGACCGGGCGCGTCGCGGGGTCGCCGACCAGATCTCCCAGCGTGGAGCGGGTCAGCGCCGCCAGCGGATTGACGGTCGCGTTGCCGACCAGCTTGGCCCAGATCTCGCTCCGGAGACGGGTCGAGACGGGCGCGCGCACGCCGGCGGCGGTGAGCGCGTGGGCGATTCCCACCACACGCTCGGTGCGCTGCCCCGCGGGCTCGCCGAGCGTGAACCGGTCGCCCTCCACATGCTCCACAACGCCCGGCTCCACGATGCTGGTCGCCGGGTAGACCACGCAGCCGAGCGCCTGCGCCACCGGGATGCTCCGCTCGATCGCGCCGCCCGGGTCCACCGACTCCAGCCGAGTCCCCTCGAAGGGGCCGGCGCCGTGGAAGTACCACCAGGGAAGCCCGTTCTGCGCGAAGACGACCACCGTCTCATGCCCCAGCGCGGCGCCGATGGCCGGAGCTGCCGCCGGCAGCGACTGCGCTTTGAGGGTGACCACGACGCAGTCGGCCCCGGCGACCGCCCGGGCGAGGTCACCGTCGCATTCCGGCCGCACGGTCCAGCAATCGCTGCCTTCGCGGACGGTCAGCCCGCGCTTCTGCATGGCGGCCAGGTGCGGACCACGCGCGACCAGCACCACGTCGGCCCCGCCCCGGGCCAGGAGCGCACCCAGGTAGCCGCCGGTGGCGCCGGCCCCGACGATGCAAAACCTCACGAGTCGCCGGTCCCGGGTGCGAGCGCGGCCGCCACCGTCCGGCGCTGGATCTTTCCGGTCGCGGTCCGCGGGATCGTCTCCGTGCGATAAAGCCGGACCGGAACCTTAGCGGGCGAGAGGTACTGCCGGCAGTGCCGGAGCAGGTCTCGATCGGAGACCTCTTCTTTGAGCACGATCGCGGCCACCGGGACCTCCCCCAACATCTGGTCCGATTCCCCGAAGGAAACCGCTTCCGCCACCGCCGGGTGCCGCAACAGGACATCGTCGATCTCGGTGGGGGCGATGTTCTCCCCACCGCGCAGGATCATCTCCTTGAGGCGGCCCACGAGCGTCAGATATCCGGCGGCGTCGAGCACGCCCGCATCCCCGGTTCGGAACCACCCCTCTCGGAAGCTGGTCGCGTTCGCCTCCGCGTTCGACTCGTACCCGTCCACCACGTTGGGCCCCCGGACCACGATCTCGCCCTGCTCGCCCGGCGCCAGATGGGCCCAGGCCGCGTCGACCACCGCCACCTCGACGCCGGTCCCCATGCCCACGGTCCCCGGCCGTCGCTCACCAGGGGGCAGCGGGTTGGAGGTCATCTGATGGGACGCCTCCGTCATCCCGTAGGCCTGCACGACCGGGACGCCGTACAGCTCGCCCAGCTGCGCCTCCACCGAGGGGGTGAGGGCGGAGCTGCAGGAGCGGGCGAAGCGGAGGGAAGGTGCCGCCGCCGGCCGGCCCTCGGCCCGTCGCAGCAGCATCTGGTGCATGGTCGGCACGGCGCTGAACCAGGTCACACGCTCCTGCTCCACCAGCGGCCAGAAGCGCAGGGCGTTGAACCCGGCGGGCGCCACCACCGTGCCGCCGGAGCGGAGTGTGGAGAGCAGGGAGGCGACGAGGCCGTGCACATGGAAAAGGGGCATCACGCACAGCGAGACGTCGTCCGGACCCAGGCGGTACCCGGCGATCACGTTGGTCACCGAGGCGACCAGGTTGCGCTGCCGGAGCGGCACCCGCTTGGGGCGCGAGGTGGTGCCACTGGTGTGGAGGATGAGGGCGACGTCGTCGGCCCCCGGCGGCTCGGTGTCGCCAGGTGTGCGTTCCTCTCCCTCGATGCGCAGTCGACCGCGCTCGTCCACCGACGCCTCCAAAAGCCGCGTCCCCGGGCGCCGCGCCCGCCGGGCCGCCTCCGCGCCGCCGGGCGGAACGACCAGTGCGGCCGCGTTCGTGTCCTCCAGGTAGAACCGGACCTCGTCTTCGGTGTAGGCCGGGTTCAGGGGGGCGGCGGTGCCGGTGAGGGCCGCCGCCAGGAACAGGAGCACCGCCTCCGCGCCGTTCGGGTACGAGGTCGCGATGCGGTCTCCTCGCCCCAGCCCCAGCCGGCGGAGACGGTCGGCCGCGCCGAACACCGTCTCGCGAAGCGCCGCGTAGGTCCAGCGCCGGCCGTCGGGCCCGACCAGGGCCGTCGCCGCTCCCTCCGCCGCCTCCAGGAGCGACCGCAGGGTGTTGTCTCCCATAGCCCCGATGGTGCACCTTCGGGGCTGATCCACGCCGCGAAGGGCCCGTTCGTGCACCATCGGCGGTATCCGCGGGCGCGGAAGGACGGGCGGCTCAGTGGAGGTAGTGGCGCTCCCCGGTGACCACCATCGCAGCATCGGCGGCGTCTACCACCGTCAGCGCCTCGGCGTCGCGCATGGAGCCGCCGGGCTGGATGATGGCAGTCACCCCGGCCCGCAGTCCGACCTCGATCGCCTCCGGCGTGGGGAAGAACGCGTCCGACGCCATGACACCGCCGCGCGCGCGGTTGCCCGCCCGCTCGGACGCCACCTGCGCCGCCTCCACCCGGGTCAGCTGGCCGGCCCCGACGCCCACCGCGGCGGAGTCACGGGCGTAGACGATGGCGCTCGACTTGGCGTGCTTGCAGACCAGCCAGGCGAACGCCAGCTGCTCCCACTCCGAGTCGGTCGGAGCCCGGCTCGAGATCACGCGGCAGGCTCCGCGATCGAACCCCTCCTGATCCCAGGTCTGAGCCAGGAAGCCGCCTCCCATCGAGCGCACGTCGAGGCCCGGCTGCCGGATCGGCCCCGCCACCAGGAGCCGGATCCGGGCCTGGCGCGAGAGCACCTGCTGGGCGCTGTCGTCGACCGAGGGCGCGATCACGACCTCGAGCAGGAGGTTCACGATCTGCTCGGCGGTCGCGGGGTCGAGAGGACGGTTGACCGCCACCACCCCACCGCCGGCGGCCGCGCGGTCGCAGTCGAGGGCCTTGCGATAGGCATCGGCGAGGGTGCCGGCCATCGCCACCCCGCACGGGTTCATGTGCTTGATGATCGCCGCCGCCGGCCGGTCGAACTCGCGCACCAGTGACGCCGCGGCGGCCGCATCCTGGAGATTGTTGAAGCTCAGCTCCGCGCCCTGCAGCTGTCTCGCCGACCCGAGGCCGCCCGGGTCGGGGCCGAGGCGGTAGAACGCCGCCTGCTGGTGAGGATTCTCGCCATAGCGCAGGTGCTGGGCCAGGCTCCCGGCGACGACCAGGTCGATGGGGAACGGCTCGTCGCGCTGCAGCCAGCCGGCGAGCCTGGCGTCGTACGCGGCCGCGTGCGCGAACGCCTCCGCCGCCAGCCGGCGCCGGAAGTCCTCCTCCAGATCACCGTCGCGGTTCAGGTGCGTCAGGACCTCGGTGTACCGCTCCGGGCGCACGATGACGACCACCGACCGGAAGTTGGAGGCCGCGGAGCGGATCAGCGCCGGGCCGCCGATGTCGATCAGGTCGAGGCCTTCGTCGACGTCCATCCCGGGACGGGCCGCGAGCTCGGCGATCGGCGCCAGGTTGACGCAGACGAGGTCGATGGTGGGGAGCCGGTACTGCTCCAGGGCGGCCATCTCGACCCCGTTGTCGCGCCGGGCCACCAGCCCACCGTGGACCGCCGGATGAAGGGTCTTGACGCGGCCGCCGAGCATCTCCGGGAAGCCGGTCAGGTCGCTCACCGGGCGCGATTCCACCGACGCCTCGTCGAGCGCGCGCAGCGTCCCGCCCGTGGAGTAGAGCTCGTATCCAAGGCGGACCAGGCCCCGGGCGAAACCGGGCAGCCCGCCCTTGTCATTCACGGAGAGAATGGCTCGCTTGACGTTGGAGTCCGTCATCAGCTCACCTCGAGCGTCGCGAGGACGTCGTCGATGGCCTGCGGGAGGATGCGGCGTTCGGCGACCTGGATCCGTTGGTGAAGCGTCTCCTGGGTGTCACCGGGCAGCACCTCGACCGCCGCCTGCCGCAGGATCGGACCTCCGTCCACGTTCTCGGTCACCAGATGCACGGTGCAGCCGGTGATCTTGACCCCCGCCTGCAGCGCCTTCGCCACCGCGTCCATCCCCCCTGCGAACGCCGGAAGGAGGGAGGGGTGCAGGTTCAGAATCCGGCCCCGGAAGGCCCGCACCATGGCGGGAGCCACGATCCGGTCGTACCCGGCGAGCACGACCAGTTGCGGATCCTGCGCCACCAGCCAGGTCAGCATCGCCGCGTCCCGGGCGGCGCGGGAGTCGTACCGGCTCTGCGGGAACTCGCCGAGCAGCAGGCCGCGAGCTCTCGCGATCCCCGCGGCGCCGCAGGAGGGGCGGTTGGTGGCGACCGCCACGATCTGGTACCCGAGCGTGACCAGGTGGTCGAGGTTGGTGCCGCGGCCGGAGGCGAGGACGGCCAGATGGGCCTTGGCCGGGGACGCTGTCACCGGACCAGCCGGAACCGCTCGCGCGCCACGGCCGGCACTACCCGCCCCACCGTCTGCAGTCCCGGCACCGGCTCCTCGCACACCAGGATCATGCCCAACCCGCAGTTGAAGGTGCTGACCATCTCCTGGTCCGACAGGTTTCCCAGCCGCTGGAGGAGCGCGAAGATGGGCGGGAACTCCCAGCTGTCGCGACGCACCTCGGCCGTCAATCTCGGGGGCAGCGCGCGCGGCAGATTTCCGGGCAGCCCTCCGCCGGTGATGTGGGCGGCCGCCTTCCAGGGCAGGTGACGCAAGGGCTCCAGATAGGACCGGTGCGGCTCCAGCAGCTCGTCCGCCAGCGGCCGGCCGAGCTCCGGCACCCATCTCTCCAGATCCCAGCCCTCCAAGAGGCGGCGGACCAGGGTGTAGCCGTTGGTGTGGAGCCCGGAGGAAGGCAGCGCGCACAGGAGGTCCCCTTCCCGCACCGATTCCCGCGTGACGCCGGCCGGGACGTGCCCGACGATGAACCCGACCAGGTCGTAGTCGCCGGGCGCGTAGACGTCCGGCATCTCGGCAGTCTCGCCACCGAGCAGCGCACAGCCGGCGGCGGCGCAAGCGCCGGCCAGGCCCGTGATCACGTCCTCGACGACCTGAGGCTGGAGCCGCGAGGAGCCCAGGTAGTCGAGGAAGAACAGCGGGTCGGCGCCGGCGGTGGCGATGTCGTTGACGCAGTGGTTGACCAGGTCCCAGCCGATGCCGCGATGCCTGCCGGCGGTGACGGCGAGCTTGATCTTGGTGCCCACCCCGTCCGCCGAGGCCGCCAGCAGCCCCCCGCCCGCGGGCACCCGATGCAGGCCCGCGAACGGACCAACGCCGGCGACCATCTCCGGCGTCCTCGCGCGCCCGATCACTTCCCCCAGGCGCTCCAGCAGGCGGTTCTTCCCCTCCTGATCGACCCCCGCCGCCCTATACGCGCCCTCACGAGGGCCATCTGTCGACACTTGGCCCTCCAGACCGCCGATTTCCCGGCCATCTGTCGACAGATGGCCACCAGGCTCCGGGGGTTCGGTCACGCCGGCTCCAGGGCCAGCTTGTCCATCTCCAGCTGCTGGGGGACCGGGACCGGATAGGCACCGTCGAAGCAGGCGCGGCAGAACTCGTCCTTGTCGCGCCCGACCGCGCGCAGCAGGCCGGCGATCGAGAGGTAGGCGAGCGTGTCGGACCCGATCACGCGCCGCACCTCTTCCACGCTGCGGCCCGACGCCACCAGCTCTTTGGTGGAGGCGATGTCGACCCCCATGAAGCAGGGATAGCGCATGGGCGGGGAGGAGATGCGCATGTGGACCTCGGTGGCACCCGCCTTCCGCAGCATCTCGATCGTCCGCCTGGTGGTGGTCCCGCGCACCAGCGAGTCGTCGACCACCACCACCCGCTTGCCGTGCAGCGACCGCCGCAGGGGGTTCAGCTTGAGCAGCACGCCGGCGTCGCGCAGCGACTGGTCGGGCTGGATGAAGGTGCGGTTGATGTAGCGCGACTTGACCAAGCCTTCCCGATAGGGGATGCCCGACTCCTCCGCGTAGCCGATCGCCGCCGGCGTGCCCGAGTCCGGTACCCCGAACACCATGTCCGCCTCCACCGGCAGCTCACGCGCCAGCTCCTGGCCCATCCGCAGGCGCGCCTCTTCCAGCTCGCACGACTTCATCAGCGAGTCCGGACGTGCGAAGTAGATGAACTCGAAGATGCACATCGCGTGCCGGCCCGCGGTCTGGAACTGGTGACTGCTCACGCCGTGGTCGTCGAGCCGGACCATCTCGCCCGGCTGCACCTCGCGCACGAAGGTGGCGTTGATGGTGTCGAGCGCGCAGGTCTCGGAGGCGACCACGTGGACCGGCTGCCCGCTGGCCAGCGGCACAAACCCGAGACAGAGCGGGCGAAAGCCGTACGGATCGCGCATCGCGATGACGCAGTCACTGGTCGTGATCACGGTCGAGTAGGCGCCGATCAGCCGCCCGAAGGCCCGCTGCAGCACGTCCTCCCAGGAGGAGCCGTGCGTGCGTTCGATGAGGCGGGCCACGACTTCGGTGTCGGTTCCGGAGTCGAAGGCGACCATCTCCTCCTCGAGCTCGCGGCGGATGACCTTGGCGTTGATCAGGTTGCCGTTGTGGGCGATCGCGCCCTCCCCCAGGGTGGGGTGCTCGAAGGTCAGCGGGTGCGCGTTGTCCGCCGAGGAGGCGCCGGTCGTCGAGTAGCGAGTGTGCCCGATGGCGACGAACCCGGGCAGCTCGCGCAGTGACTCGGGGTCGAAGACCTGAGTGACCAGGCCCATGCCGCGGTGGGTGCGCAGCGTGTGGCCGTCACCGACCGCGATGCCGGCCGACTCCTGTCCCCGGTGCTGCAGCGAGAAGAGGCCGAAGTAGGTGAGGTTGGCGACGTCCACCTGCCTGGAATGGATGCCGAAGATGCCACACATGGCCTACGAATCCTCCCCTTCCAGGGGCGCTCGCTCGAGCCCCCCGACCCACGCCTCCCGCACCTCCGCGAGCGGCACCTCCAGCTGATTCTCGAACAGGATCCGGTCGCCGCCGGCCAGTCCCAGCAGCTGGAGCTCGACCTTGAGGCGGCGGGCCAGGCTCTGGAGCTCCGGCATGGCCCGCGAGGTCGAGGAGACGACGAACCGCCCCTGGGATTCGGCGAAGAACTGGGTGTCGACGCGCAGGCCGCCGTCGGCCTGATAGGTGGAGGCGCGGACGCCGATCCCACCCTCGAGGCAGGCTTCGGCGACCGCCACCAGCAGGCCGCCCTCGGCGACGTCGTGGGCCGACTTCAGAAGCCCGGCCTGGGCCGCGTCCCGCATGAACTCGTGCACCGCCCGCTCGCGGGTCAGGTCGAGGGAGGGCGGCCGGACGCCTTCCTGACCCAGGATCACCCGCTCGTACTCCGACCCGCCGAGGTCGTCTCCGGTCTCGCCGACCAGGATCACGAAGTCGCCCTCGTCACGCAGACCCACCGAGAGGCGATCCTCGACATCGTCCAGCACCCCCACCATCCCGATCACCGGCGTGGGCTGGATGGGCAGGACGTCGGTTCCCGAATGAGCCTCGTTGTAGAGGCTGACGTTGCCGCTCACCACCGGCACCTCGAGCGCGCGGCAGGAGGCCGCGATCCCGGCCACCGCCTCCTCCAGCTGCCAGAAGATCTCGGGCCGCTCCGGATTGGCGAAGTTCAGGCAGTCGGTGACGGCCAGCGGCCGGGCGCCGGTGGCGAGGACGTTGCGGGCGGCCTCGCAGACCGCGATCTGGGCCCCCAGGTAGGGGTCGAGGTCGCAGTAGCGGCCGTTGCCGTCGATCGTGACCGCGATCGCCCGGTTGGTCCCGGGGACCCGGATCAGCGCCGCGTCCCCCCCGGGTGCGATCAGCGTCGCGTTGCCCACCATGTGGTCGTACTGACGGATCACCGGCCAGCGGCTGCACAGGTTGGGGCTCCGCATCAGCTTGAGCAGCGACTCGACCACGTCCGGAGGCTCTTCCAGGCGCTGCTCGAGGTGAAGGATGGGCGTCTCCACCGTGCGGGGGCGCGCCTGCAGGTGCCGGAGGGGCACCCCGTCGGTAAGGACGTCGACCGGGACTCGAGCGACCTCCGCACCCTTGTCGACCACCGTCAGGTCGCCGTCGGCGGTCACCTCGCCGATCTTGACCGCGTGCAGCTCCCAGCGCTCGAAGAGCGCCTGCACCGGGCCCTCCTGGCCGCGCCTGACCACGATCAGCATCCGCTCTTGCGATTCGGAGAGCATCACCTCGTAGGGCGTCATCCCGGTCTCGCGGCGCGGCACCTGATCCAGGTCGAGCCGGGCCCCGGCGCCCGCGCGCGAGGCGGCCTCGGCGACCGCCGAGGTGAGGCCGGCGGCCCCCAGGTCCTGCACGCCGATCACGCCCGGGACCCGGACCAGCTCCATGCATGCCTCCAGCAGGCACTTCTCCAGGAACGGGTCGGCGATCTGAACCGCGGGGCGGCGCTGGTGCGAGGACTCGGTGAGCTCGAAGGACGCGAAGGAGGCTCCCTGGATCCCGTCCCGACCGGTGGTCGAGCCGACCAGCAGCAGCGAGTTGCCGGATCCGGACGCCGCCGCGTGCTGCAGCGCGTCGACCCGGACCAGCCCCGCGCACATCGCGTTGACCAGCGGGTTCTCCTCGTAGGAGGGGTCGAAATAGATCTCCCCGCCCACGGTCGGGATGCCCATGCAGTTGCCGTAGGCGCCGATCCCCTGGACCACCCCGTCCAGATGCCGCCGGCTCCCGGGCAGGAGCCCGAAGCGCAGCGAGTCCAGGATGGCGACCGGGCGGGCGCCCATCGCGATGATGTCGCGGAGGATGCCGCCGACGCCGGTGGCGGCGCCCTGGAAGGGCTCGATCGCCGACGGGTGATTGTGCGACTCGACCTTGAAGACGCACGCCCAGCCGTCACCGATGTCGACCGCGCCGGCGTTCTCCCCCGGCCCCTGCACCACGGCGGGCCCGGTGCTGGGCAGACGACGCAGCAGCGGCTTCGACGTCTTGTAGGAGCAGTGCTCGGACCAGAGGACGCCGAACATCCCCAGCTCCAGATCGTTGGGCTCGCGGTGCAGCTGCTCGCACAGCACCTCGTACTCGACAGGCGTCAGCCCCGCCTGGCGGAGGCGGTCTCCTGAGATGGTGGTCATGCCTAGCGGACCCGGGCTGGCTGCCGGTTGGGGCGGAGCACGGACTCGAACATCAGCCGCCCGTCGGTGCCCCCGAGCAGGAGGTCGGAAGCGCGCTCCGGGTGAGGCATCATGCCGAGCACGTTACCGGCCTGGTTGACGATGCCGGCGATGCCATGGGCGGACCCGTTCGGGTTGGCGCCAGGACGGACGCGTCCGGCCTCGTCGCAGTAGCGGAAGACGACCTGGCCGTTCTGCTCCAGGCGTGACAGCGTGGCGGCGTCGGCCAGGTAGCAGCCCTCGTTATGAGAGATGGGGATGCGCACCACCTGGCCTGGTTCCAGGTTGCGGGTGAACGGGGTGTCGGCGCGCTCGCAGACCAGGTGCGTCCACAGGCAGCGGAACTCCAGCACGTGGTTGCGGACCAGCGCCCCGGGGAGCAGACCGGCCTCGCAGAGGATCTGGAAGCCGTTGCAGATGCCCCAGACCAGCCCGCCCGCGGCGGCGAATTCCGCGACCGAGCTCATGATCGGCGAGGTGGCGGCGATCGCCCCCGCGCGCAGGTGGTCGCCGTAGCTGAAGCCGCCGGGCACGAGCACGCAGTGGCTGCCCCTGAGATCGCGGTCGCGGTGCCAGAGGTAGGTCAGCTCGGCGCCCTGGTCGCGCAGGGACTCGACCACGCCTCCGCAGTCACGATCCGACCAGGTCCCGGGGAAGACGATGACCCCGAACCTCACGCCCGGATCCTCTCCCGGCGGAAGGGCTCATGCGTACACAGATGGGTGCTACCCGGGCTGCGGAAGGGCCCATTCGTGCACAAATGGCTCCTACCCGCGCTGCAGCGCATCATGTCTCTTCCTCTTCGTCGTTCCCGGCGAGAGCCGCCTCCGTCGGCGAGGAGGCATCAGCCGCCGACGGGGCCACGGTCTCCGCGATCTCGAAGCGGTAGTCCTCGATCACCTGATTGGCCAGCAGCCGCTCGCACATGTCGTGTACCCGCACTTGGGCCCGCGCCCTCGACTCGAGGTCCAGGGTCACCTCCAGGTACTTGCCGACCCGCACGTCGTGCGCCTCGTCGAAGCCCAGCGTCTCCAGCGCCCGCTGGACGGCCCGACCCTGCGGATCGTTGAGCTCGGGTCGGGGGGTGACGGTGATCCGGGCCAGCAGCACGGCTCTCGCCTTCCTCTTCCTTTACTCGGGCAGCGAGTGCCCCGTGAGCAGCTCGTAGGCCTTGAGGTAGCGCCGCCGCGACTCCTCCTCCACCTCCTCGGGCAGCGGCGGCGGTGTCGAGTTCTTGTCCCAGCCGCTCCCTGCCAGCCAGTCGCGGACCGGCTGCTTGTCGTACGAGTCGGGCGAGGTGCCGGGCCGGTAGGTGGCGGCATCCCAGTAGCGCGAGCTGTCAGGTGTCAGCGCCTCGTCGATCAGGATCAGCTTTCCGTCGAGCAGGCCGAACTCGAACTTGGTGTCGGCGAGCAGCAGGCCGCGCTGCTCGGCGTAGTCGGCGCCGAAGGTGTAAAGCTTCAAGGAAGCGTCACGAAGCTGGGAGGCGAGGTCCTCGCCGACGGCGGACGCCACGTGGCTGAAGGTGACGTTCTCGTCGTGGCCGGTCTCCGCCTTGGTGGCGGGCGTGAACAGCGGCTCCGGCAGCTTCTGAGATTGCTGCAGACCCCCTGGCAGCGGCTCGCCCGCCATGGTGCCGCGCTCCTTGTACTCGGCCCAGGCGCTGCCGGCCAGATAACCGCGGACCACGCACTCGAAATCGATGCGCTGCGCCTTCTTCACGATCATGCTGCGGAGCCGGAGCCAGTCCTCCTCCCCGCGCACCGCGTCCGGCAGACCAGAGATGTCCCCCGTGATCAGATGATTGGGCAGCAAGTCCCGCGTCTTATCGAACCAGAAGATCGAGAGCTGGGTGAGGACCGCGCCCCGGGAGCGGATCCCGGTCGGCAGCACCCAGTCAAACGCCGAGAGGCGGTCGGTGGCGACCATCAGCAGCCGGGCGTCGGGCAGCTCGTAGGTGTCGCGCACCTTGCCTTTGGCGAAGAGCGGCAGATGCAGCTCGGTCGACGTGACGGTCGGGCTCAAGGAGCAACCTCCTGTGGTGCCGCCTGAGGCTGCTTCAAGAGCCCCAGGCGCTCGAACGCGAGATCGGTGTGGTGCAGGAACGCCTGCGGGTCGAAGATCTGGTCCAGCCGGTCGCCGATGCGGGCCATGACCGCCGGTTGGGCTTCCAGGTGGGCGCGAAAGCCCCCCTCGCCGTCCAGCGCGCGGAGGGCCGCGGACTGCACCACGCGGTAGGCCTCTTCGCGAGACATGCCGCTCTCCACCAGTGCCAGCATCGCGCGCTGCGAGAAGACGACGCCGCCCCAGAGGTCCAGGTTGCGCGCCATCTGGTCTGGGTTCACGACCAGCCCGCGCAGCACCCGGTTCAGCGTCTGGGCCATGTAGTCGACCAGGCAGGTGGCGTCGGGGAAGACGATGCGCTCCGCCGAGGAGTGGCTGATGTCACGTTCGTGCCAGAGCGCCACGTTCTCGAGCTCGGTGGCCGCGTAGCCGCGGACGGTCCGGGCGAGCCCGCAGATCCGTTCGGTGAGGATGGGGTTGCGCTTGTGGGGCATCGCGGAGGAGCCCTTCTGATGGGCGCCGAACGGCTCCATCACCTCCGCCACCTCGCTCCGTTGCAGATGGCGGATCTCCAGAGCGATGCGCTCCATCGAGCCGGCCGTCACCGCCAGCACCGTCATGAAGGCGGCGTGGCGGTCGCGGGACACGATCTGGGTCGACACCGGGTCCACATGCAGGCCCAGGTGCTCGCAGACGTACTGCTCGACGAACGGATCCACGCTGGCGTGCGTGCCGACCGGGCCCGAGAGCGCGCCCGTCGCCACCTCGTCCTGCGCCGCGCGGAGCCGGGCGATGGCACGGTCGAGCTCGGCCACCCACCCCGCGACCTTGAACCCGAAGGTGATCGGTTCGGCGTGGATCCCGTGGGTGCGCCCCACCTCGACCGTCTCGCGATGGCGCAGTGCCAGCTCGGCGGCGGTCGCCCGCAGCACGGCGAGATCGTCGAGGACGAGCTGCGCCGACTCCTTGCACTGCACCGCGAAGGCGGTGTCGATGACGTCGGAGCTGGTCAGCCCCACGTGCATATGGCGCGCCTCCGGCTGTCCGATCGACTCGTTGACGACGGTCAGGAAGGCGATCACGTCGTGGTGGACCTCGGCCTCCACCTCCGCGATCCGCGCCGCGTCGAAACGCGCCTGGCGGATTTTGGGCAGCGCGTCGGCGGGGACGCGGCCCAACTCGGCCCAGGCCTCGGCGGCCAGGATCTCGACCCGGAGCCAGAGCTCGAACCGGTGCTGGTCCGACCAGAGCTGGACCATCCGGGGCGGCGCGTAGCGATCGATCATCCGGGCTTCCCTACCCTTGGTGAACGGAGTCGCCGAACCCGCCGGCAGGCGCGCCGAAGGTAAGGCGTGGCGATGCGATCCAACGCCCTCAATCATACGGACGCCCGGACGTGAGCCAGTGAAGCCCGATCTGTGGGGCAGATGGGTTCTATCAGCGCCCCTGAGGGGCCCATTTGCAGGACAGATGGGTCCTACCGTCATGGCGGGGCACCCCCGCACGTGGTCGTGCCGGGTTTCTGGCCTTAGTGGATAAGCTGGACACGGTCATGGAGACGGTGAGCTGCGGCCGGTGCGACCTCCATCTGGCGGAAGCGCCGGCGCCCACTTTCGACGGCACGCAGCGAAACCGTAACCGGGGCTGGATCGATGTCGTTTGACCTCGCAGGGGAGGGACGGGTCAGCGGCTCGCTTTCCCCAACGGAAGAAGGGCAGCTCGTCGCTCGGGCAAAGGCAGATCCCGCCGCGTTCGGCGAGCTTTATGAGCTGCATTTCCAGAGGATGTATCGGTTCGTGTATTCGAGAGTTCAGGATCGGGCGGCGGCCGAAGACGTGACCTCTGAAGTGTTCATGAAGGCGCTTCGGAGCATCGGCCGCTACCAGGACACGGGCCGACCGTTCTCCGCCTGGCTCTATCAGATCGCGGTCAACGCGGTCGCCGACCGGTACCGGAGCCAGCGTCCGACCGACGACGTCGACGAGCAGTACCACCTGAGCGACGGCTCCTCACTCGAGGAGACCGCCGCGCGTCGCGACGAGATCCGCCGCATCTGGCGCCTGGTCGAAGAGCTTCCGGACCAGCAGCGCACCGCGCTGATCCTCAAGTTCCAGGAGGACTTGAAGATCGAGGACATCGCGACGGCGATGGGAAAGAGCCCGGGCGCCGTGAAGCTCCTCGTTCACCGCGGGGTGACGCGCCTCCGCCAGCAGGCAGCGGAGCACGATCTGGGCGCGGTCCGGGAGAAGGGCGCGTGACGCCTGCCCTGCAACTCCGCCGGCTCCGTTTCGCCGGGGCCCTGCGATCCCACCCCACGAAACTCCGCCAGCTCCGTTTCGCGGGGGCCCTGCGGTGAGCGAGCGCCCGCCGGTGGACGACGAGCTGGAAGCCATCTTCGACCGGCCCTCGGACGTCGCCTTCGCGCAGCGGCTCCACGACGTGCCCCGGCCCATGGTCGAGGCCGACCCCACCTTCAGGGAGGCGCTGCGCCGAAAGCTGATGCAGGAGGCGTGGAAGCGCAAGGAGCCTCGTCGACCCTGGTATCGCCGGCTCCTGGGGCCGCCCGGTCTGGCCTGGGCAGGCGCGATGGCGGGCGTCCTGCTCATCGTCTTCGCGACCGTGACGCTGTCGCAGAACACCGGCAATTCCGCCGAGAAGGTGTTCACCAGTCCCATCAACGGCCACACCGAGGTGGCGACCTCGGCGGCCATCGTGGTCAACTTCCCGCAGCCGATGAACCCGGCCGCCACCGAGGAGGCGGCCAAGATCACGCCCGCCACCGAAGCCACCTACCGCTGGACCAACAACAACCAGACCCTCACCATCGTCCCCAAGAACGATGGGCTCGCGCCCGGTGTCGAGTATCAGGTGACGTTCACCTCCGGCGCTCGGACCGAGAGCAATCAGCCGCTGACCCCCTCCGCGGCCTCACCGGCGCCGATCACGTTCGTGACGCAGCAGCAGCCGCAGCCGACTCCGGCTCCGACGCCGTCCAGCACGGCATCGCCCGCGCCCGCGCCCGCGCCCAGCCCGCTTTCCGGCGTCCGGGTGCTCGGTTCCAGCAACGGCGCGCAGCCGGTGTGGTCGCTTGACGGCACCGAGATCTACGTGATCGGTCAGGGCGGCTCGCTGACCGTGTATCCCGCCCGCGGCGGCTCAGGAAATGTGATCGCCCAGGGCGGCGTCTCGCAAGTGGTGGCCGGACCCGCCGGGCCCGCCTACCGGGCCGGCAGCACGGTCTCCTACGCCGGCACCACGACCACGGTTCCAGGCGTCACCTCGATCGGCTTCGAGACCACCGCGCGCGGGCCGCAGCTGATGGCGGTCGCCGGCGCCGTCGTTTCCCGGGTGGGCACGGGTGTCGCCGCGGTCACGCTGAAGGCCACGCCCGCCGGGGTGACGGCGTTCTCACCCAATGGAACCGAAATGGTGTACCTGGCTGCCGACGGCCTGCACCTCGTCAACCTGGCGACCGCCGCCGACGCGACGGTCGGCGCCGCCACCGCTCTCGGCGCCTGGGCACCGGGCGGTGATGACTACGCCTACGTCAACCAGGGCGGCCTCTCGATTCTGAGCGCGGCCTCGGGGTCGACGATCGGGATTCCCGGCTTTTCCGGCGTGAGCGCGGTGAGCTGGACCAACAACGGCCTCCTGGTCTCGACCGCGACCGGGATCCAGCGTCTGATGTCGCCCTCGGCTCCGGCGTCGACGCTCACCGGGGCCTCCGCTTCCGCCGCCAGCTGGTCACCCGCCAGCGTCCTGATCAGCTATGTCCAGGGCGGCGCCGCCTATATCGCGACGGTCGACAACAGCTCCGCGATGGCCGCCATCAGCAACGTGCTCACGCAGTTCATGGCGGCCCGGCAGTCCGGCAGCTCAGGCGAGGCGCAGTCACTGCTGACGCCGTCGGCGCAGGCCGCGTTCAACGCCGCCAACGGCCTTTACTTGACCACCTACGGGACGGAGACGCTCAACCGCTGGTCGGTGATCGTGGCTCAGCCGTCCGGCGTCGCGGTGGTGCGCACGGTGTTCAGCCAGGGCACCCAGCAGTCGGTGTTCGACGAGCAGTTCCAGATCGCGCGCTCCGGCCAGCAGTACCTGATCGACCAGGCGGTGGGAACGCCGGTCCAGACCGGGCTCGGCGGCGGACCGGCCATCCAGACTATCCAGGTGGGCGCCAGCTCGATCTCGGTGCGATTCGACTCCGACCTGAATCCGGCTACCGTGCCGGCCGGCGCGGTGGTGCAGGAGAGCTCGGGCGCGACGGTGTCGCCGCAGACGGCGACCTACAACGCGACCACCAGAACCGTGGTCATCTCGCTGCCGACACTCTCCGCCGGCGTGCGCTACCAGCTACAGATCCTGTACGGGCTCAAGGACGTGAACGGCCAGAACGCGACGCACCTCCAGATCGCGTTCACCTCGCCGGCCACGCAGCCGGGGACCGTCGCGAGTGCAACCCCGACTCCGAGCCCGGGCCTGAGCCCCAGCCCCACGGCCACCCCCTCGCCGGCCGCGGCGCCGACGCCGTCCCCGTCCCCCACGCACTAGGGTCTGGCCGGCGAAACCCTGGCGCCCGGGGTTACAACCAACCCGTACCTAGACTGAGCAAGTGACGAGCGAGCGCCCGGAGCCCCTCTGGGACCCGGTCCCCGCGAGCGCCCTCCACGACGTCCGCATCGAAGGGACGCGCCCACTGATCTCCCCCGCGCTGCTGGCGGACGCGCTGCCGATGCCACGGCCGGCGCAGGAGGTGGTGCTGCGCGGACGCCGGCGGACCTCGGCCGTCCTCCGGGGTGAGGACGATCACCTGCTGGTCGTCGTCGGGCCCTGCTCGATCCACGACCCATCTGCCGCGTACGAGTACGCGCGCCGGCTGGCCGCGCTGCGAGACCGGCTCGACGACCGGCTGCTGATCGTGATGCGAGTGTATTTCGAGAAGCCCCGCACCACGATCGGCTGGAAGGGCCTGCTCAACGACCCCCATCTGGACGGTTCGTACATGGTCAACGAGGGCCTCCAGATCGGACGGCGGCTGATGCTCGACATCCTCGGCCTCGGCCTGCCCCTGGGAGGCGAGTTCCTGGATCCGATCTCAGCCCAGTATTTCGCCGACCTGGTGAGCTGGGGCTCGATCGGCGCCCGGACCGCGGAGAGCCAGATTCACCGCCAGCTCTCGAGCGGCCTTTCGATGCCGGTCGGGATCAAGAACGGGACCGACGGCCAGGTCCAGGTCGCGATCGACGCCTGCGCCGCCGCCTCCACCTCGCACGTCTTCACCGGCATCAACCAGGACGGCCTGGCTTCGATCTTCTGGACCCGGGGCAACGGCGACTGCCACGTCATTCTGCGCGGCGGCACCCGCGGGCCCAACTATGACGCCCAATCGGTGAACGACGCGCTGGCCTGGATGGTCCGGGCGGGGCAGCCTGCCCGCCTGCTGGTCGACGCCAGCCACGGCAACAGCGGGAAGGACTTCCGGCGCCAGCCCGAGATCGTCCGCGAGGTCGTGGCCCAGCGCGCGGCGGGCCAGCGCGGCATCGTCGGCGTCATGCTCGAGAGTTTCCTGGTGGAGGGACATCAGGACCTGGTGCTCGGGCACACCGACGGCCTCCGCTACGGGCAGAGCGTGACCGATCCCTGCCTCGCTTGGGAGGAGACGGCGGACCTCCTCTGCGAGATCTCGGACCAGCTCTGAGAACACCCGTCAGGACTGGGTCGGCGACGCCGTCGGGTCGAGGCTCGCGACCCATGATGTGAGCCGGTCCGGGGATCGCTCCTCGTCGAACCTCGCTTCTTTGCGACTCACGGCTGCCCTGACGATGGGCGCCCCCCAGGACCGGAAGGGCTCGGGTGGAAGCCGGGCGGGCCATCGCCGTGTGGTCGGAAGGCTCGAATACTCGTCTCGCAGACCCAGTGCCAGAGACGCCAGGATGCGGCCTCCGAGGACGGTGGGGACGATCCCATTGCCGGAGTAGCCGACTCCGACCAGAACCTCCGGCGCGCGATCGTCGAGCGGCCCGAAATAGGGCAAGCCGGTCACCGAGTAGTCGATCGGTCCGTTCCAGCTGTACTCGAAGCCGAGGTTCGCGAGGTCGGGATAGAGCCGGTGCAGCTGCCGCAGGTTGTCGCTCACCAGCGGGCTGGCGCCGGTGAAGCGGTCGTCCACCTCGTTGTGGCTGGACATGAAGCCCCCACCCTTACCGAAGACGACCCGACCGTCCGGGGTCGATCGCCAGTAGAGAATCATCCGCCGCGAGTCCGCCAGCCCGATGCCCGATCCCAGCCCCGGTCCGAGCAGCTCAGGGACGGTGCTGGTGGCGCCGATGTCGCTGGACGTGACGAAGAGATGTCCCCGCAGCTCTGGGCGCCAGGCGGCCCACGCGTTCATCGCCAGCACCAGCTTTTCTGCCCGGATGGCGCCGCGACTGGTCTCCACCCGGACCGGCCGGCCCGCCTCGAAATCCGTCATCGCGGTCTGCTCGACGACGGTGACACCCATCTCGATGGCGACCCGGCGCAGGCCCCGCACCAGGCGAGCCGGCTGCAGGGTGGCCACCCCCTCCTCGAAGATGCCTCCGAGCAGCGCCGACGACGAGCTCAATTCCTGGGCGGCGCTGCCGTCCACCTCGCGGAACGGCGCTTGACCGGCGGCCTCGAGCGCTCGCAGCGCGGGAATCCAGGCTCCCACCTGTGCCGTGTTCGACGCCGCCCAGAGGTTTCCCCGCTGACGGATCTGCGCGTCGACACGGTGCGCCTCGCAAAACCTCTCGATCGCTGCGAGCCCTTCGTCGACCATCCGCGCCAGACGGATCGCCTCGGACTCACCGAAGAGCCGCACCATGACCGGGAACTTGGCCCAACTGGCGTCGGCGATCCCTCCGTTGCGGCCGCTGGCCCCGAAACCGCAGTACCTGGCTTCGAGCAGGCAGACGCGAAGTCGGGGCTCATGCTCGAGGAGCCGGATCGCGGTCCAGAGACCGGTGAAGCCGCCCCCGGCGATCACCACGTCAGCCTGCTCCGGCAATTCCTGCTGCTGCCAGGAGTCCGGATCCTCCTCCGAGATCGCCTCGTCCAGCCAGAGTGAGACGTATCCGTCTTTGCTTGTCGACACCCTCGCCACCTCGCTCTCCGCGCCCGGTTGATGACCGTCAAACGATTTTGCTCGCGTCTTCCCACGCGGCCGTCCCCGCGTGGTAGGCTGTCGCACGCTCAAATTCTCAAAGGAGGTGCCGGTCGTGGCAAGGCTTCTGGTTCGTGTGTTCCCGGTCGGTACCTCGCGGTGCGCTCGCTCCTGATCGTCTGACGGCGATCTTCGCCTGACCGAGCGCCCCCGGCGGGCCGGCCGGCTGTCCACTCAGCTGGAGGCTCCTCTTCTTGTTCGCGCTCTGGTCCATCGCCCGTGTTTACCTGCGACCGCACCTGGGACGGCTGACCCTCCTCGGCGGCCTGGTCCTGCTCGGCAGCCTGCTGGCCCTGGTGGGACCTCAGATTTTGCAGCGGTTCGTCGATCAGGCGTCGCTCCCCGAGGCGGGCACCGTACTGGCCGTCCTCGCCCTCACGTACTGCGTCTGCGCGTCTCTGCAGCAGGTCGCCGCGGTGGGGGAGGAGTACGCGGCCACCGACCTCGCCGTGCGGGCCACCAACCGGCTCCGTCAGGACCTGTTCGACCACAGCCTCACCCTGGGGCGCGCGTTCCATCAGCGGGTCCCGCCGGGGGCGCTGATTCAGCGCGTCGACCGGGACCCGGCGCTGCTCGGCAACCTCCTCTCCCGGATGGCGGTGGCGCTGACGGGCAACGCCCTCATCGTCCTCGGCGTCCTGGTCCTCCTCTGGCACCTGGACTGGCGGATCGGCCTGGTGATGGCAACCGCGGCGGCGGTCGCGGCGGCCATTCGGATGAGGCTGGCCCCGATCGTGACCCGGGCCTGGGTCCGATCGCGGCAGACGGTGGCCGAGCTCTTCGGCGACGTCGAGGAGCTGCTGGGTGGTCTGGAGGACATCGCCGGCCTGGGCGCGGCAAGCTACGCCGAGGGGCGGCTCGAGCGGTCGGCGCGAGGCCAGGTCGGGCGGTTCCTGCACGCGGCGCTGGTGGGCGGCGCCGCCGGGGCCGCGGAGACGATCTTCGCGCTCGGCACCACGGTCGCGCTCGGAGTCGCCGCCGCGCTCCACCAGCACGGGGTCTTGACGCTGGGGCAGGTGTTCCTGGTCGCGGCGTACGGGGGCCTGAGCCTGGCGCCCCTGCAGGCCCTCGGGCGGCAGCTCGAGGACCTCCAGCCGGCGACCGCCGCGGCCACGCGGTGCCGCGAGCTGCTGGCGCTGGGGCCCGACGTGGCACCCCCGGCGCGCCCGGAACCCCTGCCGGAGGGTCCCCTGGCGGTGGACGTTCGGGGCCTCTCCTTCGCCTACGAGGACGGCGAGGAGACACTTTCCGGCGTCGGCTTTCAGGTCCCGGCCGGTGGCGTGCTGGGGATCGTGGGCCGCACCGGCAGCGGCAAGTCGACGCTCGCCCGTCTTCTGGTGCGGTTGCACGGGATCCCCACCGGGACGATCCAGCTGGGCGGCGTCGACCTGAGCCGGATCGCCACCGACCAGCTGCGCCGGCGGGTCGCCTATGTGCCCCAGGAGGTCCATCTCCTCGACGGGACGCTGCTCGACAACCTGACGCTTTACGAGCCGGTTTCCCCGGCCCGCGTCCGCTTCGCCCTGGAGGAGGCCGGGTTGGGCGCCTGGCTCGACAGCCGGCCACAGGGGCTGACGACGCAGCTGTCTTCCGATCGCACGCTCTCCGCCGGCGAGGCGCAGCTGCTCGCACTGGCACGTGTCTTCCTTCGTCCGGCGGGGCTGATCGTCCTCGACGAGCCGTCGGCCAGGTTGGACCTGGTCACGCAGCGCCGTCTGCAGCGCGCGCTCGACCGGCTCTTCGCCGGCACGACCGCGATCGTGGTGGCGCATCGCCCCGAGACCCTGGAGCGCGCCACCCACATCCTGGTCCTGGAGGACGGGTCGGCGGTGGAGTTCGGGCTCCGGGGCGAGCTGGCACGAGACCCCGACTCGCGCTTCGCCCGGCTGCTGCGAGCCGGGCCGGCGGAGGTGCTGGCGTGAACCACCCCACCATCAAGATGCCCGACTCGGTGCGGGTCCTGGCCCGGTTCCTCGCCTTCCGGCCCAACCTGGTCTGGGCCTATGCCGCGACGGACGTCTTCTGGAACTACGCCATGTTCCTGGTTCCCGGCCTGCTGGTTCGGGCGGTGCTCGACACCGTATCCGGCGGCGCGACCACCGGGCCCGGGTTGTGGTCGCTGATCGCGATCCTGGCGGCGGCGCAGATCGCCGCCTACTTCGGAGGCGGCCTGGGCGGGTGGTACAGCCACCAGCGGGCCCAGCAGACCTACGCGACCCTGGCCCGCGCCAACCTGCTCACGCGGCTGCTGCGGCGACCGGCCGCGACCGCTCTGCCCTTCCCGCCCGCCGAAGCGCTCGCCCGCTTCGACAGCGACGTCGACCAGGTGAGCGCTCAGGTGGTGATCCTGGAGACGATCGCGGAAGCGGTCGTGATCCTGATCGCGGTGGTTCTGCTCTGGCTTCTGGCGGGGTGGGTGGCCGCCCTGGTGATCGCTCCGCTGGTGGCGATCGCGGTGGGGGCGAGCTGGTCGAGCAGCCGGTTGACGCGCTTTCGTCAGGCGCTGCAGGAGTCCATCGCCGAGGTGACCACGTTCCTCGGCAGCGTCTTCGGCGCGCTCCCCGTGGTTCGCACTGCGGGCGCCGAGCCCGGCTGCGAGGCGCGGTTCCGTCTGCTCACCGACGCTCGGCGCCGGGTGCTGCTGCGTGACACTCTGCTCACCCAGGGCCTGGTCGGCTTCTCCTCGCAGACCTACGGGATCGCGGTCGGGGTCGTGCTGCTGCTGCTTGCTGCGCGGGTTCAGGGCGGCAGGCTCCCGGTCGGGGACCTGGCGCTCGTCGTCACCTACGCGGGGACGGTGGCCACCGCCGGCAGCTACCTCGGCGGCGACCTGGCGGCTTGGCGCCAGTACGGGGTCTCGCTGCGGCGGCTGGGGGAGCTGCTGCCGGGCATGCCCGCGGTGGCGCTCGCCGAGCCACGCCCGGTGCTCAGGGGTCCGGTGGGGCCGCAGCCGGCGCCGGCCGTCACGCCGCCGCCGTTCCGGTCGCTGCGGGTCAGGGACCTCCGGTCCTCGGCGGGCGGCGCCCACGCCATCTCCGGCCTCGACCTCGATCTCGGTCCGGGCGAGTTGGTGGTGGTCACCGGGCGGGTGGGCGCCGGGAAGACGACCCTGCTCCGGGCGCTGCTCGGGATGCTGCCCGCCGAGGGCGTGGTCCAGTGGAACGGCCTACCCGTCCGCGAACCGGCCTCCTTCCTGGTCCCTCCCCGTTCCGGGTATCTGGCGCAATCGCCGGTCCTGTTCTCGGGGACGCTGCGCGAGAACCTCACCTTGGGCCGGCCGGCGTCCGACCAACAGCTCCAGGCCGCGATCCAGGGAGCGGCGCTGGAAGGCGACCTGGCCAGCTTCCCCGCCGGCCTTGATACCTCCGTCGGGCGGCGGGGCCTCCGGCTCAGTGGGGGCCAGGTGCAGCGGGTGGCGCTGGCCCGCCTCCTGGTGCTGCAGCCGCAGGTCGCGTTCCTCGACGACCTCTCGAGCGCGCTCGATCCGGCCACTGAGGCCCGGATCCTGGAGCACCTGCGAGACCGCGCCGACCTGGCTTGCCTCGCCGTCTCGCACCGGCGCGGGGTGCTGGCGGCGGCGGACCGCATCGTCGTGCTCCGGGCGGGGCGGGTGGAGGCGGTGGGTTCACTCGGCGAGCTCCTGCGCAGCTCCGCCGAGCTGCGCGGGATCTGGCACGGGGAGGAGGACCTCCAACCCGACGGGCGCCGCTTGGCCTGAACGGGCGCCCAAGATGGCCTGTATGCACGCCGTTCCGTTGGGAGCGGTGCCATTTGGCGGGTGAGAGGAGGAACAGCATGGCTGAGCAGGCTGAGGTGGTGGGCTTCGTGGGGCTGGGGGCGATGGGAGGACCGATGGCCGCCAACCTGGTGCGGGCCGGCTTCCAGGTGGTCGGGGTCGAGGTGTCCGAGGTTCGGCGGGCGGAGGCCGCCCGCGCCGGAGTCCGGCCGGCGGGCTCGGTCGCGGAGGCGGCGCGGGCGGCGACCCGGGTATTGATCAGCATCGTTCGTGACGGCGACCAGACCCGGGAGGTCGTGCGTGGCCCGCAAGGACTGCTGAGCGCCGGCCGGGAGAACCTCGTGTTCGTCTGCATGAGCACGCTCGATCCGAGCACGCTGCACGCGCTGACCCAGGAGCTCGCGGAGGCCGGGATCGAGGTGGTGGATGCGCCCGTGAGCGGCGGGGTTTCGGGGGCGCGGGAGGGGACCCTGACCATCATGCTGGCCGGCGCCGCGCCCACCCTTGCTGCCCTTCGCCCGCTGTTCGAGGCGATGGGCGGCAACTTGTTCGGTGTCGGGGAGCAGCCGGGAATGGCACAGGCTGCCAAGCTCGCGAACCAGCTGATGCTGGCGGTGAACATGCTCGGGATCACCGAAGGGCTGCGTATCGCCGGCCGCCACCAGGTCGATGAGCACCAGTTGATGGCGCTGCTGTCGGTGAGCACCGGGGGCAGCTGGGCGGTCCGCAACTGGGACGACGTGAGCGCGTTCTGGCGCTCGGCCGAGCCGGGTGGCACGCTCGAGATCATCCTCAAGGACCTGCGGTCGGCGCTGCGCGAGGCGGACCAGCAGCAGGTGTCGTTACCGGTGACGGGGCTCGTGAACCAGCTCATCCGCCACGTCTGGCCTGACGCTGGATGAGCCGGATCCTCTTCGACGCGCACCACCACCTGTGGCGGCGCGCGGAGACCCCCCGGGCCGGGATCCTGGGCGAGCCGTACCTGGACCATGAGTTCGCGTGGGAGGACTTCACGCGGGCCGCGAGCCGGTGCCACGTCGACGGTACCTGCCTGGTGGAGGCCACCGGTGAGCCGGACGAGGTCGCGCTCGCCGAAGAGACCTCGAAGCAGGGTTCCCGTCTGTGCGCGATGGTGGCGTTCGCTCCCGTGGAGGCGCCGGCGCTGGGCCCGGTTCTCGAGGGCCTGGCCCAGCATCCGATCGTGCGGGGAGTGCGCCGCAGCACCCAGAACGAGCCCGACCCGGAGTTCATCCTGCGGCCCGGGTTCGTGGCCGGTGCGCGACTGGTGGGGAGCACCGGGTTCCTGCTCGAGCTCTGCGTGCGCTACGGGCAGATCGCCGCCGTGCCGCCGCTCGCACGGGCGTGCCCGGAGACCGTGATCGTGGTCCAACACCTGGGCAAGCCGGACGTGTCGATCGCGCCCGATCCCGGGTGGCTGCACGCTATCGATGAGCTGGGGGCGTGCCCCAACGTCCACCTGAAGATCTCACCCGTGGTGCATACGGCGCACGACCCGTGGCTCACCGACGAGACGCAGCGCCCCTTCATCCGGCACGCGGTGACCTGCCTGGGATGGGACCGGGTCCTGTGGGGCAGCAACTGGCCGGTCGCGACCGCGGTGGCGACGTATGACGGGTGGGTCGGGATCGTCTCGGAGTCCCTGGCGGACGCGGGCGCAGCCCAGCTGGAGGCGCTCTTCCACACCAACGGCCACCGGCTGTACCGGCAGCGGTAGCACCCAGGGTAAGCGCCAGAATGATGTCCACACCCTGGCGCTACCCGGCGCGTGGTAGGGCCGGAGTGGGTGTCTCTGGTGTTCGGGGGCGTGGAGGGGGGTCAGGGTGTGCGGTGACGGAGGGTCAGCCGCCGGAGGGTGCCGCCAGCGACGCCCAGAGGTGGTAGGCGGCGTAGGAGCGGTAGGGGCGCCAGCGCTCCGCCGCCTGCGCCAGCGCCCGCGTCTCTCCGGGGAGGCCGAGGCGCACCGCCGCCCGCCGCAGGCCGATGTCGCCGGTCGGGAACGCGTCCGGGTCGCCGAGCGCCCGCATGGCGACATAGCCGGCGGTCCAGGGCCCGATCCCGGGCAGCGCGACCAGTGCCGCCTGGGTGGCCTGGACATCGACCGACCCGTCGAGGCTGACGGCGCCGGCGTCGATCGCCCGGCCCAGGACCCGCAGCGTCTCTATCCGGCGTGCGGGCATGCCCAGCCCCGGCAGCGGTGCCGCGGCCAGCTCGCCGGGGAGAGGAAAGGCATGGGTGAGCGACCCCACCAAGCGTTTCAGCGGCGTCCCGGCGGCGCGGACGACGCGGCCCGCCAGCGTCGTCGCCGCGACCACGCTCACCTGCTGGCCCACGATCGCGCGCACCGCCAGTTCCCAACCGTCGTAGGCGCCGGGCACCCGCAGCCCGGGCCGTGCCGCCACCAGCGGCGCCAGCACCGGGTCGGCGCTCAGGGCGCGGTCGATCGCCACCGTGTCGACGTCCAGGCCCAGCATCCGGCGGACGGCGGGTTCCGCGGTCGCGAGGGCGGCTCCGTCGAGGTCCCGCACCGCCAGCTCGACCGCGTTCCCCCCGACGCCACCGCCACCGACAGCACGCCGGCCGCCCCTTGGTACCGGATCGTGCGCCGGTACGCGCCTTCGGTCACCTCCTCCACGCCGGGGATGGCCCGGGGCGCCAGAAAGCGAAGAAACGCTGCCCACTGCGCGTCGCCGACGGGGCCGACCCTCACCCTGCTCGCCCCCACCGCCGCCGGAGCATAACCCACGATTCGCGTGAAAACGGGCCTTGCGACCTAAGCTGCATCGGTGATGAGGGCGCCCGAGGTCAGCCCCCCGGCTCGCCCTCCCCGCGTGCCAGCCGGGCGCACTCCTTACGCAGCCAGTCGCGCTCATTGCGCAGCCGGTACACCTCACCCCGCAGCTGGTCGATCTCGTTCTCCAGGACCTCCACGGCACTGTCGGGATACCGAGCCAGCGCCGCGGTCGCGGGCCGCCTGCCCGCCCTGCGCACGAGGGCCAGGAGCAGCACGATCTGCGCGACGCCGACGGCTGCCGCGACGGCCAGGAAGAGATGACCGATCAGATCGAGCTCTTGCGCGCTCACGGCCGGCGCCTCCTGCTTGGAATGGCCGTCATCCTTTCATGGTGTGGGCCCGAACGCCGTCCTGCACGTTCTCAATGTGCCGGCGCGGTACGACCTGCCGATCGGAGGTGAAGTCCTGAACATGGGTACGACGCAGGAGCTGGCCACCTGGGCGGCCGGCATCGAGTACGGCGAGCTGCCGGACGTGGTGGTCGCTCGGTCGCGGGCCGCCATCATCGACACCACGGCGGCGATCCTGGCCGGGGTCCGGGAGCCGGTCACCCGCATCGTGAGCGAGACGGTGGCCGCGGACGGCTGCCGGCCGGTGGCGGCGCAGCTTGGGACCGCCCTCCGCACCTCGCCCGAGAACGCGGCCCTCCTGAACGGAGTAAGCGGCCACGCCCTCGACTACGACGACGTCTCGGCGTCGGTTGAAGGGCACCCCAGCGTGGTGCTGCTGCCGGCGGCACTGGCGGGGGCCGAGATGGCCGGGGCGTCGGGTCGGGACTTGCTGTGCGGGTACGCCATCGGAGTCGAGGCGATGGCAAAGCTGGCGCTGGCCCTGGGCCCGATCCACTACCGCGCCGGCTGGCACGCGACCTCCACCGTGGGCACGCTCGGTGCGGCGGCCGCCGCCGGCCGCCTGCTCCGCCTCGACCAGGCGCGGATGGCGGCGGCCCTCGGGATCGCTGCCTCCGAGGCCTCCGGCAGCCGTCAGAACTTCGGCACCATGACCAAGCCCTTTCACGCCGGGCATGCCGCCCGCTGCGGCGTCCAGGCCGCGCGCCTGGCGGGGGGCGGGATGACAGCCGGCGCGGAGGCGCTGGAGGGGCGGCTCGGCTATCTGACCTTGTTCTCGGGGAGCCGGGAGCCGGATGCCCCGGCGCATTTCGGCGCGCCCTGGGATCTCGAGGCGACCGGCCTCTCCGTGAAGAAGTACCCCTGCTGCTTCGCGACCCACCGGGCCGCCGACGGACTCCTCGCGGCCCGGGCCCGGGGCTTGCGCCCCGAGGAGGTGGAAGAGATCTCGGTCAAAGTCCCGCGGGGCGGCTTCGACCCGCTCATCTACGAGCGCGCCACCACCGGCCTGGAGGGCAAGTTCTGCCTCGGCTACACGCTGGCGGCGGCGCTCTGGGACGGCCGGCTCGGCCTCGACACCTTCACCGACCAGATGGTGGCGCGGCCGCAGGTGCAGCGGCTTGCCGAGCGGGTCCGGGCAGAGGAGGACCCGGCCTTCGAGGTCCGCCACAACCCCATCGAGGAGGGACATGTCGACCTCAAGGTGCGGCTCCGGGACGGCTCGGAGGTGACCGAGCGGGTGGAGCAGCCGCTGGGCTCCCCGCGCCGCCCCCTGGACGCCGACGACCTGCGGGCGAAGTACCGCGACTGCGCCGCCACCGTGCTGCCGGCAGCGCAGGTGGAGAGCTCGCTGCGTGCGCTGGAGCGGCTCGAGGCTCTGGCCTCGGTAACCCAATTCGTCTCCGAGCTGACGCCGGCCGCCGTCGCCATCCCATGAGCGCCCCGCTGCAGGGCCGGTGGGTCCTCGATCTGACCCGGAACGTGGCGGGGCCCTACGCGGCCATGGTCCTGGGGGAGCTGGGAGCCGAGGTGGTGAAGGTCGAGCGGCCCGGGCGCGGGGACGACACCAGGGAGTGGGGGCCTCCGTTCTGGGAGGGGTGGAGCCCTCTTTTCTTGGCCATGAATCGCAACAAGCGCTCGATCACGCTGGATCTGCGCCACCCCGAGGCGGCGGAGGTGCTGGGACGTCTGGCCGCCCGCTGCGACGTCCTCCTGGAAAGCTTCCGCCCCGGGGTCCTCGACCGCCTCGGCTTCGGTTACGAGTGGGCCCGGTCCCTGAACCCGTCCCTCATCTACTGCTCCGTCACCCCCTTTGGGGACCGGGGGCCGCTGCGCGATCTGCCCGGCTACGACCCGCTGATGCAGGCGTTCGGCGGCATCATGAGCGTGACCGGTGAGGTGGGCGGTGGCCCGATCCGGGCCGGCGTCTCCCTGGTCGACATGGGGACCGGCATGTGGGCGGCCCTGAGCGTCGTCGCCGCCCTTCTGGAGCGGGGGGACGGCCCCGGGCGTCGAATCGTGACCTCCCTCTACGAGACCGCGCTGGGCTGGATGGCGTACCACCTGGCGACCTATTGGGCCGCGGGCGAGCCACCCACCCGGCAGGGCTCGGGCACCGTCACGATCGCGCCGTACCAGGCCTTCCGGACCCGGGACGGGAGCCTCATGATCGCGGCCGCCAACGACCGGCTCTTCGGTCGCCTGGCGGAGGCGCTCGGGCACCCCGAGTGGTCCGGGGACGAGGGGTTTCGCCACAATCCTGACCGGGTCCGCAACCGCACCCGGCTGGTCGCGGCGATCGAGGCCGTGACGGGTGAACGCGCCACCGAGGAGCTGGCCCGCGAGCTGCACGCGGCCGGCGTGCCGTGCGCAGTGATCCGGGACGCGGCCGAGGTGGCGGCCGAGGAGCAGACCCGCGTGCTCGATATCCTGCAGGCCGCCGCCCACCCGGAGATTCCCGACTTCCGCTCGGTGGGGCTGCCCCTCAGCATCGATGGCGAGCGGCCACCGCTGCGCCGGGTGCCGCCGGGCCTCGGGGAGCATAACCGGGAACTGCTCGGCGAGCTCGGCTACAGCAGCGGGGAGATCGCCCGCCTCTGCGCGTCGGAAGCGCTGGGCGGGGGCGGCGCCGGCGCCGGTGGCGCTGGAGAGGAGGTGACATGGAGACGCTGACCACCATCGAACATGAGGACATCCGGTCCTCGGTGCGGGAACTTTGCTCACGCTTCCCCGGACCCTACTGGCGCGAGTGCGACGAGGCGCGGCGCTACCCGGAGGCGTTCGTCAAGGCGCTGACCGAGGCGGGCTGGCTGGCCTGCCTGATCCCGGAGCAGTACGGGGGCTCGGGGCTGGGAATGCTGGAGGCCGGCATCGTCCTGGAGGAGATCAACCGCGCGGGAGGCAACTCCGCCGCCTGCCACGCCCAGATGTACACGATGGGCGCGCTGCTGCGGCACGGCTCCGAGGAGCAGAAGCAGCGCTATCTGCCCGGACTCGCGTCCGGTGACCTCCGCCTGCAGTCGTTCGGGGTGACGGAACCGGACGCGGGCTCCGACACCACCCGCATCCGCACCTTCGCCGAGCGCCGCGGCGATCGGTACCTGATCAGGGGCCGCAAGGTCTTCACGTCCCGGGTCCAGCACTCGGATCTGCTCATGCTGCTGGCCCGCACCACGCCGGCGGACCAGGTGCACCGCAGGACCGACGGCCTCTCCGTCCTCCTGGTGGATCTCCGGGGAGCCGGCGACGGCCTTCGGGTCAACCCGATCCAGACCATGGTCAACCACGAGACGAACGAGTTGGTCTTCGACGGCCTCGAGGTGCCGGTCGAGAACCGGATCGGCGAGGAGGGTGAGGGCTTCCGTTACATCCTCAGCGGGATGAACGCGGAGCGGATTCTGATCGCCTCCGAGTCGCTCGGGGATGGGTTCTATTTCGTCGATCGCTCCACCGCCTACGCCCGGGAGCGGGTGGTCTTCGAGCGCCCGATCGGCCAGAACCAGGGGGTCCAGTTCCCGATCGCGAAGGCCTATATGGCGATCGAGGCGGCCCGCCTGATGCGCGACCACGCCGCCCGCCGCTTCGACGCCGGCGAGGGGGCGGGGGCGGAGGCGAACATGGCCAAGTACCTGGCTTCGGAGGCGGCCTGGGAGGCGGCCAACGCGGCCATGACCACGTTCGGGGGCTACGGTTTCGCGGTCGAGTACGACATCGAACGCAAGTTTCGAGAGGCGCGCCTTCCGATCGTGGCCCCGGTCTCCAACAACCTGATCCTCAGCTACGTGGGCGAGCACGTGCTCGGGCTCCCCCGCTCCTATTGACCAGGAAGGTGCGATGGTGAACGTGACCGAGACCGTGGAGACCACCATCCTCTGCGAGCGTCATCTCGACGGCGCGGTGGCCGTTCTGACCTTGAACCGCCCCCACGTGCTGAACGCGATGAGCACCGAGATGGGGATCCGACTGAGCCAGGTCCTGGACCAGCTTTCGGAGGAGAGCCGGGTGCGGGCGGTGATATTGACCGGGGCCGGCGAGCGCGCCTTCTGCGCCGGCGGCGACCTCAAGCAGCGGCAGGGCATGACGACCGAGGAGTGGTCGCATCAGCACCGGATCTTCGAGGCCGCCCACCACCGGCTGCGCTGGTTCCGCAAGCCCATCTTCGCGGCCGTCAACGGCGTCGCCGCGGGCGGCGGCTGCGAGATGGCGATGTCGACCGATTTCATCATCTGCTCCGAGAATGCCCGCTTCGGTCAGCCGGAAGTGACGCGCGGCATCATGCCGGGCGCCGGAGGCACGCAGTTCCTGCCCCGCTACCTGCCCCGCGGCCGGGCCCTGGAGCTCCTGATGACGGGCGAGCTGATCGGGGCCGAGGAGGCTTGGCGCTGGGCATTGGTCAACCGGGTCGTTCCCCTCACAGAGCTGATGCCGGCAGCGTTCGAGCTGGCGGAGCGCATCGCCGGCAACTCACCGGTCGCCGTCCAGCAGGCCAAGCGGTCGGCAAGGATGGGTCTCGAGCAGCCGATCGAGCAGGCGATCGAGATCGAGCTCGAGTGCTACCGGCGCATGGTCGACCACCCCGATCGAGGGGAAGGAGTGGCGGCCTTCAACGAGCGCCGGCTACCCCGCTTCGAGGACGTCTACTGAGGGGGGCGGCGTGTCCCAGAGGACCCGTTGGTGCACCAGCGGGTCCTAAAACGCCCGGGAGAGCCCCGTTGTTGCACCAACGGGGGTAACGGGGCACCCGGCGCTCAGGCGTGGGCGGCGCGGGTCAGGGCCACGATCGACCCCGCGTGGCGGATCTCCCCCTCGACCGCCGCCTGCAGAGCCTCGTCGAGGGGCAGGCGGACCGTGATCATGTCGCGCTCGTAGATCTCCAGGTGGCGCGGCACCTCGGTGAGATCCTCGGCCAGGAAGATGTGCGCGAGGGCGGTCGCCGCCGCCATCGGACGCGCGTGGCCAAGAGGGAGCAGGCGGCCGGCGTGGAGCCCCGCCTCCTCGATCAGCTCCCGGTGGGCACAGACCGCCGGGTCCTCGCCGGCCTCGACCGTCCCCGCCGGCACCTCCCACGCGCACTCCTCCCACGAGTAGCGCCACTGCCGGACCAGCACCGTGGTCCGGTCCGGGAAGCGGGCCACGATCATCACCGAGTCCGGCGTCTCGACGACCGCGTAGTCGCCCTCCTCCCCGTTCGGCCAGCGGGCGCGGTCGGAGCGCAGCGTGTACCGGCCGGTGCGCCCGACCACGGTCCGCGAGACCGTCCGCATGGGCGGTTCGAGGTCGACGGGCAGGCGGCGCTCCCGGCGGACCGGGTCGCTCACTGACCCTGGATCACCACTGCCGCCGCGGCCGCCGCGGCGGCGACCTGCCGGGGGTCGGGCCCGTAGTCGAGGGGCGAAGGCTCGTCCAGGAAGCGCCGCATGTTCTCCAGCAGCTCGGGGTGGGTGTCGATGAAGTGGGTGGAGAGCTTGCCGGCCAGGAAGTCCTGGCTTTCGAGGATCGCCCGGTGGTAGGGGATGGTGGTCGCGGGTCCGACCAGGACGAACTCTCGCAGGGCCCGCCGGCCGCGCGCGATCGCCTCGGCGCGGTCCTTGCCGGAGACGATCAGCTTGGCCACCAGCGAGTCGTAGTTGGGCGGCACGTCGGAGCCGGGGCCGAAGCCGGAGTCGACGCGCACCCCGGGGCCGGCGGGCGCCACCCAGCGCCGGATCCGCCGCGGGTTGGGCACGAAGTTGCTCGCCGGGTCCTCGGCGTTGATCCGCATCTCGATGTGGTGACCCGAGAAGCGAACGTCCTCCTGGCGGAAGGAAAGCCGGTGGCCGGCCGCCACCCGCAGCTGCTCCTTGACCAGGTCGATGCCGGTCACTCCCTCGGTGATCGGGTGCTCGACCTGGAGACGGGCGTTGACCTCGAGGAAATAGAACTCACCGTCGCTGAAGATGAACTCCACCGTGCCCGCGTTCTGGTAGCCCGCCACTCTGGCCGCCATCACCGCCGCCTCCCCCATCCGGGCGCGGATCTCCGGCGTCACCACCGGCGAGGGGGTCTCTTCCATGATCTTCTGGTGGCGGCGCTGGATCGAGCACTCGCGCTCGCCCAGGTGCGCCACCCCGCCGTGCTGATCGGCGATCACCTGGATCTCGACATGGCGCGGGTTGAGGACGTACTTCTCGACATAGACGGTCGGGTCGCCGAACGCGGCGGCCGCCGCCGAGCGGCAGCTCGCGATCGCCCCGACCAGCTCCTCCTCCCGCTCCACCACCTTCATGCCGATGCCGCCGCCGCCGCCCGAGGGCTTGACGATGACCGGGAAGCCGATCTCCCGCGCCGCCCGCGCCGCCTCGTCCGGGTCCTCCAGCGAGCCGCTGCCGGGCGTGACGGGGACGCCGTGCGAGCTGACCAGCGCCCGGGCTCCCAGCTTGGAACCGAGGGCACGCATCGCCGCCGCGGGCGGGCCGACGAACGCGATCCCGGCGCGGACACATGCCTGGGGGAACTCCTCGCGCTCGCTGAGGAAGCCGTAGCCGGGATGGATGGCGTCGGCGCCGATGTCGCTGGCCAGCTTCACGATCCGGTCGAGGGCTAGGTACGACTCGGTCGGCGCCGCGGGACCGATGCGATGGGCCTCGTCGGCGTAGCGGGCGTGGATCGCGTGCTGGTCGGCGTCGGAGTAGATGGCGGCGGTCTTGATGCCCATCTCCTGGCAGGCCCGGAAAATCCGGATCGCGATCTCCCCGCGGTTCGCCACCAAGACCTTCTTGAGCTTGCGCGGCTTGTCCGTCATTCCCCGAAGACCTCGATCACCGCCGTCATCTCCTCGGTCGCATGCCGCCGCGCGGCGAGGGCGAAGACTTCGGCGGCGGCCGCCGTCACCGGCAGGGCAGCCCCGGCCGAGTGCGCCGCACGCAGCGCCAGGTCGAGGTCCTTGCAAGCGCCGGTGACCTCGAAGGTGGGGTTCGAGTGGTCGCGTCCCCGGAATCCACGGCGGCGCGCGTTCAGGTAGGGGACGAACCCGGCCAGGCGCTCGAAGACGCGGTCCAGGTCAAGGCCCTGGCGCTCCGCCGCGTTGAGCAGCTCGGCGGCGGCGGCCGAGGTGATCCCCAGCATCGCGTTGTTGATCAGCTTCAGCGCCGCCGCCTGCTCGCGGCTGCCGGCCGGCTGGGGCGCCGAAAACGCCTGCAGCACCGGCAGGGCCTTCTCGGTGGCGCGCTCGTCACCCCCGACCAGGATGGTGGCGGACCCGTTCTCGATCGCGGGAATGCTGCCCAGGATGGGACAGGTGAGCAGCGCCGCCCCGTGCTCCTCCACCCAGGGGGCGATCTCACCCCCCAGATCGATGCCGGCGGTGCTCATCTCGCAGTAGACCTGGCCCGGCTCCGGGGTGAGCCGGTGGTAGGTCTCGCGGACCGACTCGGGTCCGAACAGAATGCTCAGGACCACCTCGCGGCCAGCCACCGCCTCGCCGGGAGTCGCGGCGACGGCGCCCACCCCCACCGCCTCGGCGCGGCCGCGCGTCCGGTTCCAGAGCGTCAGGTCGTGGCCCGCCGCGCCGATCCGGCGGGCGATCGCGGCGCCCATCTTGCCCGTGCCGAGCAGGGCCACGCGCATACCGGTCACCCGATCGCGACCAGCGGCTGCTCGGGAGTCACGACGTCCTGCTCCTTGACCAGGATGTGCGTCACGGTGCCGGCGCGGTTGGCGACGATGTCGTTCTGCATCTTCATCGCCTCCAGCACCGCCACCACGTCGCCCATCTGGACCTCGGTCCCCACCTCCACCGGGATCTTGATGATCAGCCCTTGCATCGGCGCCACCACCGCGTGCTGGGGCGCGGAGGCGGGGGCCGGGGCGGTCCCGCCGTCTCCGGTCGGGGCCGGGGCCGCGGGCTGCACGCCGGGCGTGACCGCGACGCCGGCACCCGTGACCCGCACGGTGAAGACCTCGCCTTCCACCTCCACCTGCAGCTCCGTCGCCTGGGGGGCCGCCGCGACGGGCGGCGCCGCCGCCGGGGCGCCGGTGTCCACCTCGGCGCCTCCCTCACCAGCCCCCAGCTCCTCCTCCCGCGCCTCCGCCTCCTCGCGCGCCGCCAGGTCGGCCAGCGCCCGGCGGCCGCCGCGCAGCTGCGCCGCCAGCTCCGGGAAGAGGATCGTGTGGAGCACGTCGCCGTCGGTCGCCGGAAGTGCCGTGCTGCCCGTCGCCTCCGTGTCGTCGGCCGCCTGCGCCTCCTTCAGCAATGCGTCCCGGGTCGCCTCGACCGCCGGGTCCAGCAGGTCGGCCGGGCGCACCGTGATCGGATCCGTCTGACCCAGGACCTGCGTCCGGACTTCCGGGTTGACCGGCTTGGGGGGCGCGCCGTAGAGACCCTGGAGGTAGTCCTTGAGCTCCTGCGTCACCGTCTCGTAGCGCGTGCTGCCGAGCACGTTGTAGACGGCCTGGGCGGCGACCAGCTGGCGCACGGGGGCGAGGAGCGGCGCCCAGCCCAGGTCCTCGCGCACCCGGGCCACCTCCGTCAGCACCTCGTCGAAGTGAGAGCGGGCATCGTGTTCCTCGAGCATCCCCACGATGTCCTGCAGCATCGACCGGGGGAGGGCGTATTCGAGCAGCAAGGGGTCGGCGCGGTCGGCGAACGGGATCAGGTCCTCCAGGTGCCGGGAGCGGACCTCCTCCAGCTCGTCGCGAAGCGCCACCAGCTGATTCAGGTCGAGCCCGGGGTCGCGGCCGCCACCGAGCAGGATCGCCACCAGCGCCTCTACGCCGGGCTGGCCGGCGCCTCCGCCGAAGGCCGCGAACGCGGTGTCCACACCGGCCGCCCCCGCCTGGACCGCGGCCAGGTAGGTGAACGGCGCCAGGCCCCCGGAACAGTGCGAGTGCACGATCACGGGCAGACCGGTCGCGTCCGCCAGCGCGGGCACCAGCTCGGTCGCCATCTGGGGCGTGAGCAGGCCACCGGTGTCCTTGATCACGATGTCGTCCGCGCCCAGGTCCTTCATCCCCCGCGCCAGCTCCCGCCAGAGCGCCAGGTCGTGGACCGGGCTCACCGTGTAGGCAAGCGCACCCTGTACGCGTTTTTGCGCCGCCTTCGCCGCGGCCACCGGCACCTCCAGGTTCCGGAGATCGTTGAGCGCGTCGAAGATGCGGAAGATGTCGACACCGAGGTCGGCTGCGGTCTGGATCCAGAGCCGGACCGCGTCGTCGGGGAGGCTTCGTTCGGCGACCACGTACTGACCCCGGATCAGCGCCTGCAGCGGCGTCCTGGGAGTAGCCGCCGCCATCCGCGCCAGCGCGTCCCAGGGGTCCTCGCCGCGGGCCAGCGCGGCCTCGTAGGTGCTGCCGCCGAAAGCCTCCAGAGCGGAGAATCCGAGCCCGTCGAAGCGGCCCGCCAGCGTCGCCAGCTCATCGTTGGTGAGCGCGCCGCCGAACAGCGACTGATTGCCGTCGCGGAGGGTGGTGTCGGTGATGCGCAGGTGCGCAGACCCGGGGGCTGGGGACGCGTCCTGCCTGGCCGGCATCAGCGGTTGGCCAACGCCTGGCGCTGCTCGTGGTGTGTGGCTGCGACCTGCGGATCCTGCAGGCCGAGGATGCGTGCTGCCAGCCAGGCCGCGTTGCGGGCGCCGGCGGATCCGATCGCGACCGTCGCCACCGGGATGCCGGCCGGCATCTGCACGATCGAGAACAAGGAGTCCTCGCCTCCCAGGTGCGGGGTCGGCACCGGGACCCCGATCACGGGCAGGTCCGTCCACGCCGCGACCACGCCGGGGAGATGCGCCGCGCCGCCGGCGGCGGCGATGATCACCTTGAGACCGCGGTCTTTGGCCGAGGTCGCCCAGTCGGCGACGCCCTGCGGGTTGCGATGCGCCGAGCAGACGGTCAGCTCGTGCGACAGCCCCAGCTGGTCCAGCTGCTTCTGGCAGTCCTCCATCAGAGGGAGGTCCGATTTCGACCCGAGAATGACGCCGACGTCAGGCACTGGTTGACTCCTCTGCGATGTCGCGACGGTGAAATGCCCCGGGAAATGCTACTCGGGCGGCTCCTGCCTGCGCCCTTCGGCGCGCCTCGTCGAGGGCGGCGGCGCGAGCGACCACCGTCACCACGCGTCCGCCTGCGGTGACCACGGCACCGCTCTCGCGATCGAGCCGGGTGCCGGCGTGAAAGACCAGCGTCCCGGGGTCGAGCGTGTCCAGGCCCGCGATCGGGTGACCGATCTCATACGGCCCCGGGTAGCCGCCCGACGCGATCACCACCCCGACCGCATAGTCACGCGACCAGCGCGGCCGGGTCCCGGTCAGATCGCCCTCGGCGGCGCCGAGCAGCAGAGGGACCACATCACCGTCGATGCGCGGGAGGAGCACCTGGGCCTCGGGATCTCCGAACCGGCAGTTGAACTCGAGGAGCTTGGGGCCGCCGGCGGTGAGCATGAGACCGGCGTAGATCACACCGCGGTAGGGCGTGCCGCTCTCGCGCAGGAGTTGGACGGTCGGTTCCAGGAACCGCTCCTGCACCAGGTCCAGCACCTCGTGGCCCGCGTCCGGGGGCGGCGAGTAGGCGCCCATGCCGCCGGTGTTGAGGCCCCGGTCACCTTCCTCGGCGCGCTTGAAGTCGCGGGCCGGCGGCCAGGTGACGACCCGCTCACCGTCGGTGACTCCGAAGATGGAGACCTCGCGGCCGCTCAGCTGCTCCTCGACGACGATGCGGGCCCCGGCGTCGCCGAAGGCCCGGCCCTCGATCATTTCGCGCGCGATGTCCTCCACCTCACGGACGTTGTCGGCGAGCACCACCCCCTTGCCCTGGGCGAGACCGTCGGCTTTCACCGCCACCCGGCCCTCGAACCGCTCCGAGAAGGCGGCGGCGGCGGCCGGGTCGTCGAAGATGCCGTAGGCGGCGGTAGGGATCTGGGCCTCGGTCATCACTTGCTTCGCGTAGGCCTTGCTGGTCTCGATCCGTCCCGCCTCGCGGTCGGGCCCGAAGACCGGGATCCCGTGCTTTCGCAGCGCGTCCCCCACCCCCGCCGCGACCGACGCCTCGGGCCCCAGCACCACCAGGTCCACCTCCTGTTGGAGGGCCGCCTCCACCACCGTGTGGGGGTCGTCGGCGGCCACCGGCAGGTTGCGGTACGCCCGTGCGGTGCCGCCGTTGCCGGGGGCCAGCAGCACCTGGTCGACGAGCGGCGAGCGGTCACAGGCCCAGGCGAGCGCGTGCTCGCGGGCGCCGGAGCCGGTGATCAGCACCTTCATCGGAGGCCTCACCGTACCTCGCGGCGTGAGTAGCCCGGCGGGTGAGCGCTCTTTCTCTACATTCGGGCCCTAAAACGCGCCGGATGGGCCCAATTTGTAGAGAGACGGCGGGTCACTCCCACTCGATGGTGCCGGGGGGTTTGGAGGTGATGTCGTACACCACGCGGTTGACGCCCCGCACCTCGTTGGTGACGCGCCCCGAGATCCGGGCCAGGAGGTCCGGGGGCACGCGCGCCCAGTCCGCCGTCATCCCGTCCTCCGAGGTGACCATGCGGATCGCGACCACGTTGGCGTAGGTGCGATAGTCGCCCATCACCCCCACCGTCTCGAGCGGGGTCAAGACCGCGAACGCCTGCCACAGCTCTCGCTGCAGCCCTGCCGCGCGCACCTCCTCCTGGACGATCCAGTCCGCCGCGCGCAGCGTGTCCAGACGTTCCCGCGTCACCTCCCCCAGGCAGCGGATGGCGAGCCCCGGGCCCGGGAACGGCTGCCGGTAGACCAGCTCCTCGGGGAGCCCCAGCTCCAGGCCCACCCGCCGGACCTCGTCCTTGAACAGAAAGCGGAGCGGCTCCACCAGCTGGAACCGAAGGTCCGCGGGCAGGCCGCCCACGTTGTGATGGGACTTGATCACGACGGCGCTCTCCACCGTGTCCGGGGCGGTCGACTCGATGACGTCCGGGTAGAGCGTGCCCTGGGCCAGGAACTCGATGTCACCCAGCCGCCGCGCCTCCTCCTCGAAGACCTCGATGAACTCGCGCCCGATCACCTTGCGCTTGCGCTCGGGGTCGGTGACCCCGGCCAGCGCGCCCAGAAATCGGTCCGCCGCCGGAGCGTGGCGGATCGCGATGTCGAGGTTGTCGTGGAGCACGTCCAGCACCATCTCCGCCTCCCCCCGGCGGAGCAGGCCGTTGTCGACGAAGACGCAGGTGAGCTGGTCCCCGACCGCCCGGTGAACGAGGGTCGCCGCCACCGCCGAGTCGACGCCGCCGGAGAGGGCGCAGATCACGCGGCCGGCGCCGACCTGCCCTCGGACGCGCTCCGTCGCCTCCTCCACCACCGACCTCGGGGTCCAGGTCCCGTGGAGGCCCGCGATGTCGAAGAGGAAGTTCTTCAGGATCGCCATGCCGTCACGCGTGTGGACGACCTCGGGGTGGAACTGGATGCCCCAGATCCGCTGGTCCTGGTCGGCGAAGGCGGCGAAGGGGGCGCTGGCGGTGTGCCCGTGATTGGCGAACCCCGGCGGCAGGCGCAGGACCTGGTCGCCGTGGCTCATCCAGATCGGCACCGTGCCCGCAAGACCGCGCAGCAGGACGCCGGGGTCGTCGATCACGAGGTCGGCGGCGCCGTACTCCCGGAGGTCGGTGGGGGCCACCTCGCCGCCCAGGTCGCGGGCGATCAGGTTGCAGCCGTAGCAGATCCCCAGCAGCGGCAGTCCCGCGTTCAGCGCCTCGTCGTCGACCTGCGGCGACCCCTCGTCGTACACGCTGGCGGGGCCGCCGCTCAGGATCAGCGCGCTCGGATGGCGCTCGGCGAGGCGCGCCCACGGAGTGGTGCCCGGCACCAGGTCGCAATAGACGTTCGCCTCCCGGACCCGGCGCGCGATCAACTGCGAATACTGTGAGCCGAAGTCGAGGACGAGGACGAGCTCCTGCGCGGGGGCGGTCGGTGGCGACGTCATAGGGGCTCTCTCGGCGTGGCGGGCGGCGTGGGGACAACTCTAAAGATCCCCTATTCTTGGGTGCGCGCGATGGCCGTCAAGACGCTCGAGTACCTGCAGGGCATGTCCCCCGTCGACGCGCGGCGTCTGCGCGGGCGCGGCATCCGGCACAGCAACCAGCTGCTCCACGTCACGACGCTGGCGATCGACCGCGAGCGGCTGAGCAAGCGCACCGGAATCTCGCCCGACCGCCTGCTCGAGTTCGGGCACCAGTGCGCGCTGCTCGAGATCTCGGGCATGGACCGCTACATCCCGATCGTCCGCCGCCTGGGCATCCGGGACCTGAAGGCGCTCAAGCGGGCAAACCCGGAGGATCTCCACCGGCGGGTGGTGGACGCGGTCGGCCTGGGCGGCGCGCCCACCCTCTCGATGGTCGGGTACTGGGTCTCCCAGGCCCGCCTCATCGACACCATCGAAGAGGTGGCAGGCGAGATCACGACCGCCGAGCAGAAGGCGCTGGCGCGCTCCGTCGGCTGACCGGCGACTCCCCGGCCGCGAGCCTCAGGCCGCGCGGGCGGTGAGCGCCCAGGTGCGACCCCGCTGGTTGGCGTCGTCGATCGCGATCGCGACCTGGAGCCCACCCAGGGTGGTGGCCGCGTTGTAAGGCCCGCGATGGCTGAGCTGACCGCGCAGCCAGGTGTCGAGAGCGGAACGCTCCGGCTCCGCGAGCGCCGCCGACACCGGCTCCAGGAGGAGCGCCGCCAGGTCGGGAAGCGCGTTCGGCTGAGCCGCGATGACCGCCACGTCGACACCGAGCACCGAACCGGCCTCGCCCTCGACCAGGCAGTAGGCCCGCACCGCGCCCAGCCGGTGCTTGCCCTCCACGCTGACGAGGCCCTCCTCCGCCTCCTGCTCGCTCAGGCCCTCGGCGCCGGCCCAGGCACGGAACCCCTCGACCGTGACCCCGCTCAGCGGGCGGGGCTCGCGGGACCGCGGCGCTTCGCGGTGCAGCGCCGAACGCAGCAGCTCCCAGGGACCGCGTTCCGTCATGCGCGGCCGGATTCTACGTGGACAGCGCCCGGATACGGCCTGAGCACGCCTCAGCGCGTGATCGTCACCTTGCGCAGGCTTCGCGGCTTGTCGGGGTCGGAGCCGCGGCGCCGTGCGATCGCCAGGGCCAGCAGCTGTCCTGCCACCGCGAAGGGAAGCGGCGTCAGCGCCTCCGGCAAGCCCAGCGGCAGCGACCAGGTCAGAGGACCGTCACTCGCCTGGTCGGTGATCTGGACCACTCGCGCCCCCAGCCCCCGCAGTCGCTCCCCCAGCTCCAGCATCTGCGCCAGCGCCGGACCGGCCGCCTCCAGCAGCAGCACCGGGAAGCCGGGCTCGACGATCGCCAGCGGGCCGTGCTGGAAATCGGCGAGCGAGCGTGCCTCGGCCACCGCGTAGGAGGTCTCCATGATCTTGAGCGCGATCTCCTGCGCGGTCGCCAGGTGGAAGCCCCGTCCCAGCACCGCCAGGCGGGGTGCGTCCAGTGCCTCCGCGAGCGGCGCCACCACCTCTCCCCCGCGCCACGCGTCGAGCACCTCCTGGATCGCGTCCGGCACGCGCTGCAGCGCGGCCGCGAAGCCGGCGTCCGGCGTCAGCGCGTCCGACAGCATGGCGAGCAGATAGAGGGTCGCGGTGTAGGTCTTGGAGGCGGGGACGCTGCGCTCCTCGCCCGCCCCCAGCGGCAGAACGTGATCCGCCGCCTGCCCCAGGCGCGACTCCGGCCGGTTGGTCAGCGCGATCGTGAGCGCACCCTGCCGCCGTCCCTCCTCGACCACGGTGCAGATGTCGACCGATGCCCCCGACTGCGAGATCCCGATCACACAGAAGCGGTCGACCCGGGGCGGCTGGTGGTAAAGGCTGAAGCCGGAGGGGGCCGCGAGCGAGACGACCATTCGGTTGCGCAGCTCGAGCAGGTACTTGGCATAGGTGGCGGCATGGTCGGAGGTGCCGCGGGCGGCGATCACGAACCCGGCCGGCGCCTGCCGGGCGATGGCCACCGCCGCCGTGCGCACCGCCTCCGCGTTTCCACGGGCGTAGGCGCGCGTCACCTCCGCCTGCTCCAGGATCTCCCGCTCGAAGATCGCACCCGGGGTCATGCCGCCTCTCGACGGTACGCGACCTTACCCGCCACCAGGGTGGCCTCCACCCCCAGGTCGCGGTCGAGCACCACCAGGTCCGCCGCCAGCCCTCTGCTGAGCGTCCCCCAGCCGGTCTCCCCGAGCAGGCGCGCCGGGGTCGAGGTCGCCATCGCGATCGCCGCCACGGGGCCGGCCCCCCGGAGCCGCGCCATCGTTCGCACCAGCACGTCGGTGGCGGCCATGCTGCCGGCCAGCGTGACGCCGTCTTCGAGGGTGATGCGGCGTCCGTCGCTGACCACCACCTGCGTACCCAGGCGATAGCGGCCGGGCGCCGCGCCGGCGGCCGCGACCGCGTCCGAGGTGAGCGCGATGCCTCCCGGGCCTTTGAGGCGGCACGCGATCTCCAGCAGGGCCGGAGCCACGTGCAGGCCGTCCGCGATCAGCCCCGCCGTCACCCCCGGTGCGGTGAGGACGGCGCCCGGCACCCCGGGCGCGCGGTGGCCGAGCGGCGACATCGCGTTGAAAAGGTGCGTCGCCATGCGGGCGCCGGCCCGGAACCCTGCCCGCGCCTCCTCTTCGCCGGCGTCCGAATGCCCCACCGAGACGATGATCCCGGCCGCCGCGAGACGTGCGATCGCTTCCAGTGCCCCCGGCAGCTCGGGAGCCAGGGTGACGATCCGAGGGCGGGCGGCGAGCACGCGATCCACGGCGGCGGCGTCCGGCAAGCGCAGCTGGTCGGGATTGTGCGCACCTCGCTTACGGGGGCTCAGAAACGGGCCCTCCTGGTGGATGCCGAGCACGCGCGCCTGAGGGCCGGGGGCGCCCGCCGCCTTCGCCGCCTCGTGCGGGGCCGCGACCAGCCGCTCCAGGGGTCCGGTGATGACGGTGGGGCAGAACGCGGTCACCCCGTACGCGGGCAGCCGGGCCGCGATGGCCGCGATCGCCTCGGCACCGAGGGCGGCGTCGAAGCCGGCGAGACCGTTCACCTGGAGATCGCAGAACCCGGGGGCCACGATCGCCTCGCGCCCACCCAGCACCTCGGCGGCGCACCTGGCGGCGGCCTCCGGCTCGCCGTTGCCGACCGCGGCGATCCGGCCCGCCTCGACCCGCACCCAACCTTCGCCGTCGAGGCCCGCGCCGTCGATCAGGCGACCCCAGAGGAGACGCGACCCCGAGCTCACGGTCAAAGGGTAGAGGGGTGATGGCACAATAAACCCCCTATGACCCCCACCAGACGGGCCTGGCGGACGGTCCAGGGAGCGCTGCTGATCGGCCTGGCGGTGCTGCTGGTCAGTGCGTGCTCCGGGTCCAACCCCTTCGAGACCGATCCCCTGGGGCCACCGCTGCCGGTGATCGCCCACGATGCCGTCAACGCCTACCAGGCGGCGCCGTCGGTCCGCATTCGCGGCTCCTTTACCGACGCCTCGGTCCCGGTCAGCGTTCAGCTCTCGGTGCAGCCCGCGGCCGGCGCCATCGCCGGTCACGCCACCTACAACGGCGCGCCCCTGGCCGTCGCGGGAGGCGACGGCAAGGTGTTCACCCAGGGGCTCCGCTACTGGCAGACCGAGGGAGCCCAGGGTCTCCACATCTGGCCTCAGTACGGTGCCGGCTGGGTGCTCGCCCCGAGCCGCGACCCGGCGGCATCGGCCATCACCGCGACGGCCGATCTCGGCGGCCTGCTCGACCAGTTCCAGCGCCACGCCTCCTCACTGGTGTCGGAGGGGACCAGCGAGTTCGAGGGGCACGAGATCGCGTCGCTGCGGGACGGCCACACCGTCTACGACGTCTCCACCTCGGCCCCCTACCGCCTGCTGGCCCTGCGCCGGACCGGTACCTCGACCGCGGTCGACGGTCTGCGCGACCTCAATCTGCAGCTCAAGTACGGCGGCCGGCTGAGCGTCGCGCTGCCCGCCTCGGGCCGGTACGTGAATCCCGGCGACGCCTCCACCTTCCCCGCGCTCTACGAGGTGCAGGCGATGACCGACCTCCAGTCCTGCGATCAGAATTCGTGCGGGTTCACCGCCACGCTGGTCAACACCACCGGCAGCGAGCAGGGTCAGGTGACGGCGACGCTCGCGCTCTACCAGGACGCAGGCCTCACCCAGCAGCTGGGGTCCTGCTCCGCGCCCGTGCCGCAGGTTCCGACCGGCCAGACCACGAATGTGTCCTGCCGCGTCACCGCCCAGTCGTACCAATCCTTCTATACGTCGCTGACCCAGTCAGCCACCGTCTACCGGCACGTCTCACTCCAGAACCCGCCCTACAGCTGAGGATTGACGACGCGGTAGGTGACGTGGGTCGCGAAACCTGAGGAGCGCACGTTCGCGATCTCCAGATCGAGGTCACCCTCGAAACGCTCGAAAAGCCGCTTTCCCCGGCCCAGGATGACGGGCGCGGTGGAGATCGAGAGCTCGTCCACGAACCCACCGGCCAGGGCCTGACGGATCAGGTCGGCGCCGCCCACGAAGCCGAGGTCGCGGTCCCCGGCCTGCTCCTGCGCGAGCTTGATCGCCGTCGCGAGGTCGCCGACGAACCGGAATCCGCTCTCCGGAGGGGGCGCGTCCTGGACCCGGTGGGTGAGCACGAACAGCGCGGAGCCGAAGGGATTGGTGCCGCCCCAGGCGCCCGCGGCGTCGTACATCCCCCGTCCACAGATGCCGGCGCCGAGGTTGGCGACCATGCCGTCGTAGAACGCCTTGTCCTCTCCCGACATGCTCCCCAGCTCCCGGTGGGACGCGTAGGTCCAGGGTCCGCCGAAGACCCAGTGGTGGAGCCGTTCGCCGCCAACGCCCAGGCCCTGCCCGGGCCGGTCATCCGGCCCCGTGACGTAGCCGTCGACCGAGGTGGTGATGCTCGCGATCCTCTTGCCCATGGCGAATCCTCCTCATGACGGTGGGCCTCCGGGTCGGTGCCCTCATCCAGGCCGTCGTTCCCGCGCGCCCGGAATCGACACCCGGGAGTCGCCGGCCGCGGCACGGCCTCAGGTCCCGCCTGCCTCCCGCGCCGCCTGCTCCACCCGGGCCCGGTACTCCATCCACCAGGCGCGGTCCCCAGGAGGCAGGTTGTCGGCATCCGCTCGCAGGCCGGCGGTGCCATCGATCAGCTCCCGCACGATGTCGGCGTGGCCGGCGTGGCGGTCGGTCTCGGCGATCAGGTGGACGAGCACGCGGTGGAGCGTCACCCGGCGGCGCTGCTCGGGCCACCAGGGCACGTCTCCGACCGCGTCCAGCCCGAGGCTGTCGATGGTGGCGTCGGAATGCGCCCAGACCCGCCGGTAGAGGCCGGTGATGGCGTCCCGGGATTCGGCGGCGGTGGCCCACATGTCCGCGTTGGGGTCAGTCTCGTCGAACCAGGGAGGCGGCTCGGGGAACGGGCGCCCGAACGTCGCGCCGAGGTAGCCCGCCTCCACGGCCGCCACGTGCTTGACCAATCCCAGCAGGTTGGTCGCGGTCGGCGTCAGCGGCCGGCGGATGTCGTACTCCGAGAGGCCGTCGAGCTTCCACAGCAGGGCCTCGCGCCCCAGCTGCAGGTAGCGCCGGAGATCCGATTTGGCGGCCGCGTCCGGCGCCGGGCTCACGGGTAGGTGCCACGGGCGGCGCCGGCGGCGGCGATCCGTCGCACGGCGAGCGTGTAGGCCGCGCGCCGCAGGTCGAGCCCGCGCTCGGCCGCCAGAGCCTGCGTCCGCTGGTAGGCGCCCGCCAGCACCGCCCGGAGCCGCCCCTCGACCTCCGCCCGGTCCCAGAAGAACGCCTGCAGATCCTGGACCCACTCGAAGTAGGAGACGACCACTCCCCCGGACCCGGCCAGGACGTCCGGCACCACCGGAATGCCCCGTGACTCCAGGATGCGGTCGGCCTGCTCGGTCAGGCCCGCATTCGCAGCTTCCGTGACCAGGGCCGCGCGGACCTGGTCGGCGTTGCCGGCATGGATCTGGCTCTCGCGGGCCGCCGGCACCAGGACGGTGACCGGCAGCGCCAGCAGCTCCTGGTTGGTGATCGCCTCGGTACCGGCGAAGCCTTCCACCGTGCCGGTCTCCGCGTGGTGCCGGGCCAGCGCCTCCAGGTCCAGCCCGCGCTCGTTGTAGATCCCTCCCGTGTGGTCGCTGAGGGCCACCACGCTCAACCCCGCCCGGGTCAGCAGACGGGCCGTCGAGGCGCCCACATGGCCGATCCCCTGGACCGCCACGGTGGGGGTCTCGGGGACGCTCGGCAGGTGGCGCAGAGCCTCCAGGGTGAGATAGGTCACCCCGCGCCCGGCAGCCTCGGAACGGCCCTCGGAGCCCCCCACGTCGGTCGGCTTGCCGGTCACGGTCGCGGTCACCGAGTGGCCCTCGTGCATCGACTTGGTGTCCATGATCCAGGCCATCACCCGCTCGTCGGTCCCGATGTCGGGCGCGGCGATATCGCGGTCGGGGCCGAGCAGGATGCCGATCTCGGTGGCGTAGCGACGGGTCAGCCGCTCCAGCTCGACGAGCGTCAGCGTCTTGGGATCGACCGCCACGCCCCCCTTGGCGCCGCCGAAGGGAATGTTCACCACCGCCGACTTCCAGGTCATCAGCATGGCCATCGCCCGCATGGTGTCCAGCGTCACGTCGGGCGCGTAGCGGATCCCGCCCTTGGCCGGACCCAGCGCGATGTTGTGGTGGACCCGGTACCCGGTGAACAGCTCGACCGGAGCGGCCGCCCCGTCGCCCTCGCGGCGCACCGGGAAGTGGACGGTCAGCTCACGCTTGGTCTCCCGCAGCACCAGGCGGGCGCGGTCGGGGAGTTCGAGCCGTTCGGCGACCTCATCGATGCGGCGCCGGGCATCGTCCAGCAGGGATCCGCTCTCCACCTGCGTCGACACGGTCACCACCTCGCACTCGTGCCCGGCATGACCGGGCGGTCCTGATCGGCCCCCTCCGCCCGGGGGATACGCTTGGGCCCCGCTCTGCGTGGGTTCGCCGGTGCGGAAAACCCGGCTAAGCCTAGTCCGGTCGTCCGCCGTCGGCGGCGCGCCGTGCCTCCAGGTCGGCCTGCAGCTGAGCCTGGACCGTCGCCACGCGCCGCTCGAGATCCTCGACGCGGCGGCGGAGCTGCGTCAGGTCCCGGCGGCTGGTGAGGTTGAAGCTCTCGATGGCATGCCCCACTGCGGTCTCGACCGCCTCCTCCACCTCAGCGCGCCGGCGGCTCAGCTCCGCGGCCAGCTCGCCGCTCCGGCTGAGACGGTCCTGCACCGCCGCCGCGAACTCGGTGCCCCGCCGGCTCACCTCGTCACCCATCACCGCTGCCGGGAGGACCAGGGTGCGCCGCAGGTAGTCGAGCAGCGTCTCCCGCCGCACCTCGGCGGCCTCGGCCTGTTCCGGAGTCCTGGCGATCGCGGTCGTCTTCTCGTGGCTGGCCACGATCTGCGAGAGCACCAGGGCGGTGATATCGGCGCCGGTCTCGTGCTCGATCACGCGGACGTCGTGGCCCGTGCACACGAGGTCCCAGATCCCGTTCAGCGTGATGTACCGGCTGGTGGTGGTGTCGTACAGCTTGCGGTTCGCGTACTTGCGGATGAAGTGGGCGGAGGTGGAGCTCATGACGCCGATTGTAACGCGTCGCGTTATGCTGGCATCATGCACGACAGACCCCCGGACCCGGGCGAGAAGCGGTCGCCTTTCCTGATCGACCAGGCGCTCCACGCGGCCGATGTGCTGTTCAATGAGTTCCAGCAGCGGATGCCGCCCGAGCTCTTGAGCCAGCTCCGCGCCGGGCAGCGCCAGATCGATCAGCGCATGTCCAGGCTGCAGAGCCAGCTTCGCCGAAGCGCGTCCAGGACGGAGGTCGACCGGCTGGCGCGGCGGATCGACGAGCTGGCGGCACAGCTGGACGAGCTGGCCCGAGCGGTCGCCGGCCGGGCCGGGCCGCCGCCGCGGCGGGAGGGGGCGCCGCGGGGTCCGCGGCCTTCGCACACGGATCCCGCCGGGCGTGCGGCGGGTTCGGGGGCGTCGAGCCCGGCCGCGGACAAGGCCCCACCGCGAACCACGCGAACCACCACCACGGGTGAGGCCGGCGGCGGGGCCGCACCCCGGCCGCCGCGGAGCCGGCCGCGAAAGCCGCCCGAGTCCCCCGGCGCCTGAGCCGGGTCCCCGGCACCCGGCCGCGGTCCCGTCGGGGCTTCCGGCCCCGCCCCTACCATGGGCGGCATGGTCGTCGATCTCCGTTCTGACACGCTCACCATGCCCAGCACCGAGATGCGGGAGGTGATGGCGAAGGCGCCGGTCGGCGACGACGTCTATGGGGAGGATCCGTCGATACGCGCCCTGGAGGAGCGGGCGTCCGAGCTGACCGGCAAAGAGGCGGCCGTGTTCGTCGCTTCGGGCACCATGGGCAATCTCCTCGGTGTGCTCTCGCTGGCACGCTCGGGCCAGGAGATCATCGCCGACGCCGACTCGCACGTGTTCCTCGCCGAGGGCGGTGGCGCGGCGGCCCTGGGCGGCATCCAGATCCGGCCGCTGACCAGCGAGGCGGGGGTGATGGCGGCGAGCGAGGTGGAGGCCGCGATCCGGCCCACCGACGACTATCACCAGCCGCTGACTAGCGCCATCTGCGTGGAGGACACACACAACCACGCGGGGGGCGTCTGCTGGCCGCTGGAGGACCTGCGGGCGCTGCGGGAGGTGGCCGACCGGCATCACCTCGGCATTCACCTCGATGGGGCGCGGCTCTTCAACGCGGCGGTCGCCCAGGGCATCCCGGCGACGGCGATCACGCGCTACTGCGACACCGTCACCTTCTGTGTCTCCAAAGGCCTGGCGGCCCCGGTCGGCAGCGTGCTCTGTGGCGCCGCGGAGGGGATCGATGCCGCTCGCCGGTGGCGGAAGATGGTCGGTGGCGGCTGGCGGGAGGCGGGGGCGCTGGCCGCCGCCGGCTCCTTCGCACTCGAACACAACATGGAGCGCCTGGCCGACGATCATCGCAACGCGCGCACCTTGGCCGAAGGCCTGGCCGAGATGCCCGGGGTGGAGGTCGACCTCGAGCGGGTGCAGACCAACCTCGTGTTCCTTGAGCTCACCCGGCTGCCGGCGGCCGCCTTCCTCGAGGCGTGTGCCCGGGAGGGGGTGCTGGGCGGCGGCGGCGGTCACCGCGTCCGCTTCGTCACCCACTACGGGATCGAAGCGACCGACATCCAGCACACGCTCCGGGTCTGCGCGGCGGCGCTCGACGGCGCGTAGAGCCCAGGGAGTTAATCCCAGGGGGTCCGCACTCCGGGCCTACAACCGGCGGCGTAGTACCGGACTGCGGATGCTCTGGGTCATAAGAGGTCCCGCAGCAGCGCCGGGTCGACGTTGCCTCCGGTGACCAGTGCCACCGTGGGGCGGTCGTCGTCGATCTGGTCCAGCGCGGCGTAGGCGAGCGCCCCCGCGCCTTCCGCGACCACCTTCCCGCGCTGCGCCAGCTCTGGGATCGCGGTCCGCAGCCGCTCCTCGGGAACCACCAGCCAGCGGTCGACGGCCCCTCGGAGCCGGTCGAGCATGACCTGGTTGGAGGGGGCCGCCACCCCGTCCGCGATCGTGTGCGGAGTCATCGCGACCGGCTCCCCGCGGCGGAGCGCGTCCTCCCACATCGGGTAGCCACCGCTGATGACGCCCACCACCTCGATCTCCGGCCGTGCCCCGTGGAGCGCGGCGGCGACGCCGGTGACGAGCCCGCCGCCGCCCACCGGAACCACGACTCGCCCCACCCCGGGGACCTGTTCCAGCACCTCTAGCCCGAGGCCGCCGTGCCCGGCCGCCAGCTCGGTGTCCAGGTGGGGGTGCAGCATCGCCTGCGCAGACCGCTCCCAGCCCTCCTCCGCCATCCAGCGGAACAATGACTCACGGTCCATCGGCTCCCGCCGGCCGCCCCAGCGCTCCACCGCGGCGACCTTGGGCGGCGGCGCGGTGTCGAACATGACCACCGTGCAGGGCACGCCCAGCAGGTGAGCGACATAGGCACAGGCGGCCGCCGCGTTGCCCGCCGAGACCGTGAGCAGCCCGGCTCGGCGCCGCTCCTCGGGCAGAGCCAGGGCGGCCGCCGCGTACCCCCTGACCTTGAAGCTCCCGGTTGGCTGCAGGTTGTCCAGCTTGAGCCAGCGGCCGGGGGCGCCTTCCAGGGGCACGACCGGGGTCCTGCGGACGAAGGGCCGCGCATGCTCGGCGGCCGACCGGACGCGTGCCAGGGTGAGCGGCGTGGCGGTGATCACCCTGGGAGCCTACCGTTGCCGCATGATCGCAGTCATCACCGGCGGCGGAACGGGAATCGGAAGGGCTGCCGCGCTCGCCCTCACCCAGGACGGATGGACCGTGGTGCTGGCGGGACGGCGGGAAGCCCCCCTCCGGGCCACCGCGGAAGCGCTGGAGCAGGCTGGTGGAACCGCGCTCGTGGTCCCCACCGATATCTCCGATCCGGAGCAGGTGGATCACCTCTTCGAGGCGGCGGTGGAGCGGTTCGGCCGCGTCGACCTGCTCTTCAACAACGCCGGTTTCGGCGGCCCACCCGTCACGCTCGACGAGATCGCACCCGATGAGATGCGCCGGGTCGTCGACACCAACCTGATGGGGAGCCTCTTCTGCACCGCGGCCGCCATGCGGGTGATGAGGCGGCAGGACCCGCGGGGCGGCCGGATCATCAACAACGGATCGATCTCGGCCACCACGCCCCGTCCCTGCTCGACCCTCTACACGGCGACCAAGCACGCCATCTCGGGGCTCACCAAGTCGACGTCGCTCGACGGCCGTGCGTTCAACATCGCGTGCGGGCAGATCGACATCGGCAACGCCCGGACTGAGATGACCTCCCGGATGGAGCAGGGCATGCCCCAGCCTGACGGGTCGGTGCGGCCGGAGCCGGTGATGCCGGTGGAAGACGTGGGCCGCGCCGTGCGCTACATGGCGTCGCTGTCGCTGGGCTCCAACGTGCTGACGATGACCGTGATGGCCAATGCGATGCCCTTCGTCGGGCGCGGCTAGGGGGAAGCGCCAACAGATGGGCTGGTGGCACGTCTTCCTGGCATGAGCATGATGCACGGCGAGTACTACCGGGAAGTGTTCCGGGTCGAGCACCAGGAACGGCTCCGGGCCGCGTCGCGGGCGCGGCTGGCGGCTTCGGTGCGGAGACCGAGGCCAGCGCGACGGCGGTTGGGCGAAGCGCTGATCCGGTTCGGGCTGCTGGTCAGGGGTCCCGTGCCCCTGCCCACCCACCTGCTGGTCCCCGCCGGTCAGGGAGGGAGCCCCCGATGAGTGATGACCTCACGCAGCCGGAGCCGGGTGCCGGGGGCGTCATCCGCAACGTCGCGGTGCTGGACCTGACGGCGAACGCGCGCGCAGAGGAACTGGCCCACATCCGCCGCATCGAGGACGTGGCCGTGGTCCTCGTCCGCGAGTCAGCCGCCTCGGCCCTGACCCGGATGGACCTGGTCGACGTCGCCAGCGTGGTCCAGATCCCCGAGCACGGTGTCGCGCGCGTGCACACCGGTACCGTCATCATGAGCGGGGAGGCGTTCGCCGACGAGAGCGCGCAGGGCGATGTTTTGGTGGTCACCGGCACTCTGGTAGCGACCACCCCCGTGCGACGGGTCGTCCTCGCCGGCGTCGTCGTGACCGGGATCGTGCTGGCCCCGGAGGGGAGCGACGCGCTCGGCACCGCCCTCACCCGCCTCACCGGCTCCTTCGCGACCTTCCCCTATCGCGAGGGCCAGCACATCGACCAGCGTGCCGGCAATGTGGCGGTGCATGGAGCGATGCTCGCCAACCGGCAGGGCACGCCGGACGACGTGCTCCTGGTGAGCGGCACCCTGACCGTTGAGGGCGAGATCGGGGAGGTCGGGTATGGACGCATCGTGGTCGCCGGGCCTCTGATCGCACCTCGCTCGGCGCAGGACGCCCTGGAGTCACGCGTGAACGCGCAGGCCTCCGTCTGGTACACCGGAGAACCGAAGGTCTTCACCGGCCCGCAGACGCTCGGCCGCACCTTCTTTCAGCTGGTCGAGGAGCCGGTGACGCTCGTCTTCTCGGGGCCGGTCCGCGTCGACGCGGACGTGAGCCTGGACGATGTGCGGGCCAAGGTGGCCGCGGTCTACGTGCTGGGCCCGCTTCAGGCCCCTAAGGACGTGCTGGCGTTCTTTCAGCTCCGGGGCGAGCTCCTGGGCCCGGTCAAAGCGACGGAGGCCTGACGTGTGCCGACGCCGAGGGAGCAATTCGACGCGCTCTACGAGGCCCACCTGCAGCCGGTCCACGCCTATCTCGTGGCCCGTACCCGTGATGCCGAGGTGGCGCGCGACCTGGCACAGGAGACCTTCCTCCGCGCCTGGCGGAACATCGCCGAGGTGGGCGCGCTCGAGCCCGGTCGCCAGCGGGCGTGGTTGGTGGCGGTCGCCCGCAACCTCGTCATCGACCGCGGCCGCCGGGTGCGCAGCGAGCGCGCCGCAACCGAGCGGATGGGCCGCCTGTCCGAGCCCGCGGCTGCGGCCGACCCCGCGGACCAGGCGCAGCTTGCGCGCGACGTGGCGGCCGTGGACCGCGCGATCGCGTCGCTTCCCGAGGATCAGCGCGTCCTCCTCTCTTTGCAGGTCATGGGCGGCCTGACCAGCGCCGAGATCGGCGACCTGCTGGGAGAGCCGGCGGGGACGGTGCGCTACCGGCTGAATCAGCTGCGCGGGCACCTTCGCGCCGCCCTCGAAGAAGTGAAGGAGGACACGTGACCGAGGATGGACTGGCGCGGGCACTGAGCGGCTGGGCCTCTGCCCGGCGTCTGGACGGCCGCGAGCGCGACCGGATCCGGACGGCGATTCTGCTCACCCCCGAGGTGGACGCCCTTTGGTGGGATCAGTTCAACCAGCAGATGGCGCGCCTGGCGACCCGGGCGCAGACGCCTCGGGGGAGCGAGCCCTCCGCCCGCTGGCCGGACCGTCCACGTCTGAGCTGGGGCGCCGGTGCCTCCTATGAGTGACGCTCGGGGTGGCCGTCGCTGACCGTCCAGTGACGGACCTCGCTGAGCGCCCAGATGCGACCATCCTGGTCGGCTCCGGGCGTCCGGTTGAGCGCGATGCGGATGATGTGGTGCTGGGTCTCGTCGATGTCGCTGTAAAGGACGTCGACGGCAAACGGCTGGTGGTCCCGCTCGGCGCGGGCGAGCGCCTGATAGGCGGGTGCGGTGGGAGCACGCACGGCGATCTGGACGTAGCCGCAGGCCCCGGCGGCGACGTAGAGATCGCGGGTCAGGGGATGGTAGTCACGGACCTCGCGCCGCTCGTCGCGCGCCGTGGCGAGGATGTCCCAGGCATCGATCACCGCCGGCCCGCTGCCGATGTCGCGCACCGACAGCCCCAGATAGGCGGCGTCCGCGGTGAGCTCCAGGGTCGCTCGTCCACCGGGCACCTGCAGCCAGTGCTCGTCGACGTAATGGATCTTCTGAACCGGGTCCGTGAAGAGCGAAGGCAGCAGGATCGGACGCAGACCCTGCTGCAGGGCGCGGTCGGCGGTGCGGTTGGAACGGATCGCGGTGCGAATGGACAGGAAGGTGGCGATCGCCAGCACCAGGGTCCCGGCGGCGGTCGCCAGGTTGGCGGCCACGCCCCAGTCCATCTACCCCACCTCCACCTGCTCCGCGAACACACGGCGCGCCGCCTCGATCAGCTGCGGGCCGCCCCGTTCGTCGAGGGCGAAGATCCTGAACAGCGCCATCCGCACCGGGAGGCGCCGGAACAGCTCCAGCACCCGCGAGCGCTGGTAGCTGTCCTCGAGCGGGTTGTAGAACAGGATGTCCCGATCCTCCATGACCGGGTTGACCGCGCGCGACTCCTGCGAGGCGACGTCGACCTCGAAGGGAAGTCGCCGGAGGTCCGGCGGCAGGAAGCGCCGGATGCCGGCGGCGAACCCCTCGCGGCTCAAGGTGAGCGCCGCCCGAGACACCCCTCCCGACTCGAAGTAACCGGAGTAAATCAGCTTCCACTTCAGCTGCCGTGCCACCAGTCGTGACCACGCCTCACCCAGGCGGCGCTCCTCGGCGTCGCCGTCGCCACGCGCCCAGTCGTCGACCACCGACATCAGGTACCACTCGTTGAGCCGATGGAACTGCGGCAGATGCTCCAGCGGGCTGCCGTCCAGCAGGCGGTCCACGGTGGGAGCGAAGACCTCGCGCAGCTGGAGGTCGATCCGCCGCACCGTACGGTGGTAGTAGAGCTGGTTGTAGAGGTAGAGGCGCGCGGTCAGAAACATGAACAGCGCCTCGGCTCCGTGCAGGTGCAGCGTCAGCCCCTGGCGGGAGATGAAGGAGTAGTGGATGATTCGCTCCACGTCGACGGCTCCCGCCTGCACCCCGCAGATGAAGGAGTCGCGGGGCACGTAGTCCAGGTTGTCGACGCTGAAAGGTCCGATCAGAATCGGCTTCAGGGCGGCCAGCCACCCCGGCGGCCTGAACCCCTCCAGGTCGGACGCGGAGATCAAATAGGCGACCCAGCGCGGGTCGATCTCCTCGCCTGGCTCGAAGTCCGCGTCGGGCGCTGCCCGGAGCTCGCGCAGCTGATCGCCGATCTCGTTCAGGATCAGCCAGCGCCCGATCGCCTCGTGGTCGAGCGAATACCGGTCCAGGTAGTTCTCGTCGAAGAAATGGCCGAAAGGTCCATGACCGACGTCGTGGAGAAGTCCCGCCATCCGCAGGGTCTCGATGACCAGTGCCGCGGACGGCACCCGGTGGTGCTCGGCCAGGCTCGGATAGAGATGATGGCCCCAGTCGCCGGCCAGGTGCATGGCGCCCAGCGAGTGCTGAAACCGGGAGTGCTCGGCGGTCGCGAACACCCACCAGGCGCTCTGCAGCTGATGGATGCGGCGGAGCCGCTGGGGCCAGCGGCCGTCGATGATGTCCTGTTCGGCCACCCGCCCGGGGACGCCGCCGGGCTTGGTCGCGCGGACGTAGCGGTACAGCGGGTCGGCGGAGAGGTTGACTCGACGGTACTCGGCCGCCCCGTCCGGCATGGCCCCGATCCTCGCGGTGGCCGGCGTCAGCCGGCCGAGCCGGCGGCCGCCGTCTGGCCGGCCGCCACGGGTGCCGGCTGCGGCTCACCCCTGGGCGCCGCCTCCGGCTCCGGGTAGGGCGGGAAGCGGCGGCCGGCTCCGCTCTCCACCAGGCCGCCATAACCCATCCGGTGGAAGTCCTCCTCGCGAGCCTCGCCGTAGGCGAAGACGTAAGGGAGCAGCAGGTCTAACGAGGTGCTGCGGCCAAACCCCGCGCAGGAGGCGACGCCGAGGACGGTCGCCTCCCTCAGGTGGCCGAGCCAGGTCATGCTGCCGGGATGCGCCGGCATCCCCTGGCGGAGCACCACGCCGCCCACCGCCTCCAGCTCCGAGTAAGCGGCGTCGAGCGGGTCGATCGAGGAGGCGCCCGCGAACAGGACCAGCTGCGCGCGCTCGTCCAGGGCCTCTTCATAGGCGGCACGGACGGCGGCGTTGCTGCGTTCGATCTGCGACACGGGGAGAATCTCGGCCCCGTACCAACCCAGCTTCTCGGAGACTTTGTGCTCGAAGAGGTCCCGCGCGCGCGGCTTCAGCTTCTCCGTGACCACGACCTTGGTGCGGAGGGGACGGAAGGGGTCGACGCGGACGACCGGCGCCAGCTCGTGGGCGATGCGCTCGGCGTGCTCGACCAGCGTCTCTCCGACCGCGACCGGCGTCACCTTGGCGCCCGCCACCTCCTCTCCTTCGTCCACCGCCTGGCCGTCGAAGAGGGTGAAGATGCCGACCGCGGGCAGCAGGTTGAGGCGGTCCACCGCGTCCCGGCTGATGCGGGCCAGGCCGCGCCGGGTGGCGACGAGGCGGATCTGGCTCTGCTCCGGGTCGCCGCGCCGGGTGCCGGGGCCGGCGATGGCGTCTCCCAACCGGCGAGCGGCGTCGTCCTCATGGACGTCGCCCGGCTCCAGCTCCAGCACGTGCAGCTCGGAGAGGTGGAGCCGCTTCAACGAGTCGGCCTGCTCGGGCGAGATCACGAGGCCCTTGCGGAGGCGGTGCCCGACGTCGTGGGTGAGCACGCGCCCGACGGTGGTCTGACGGGTGATGTCGCTGCCGCGAAGGCGGTGGACACGCATCGCTCAGCGGGCCATGGAAACGCCCTCGACCTCTTCGCAGGTGTCGTCTTCGGGCGTGAAGATGCGGCGGCGCTGGCGTCTCAGGTCGGCGCCGAGGACGTGGATGGAAAGGCCCTCCTCGGGGTTCACCACTTCGATGCGGTGGATGTCGTGCGGGGGCAGCAGCTCGTAGACGGCGCCGCGCGTCAGCACCTCGTCGCTGCGCAGCTCGACGTGGCAGCTGCCCGGGACCGAGCCGTCGTCCCGCCGCCAGTACCGGGTGGTGCGCTGCTCCCCGGAGGCGACGCCGATCAAACCCCAGGTGACGTGGTCGTGGACCGGGGTCGGGTGGCCCTTACGGAACCAGACGCCGTAGATCTGCAGGGAGCCGTCCTGGTTCTGGTAGTAGCGATAGCCCCGACGTCCGTCGACGGTGGTGGAGAACTCGTCGTCGGTCCATCCGGGGCCACGCAGCGCGCGCTCCAGCAATGGCTTCAGGCCCCTCACCACCTGCTCCCGATCCTCGACCGCCTGGGGGCCCTCTCGGAGGTTCCGGGCGTCGGCGACGAACTCTCGCACTCCGTAGTCGGTGTCGGTCATGTTCGTGGTTGCCTCTCTCACATCCGCGCCTCACGGTAGACCTGCTCCAAGCTCGCGACGGCGGGATGACCGGTGGCGTGGAGATCGTGGATCGCGCGCTCGAGGTCGTACGGAACCCGCCGGGTGGAGGGCGTGCCGTCCTCCACCAACAGATAGGCGGCGCGGGGGTCGCCGTCGAAGGGAAGCCCGACGCTCCCCGTGTTGGCGACCGTGAGCTGGTCGTCGAGCCGGCGAACGAAGGGAATGTGGATGTGGCAGTAGACCGCAAGCCGGGCCCCCAGCGGTCCGTAGGTGCCGCGCAGCTCCCGATCCGGGGCATCGGCACGGACCACCGTCCACAGGTCGCCCGGCACCGCGTGCACCAGTGCCACCGACTCGCCGTCGCGCCATTCCAGGGGCTGGGATCGAAGCCAGGTCAGGTCGCCCTCATCGAGGTGGTCCTGGGCCCAGTCCGCGATCGGCAGCATGGCGGGCGGGACGGGGTGGCTCTCCCGGTCCCAGACCGCCTGGTCCGTGTTCCCGCGGATCCCTGACCAGCCCCGCTCCCGGATGGCCGCCAAGCATTCCGCCGGTCGCGGGCCGTTCACCACCAGGTCGCCGCCGTGCACGACCCGGTCCGGCCCGATTCGGTCCAGATCGGCGAGCACCGCGTCCAGTGCGGCCAGGTTGCCGTGGATGTCGGAGACGATCGCGAGCTTCATCCCGCTCTCAACTCTACGAAGGGGGGCGGTGGGCACCCGGAGCGTTAACGGATCGAGCCCCGTCGACCCTCGCCAGTGGGCGGTGTCGAGCCGGGAAGCGGTCGCCGCGGCCTTTTGTAGCGGCGCTAGGACGAACCCACGTACGGAGGGTTGTCCGTGATCTTCGCGTACAGAGCCAGGTTGTCGTTGAGAGGTACCGGGCCGAGGAAGGGGGGGTTCGTCGCCTCGTTCACCACACTGTTCCAGGCCGCGCCCGAAACTTTGCAGGAGACCGTGGAGTTCTGGTTAGAGGCGATGGTTGGGATGTCCGCGGTGCAGGTGGCGGAAGAGGTCGAACCGTCTTGGACCGGCTGGACGCTGATCGCCACTTTGCCCATACCCTGAGGTGCCCCGCCCTGGTTCTGAATGCTCGCCTGCAACTGACAGCTGTTCTGATCGCAATCGCCGAGGCTCGTCCCGCCGCCCCAGAGCCAGCTACCTGATGCGGGGTCCCCTTCTACCGCATAGAAGGCTGGGATGGTGGAGGGGTCGGCCGGGTAGTTCACCCTCTCAGCGGGCGCCGGCGCCCGTGGGTGGTGGGGGACCCTGGTCGGCCCAATCGTTACGTCGAAGGGCTCGGAATACACATCTCGGGTTCTTCCGCTGTACCCGACCAGCTGGTCCGGGTTACCCTGCGCGATCCAGAACGTCTCCGTGAAGCTGTCGAAGGGGGTGTTGACACCGAACATCAGTGGTGCCGCGCGCCGTCCGCCGATGATGCGGGTCCCGTTGCCCTTCCAGAGGGCACCGGCGTCAACCTTGAGATCGGTAACTGCGCCCAGCAGCCGTGGCGCCTCGGTCAGAGATGATGTCACCTCGTTCCCGCTGTCCAGGCCGGCAGGTGCGTCGGCGACTCCCACGCGCACGTACTTGTCTTCAAAGCCCTTGGCGAGGGTCGCGTCGGGTTGGTCCTGTTGGCCGTTGTGCGAATACTGCTGCCAGAACGATTGTCCTCGGAGGTACTGCTTGCCAGACGTCGCCAGGTACGAGAAGGGCTTGCCGTCAAGGGTGCCGGTCGCTTGGCCCTGACGGCCGTCGGCGGAGTCGGTCACGGTGAATCGGAGCATCCCTTCATTCGGGAGCTGCTCGTTGCCGGTGAGGCGGAGGGCGGCGGCCTTGCCCCAGCTGGCGAAGGCCCCCCGCGCCAGCTGAGCCGGCGTCTGTGGTAGCTGCGGACTCAGAGGAAGCCCAGCGCACCCGGCCAGCAGGATCGCCGCCGCCAGGCCCAGCGCGTGGCCCAGCAGCCTCCCCCTCACCCTCTCCTCCTCCTCGGCTCATACATCGGATGCCAGAGAGCCTAACTGGAGAACCCGGACAGCAGGCGGTCAAAGCAATCGACCAAGATCGGCCCAACCTGAGAGTGGCCCCTCGAGCCGAGGAGCTCCCCCCGCTCAGGCGCGGCCCTGTTCGGGCGGCCTCCCGGACCAGCTCAGAGATGAGCGACTGTAAACGCCGCCGGCACCTCTCCGAAGAGTGGTCCAGCGGTGATGCTGGGAGGTCGACCCCGGGGCCACCATCTCACCCACCTCCAGCCATTCCGGGCCACGGGAGACAGCCGCATCCATCGCCTCCGCGCGAGTCGCAAAGGCCAGTGGAGGGACAGCGCGGTCAGGTGTCTCGAGTAACCATGCCGTGGCGCTCCCCGGCCCCCGTTCGAGACGCTCCACGACTCGAAGAAACGTGTTCGGCCCGCTCACTCCTCGTCACGCGAGTTGACCATCGCGTCGGCGGCCGTCACGAAGTAGGTCCACAGCGTCTGATCGACCCGGCCCGGCAGCGCCTCCTCGTCGAGTGCCTGCCGCATCGCGGCCAGCCAGTGCTCCTTGGCGGTCGGCGTGACGCGGAACGGCATGTGGCGCATGCGCAGTCGCGGGTGGCCGCGCAGCTCGGAGTAGGTGCTTGGCCCCCCCCAGTACTGGATCAGGAACAGCCGCAGCCGCTTCTCCGGCGAGCTGAGATCTTGCTGTGGATAGATTGAACGGAGGACGGGGTCGGCGGCGACTCCCTGGTAGAAGCGGTGCACGATGCGGGTCAGCGCCGGCTCGCCTCCGATTGCCTCGTACATCGTGATCTGCTCCGGGTTCGGCACCCATCCATCTTCGGACAACCCAGAGTGCGGTTCAGGTTAGGTTCATCCCGACGTGGGAATATGTGAGGTGAGATGAGCTACCAGTTCGGTGGGCCGCAGGGGCCGCAGCGGCCGTATCCCCCGGTCGGCGGTCCGCAGCCCTACGCGACACCGGCGGTCGGCGGATCCACGCTGAGCGCCGTCTTCGGTCTGCTCGGCCTGAGCGCGCTCTTCACCGCGGGTGGGGCGCTGGTCTCGACCTACCTCGGCGGAGCGGGTTACCTGATCGGCCTGATCGGCATGTTCGTGACCCTGATCGCGCTCCAGTTCCTGCGTGAGCGGACGCCGATCAACCTGATCCTGATGTTCGCCTTCGCGACGCTGGTCGGCTTCATGCTGGGCGCGATCCTGGAGGCGTACGTGGCCGCCGGTCTCGGCAATCTGGTGCTGAGCGCGGCGGCGGCGACCGGTGCCGTCAGCGTGGTGGCCGGGTTCGTGGGATACACCACCAAGCGCAACCTGACGCGGCTCGGCGGTGCGCTGTTTCTCGCTCTCCTGGCCCTGCTGGTCGCGATCGTGATCGGGTTCTTCGTCCACCTGGCGCTGCTGCAGCTGGTGATCTCGGCGGCGGGGGCTGCGATCTTCACCCTCTTCCTGGCCGTCGACCTGAACCGCGTGGCCCGCACCGAGGCCCCTTCCCAGGGCACGGTGATCATGCTCGCGGTGTCCGTCTACCTCGACATCCTGAACCTGTTCCTGTTCCTCCTCTCGCTACTCGGCATGACGAGCGGGGCCGGCAACCGGCGCTGATTCACCTCGGAGCACCGACGCCCTAATCCTTCCTGCCGGAATGGGCCATTGGTGCACCAACAACCCACTTTCTGGCGCTGAAATGGGCCATTGGTGCACCAACGGACGGTTTCAGGTCGCGGGCTCACAAACCCCGGCGCGGGCACTCCGCACGCAGCACGCAGAGGTGGCAGCGCGGGGTTGGGGCCCGGCAGACCCGCCGGCCGTGCGCCACCAGCGCCAGGTGCAGCGGATAGCGGATCCGCTCCGGGACGAGCTCCTCCAGCAACTCCTGCGCCCGGGCCGCGCCGGCGCGCGTCGGGATCCACCCGAGCCGGCCCGCGACCCGATGCACGTGGGTGTCGACCGGGAACGCGGGGCGGCCCATCGAAAAGAGGAGCACGCAGGCGGCGGTCTTGGGCCCGACGCCCGGGATTGACGTCAGGTACTCGCGGACCGCGCCGTCGTCGAGCGTCTGGAGGCGGGATAGATCGACCGCCCCCTCTCGGGTCTGGACGGTGGTCAGGATGCCGCGGATCCGGGGCGCCTTCTGGTCCGCCATCCCGCCCGACCGGATGGCGTCTGCGATCGACTGGTCCGTCGCCGCCGCGACCGCCTCCCAGGTCGGGAACCGCTGCCGGAGGGTGGCGAAGGCCCGTTCGGAGTTGCGATCGGAGGTGTGCTGCGAGAGGACGGTCGCGATCAAGCTGTCCAGGATCGGGACGGCAGCGCGGGAGGGGATCGGGTCCTGGTCAAGCCGCAGCCGCCGCAGCACCCGCTGGAAGTCCTGGGCGGCGGGCCCCGCGGTGGCTGCCACCACCGGATCGTACCCCTCGCTCGGGATCGCCTTGCCCGCAGGCGAACATCTGTTTACACTGGGGCTTGCGTACGAACACTCGTTCGGGTACCGTCCGCCTCAACGTCATGCTCCACCTGCCCGCTTGCGACCCCATCGATGGCCCCTCGGGGATACCGCCGCTCGACGCTTCGGCCCTGCGCGGTGACATCACCCTCGACCACTACCTCCCCGCCCGCGCGGCACAAACGGTTCCGCTCCCCGACGACCTCGCGCCCGAGCTCGTGGCCGCGCTCGGCGGACGCGGCATCAGGCGGCTCTACACGCACCAAGCCGAGGCCTACCGGCTGGCGCGGGCTCGGCAGGACGTCGTCATCGTCACCCCCACCGCGAGCGGAAAGACCCTCTGCTACAACCTCCCTATCCTCCAGCGGCTGCTCGAGCAGCCGAGCAGCCGGGCCCTCTACCTCTTTCCCACCAAGGCGCTCGCGCAGGACCAGCTGAAAGAGCTGGGGCTGTTGACGGGGGCGCTGCCCATCGACGTCAAGGTCGATGTCTACGACGGGGACACGCCGCCCGGGCGCCGCACGCTGATCCGTGACGGCGGCCACATCGTGCTCACCAACCCCGACATGCTCCACACCGGGGTCCTCCCCCACCACACCAAGTGGCGGCGCCTGTTTTCCAGCCTTCGGTACGTCGTCGTCGACGAGCTGCACAGCTACCGGGGGCTCTTCGGCAGCCAGGTCGCGAATGTCGTCCGCCGTCTGCGCCGGATCTGTGCCTTCTACGGCTCCGACCCCACCTTCATCTGCACCTCGGCCACGATCGCCAACCCGGCCCAGCTTGCCGCACGTCTGCTGGAGCGTGAGCACGTGGGCCTGGTCGATCGCTCGGGCGCGCCGCAGGGGGAGCGGCGGCTGATCTTCTACAACCCGCCCTTGATCGACCGCGACCTCGGCGTCCGCCGCTCATCGTTGCTGGAGGCCCGGCGGATCGCGGCGCCCTGGATCCGGCAGGGCATCCAGTCCATCGTCTTTTGCCGCAGCCGCCTCCAGGTGGAGGTGATGCTGAACTACCTCCAGGAAGACCTGCACCCGCGCCTCGACGCGCGCCGCCGGGTCCGGGGGTACCGCTCGGGCTACCTTCCGCTGCGGCGCCGCGAGATCGAGGCCGGCCTGCGCTCAGGCGAGGTGTGGGGGGTCGTGTCCACCAACGCGCTCGAGCTCGGCATCGACGTCGGGTCCCTGCAAACCGCGGTCATGGTCGGCTACCCGGGGAGCATCGCCTCCACCTGGCAGCAGCTGGGACGTGCCGGCCGTCGGTCGGGCTCGGTGGCCGTCTTCGTGGCCTCCAACGCGCCTCTCGACCAGTTCATCGTCCGCCACCCCGGCTACTTCCTCGGGGCGAGCCCGGAATCCGGCCTGGTCGATCCCGACAACCTGCTGGTGCTCGCCGGTCATCTCCAGGCCGGGCTGTTCGAGCTTCCCTTCGAACCCGATGAACCGTTCGGGACGGCGGACGTGAGCGACCTGCTGGCGCTGTTCGAGGAGGACGGCGTCTCGAGCCGTTCGGCGGGCCGCTGGTACTGGTCCAGCGATGCCTTCCCCGCCGACGGGATCGCGCTGCGCCGGCTCAACGCCGACAACGTGGTCATCGTCGACACCTCCGGTCCCCGGCCCGAGGTGATCGGCGAGACCGACCAGTTCTCGGCGCCGGTCTACCTCCACGAGCAGGCGATCTACCTCCAGGACGGCGCGCAGTATCACGTCGACCGCCTCGACTGGGACCAGAAGAAGGCCTACGTGCGGCCGGTCGACGTCGACTACTACACGGACGCCGACCTCGCCGTGAACGTGCAGGTCCTGGACACGTTCGACCGGCAGGCGCTGCCGCGGCTCGACCGAGCGCACGGCGAAGTCAAGATCACGACCCGGGCCAGCGTCTTCAAAAAGGTCCGATTCCACACCCACGAGAACCTGGGCTCGGGCCCGATCCGCATTCCCGAGCAGACCCTGCACACGACCGCCTACTGGACCTCGCTCGACCCCGATCTCTGGACCGCGCTCGGTCGCGAGGAGCTGGAGGCGAGCCTGCAGGGGATGGCCCACGCCCTGCGCGCGGTCGGCAGCCTGCACCTGATGTGCGATCCCCACGACCTGGGCGCGATCGGCGAGGTGCGCTCGCCTGCCACGCTGCGTCCGACCGTCACCGTCTTCGAGGTGTATCCGGGCGGCGTCGGCTACGCCCCCCGCCTCTTCGAGCTCCACCCCACGCTGCTCGCCGATGCCCGCTCGCTGGTCGCCGACTGCCCGTGCGCGGATGGCTGCCCGTCGTGCATCGGCCCCACCCCCGTCGAGGGAGCGAAGTCGACATGCCTCCTGCTGCTCTCCGCGAGCGTCTCGCCAGTCTGAACGGCGGCGGCCGGCGTCCTCCGCCCCGGCCGCGTCCAGACCGGTGCGCGCCGGCCGGCTTCGAGGCGGTCCAGACCCCGCACGGCGTGGCGTGGTCGCTGGCCGACGTGATCCCCTTCGGTCGCGTCCCCGGATCGCCGCCGCCTCTGGCGCACTGCTACTTCGACACCGAGACCACCGGACTGGTGGGGGGTACCGGGACCCAGGTGTTCGCCGCCGCCCTCTGCATTCCCCAGGAAGTGGGCCTGGAGGTGGAGCAACTGTTCCTGGTCGAGCCGGCCGGGGAGGCGGCGTTCCTCTGGCTGCTGCAGCGCGAGCTGGGCCGGGCGCCACGGCTGGCCACGTACAACGGCGCTGCGTTCGACCTGCCGCTGGTGCGGACCCGGTGGGTACTGGCCCGGCTGCAGGGCGAGTTCGAGCATCCCCTGCACCTGGACCTGCTGCATCTGACCCGGGCGCTGTTCAAGCAGCGACTGGAGAGTTGCACGCTGCAGACCGTGGAGGGCCGCCTGCTCGGGTTCGAGCGCGAAGACGACCTCCCCGGCGCGCTCGTGCCCGAAGCCTACTTCGCCTACCTGCGCCACGGGCGCAGTCCCTGGCTGGAGGCGGCGCTGCGACACAACCGGCAGGACGTGGTGACGCTGTTCTACCTGCACGCGCGGCTGCTGGAGCAGGTGGGGGGACGGTCGCCGTCGATGACCGCGCCCGACTGGCTGGCGTTGGGACGGCTGCTCTGGCGCCAGGGGCGGCGGGCCGACGCCTGTCGCGCCCTCCGGCGAGCCGCGGAGTTCGGCGACGGGACGGCGACCGCCTCCGCCTCCCTGTTGCTGGCCCGCGACCTGACGCGGCGGCGCTCGTTCGCGGCGGCGGATGCCGTGCTGCGCCGCGTGCACACGCTCCGCCCCCACGACGCGGAGCTGACCCGTGCCCGTGCCCGTCTGCTGGAGTGGCGGCTCGGCGATCTGCAGGAGGCCGCCCGGATCGTCTCCGTCGCGCTGCCACATCTGCCACCTCACGATCCCCTCCAGGCCGACCTCGCTCACCGGCTCGCACGCCTCCAGCGGCGCCTCGCCCGCCGCCGGGGGCCATCTGTCGACACATGTACCGCCGCAGGGCCCGAAACCGGGCCAACTGTCGACAGATGGCCCCCGGTGTTCCGTCTGAGTGGGAGCTAGATGGGCGCCTGAGGCAGGCCGGCCAGCAGCGCGTACTGCGTCAGCTTGAGGTCGTCGAGCGGGCGGTGGAAGTAGACGCGGGCGATTCCCCGGGGGCTGATCCCGGGCTCGCTCAAGAAACCCGCGTCTTCGGTGTCGATGAGGGCGGTGGCGAGCGTCGTCGGGACCTGCCCCGACTCGAGCGGAGTACCACCGTCCGCGCGCCACCTGCTGGGCACGCGCCAGCGCCCCGTCCACCGATGGGTCGTGACCCAGGTCCACGCGATCAGCGCCGCGACCAGGACCACGACCACCACCCCGAGGACCGCGATCGCCTGCAGCAGCCGCCGGACCCGGTGATGTCGGCGCACGCCGGGGGGCTCTCCCTCGACGCTTCGGCCGGATGGCTTGGCTGGAACTCCCGTGCTGGCCTCCAATCAGAAGAGATAAGACCAATCTGTCCCACAGAAGGTCCTTTTTTGGCCTTGATAGGCCCCGTCCGTGCACAGATGGGGCTTCGCCCGCTGGGTCGCCGTTCTGGCGGTGTGTGTGGTCGGCGCTGTGGCACTCGATCCGCAACCGGGGCCGCGCGGTCCAGGCCCCCGGCTGCCCCGAGCGTGTCCTGGTCCTCGACCCCGACTTCTTCCGCTGGATCCGCCGGTTCTCCAGGGGCAGGTAGATCCTCGATGCCGCCATCGCGCGGCACGCCGGACACCTGACCATCGTCGAGTTGCGGTCGCGCGCGGACTGCGCCCGGTTCCTGGACGGTGTCACAACCGAACCCAGTCCTTAGAATCCCGGGCGATGCGCATCGTGGTCACCGGCGGCGCCGGCTTCATCGGGTCCCACCTCGTCGACGCTCTGCTGCGACGCGGCGACGAGGTGCTGGTCGTCGACGACCTCTCCACCGGGGTCCGCGAGCAGGTCGACCCCCGGGCGACGTTCTGGCACCTCGACCTCCGTGACGCCGGCACCACCGCCCGGCTGGTCGACTGGCAGCCGGCCGCGATCTGTCATCTGGCCGCGCAGATGAGCGTCTCCAGGTCGGTGCGCGAGCCGCTCTACGACGCCGGCGTCAATCTGCTCGGCGCGCTGCACGTGCTGGAGGCCGCGCGCGAGTCAAAGGCGAGGCTCCTCTTCTCCTCGACGGGCGGGGCCCTCTACGGAGATGCGGACGTGCTGCCCACCCCGGAGACGGAGCCGGCCTGGCCGGTGTCGCCCTACGGCGTGGCCAAGCTCTCCTTCGAGCACTATCTGCACTGCTATCGCGTCGCTCACGGGCTCAGCTACGCGGCGCTGCGCTACGCCAACGTGTACGGCCCGCGGCAGAATCCGCACGGCGAGGCGGGGGTGGTCGCGATCTTCTGCCTCCGCCTGCTGGCGGGCGAACCGGCCGTCATCAACGGCGACGGAACCTTCACGCGCGACTACATCTACGTCGAAGACGTGGTCCGGGCCAACCTGGCCGCGCTCGACAGCGGCGAGATCGGCCACTTCAACGTCGGAACCGGCCGGCAGGTCACCGTCAACCAGGTCTTCCAGCTCCTGGTCGACCACCTCGGACTCGACGTCGAGGAGACTCACGGCCCGGTCCGTCCTGGCGACCAGCGCACTTCGGCGCTCGACTCCAGCCTGATCGAGCGGACGCTGGGCTGGCGGGCCGAGGTGCCGCTGGAGGAGGGGATCGTCCTCACCGCCGACTGGTTCAAAGCGCGGGCCACCTGAAACCCGCGCCTGGTTCAGTCGGAGGTCACCGCCCGCAGGTCGGGGTCGTCGATCGCGAGGTGCCGCACCGGGCCCGGGCCTGAGGTCTCGGTCTCGAACCGGACCCGCACCTCCTGGCCCTGGTGCGACTCGACCCAGCCCGGGCCCCACCTGGTGTGCATCACGTCGGAGCCGGGCAGCCAGGCCACCGGGCGCCCCATCTCCGCCGCCGGTTGGGGCGGGGATGCCTCTTCGGCCCCGGTGATCTCGAACAGCTCGCCCTGGACCGCGTCCGCGAGTCCCGAGACCCCGACACCGAGCAGCCTGATCCCGCCTCGCAGATCCACCCCGCTCAGAAGACGGGTCGCGACCTCTGCGATCACGCCGTAGTCGTCGGTCGGCGCCAGCAGGGTGTCGGAACGCGCGAGCAGGGTGAAGTCCGCCCGCCGCACCTTCAGGGTCACCGTCCGCCCTGCCCGCCCTCCCGTCCGCAGCCGGCGCGTCACCCGTCCCACCAGCCCTTCCAGCTCGGCGCGCAGGCGGGCCGGATCCTCCAGGTCGTCGGCGAACGTGTCCTCCACGCTCACCGACTTGACGGCGCGCTCCGCCACCACAGGCCGGTGATCGAGCCCCCGCGCCAGCTCGTAGAGCGCGCGCCCGCGCGAGACCCCGAAGAGGCGGATCAACTCCTCCCTCGAACGGGCGGCCACGTCCCGCACGGTGGTCATGCCATGACGCTGCAGAAGGCCGGCCGTCTGCGGTCCCACTCCCCACAGGGCGCGGACCGGGAGCGGGTCCAGGAGCGCCTGCTCGTCGCCCGGACGCACGACCACCAGGCCGTCCGGCTTGTCGAGATCGGAGGCGATCTTCGCGATCAGCTTGGAGGTCCCGGCGCCGACCGAGGCGGTCAGCCCCAGCTGCGCCAAGATCCGTGAGCGCAGGTTCGAGGCGAGCGCCGTCACCGATTCGGTGTCGAGCCCCGCTTCGAACCCGGCCTCGAGATCGCAGAAGGCCTCGTCGAGGGAGAGCGGCTCGATGACCGGCGTCAGGGCCCGCAGCATCGACATCACACGTCCCGAGACGTCGTGATAGACGTCGAAGCGGGGGGCCAGGAAAACCCCCTCGGGGCACAACCGTCGCGCCTCGCCGGTGGGCATCGCGGAATGGACCCCGAAGGCCCGCGCCTCGTAGCTGGCGGTGGCCACCACGCCGCGCGTGCCCAGACCGCCGACGATCACCGGCCGACCGCGCAGGCTCGGCTTCTGCAGCTGCTCCACGGACGCGTAGAAGGCGTCCATGTCGAGGTGCAGGATCGTGGGCTCGATCCGCATCGGCGAACGTTACCGTGCGGTCACGTCGGGCACCCGTACGACCTGTGCCCCGTGCTCGCGCATCTCGTCCAGCGCCCGGGATCCATCGCCCGGCTCCACGTCCACCGCGCCCACCCCGTCTTCCAGGACGCGGACCGAGAAGCCGGCGGCCAGCGCGTCCAGCACCGACGCGCGCACGCAGTAGTCGGTGGCGAGACCGCCCACCAGCAGAGACTCCACCCCCCGGTCGTGGAGCCAATCGGCGAGGCCGGTGCCGTCGAACGCGGAGTAGGCGTCCCGATCCGGGTCCTGGCCTTTGCTGAAAACCTGCGCGATCGGCCCCCGGTCCAGCGCCGGGTGGAACTCGGCGCCCTCGGTCTCCTGGACGCAGTGCGGCGGCCACCGTCCTCCGCGCTCGGTGAAGGAGGCGTGGTGAGGCGGGTGCCAATCGCGGCTGGCGACGACCAGCGGGGCCCGCCGCGCGACCTCGTTGAGGGCACCGAAGATCGCGTCTCCGCCCGGTACCGGGAGGGCTCCGCTGGGGCAGAAGTCGACCTGCGGGTCGACGATCAGCAGCGCCGAGTTCGTGTGGGCGGTCGGGAACACGAGCGGTATTATTGGCCGGTCATGGACCTGACTCAACCCGTGCTCGTCACCCAGGAGGGTCTCGACAAACTGAAGCGAGAGCTCGAACAGACTCGAGCAGGACGGTCCGCGGCCACCGACCGGCTGAGGGAGGCGTTCCAGCCGGGGGACATCGAGGACAACCCCGAGGCCGAGCAGGCGAAGGAAGACCTGAACCGGATCGACGATCGGATCTACGAACTGGAGGAGATGATCGGCCGGGCACAGCTCATCGGCCACTCCTCGGGCTCGGTCGCCGCACCGGGCTCCACCCTGGAGGTGCTGGACGAGGAAGGCGAGGTGGTCACCTACCATCTGGTGGGCGCCGTCGAGGCCGACCCGACCGAGGGACGCATCTCAGTCGAATCGCCGGTCGGAAGAGCTCTGCTGGGCTCCAAGAAGGGCGACCGCATCTCGGTCGAGACCCCCGCCGGGCAGATCGAACTGGCCGTCCAGGCCGTTCACTGACGTCCGTCGCGGGCGGCCGGACCGAAGCTATATTCCGGCCGTGGTCGACCCGGCGCAGGTTTCAAACTGCACCATACCCGGGCTGTTCCTGCGCCAGGTCGCGGCCGGCCCGGACCGCCCCTTCCTCACCTACTACGAGGGCCCGGCCTGGCGGATGGTCACCTATGGCCGGCTCCTGGACCGGGTGGAGCGGGTCGCGGCGCGGCTGCTCGGGCTCGGCGTCGGCCAGCGGGAAGCGGTCGCGTTGATGGCGCCCAACCGGGTGGAGTGGGCGGTCGCCGACCTCGCCATCCAGCTCATCGGCGCCATCACGGTCCCGATCTATCCCTCCTCCACCGAGAGACAGGTGCAGGCGATCTTGATCAACTGTGAAGCGCGGGTGGCGCTGGTCGAGGGTCACGAACGCGAGGACCGGCTGCATGGCGTCCGCACGGTGCGCGTGGAGTCCGAGTTCATGCGCTGGTACGGCGAACCGGCCGGCGAGCGGGAGCAGGCCGAGATCCAGCGCCGGGCGGCCGCGATCACGCCCGACGACCTCGCGACCATCGTCTACACGTCAGGCACCACCGGCGAGCCCAAGGGGGTCGAGCTCGCGCAGGGTCGCCTGGTCGATGAGGTCCACCAGGCGATCCGGGCCTTTCCCATGGACGAGCACGACGTCGGCCTCTCGCTCCTGCCCCTCTCGCACATCCTGGAGCGGGTCAGCGGCCTGTACCAGATGATCGCCGCCGGCTCGTCAGCGTGGCTCAGCCGCGGGAGCGACCACCTGCTCGAGGACATCGCCGCCTGCCGGCCGACGGTGATGATCTGTGTCCCCCGCGTCTACGAGAAGGTGTACCAGGGCGTGCTCGCGCAGGTCGCCCACCGCTCGCCGATCCAGCAGCGTCTCTTTCGATGGGCGCTGGCCCGAGGGAGCCGCCACGCCGAGACCGGCGGCGGCGGGCTCGCCTACCGGCTCGCCGACCGGCTGGTGCTGGCCGGGCTCCGGCAGCGGCTCACCGGCGGCCGTTTGCGTTATTTCATCAGCGGGGGCGCCCCGCTCCTGCGCGAGGTGGAGGCCTTCTTCTGGGCCATCGGGGTGAAGATCCTGCAGGGCTGGGGACTCACCGAGACCAGCTCCGGCACGACCGCGAACCGCATCGACGATCATCGCTTCGACACCGTGGGCAAGCCCCTGCCCAACGTCGAGCTCCGGATCGCCGAAGATGGGGAGATCCTGGTCAAGAGCCCCGGCAACCTGATCGGATATCACCGCAACCCGGCGGCCACCGAGGAGGTGCTGAGCGACGGGTGGTTCCACACCGGGGACATCGGCGAGATCGATCAGGACGGGTTCCTCCACATCACCGATCGCAAGAAGGACCTGATCAAGACCTCGGGCGGTAAGTTCGTGGCGCCGATGCAGCTGGAGGCCCGGCTGCTGCAGGACCCCCTGCTCGTGAACGCGATGGTGGTGGGCGATCTCCGTCCCTACGTGATCGCGCTCCTGGTCCCCAACTGGCAGCTGGTCGAAACGCGGCTGGGGCTGACCGGCGAGCCGGAGGCGCTAGTCGGGGACCCGGCGCTGCAGGCGGCGCTGCAGGAGATCGTCGACCAGACCAACCGAGAGCTCGCCAGCTGGGAGACGATCAAGCGCTTCGTGGTCCTTCCCCATGAGTTCAGCGAGCGGACAGGAGAGCTGACGCCGACGCTCAAGGTGCGGCGAAAGGTGGTGCTCGATCACTATGGGCCGCAGATCGACGAGACGTACACGGCCGCGCGCGAGCGCTGAGTCCCGTCACCACGTTCGTACGATGGAGGGCCATGGCGTCGAACCCCGTGGACCTCTCGGAGACGCATCTCGCGCTCGACCGCCTGCGGCGTCAAATCTGCCACTGCGGGCTCAAGGGTGAGTGCCTCGGCTGCCGGGGCATCGAGATGGTGCGGCAGCAGGTCCAGGCGGTGGTCTCCGCGGCCAGCCAGCCGGTCCTCTTTCAGGTCGCCCAGGAGGCGGCGATGAAGGACATGACGAGCCGGTTCGAGGACATGGCAAGCCGGTTGATGGAGGACCCCGAGATGCGCCGCGCGGCCGAGGACATGCAGCGCCGCGTGATGTCGGACCCGGAGGCGCGCCGGCTCATGGAAGAGCTGATGCGGCGCCTCGGCGGTCCCGACGGCGAGGGTCCCAACTTCCCCGACTGATCGGCGGCCTCGCGGGCCGACACCGCGTCGTCTGTATACAATCGCACGTCATTCAGCACGCCGAAGGGGCCGTTCGGATACAAACGGCCCTCGAGGCCTCCGCGTGCGGTCCGGGGGCGCAAACGGTGCCTCCGTAAACTCCTCTCGATGGCAACGCCTGGGCAGCTGGAACCGGAACCCGGGTGGCAGGGCCGGCACGCGGTCGAGCTCTACGTGCGCACCTACTCCACCATGCTCCAGAGCTCGGGCTGGATCCGCCTCGACTCGCTGGCTTCGATGCACGTCAGGATGGGGTCGTCCCTGCACGGGTTGGCGGCCGCGCCCCAGGTGGACATGGGGGCATTTCTGTACTCGATCCGGCGTCTCCCTCGTGAGATCGCCGGCGTGCACCGGGTCATCCTGGGCCAGAGTCCACACCGCTTCCAGGCCGCCCTCGGGCTCGCCGTCGACAGCTGGCGGCGTCTCAAGGCCCCGGCCCGCCGCCGGCCCTGGTACTTCGACGGGGACCAGACGCTGGCCGTGTTCCTCGCCTCCCCCTCCGACGTCGACGACCTGGTGCCGACGCTGGTCGCGTACGAGATCGAGTGGAACAAGCTGCATGTGGCCCTGCGGGAGGCCGCGAGCGGGCTGGACGGGGCGCGTCAGGCGGCGGGAGCCAGCGAGGACGACTGGCGGCGGCTCCGCGAGGCCTGGGGTCCCGACTTCGAAGCCATGCTGGCCCGGGTGCGCGCCCAGGCCTGCCAGGTCTGGATCCGACTCATCGGCGGCTCCCAGGTCGGGTTCGCCCGCAACGCCGGTCGCTGGTGGCAGCCGATACAGGCGGAGCTGGACCGGCTGGGCCTGGCCGAGTCGCCCGTCTACTTCGTCTCCTCCAACGTGCACAGCCTGGTCAACGTGGTCAGCGGCGTCGCTCGCGAGCTGGAAAACGTGATCGTGGACTTCGCGCGGGGCACCGACCCGGAGCTGGTCGAGGAGCTGCGGAAGCTGGACCAGGGTGGCTCGCCCGCCTCACGCGAGAACTGGCTCTATTACGCGGCGCGGGCTCTTTTCGACGGGCACCCGGAGGCGGCGCGCTTGCGGGCGGAGCGGAGCGCGGTCGAGCAGTCGATCGGCATCCACCACCTGGCGGCACCGGAAGGGGGCGTCGACTCGGCCGCGCAGATCTTGCAGCTCAGCGGGCTCGACGCGTCCCGGCTCGACCCCCGCATCGGCGCGGTCAACCAGGAGGCGCTGGCCGCGTCCTCCGCCTACATCCTCAACGTGGACTACCCGCTCGGCTTGGGCGCCTACCACCTCCTCCGGCAAGTGGCGGAGTCGGTGCACTGGGTGGACGGCGTCTACCTGATGGGCAAGGCGGCGACCCTCAACGCGCAGGTGGGCGACGTGATGCTGCCCAACGTGGTGTACAACGAGCACTCCGCGAACACGTACTGGCTCGACAACTGCTTCGACGCCGCCAGCGTACAGCCGTACCTGGAGTTCGGATCGGCGCTCGACCACCAGCGGGCGGTGACGGTGCGAGGCACCTTCCTGCAGAACCGCGACTACCTCGACTTCTACTATCGGGGCCGCTACACGGTGGTGGAGATGGAGGTCGGCCCCTACCTCGACGCCTGCTACGAGATCGTCCAGCCGGCCCGCTACCCGCTGGGGGAGAACGTCAGCATGACGCAGCTGACCCTCGATCTCGGCATCATCCACTACGCGTCCGACACCCCCTACACGCAAGCCCGAACGCTGGGCGCCCGCGGGCTCAGCTATCGGGGGATGGACGCCACCTACGCCAGCGCGATCGCGGTGATGCGGCGAGTGCTGGAGCAAGAGGGCCTGCTCGCGGAACGGGCTGGAGCGGTTCCGGCCTGAGATTCTGACCGGCGGCGCCGGCCGCCGCGGGAGCCTGGCTCAACGCCCTATCCGGGCACCTCGGACACGGTGACCGGCGGCGAGACCGGCCGTCCCCGCCCGCGCATCCGTTCGGCGACCGCACGTGCCGACTCCGCCATTCCGCCTTCGAGACGCCTGACGGCGTCCAGATGGTCCGCGGTCCAGATCATCTTCACCGCCGCCGAGGTGCCCGCGCCGTCGGCCCCCACCAGGTCGTGGCGGACCGTGTCCACCAGCCGCACGTCCGCCTCCTCGTCGTAAGGGGCCTGATCCGGGACCCGACCCCTGCCGTCCAGGGCGCGGGCCGCCGCCTCGTACCACGCCGTGACCTCGGCGGCCTCGCCCCGGATCTGGTTGCGGGCGGCCGTCCGGTCCCCCACCGCGGGATCGGGTCCGTACTGCCAGAGGTCGACCACGGCGTCGGCGGTGACCCGCAGCGCGGCGACCGAGGTCAACAGCGTGGTGACCTCGGCCAGCGGCACCGCCTTGGGCCCGCGCTCGGCCAGGAACTCACGGAACGCGTCGTCGAGGCGGCGCGCGGCGGCGGCGGCCCGGGTCTGGTCGGTGGCCGGGACCGGCGCCACCACGCCGGAGCGATCGCACCGGGTGACGCCGAACTCGACCGCGCCCCGCAGGTACCGGGCGCTCCCGGCAAAGGCGTCCGACAGCGCGTGCCCGAGAGCGAAGGCGGCGCCGCGGGGCCAGAAGAGGAACCCGACCACCACGCTCACCACGGCGCCGATCGCCACGTCCTCGATGCGCACCAGGCCCACCTTCCAGCCCACCGGGGCGAGGATGTTGTACAGGACCAGGAGCGTCACCGTGAACGCCGCCTGGCCGGCCGCGAACGAAATCACCGCCGGCGCCAGTCCCGCCCCCACGATGGCCAGCGGCAGCAGCACCCAATACACGATGGTGTGCGTCCCGATCACCAGCACCAGCAGGATGCCGATCAGGAAGCCGACCGCGGTCCCGAGCACCGCCCGGAGCGCGTTCTGCCCCGTGTTCAGCGCGCTCGAGCGAAGCACGGAGAGGGTGCCCAGCACCACCCAGAACGAGTGCTGCGCCCCCACCAGGTGCGCCACCAGCACCGCCAGCGCGACCGCGATCGCACCGCGCAGGCTGTTGTGCAGCCAGATCGAATCGAGGCGGACGTGGGAGCGGAGGCGGTCCTGCGCCGAGCGGCGGGCGGAACCCGAGCCGCCGGACTGGCGCCCGAGCATCTGCTGCAGCCAGGTCCGGCGCCCGGCCTCGGCCGAGAGCTGCACGTTGGCGGCGATCGCCGAGACCGCGAAGGTCATCTCGTGCGCCCGGAAGCTCGGCTCCAGCGAGGTGACGAACTCCGTCACTTGCCGGTCCTCCTGCCCCCGGGTGACGACCACCCCACCCACCGGCAGGTCCGAGGTCACCGCCTGCGACATCTGCTCACGCGCCTCTCGAAGCCGGCTCAGCTCCGGCTCCAGCCGGCCGCTCCCCTGGCCCGGGTCCCGGAGGAGGTCGGCGCAGCGTTCCAGGACGTCGGCGGCCGCCACCTTGACGGCTCGCACCGATGCGTCGGCGTGGTACCGCACCCCGCCCGGCGGCGTGCGTTCCAGGACGGTGTTGAGCCACGTCACCTCGTCCACCAGGCGCAGGACGGCGCGGGTCGCGGTGGCGAGCCCCGCGGGGCGGTAGGGAGACGAGAAGAAGGTACGGCGCAGGCGCTCCACCGCGGCATGCGCCTCGGCTGCCGCCTGACCCCGAACTTCCTCCAGACTCTCCGTGCGCCCGCCCACCATGAACTCGACATCGGCACGAAGCCGCCGGCCCAGCAGCTCGCAGGTCCGCGCGGTGAGGTCGCGCAGCGGATCGCGTTCGGGCGCGGGCCAGAGCACGACGATCGCGATCAGCGATAGCGCCCCGGCGAAGCCCCAGCCGAGCAGTCGGTACGGCAGCGCGTCGAGAGACCCGGACAGGGTGACGGGGAGGATGAAGGCGAGCAGCAACGTCGTCGTCGCGTTCGCCAGGACGGAGCTGATGACCCCCGCGAAGATGACGGCGAACGCCACCGCCAAGGTCACCGGCACCGCCAGCCAGAGCTTCTGGCCGGCCAGCGTTCCGATCACGATCAGGAGCAGCTGGGTGAGGATCAGCGTGACCTGGGAGAGCAGCCGGTCGCGCATCGCCCCCCCGAACTCGACGAAGAGGACGGTGGCCATCGCACCAAAGGCGGCGAAGCTCGCCATCACCGGGTCGTGGAGCAGGAGCACGGAGCTCGCGAACGCCGCCGGCATCACGATGGCCGCCCGCACCGCGCGCCGCAGGGCGGAGAAGCCGGCGTCGCGGGCGAGGACCCGGCGCAGGAGCTCCACCGGACGATTGTGATTCTGGGTCATGACGTCGTGGGCGTGGAGGCCGCTTTCGCGAAGCGCTCCGCCATCAGCGCCAGCCGGTCCCGCAGCTCAGGTGTCGAGACGACCGTGAAGTCGGCGTCCAGAGCGCCCAGCCAGCTGGCGACGGCGGCGATGGAGCCGGCCCCCAGGGAGAGCAGCGTGGTCCGGTCGTCGACCGCCTCCACGATCCCGCCCATGCGTGCCTTCACCTGCTCCGCCGGCAAGTTCACGCGAACCTGTACCTGGACCGGCCAGGTTCGATTCCCCACCCGCTCCGCGACCCAGGCCGCGACGTCGTCGGCGGGCGGCCGGCGCGGAATGAATTTCGGGCCTGGCGGTCCCGAGGGACGGATGCGGTCGACGCGGAAGGTGCGCCAGTCCCGCCGGTCGAGGTCCCACGCCAGGAGGTACCAGCGGGCCCCCCAGGAGACGAGCCGGTCCGGCTCCACGTGCCGCGCCGAGACCTGGCCTCCGTCGGCCCGGTAGTCGAGCCGCAGGCGGTCGTGGTCACGGCACGCGGTCGCCAGCGTTGACAGCACGTGCGCGTCGATCCGCACCTCGACGCCGCGGCGCAGGGGGATCGGCACCGTGTAGCGCTGCAGGGCGTTGACCCGATGGCGGAGACGCTGCGGCAGGACCTGCTCCAGCTTGACCAGCGCGCCCAGCGACGCCTCTTCCATACCGGCCACCGAGCCACCGGCCGCCGTGCGCAGGGAGACGGCGACCGCGACCGCCTCCTCGTCGTCAAGGAGCAGCGGCGGCATCGCGGCGCCTGCCTCCAGCTGGTAGCCGCCTGCCACCCCGGGCCGGGAGTGCACCGGGTAACCGAGGGCCCGAAGGCGATCCACGTCCCGTCGCACCGTGCGCTCGCCCACCCCCAGGCGCTGGGCCAGCTCCGGCCCCGCCCACTCCCGACGCACCTGGAGCAGCGACAGCAGCCGCAGCAGGCGCGCCGAGGTGGGCAGCATGACCTGGATTCTGGCGGTCTGCCCTAACCGCGGAGTTCCTGGATCACCTGCGCGAACGCCTCGACGCCCGGAACTCCCCCCATGGTGAGCGCGACCTGGACCTCCGAGATGCCGAGGCGGGCGTGGCCGGCGAGCGTATCCGCCATCTGGGCCGGCGACCCGCTGAGAGGGAACTCGTCGGGGCGGGGCACATACCCGGAGCCGGGCAGGGCGCCCCGGACCGCGGTCGTGGCGACCAGGGTGGCGGGGTCGCGACCGTGCTCCTCGCAGGCCTGCTCGATGATCGCGAGCTGGGCCGCGGCGGACGCCGGCCGGGCGTCGGTGTAGGCGAGCCAGCCGTTCCAGATGTCCGCGTACTGCGCCACCAGCCGCCGCATTCGCGCCTTGGGGTTGACCGTCCCGATGAGGAGCGGCGGACCAGGTGGGCGCGGCCCCGGCGGCAACAGCGTGGCCCCGCGCAGCCGGTAGTGCGTGCCGTCGTAGTCGAGGGTCTCCCCCCGCAGGAGCCGCTGCAGGATCTGGAGCGACTCTTCGAAGCGGCCGACCGGACGGTCGAACGGCCAGCCGAACGTCTCGTGCTCGCCGCGCGAGTCGCCGGCGCCGACACCCAGCACCAGGCGGCCGCCACTGATGTCGTCGATGGTCACCGCCATCTTGGCGAGGAGGCCGGGGTTGCGGTAGCCGGTGCAGGCGACGAGAGACCCGAGTTGGACTCGGGGGACCTCGGCCGCCAGGGCCGCCAGCACCGCGAAGCATTCGAGGTAGCCTTCCTGAGGCACCGTCGGGTCGTCCGGAAAGTCGACGCCCGCGCGTCGCTTCAACTCCGCGTTGTTGCTGGGCAGCTGCAGGTGATCTGATGCGTAGAGCGCGTCAAAACCGGCCCCGGCCGCGGCCCGGGCGACGTCGACCACCTCCCTGTAGGTCAGGCGCCCCGTGGTCCAGGTCGGAAGGACCAGGGCCAAGCGGAGGTGCGGGGCAGCTACCGGCGGACGGGCTGGCACCGCGAGATAGTATGCGGCGGGCCGGGCGCGCGGGCCAAGGCGAGGCGCGGCGGATCAGGTCTTCTTCGCCGCCACCATCCACTCCGGCTCGGCGCCGGACGTCCGGCGGGGATGGAGGGGTGAGATGTCCAGCGTCGGGTCCGGCCGGCCGGTCATCGCCCGGGCCAGGAGCTGGGCGACCGGCGGCCCGTGCATCGCCCCGTGGCCCCCGAAGCCGGCCGCCATCCAGAGCCCCGCCTCCACCTCACCCACGTAAGGGTGACCGTCGCCGCCGAGGTCGACGTTGGCGACCACCTGTCGCGCCACCCCCACGCCCTCGAGCGCGGGGGCCCGCAAGCGGGCCAGGTCGGCGAACTCCTCCAGCATCCTCTGGTGCGTGTAGCCGGGCGGGTTGTCCTCGTAGAGGATTGCGATCACCAGGCCTTCACCCTCGCGCTCCACCACGAAGCCCGTGTCGAGGTCGATCGTCAGCGGCACCCGCTGCCCGGGCAGGGCGGGACCGGTGATGGCGCTGTAGAGCGGCATCGGCCGGATGCCGAGTTCCAGTCCAAACGGCCGCATCAACCCCGTCGACCAGTAGCCGGCACAGACGACGACCTGATCGGCGGCGATCTCCTCGGGCCCGGTCAGCAGCCAGCCCCCGCCGCTGCGCTCGATGCGCTCGACCGGCCAGCGCTCGTGCTGACGCACGCCCCGCCCGCGCGCCGCCCGCATCAGGGCGGCGACGCCGTCGGTGGGCGTCATCTTGCCGTCGTGTGGCGTGTAGGTGGCACCGAGCAGGCCCGCCGGCGAGACCCACGGCACCACGTCCGGGATCTCCTCGGGCGTGAGCACGTGGACGTCGGTCAGGCCCAGGCTGCGCTGCAGGTCGGCCGCCGCCCGCAGGTTCCGCATCAGGTCTGGCACCCCGGTCATGAATAGGTAGCCCGTCTCATGCCAGGGCACGGGGGCGTCGAAGCGCTCGCCGGCGGACTTCCAGAACTCGAGGCCCCGGCGCGAGAGCTCGATCTCAAGGGGGGTGCTGAACTGCTGCCGCACGCCGCCGAAGGAGCCCCCGGTGGACCCGCTGCCCAGCTCCTCCGCCTCCAGCAACAGGATCGAGGACTCACCCTCTTCGCTCAGGTAGTAGGCGAGCGCGCTGCCCACGATGCCGCCGCCGATGATCGCCGTGCCGACGCTCTCGCGAACCACTTCTCCTCTCCTGTCCCCCTCGGGGGGTGTCGACTACCGCTGCACGTGATCCTGGGGCCGCTCCCAGTGGCTGGTGTCGATCGAGCCCTGGGTGGCGGGCTCCACGCTGCGCGGGCTCTGCCGCGCGTACTTGGGCAGCACCTCGGCGGCCACCCACTCCAACCGTTCGATCTGATCGTCGCGCGGCTGGTCGAGCAGGAACTCGTTGACCCCGGCCTCGATATAGGGGCCGATCATGTCGTAGAAGGCCTGCTCGGACGCCCAGGGGTCGGCGTCCGCCTTGTCCACCCAGTAGTAGAGCGAGCGGTCGAGGGTGTCGGGGTCGCGCCCGATCTCCCGGCACAGCTGGTCCAGCATCTGGTTTCGTTCCCGCATCTCGGCCGGCGTGCCGAACGCGTTCCAGGTGTCGGCGTACCGGGCGGTGATCCGCAGCATGCGCGGGCCGAACGCCCCCAGCAGGAGGGGAGCCCGAGGTTGCTGGAACGAGCGCGGCCGTGACTGCGCATCGTGCAGCCGGTAGTACGCGCCGTCGAAGGAGCTGGTCTCCTCGCGCAGGATGAGGTCGACCACCTGGACCGCCTCCTGGAACCGGGAGACGAGCTCCCTGGTCTCGGGGAACGGAATCCCGAACATCGTGTGCTCGGGCTCGTACCAGCCCGCGCCGAGGCCCACCTCCAGCCGGCCGTGGGAGACGTGGTCGACGGTCACCGCCATCCTGCCCAGCACCGACGGATGTCGGAACGTGTTGGAGCTGACCAGAACGCCGATCCGGATCTTCTCGGTGCGCGCCGCCAGTGCCCCGAGCAGCGTCCAGGCCTCGAAGTAGGGCCCCTGCGGACGGCTGGGCTGGATCAGGTGGTCGCAGAGCCACGCGCTGTCGAACCCGAGCCGCTCGAACAGCTGCCAGCGTTCGACCGTCTTCTCCCAGGTCATGTTCTGGTCGGTGCAGATGCCGAAGCGGAACCGGCGGGCCATGTGGGACCTCCTCAAGTCACCTGGGCGGCGGGGCGGATCAGGCCTCCTCGAGAACCTCGCGACTGACGCGGTAGGCGGATTTGATGGCGCCCTCCATCCCGCCCGGGCCCACCCGGTCGTCGGTGTGCTCCCCGGCGAAGAAGACGACGCCCCCCAGCGGCGCCGCGATCAGCGGCAGCACGGTCTGGCGCTGGTCGCCGAGCGGGGCACGGACCACCGCCCGGGCCCAGGGGTCGCGGGTCCAGGACTTGACGTGGCCCGAGACCCGCTTCAGGGGCCGCCGGACCACGGAGGACATGGTGTCGTCGAACGCGTCCAGGATCTCGCCGTCGCCGAGGCCGCCCGGCTCCACGTCACCGGCGGCGAGCCCGCTGACCACGATGCTGTCGCCTGCCTGGTGCACCGAGTGCTCCATCACAAAGCCGGGCATGCTGTCGGTGAAGCAGCCGTTGCCGATCGCCGACTTGATCAGGTCGCGCTCGGCGTACTGCACGACCAGCCGGGTGGCGTTGCCGTAGCGCAGCTCCAGGAGCGCGCGCACCTTCTCGGGCGGCAGGACCGGCGCGAACGCCAGCTCCTGCACCAGCGGTCCGGGCACCGTGACCACCACCCGGTCGGCGTGAAAGGTCTCCCGCTCCGTCTCGGCGGTGACGCCGCCGGCACCCCAGCCGATGACACGGACGGGCTGCTCCAGACGAACGTCGACCTGGGCCGCCAGAGCTTTCGGCAGCAGGTCGTTGCCGCCGATGATCTTGCGGTAGCCCTCCCCCCAGGTCAGCTCGACGTTGAGCTCCCGGCCGTCGGCCACTCTGAGCGGCGAGGCGGGCGTCGACTGCGCGATCGCCCTCAGCACCAGCTCCGCCTGCTCCGAGACGTGAGCGCGGCGGAGCCACTGCGCCACCGACTCGTAGGGGCCGGCCGGGGTCCGGCGGACCGCGTCCCGCAGCTCCCGGGCCAGCTCGGCGGCCGCGTCGTCGGGGAGGCGCCGGCCACCGAAGATGAGCGCGGGCACCCCGCCGCCGAGCGTGAATTCCTGGCTCAGCTCCAGCTCGCAGCGCCGGCACAGCTCCGCGATGCGGGTCTGGCCGTGGTAGATGATCTCGGCGCCGAGGTCGGCGAACTGCCCCTCTCGCAGCCCCTCGCGAAGCGTGAAGACGCGGCCTCCCACGCGCGAGCGCGCCTCCAGGACGACCACCTCATGACCCGCCTGCTGCAGCTCCACGGCGCTGACCAGACCCGACAGCCCTGCCCCTACCACCAGTATCCGCATCGTCACATGATCCGCCCGCCGTCGAGCACGACCACGACCCCGGTCGCGTCGGCCCAAGCGGCGACGTCCATTCCGGCCCGCGCGATGTCCTCCGGCTCGGCGATCCGCTTGAGCGGCGTTTCCCGCTCGACGACCTGGGCCTGCACCTCGGGCGCGATCGAGGACCACATCTCGGTCGCCACCGGGCCGGGCGCGATCGCGTTGCAGCGAACGTGCGGGGCGAGGTCCCGGGCCAGCGTTTTGGTGAGTCCGATCAGCCCCGCCTTCGTCGCCCCGTAGGGCGGTCCATGCAGGGAGCCCGCCACGCCGCCGTCGCTGCTCACGTTGAGGATCGTGCCTCGCTGCGCCACCAGGTCTTCCCGCAGCGCCTGGACCAAAAAGGTGGGAGCGGTCAGGTTGAGAGCGACCGCCCGCTCCCACGCCTGCCGGGTCATCGTCTCCACGCTGCACTCCTCGGTCACCCCGGCATTGTTCACCAGGAGGCTGGTCACGCCCAGCTTGCGGGCGGCGGCCGCGGTTGCCGCCACACCCTCATAGCCGCCCAGGTCCACTCGCAGCGGGTTCGCCTCGCCGCCCAGTTCGCGCACGCGGTCGACGGTCCCGGTGGCGTCCGCCTCCCGGGTGCGGTAGGTGAACAGCACGTGGTACCCGCGCCGCACCGCCTCCAGCACGAAGGCCCGTCCGATGCCGCGCGACCCGCCCGTGACGACCGCCAGCGGCGCCACGCTCACGCCTTCACGAAGAGCTGCTTCGGGAAGTCCGCCAGCAACTCGTACCCACTCTCGGTAACGCGGAACGTCTCGCTGAGCTCGAACCCCCAGCCCTCCATCCACATCCCGAGCATCAAGTGGAAGGTCATGTTGGGCACCAGCACCGTGGTGTCGCCTTCCCGCAGGCTGGCGGTGTGGTCGGCCCAGTTGGGCGGGTAGTTGACGCCGATCGAGTAGCCGATCCGCGACGGCTTGGCGAACCCGTGACGGGCGATGGTGTCGCGCCAGGAACGTTCTACGTCCTGGCAGAGGGCGCCCGGTTTCACGACCCCCAGCGCGGCCTCCATCCCCTCCGCGGTGGCCGCGGCCAGCCGGCGCATGTCGTCGGGCGGCCGCCCCAGCCAGACCGTGCGCGACATCGCGCAGTGGTAGCGGTGGCGGCACCCGCTCAGCTCCAGGCAGGTGGCGGTGTCCTGGCGGAAGCGCCGGTCCGACCAGGCGGCGTGGGGCGTCGCCGCGTTGTCGCCGCTCAGGATCGAGGGCGGGTTGGCAGGGGCATCGCCGCCGAACTCCGGCGTGCCGCGGATCTGCGCCTCCGAGATCACGGCCGCCGCGTCGCACTCCCGCGTCCCCACCGCCACCGCGTCGATCGCCACCCGCATCACGTTCTCTACGATCCGTGCCGCCTGGCGCATGGCCTCGATCTCGAGCGGAGACTTGACGGTCCGGATCCAGTTGACGAGCAGGTAGGCATCCTGGAAGGTGGCGTGGGGTAGGTTCGCGCGCAGCACCTCCAGGTTGCGGGCGGTGAAGAAGTAGGCGTCGCCCTCGTAGCCGATCCGGCCCCCGGCGCAGCCGAGCTCGGCCAGGAGGGCCGCCACGTGCTCCATGGCGTGCTTGGCGGGGTGCTCGACGTAGTCGTCCGCGTAGCTCAGGATCCGTTCGCGGGGCACGATGGTGGTCAACCGGGCGCTTTCCGCGTCCATGCCGCGGCCGACCCACAGGGGTGCCCCCTCGGCGGCGGCCACGATCACCGCCTGGGGCACATAGAAGGACCAGGCGTCGTAGCCGGTGAGGTAGTTCATGTTCGCCGGGTCGGTCACCAGCAGCACATCGAGCCCGGCCTCGGCCATGCGCGCCCGGGTGTCGCTCAACCGCCGGCGGTACTCGTCCTCAGGAAACGCGGGCATCGTCAACTCCCCCTCGGTGCCGGTTCACCGCGCCGTGTTACACGCCGGCTCTGACCTGGGCCGCGGCGCGCTCGCCGCTCAGCGCGGCACCCTCCATGTTGGAGGCCCAGGTGTAGTCGCCGCAGAAGTGGATCCCACCCACCGCCTCGCCCAGGAGGTCGTAGGTCTTCATCCGCCCGACGCTGTACAGGGGCATCCCGTGCGGCCAGCGCGTCACCTCCACCCGCACCACCCGTTCGTGGTATTCGGGGTGGAGTCGATAGAGCTCGCGCAGGACGCCGGTCTTGATGGTGTGGTCGGGATCGTCCCAGACCACGCGTGCGCACGGGTCGCCGACCAGGCTGTGAAAGCAGCCGCCGGACTGGTCGAAGTTGCCCGGGGTCCGGATCACGAACGCGTCCAGGTTGTACGGAACGTCGGCCCGCGCGCACGTGAGGGGATAGCGGGTGGGTGGCGCACCGGCCGGCGCGACCACGATGTTGGTGGTGAGAAAGCGCCCGTACCGGATGGCTCCCAGCGCGTCACGCTTCCAGCCCGGCAGGTCTTCGAACACGGCGGCGGCGACCGGAGCCGGCAGTGCCGAGATGACCTTTCGCGCCCACACCTCGCGGCGCCCGGCCGAGCCTTCCAATTCGATGCGGTAGCCGCCGTCATCCGCACGCACCCGAAGGGCGCGCGAGTCCAGTGAGACCCCTCCCGAAATCGCCCTCGCGAGCGCCTTCGTGAACTCATTGGTGCCGCCCGCGAAGACGCAGTCGCCGCGGTCGTGGCGGGGCACGGGCCGGTCGCTCCAGGGCGTGCTGCGCTGGTCGCCCCAGAGCCAGAGCGCACCGTAGAGGGAGATTTCGACCGAGGACCCCGAGTTCATGATCTGGCACCAGCGGTCGAAGAATCGACGCGCGCCAGGAGAGACATCCCCCAGCCACTGGTCGAACCGCTGGTCGTCGAGCTCGGGCAGGGTGGCCGGGCGGCGGCACCGCTGCTCGGTGGTGATGCGCTCGACACAGGCATCGATCTCACCGCGGAGGGGGCCGTCCTCGGGGTAGAGGCCGCGCCAGTACTCCTCCAGGTTGTCGTCGGGCAGCAGCTCGGCGCCCACCGCGTCCGCCAGGTCCACCACCTTCACGCGGTCCGTGGAGACGTACTGAGCGCCGGTGTTCAGCCAGATCCCATCCGGCTGCCTGAGCGAGCGCGTGCGCCCGCCAACCCAGCCCGCCGCGTCGAAAACCTCGACCTCGAGATCCCTCGTCAGGTAGGCCGCCGTCAGGCCCGCCACGCCCCCGCCGAGCACCGCCAGGTCAAGTCGCCGCATGGGCACTCATTGTGGCGCGCGGGGTCCGACGAATCGAACAGATTGACCCCGGGAGGGGCGGTGCTACGATACCGGCACCCGTCGGAGGGACAGCAACCGGGATCGGCACACGAGGAGCCCGCCTCCCAGGAGACAGATGCAGGAGTTTCTCCAGTACACGGTCATCGGCCTGACGGTGGGATCTTTCTATGCTCTGGTAGCGCTCGGCTACACCATCGTGTACGGGATCATCCGGCTCATCAACTTCGCGCAGGGTGACCTCTCGATGGTGGGCGCGTTCCTGGGCTGGACGGTGCTGGTCGCGCTCGGGGTTCAGCATCTGCCCCTCTTCCTGGCCCTGGTCGCCGCCTTCGTGATCCCGATGCTCGGGACCGCGGTGGTGAACCTAGGGATCCTCCAGTTCGCCTACAAGCCCCTCTTCCGGAAGTCGCTGCTCGCGATCCTGATCACCGCGCTCGGCATGTCGCTCATCCTCGAGAACGGCGTCGAGGCGATCTGGGGCGCCGCCATCCAGGCCTATCCGCCAAGCCTGCTGCCTTCCATCGGGGTGACGCTGATCGGCGTCCATGTCACCTTCGTCCAGATCATCCTGTTCCTGGTCAGCCTGGCCCTGATGGGCGGCCTGCTTATGTTCGTGCAGCGCACCACCCTCGGTACCGCGATGCGTGCGCTGGCGGTCGACCACGACGCGGCGCGATTGATGGGGATCAATGTCGACCAGGTCATCCGCGTCGCCTTCGTGGTCGGCGCCGTCCTGGCTGCCGCCGCCGGCGTCATGCTCGGTCTCTATTACGTGCAGATCACCTTCACGATGGGCTTCCTGCTCGGCCTCCGAGCCTTCACGGCCGCTGTGCTGGGCGGGATCGGGAATATCCCAGGCGCGATGGTGGGAGGCATGATCATCGGCCTCCTGCAGGCCTACACGACGGGCTACATCTCCGGCAAGTGGCAGGACGTGATCGTGTTCGGAGTGCTGATCGCGGTCCTGGTCGTCAAACCGACCGGCATCTTCGGCGAGCGCGTCGCCGACCGCGTGTGATACCCGCGGTAAGGGAGCGGCGACGGCTCCCCTCGCAGCTGGAGCGCCCGCTCGCGTGGTTCGACCGGGTGCCGCCCTGGGCCCGGGTGATCGTCTTCCTGGGAGCCGTGGCCGGGGGCGTGGCCCTGTTCGGTGACCCGTACACCGTGTCCGTCGCCGTCACCATGGCGACCTACGCGATGCTCGGCTTGGGGCTCAACATCGTGGTCGGCTTCGCCGGACTGCTGGACCTCGGCTACGCGGCCTTCTTCGCCATCGGCGCCTACACCGCTGCGCTGCTGATGACGATGCACAACTGGAACTTCTTCGCGACCCTGCCGCTGGCGATCGCCTTCACCGGGGCGGCGGGGGCGATCATCGGCTGGCCGACGCTGCGCCTCCGCAGCGACTACCTCGCCATCGTCACCCTGGGTTTCGGCGAGATCACACGGATCACCTTCAACAACTGGTTGTACGCGGGCGGCCCGAACGGGGTGCTTGGCATCCCCTGGCCGTCGATCGGCCCCCTGCAGCTGGACAGCCAGTTCGGCTTCTTCGTGGTCTCGCTGTTCCTGCTCGCGCTGGCGATGATCTTCGCCCAGCACCTCGACCACTCGCGGCTCGGTCGCGGCTGGGTGGCTTTGCGGGAGGATGAGTTCGCCGCCGAGGCCGTGGGCGTCCCCTCCATCCGTCTCAAGCTGACGGCCTACGTGATGGGCGGGATGTGGGGCGGCCTCGCGGGCGCCTTCTTCGCGACCCGCATCAGCGCCATCGACCCGACCAGCTTCACGTTCCAACTCTCGGTCCTGATCCTGCTCCTGGTGGTGCTCGGCGGCCTGGGCAGCATCCCCGGAGTCCTGTTAGGGGCGGTCATCGTGGTGGGCCTCCCCGAGGTTCTGCGCCCGCTCGCCGACCTGCGCTACCTGATCTTCGGGGTCATCCTGGTTGTCATGATGCTGGTACGTCCGCAGGGGCTGTGGCCGCGCGTGCGGCGCAAGCCGGCGCCCTTCTATGGCGTTGCCAGGGAGGAAAGTGAGGACGTCGCGGATCGCCTGTTGGAGGAGCATCAGGTGGCGATGGAGCGGCGCGACCGCAGGGCGGCGTCCCAGAACGCCGACGGCTCATCGCGCGACGTCGTCCTCGACGTGCAGGACCTTGCTCAGCGGTTCGGGGGCCTACGTGCTGTGGACGGCGTCTCGTTCCAGGTCCGCCGCGGCGAGATCTTCAGCATCATCGGGCCCAACGGCGCGGGTAAGACCACCGTCTTCAACTGCATCACGGGGGTGCAGAAGCCAAAGCAGGGCAGGATCCTGTTCGACGGCCGCTCGGTGGTCAATCTGCGCCCCCATGTGGTCGTCTCCCGCGGCATGGGCCGAACCTTCCAGGGAATCCGCCTGTTCAAGCAGATGGCGGTGTTCGAAAACGTCATGGTCGGCCTCTATCCCCGCCACCGGACCATGACCTGGCAGGCCTTGCTGCACACGCCCGGCGAGCGCCGCGACGAGGTCCGGACTCTGCAAGAGGCACGGCGCTGGCTGGTCTTCATGGGCCTCGAGGACGAAGCGGGGAAGCTGGCGACGGAACTGTCCTACGCCGACCAGCGGCGGGTGGAGATCGCGCGCGCTCTGGCTTCGCACCCGCACCTGGTGCTGCTCGACGAGCCGGGAGCCGGCATGAACCCCACCGAGAAGGTGGAGCTGATCGGAGTGATCCGCAGGATTCGCGATCTCGGCATCACGGTGGTGCTCATCGATCACGACATGGGCCTGGTGATGCGCGTCTCCGACCGCATCGCCGTGCTCGACCACGGCCGCCTGATCGCGCTCGGTCCGCCGGCCGAGATCCAGCGGAACCCGGAGGTGATCGAGGCGTACCTGGGCCGCGAGGAGGAGGCTGAGCCGGAGACTGCCGGCTGATGGCGCTCCTCGAGGTCCGTGACCTCCACGTCTTCTACGGGAACATTGAGGCCCTCCAGGGGATCTCGATCGATGTCGACCCCGGAGAGGTGGTTGCCATCCTGGGCAGCAACGGCGCCGGCAAGACCACCACGCTGCGGACGATCTCGGGCCTCCTGCGACCGCGGTCCGGGACGATAGCGTTCGAGGGGCGGAGCCTGGTCGGCCTCCCCGCTCACCGCGTCGTCGCAGCCGGGCTGAGCCAGGTTCCGGAGGGGCGCCGCATCTTCAACATCCTCACCGTCGAGGAGAACCTGACGCTCGGCGGCTACCTGATCCGCTCGCAACGGCACCTGGTCCAGCAGCGCAAGGATGCGGCTTACCAGCTCTTTCCCCAGCTGCAGGAGAGACGTACGCAGCTGGCAGGGACCCTCTCCGGGGGTGAGCAGCAGATGCTCGCGATCGGACGGGCCCTGATGTCCGGGCCGCGGGTTCTGATGCTCGACGAGCCATCACTCGGGCTGTCCCCTCTGCTGGCTCGAAGCGTGCTCAAGACGGTGCAGACGATCGCGGCGACCGGCACCGCGGTGCTGCTGGTCGAGCAGAACGCGCGGCAGGCGCTCCGGATCTCCAATCGCGCCTATGTGATCGAGACCGGACGCGTTTTGATGGAGGGTCCGGCCTCCTCCCTGGCGAGCGATGAACGAGTCCAGCGCGCCTACCTCGGCGGCTTCGAGGAGGTGGAGGCCGGGACGTCGGGGCCGCCGCCGGGAGGTGGGTCATAGCGCTGCCGGCCGCCGGCCCACTCTGAGGCGGATCCGGATGCCGGCAGGCCGGCGGCTGCGTGGCAAGGTGGCGATCGTGACCGGCGGCACTCACGGCATCGGTGCCGCCACCGCCCGGCTGTTCGGGGCCGAGGGCGCGCGCGTCGTGCTGGTCGCGCGCGGTGTCGAGGCGGGCCGCGGCATGGAGGCGGCGCTGGGCCGCGACGTGGCCCGGTTCGTGGCGGGTGATGTCGCGGACGAAGGGACCGCAAAAGACGCCGTGGCGGCGGCGGTGGAAGGCTTCGGTGCCCTCGACATCCTGGTCAACAACGCGGCACTCGACTTCGCGAAGCCGATCTCCGACACCACGCTGGCGGAGGCTCGCCGGGTCCTCGACGTCAACGTGCTGGGGGCCTTCCTGATGCTTCGAGAGGCGGGGGCCGCGATGCGGGAACGCGGAGGTGGGTCGATCGTGAACGTCGTGTCGCGCTACGCCCTGATCGGCGGCTCGCAGATGGGGCTTTACTCGGCCGCCAAGGGCGCGCTGCTGAGTCTGACCCGCAGCGCCGCGATCGAGTGGGCGCCCGGCGTTCGGGTGAACGCCGTGGCACCGGGCCCGACGGAGACCCCGCTGATAGAGGCGTGGATCCGCGACCAGCCTGATCCCGATCGATTCCGGGCCGGGCTCGAGGCAAGGTTGCCCCTGGGGCGCCTGGGCGAGCCGGAGGATGTGGCCTGGTCCATCGTGTACCTCGCCTCCGACGAGGCCCGACAGGTGACCGGGGCCTGCCTCACGGTGGACGGCGGCTTCACCGCGGGTTAAGTGAGGCCGCCGGCGAACTTCCCTCCGTGGGGAGATGGGGCCGAGCAGCGGTGGTAGAGGACCCTTCCGTGGGACAGCCAGGACCTACCGGCGCGAACCAGGGACCAGCGGGGCCGCCCCCAGCCCGGCGGCCCCGTCCGTCTTCCGGGTCTCAGCCCGCCACGGGCTTACGGCGATACCTTCTTCCAGGTCCCGGACTCGCGCAGCGCGAAGGGCGTGAACTGCGGCGGGTTGCCGGACGACTTAACGGCCAGGAACTCGGGGGTTGGGCGGTCGCCCTGCTTGTTGAAGTGAACGGTGCCGGTGATCCCCTCGGTCTTGACCTTGTGCAGGGCCGCGTTCAGATCCTTGGCATCGGTCTTGCCACCATCGTCCCTGAGTGCCTGGGCGAGCGCCATCATGCCGTCGTACTCATAGGACGAGTAGTCGCCCGGAGGTCCTCCGAACTCTTTCTCGTACTTGCTCGTGAACGAGTCGTTCTTGGAGTTGTGAATGAACTCGGTCGTCGGGAGCGTGGTCCACGTGATGCCCGGATTGTTGAGCGCCGTCCCCGCCACCTTGAGCACGCTGGGGTCGACACAGGCCGAGTCGCCGTCGAGCTTGTAGGACGGTGACAGCGAGGCATACTCCTTGGCCAGCACCCCGAATTCCGGATAGTAGCCGGTGTAGTAGAGCAGGTCCGGATGCGTGGTGGCGACCTTCTCCAGGGCGGCAGAGTAGTCCTGCTGGCCGGGGACCAGGGCGTCGAAGTAGGTGACCGTCATCCCGAGCTGCTGGGCTGTCTGCTTGGCCGAGTTCGCCAGGCCGAGAGCGTAGGTGGTGTTGTCGTCGAGGATCGCGACCTTGTTCACGTGCAGGAACGAGTGGAAGAAATCGACGGTGGCCGGGGCTTCCTGGTCGTCACGGCTCACCATGCGATAGACGTTGTTGTAGCCCTGCTCGGTGAACTTCGGATTGCTGGATGCCGCGGTGATGAACGGCAGGTCGTGGGTCCGATGAATGATGTCACTCTCGGGGATCGACGCGCCCGAGCAGTAACCGCCGACAAAGGCGACCACGCCCTGCGTCATCAGCTGCTCGACGGCCTGCACTCCCTGCTGTGCGTCGCACGCGTCGTCCGTCGGCATCACCTGGATCTTGCGGCCGTTGATGCCGCCGCTCGAGTTGATGCTCTGCATGGCGAGCGTGGCCGCGTTCTTGATCGCGATGCCCGGGTCGGCGCTCGCGCCCGTGAATGGGCCCTGCACGCCGACCTTGATCGGCCCCGCGTTCGACGAGTTGCCGGTAACCGCGCTGCCGCAGGCAGCTGCCAGAAGTGCGGCCAGCGCGATCAGGCTGCCCCACACAAGATGCCGTCTCACATCCCTCTCCAACAATCGAGCCACCGTCCGCTGCGGCGGCGCGGACTCTCGCCTGCCACCATCCTCCTGGCGCCCTCGCCGTCGAACGGAGCGAGAGCATGCCGACGGCAGACGACCGACTCCAACGCGTAATCGAGAGATCGAGTATTGGGTATGGCCTGAAGCCTGTCAAGTGCGCGCCTCGCTCCGGCGGCAGCGGGCGCTTCTCAGCCGGAATTCGAGGGAAGATGATCATGGATATCGCGTCCGAACCCACACTTCGCGTGATCTGGACCGATCCCGTGACGGGCCACCAGGGGTACGCGGTCATCGACCGCACGGTCAACGGCCTGGCCGGCGGCGGCACCCGCATGCGCGCCGGCGTGACCCTGGAGGAGGTCGAGCGGCTGGCGCGCACGATGTCGTACAAGAACGGGGCGTTCAACCTCCCCGGCGGGGGCGCCAAAGGCGGCGTGGACATCGACCCCGGCGATCCGCGGGCGCGGGGCTTGCTCCTTCGCTACGTCCGCGCCATGCGACCGCTGTATCGGAGCGGTTGGGGGACGGCCGAGGACTTGGGGGTGACGCAGGAGCTCTTGAACGAGGTCTTCGCCGAGGCCGGTGTCGGCATGACGGTCCAGGCCATGCTCGACCGCTCCGGCGATCCGGATGCGGCGCGGCGGAGGGTGGTGGCCGGACTCGCGATCCAGGTCGACGGCGTCGGCCTCCCGGACTGCATCGGCGGCTACGGAGTCGCCGAGGCCGCCGCGGCCGCGGCCAGGCACCAGGGCTGGGACCTGGCCGGACTTCGGGCGGTGGTCCAGGGCTTCGGCTCCATGGGGGGCTCCAGCGCCCGCTATCTGGCGCGCCTCGGGGTCCGGGTGATCGGGGTCGTCGACGTGCAGGGCATGGTGGTGAACGAGGGGGGCCTGGACGTCGAGCGGCTGCTCCGCACCCGGAGTCCGCTGGGCGAGATCGACCGCGGCGCACTGGGCTCCGGCGACCGCCTGGCGTCCCGCGACGACTGGTTGGAGACGGAGGCCGAAATCCTGGTGCCGGCCGCTGTCGCGGACGTGATCACGGCCTCCAACGTCGACCGGGTCCGGGCGCGGATGGTGGTCGAGGCGGCGAACATTCCGACCACCGAGGAGGCGCGGGTGCGGCTGCACGAGCGCGGGGTGGTCGCGATCCCCGACTACGTGGCGAACGGCGGCGCCAACGCCTGGTGGTGGTGGATCCTGCTGGGCACGATTGAAGCCGACGCCGATCAGGCCTTCCGCCAGGTCTCGACGGTGATGCCGGACATCGTGCGGCCGATGCTCGAGCTCGCGGAGGCCGAAGGCATCCCGCCCCGCGAAGCCGCCGGCCGGCTCGCGATGGAGAACCTCGAGCGGCTCGCCGCCACGCTGGGGGAGGACGCCTCGCAGACACCGCGCTGAGGCCCTCGCCGGAGAGAGGGGAGAGGAGAGAAGGAATCCGGGAGTGTCCACTCTGGGGTTGGGTGCTGCCGGTGGCTTAGTGGCGGTCCCAGTCGAAGGGCCAGAGCACGAAGAAGCCGACCGTGCCCGCCCGGCCGCTGTAGGTGACCGTGGTCCCTTTGGGGATCAGGATCGCCTCACCGGCCCGGGCGGTGGTGGCGCCGGCCGCGTCCCTCACTCCCATCTCGCCGGTCTGGACGAAGAGCACCTCGTCGTACTTCAGCGTCCAGTCCGCGAATTCGGCCTCCCGCGTAAAGCGCATGTAGCCGCCGCCGAGCTGGGTGGTGCCGGCGGCCGTGATCGCCCGCGCCAGCTCGATGCCGGGGACCAGCTCGTCGTAGGCCACGTCGCCATCGGTCAGGCGCCTGGCGCCGCCTTCAGCCATATCCCGCCTCCCTGGTTCGAATCCTGCTGCCTGGGCAGGTCGAGAAGGGTAGAGCCGCGGCGGGTCAGAATGGCGGACATGGAGTCAGAATGGCGGACATGGAGGAACCCGCGCGCGAGCTGCTGCAGAAGGGGATCGTCGGACACCTCGGCTTCCACGGCCTGGACGGCCACCCGCACGTCCTGCCGGTCTGGTTCGAGTACCGCGACGGCGAGATCCTGATCGCGAGTCCGAAGGGAGCCTACAAGGGCCGCGCCCTGACCGCGGACGGCCGGGTGTCGCTCGCCGTCTCCACGCCGGAGGGAGACCCCTATCACCAGGTCACGGTGGCGGGCGACGCCACGGTCGAGGTGCTGCCGGAAACCGAGCGCGTGCGGTTCGTGAGCGCGCAGGCGGAGCGTTACCTGGGCCGTGAGCGGGCCCGCCGCTACGTCGAGCGCTGGAGCCAGAACGGCCACCCCGGGGATGGGGAGCTGATCCGGATCCGGCCCCGTAGGATTCGCTTCTCGGTGGTCTGAATCTCCGCGGAGGGGAGGCGCGGCGCCACCCCGGGGGGCCGTTTGTATACAAAGCGCCCTCATTCCGGCGCCGGAGAGGTGCTCTTGTACACAAAGGTCCTCGCGGACGGGCAAGATTGGCCGGTGCCCGCGGCCGGCCGGTCGTTCGATCTCTGGGGGGTGCCGTTCGACGGCGCCTCGACCCTGGGCTCGCCGGGGTCCCGCTACGCGCCCGAACGGGTGCGGCGGGCGCTGGCCTGGATGACGATGCGCGGCCAGGGCGGCCAGGTCTACTCGATCGATACCGGAAGCCTCCACGCGCTTTCGTCAGACCTCTTGCGCGACCGTGGAGACGCCGACGTGGTGCCCCACGATCTGACCGCCTCGCTCGACGGCTGCAGCGCCGCCGTCGCCGGCAGCGTGGGAGGCGGCCGCGTCCCGATCGTGGTCGGCGGCGACGACTCGCTGCTCTTCGCCTGCGTGCGCGGATTCCACGCCGCCCACGAAGGGACGATCGCTATCGTCCACTTCGACGCCCACCTGGACCTGCTGGACGAGAGCCGCGCCCAGGGCCGCTTCAGCCAGTCGAGCGGGATGCGGCGCGCCCTCGAACTGCCCCGCGTCAGCGCGCGGCACTCCATCCAGGTCGGCGTCCGCAACTTCAACTTCCCGGCCTCACGCCAGTTCATCGAGCGGGTGGGCCTGGCGCAGCTGCCCGCCGTCGAGGTCCACCAGCTGGGCACCGAGACCGTCGTGGAGCGGATCCTGCAGCGCGTGGAGGGCGCGGACCACATCTTCTGGGCGTTCGACATCGACGTGCTCGACCCCGCCGCCGCGCCCGGCGCCGGCGCCCACGAGCCGGGCGGGCTCACGAGTCGCCAGGCCCTCGACTGTGTGCGACTGCTGGCGGCACGCTGCGGCGGCCTCAGCCTCGTGGAGGTCAATCCGCTGCTCGACCATCACGACATGACCTCGACGCTGGCCGCCAACCTCGTCTTTGCCTTCGCGGTCTACGGGCAGTAGCGAGCGGACCTAGCATGGCGGCGCGCGTTCATCGGTCGCACCCAGCGAGAGGACTCTCTACGTGAAGGTAGTGATCATCGGAGCCGGGGTGGTCGGCGTGACCACCGCCTACTACCTGGCCGGGTCAGGGCACGAGATCACGGTGGTGGAGAGGGAGCCGGAGGCGGCGACCGGCGCCAGTGGCGGCAACGCCGGGCTCATCGCCACCGGCCATGCCTTCGCCTGGGCCTCCCCGACCGCGCCCAAGGAGCTGCTGCGGTCGCTCACCGTGGAGGACACCGCCCTGCGCGTCAATCCCCTCAAAGCGCCCGGCATGGCACGCTGGGGCATCAAGTTCCTGCGCGAGTGCAATGCCGAGCGCGCCCGCAAGAACACGCTCGTCAAGCTGCGGCTCGCGCAGTACAGCCAGCGCATGCTGGACCAGATCGCGTCCGAAGAGCACATCGACTACGACGACGTGCACGGCGGGGTCCTCTACCTCTACCGGGACCCCAGGCGGTTCGAGGCGGGGGTCGAAAAGATGCGGCTCCTGCAGGATCACGGCCAGAAGCAGGACCTGCTCGACCCCGACGGCGTGGTGGAGGCGGAGCCGGCGCTGGCGCCGGTGAAGCACCGGTTGGCCGGGGGCATCTACGGCGTCACCGATTCGAGCGGTGACAGCGTGAAGCTCACGCGCGCGCTGCAGAGGGTCTGCGAGCAGAGAGGGGTCAGATTCCTCTTGGGCCGCGGCGCGCAGAGGCTGACCGCCGTCAACGGCAAGATCCAGGACGTGGTGCTGGAGGGCGGCGGCGACTCGCTGAACGCGGACGTCGTCGTGCTGGCGGCCGGGGTGCACAGCCCCAAGCTCGCCCGCACCGTGGGCGTCAAGCTGCCGATCGCGCCCGCCAAGGGATACAGCGCGACGTTCCCGGTCAAGCAGGACGGCGCCGCGGTGCCGCGCCTGGGCGGGATCGACGAGGAGCTGCTGGTCGCGTGGTGCCGGATGGGCGATCGGCTGCGGATGACGTCGAGCGCGGAGTTCACCGGCTACGAGACCACCTACCGGGAGCGCGACTTCCGCATCATCCGGAAGCTCGCCGCCGAGCTCCTGCCGGACGCGGCCGACTACGGTCAGGGCAGCTATCGCGCCTGCAACCGGCCCATGACCCCCGACGGGCCGCCCATCCTCGGGAGCGCCGGCTACGACAATCTCTTCGTCAACAGCGGCCACGGGCACATGGGGTTCACCATGGCCTGCGGCTCGAGCAAGATCGTGGCCGACCTGATCGACGGCCGGGAGCCGGAGCTACCGGTCGCCGGAATGGCGCTGACCTCTCGACCCTAAGGACGCGGCCCCTAGACGGTTGGGCGTGCGTGGGCGCGCCCGGTTATCCTGCGATGGCCGTGGACCGCCCGGTCGCCGCCCTCCCGTATTCCGAGTACAGCTACCTCCGGGCCAACGCGGAGGCCAGGCCGCAGCTGCCGGCGCTCTGGACGGCGGGGGGCGAGATCACGTTCGCCGAGCTCAACGAGCGGGTGCTGCGGGCGGCCGCGGCGCTGTCCGGCCGGGAGCACTCGGTGGTGGGCTTGCGGCTTCCCAACGTCTGGGAATACGTCGCCGCCGAGATCGCGGTCGCCTATTTGGGGGCGGTGTGCGTGCCGCTGTCGCTCTCGCTCGGCGACCACGAGCTGCGGCTGGTTCTGGGGCGCACGCGGCCCGATCCGGTGGTGACAGAGCCCGATCTCGACGCCGGTGACCTTCCCGGTGCACTCTCAACGGAGAGCCTGTGTCGCGGCGGGCAGGCGGAGCCGCCTCCGCCGGCGCCTCCCGACGCCAGACGCACGGTCGAGGTCGCGCTTACATCGGGCAGCACCGGCCTGCCCAAGCTGGCCGGCTTGACCGCCGAGCTCAAACAGGCCACCTTCGAGGGCTTCACGTCGCGGCTCGGGATCCGGCCCGACGACTGGGTGATGCCGATGTCGCCGCTCACCCAGGGCATCGGCGGCATGTGCCTCTACTGTCTGCGTGCCGGTGCGGCGCTGGTCCTCGACGGGCAGAGGCGCTGGCGGGCGGAGGCCGCGCTGGAGACGATCCGTGCCGCCCGTCCGACGGTCCTCGTCGGCGTGCCCACCAATGTCATCCGCATGCTCAACTCCCCCGACTTCCGCCCCTCCGACCTGGCCGGGGTGCGGATCACCGCGGTTGCCGGCGCGCCCATGCCGCGCGAGGTGGCGGAGCGCTGGGAGGGCCTGACCGGTTCCCGCGTCTGCGTGTTCTACGGCTCCATGGACGCCGGTCAGCTGGCGGTCGCCAGTCCCGAGGACCCCCGCGAAAAGCGCTGGACCACCGTGGGCCGGCCTCACGACGTGGCGAGCTTCGCGATCCTCGGGGCCGACGGCCGCGCGCTGCCGCCCGGGGAGACGGGCGAGATCTGCATGGCCGGTCCGCTCGTCCAGCCTCGCTACTGGGGCGAGGAGCGCGGACCCCTGGCCCCCGACGGCTGGGCGCACCTGGGAGACCTGGGCGTGCTCGACGCCGACGGCTACCTGCGGGTTGTCGGCCGGGTCAAAGACATCGTGATCAGAGGGGGCGCCAACATCAATCCGTACGAAGTGGAGTCGATGCTGCGCGGGCACCCGGACGTCATCGACGCCTGCGTCGTGGGTCGCCCGCACCGCGACCTGGGCGAGGTGGCGCTCGCGTTCGTGGTCGCGAAGCCGGGGGCGACCAGTCTGTTCGCCGGCGTCCAGGACCATCTCCGCCGGCAAGGCCTCGCCCACTACAAGTGGCCAGAGGAGGTGCGGATCGTGCCTGAGCTGCCGCTGAGCGGCCCCGGCAAGGTGGATCGCCGGCGGCTCCGCGAGCTGGCGGCGCAACCAGAGGAAAGGTAGGTCGAGGCCATGATGATCACGACGGGCGACGTCGACACCGCCTTCTATGAGGTCGGCCGCGGCTCTCCGGTGGTGCTGGTCCACGGGCTGGGCGACGACCACCGGGCCTGGCGCCGGGTGCTGCCCGACCTGGCGCTCAACCGCAAGGTCGTCCTCTACGATCTCCGGGGCCACGGCGGCACCGGGCTCGGCGAGGCGGACGGGACCCTGCGGCAGCTGGGCCACGACCTGGCCGCTCTGGTGACCGCGCTCGGCATCGAGCGCCCGCTGATCGCCGGCTTCTCGCTCGGCGGCACCATCGCCATGCAGATCGCGCTCGACCGGCCCGAGCTGGTGGGAGGGCTGGTCCTGGTCGCCACCTCGAGCCGCGTGGGCCGGGAGCCGGCCGGATGGTACGCGGACCGCGCGGCGATGGTGGAACGCGGCGATCCGCGGCTGCGCGGGGTGCTGGACCAGGACACCGCCGACGTCTACCGCGAGTCGCCGGACGAGCTCCAAGGCGGCCTGCTGATCCGCCGGCAGTCCACGCAGGACCCCCGCGGCTACGGCAACGCCTGCCGCGCCATGTCCCGTCTCAACGCGGCCCCGCTCGACCCCGAGCTGCCGGCGATCAAGGCACCCACTCTGATCGTCGCCGCGGACCGGGACCGGCACTGCCCGCCGCGTGCCTCCGAGATCATCCGGGCCGGGATCCCGGACTGCCGCCTCGAGATCCTGCCCGGCGCGGGTCACCCGATCCCCGTCGAGCGCCCCCGGGAGCTTGCCCGCCTGATCCAGGAGGCATCCAGCTAGCGCTCCGACCCGCGCACGTCGACCGGGCGATTGGTGCACCAACGGCCCACTCGGGGCGGGTACACCGGGCGTTTGGTGCACCAATGGCCCCGCTGTCGGCTACGCTCGGTGACTGCAGATGAGAGGTCGTCAGGGTGGAGGCGGCCGGCAGGAGGGCAGCCCGGTCTTCTGGCCGCTGGCGGAGTTGGCTCGCGCCTACCGGGAGCGCTCGCTCTCCCCAGTGGAGGTGACGGAGGCCGCGCTCCGGCGCATCGACGCCTACGACCGCGAGCTCGGCGCCTTCCTTCTGGTCGACGCGGAGGGCGCGCTCGCGCAGGCGCGCAGGGCCGAGGCGGCCTACCGCGTCGGCGCTTCGGAACCGCTGCTGGGCGTTCCGCTCTCGATCAAGGACCTCTTCGACGTCGCCGGGCTCCGCACCACCTTCGGATCCCTCGCCCATGCGGGCGACCCGCCGGCGGCCGAAGACGCGCCCCCGGTGGCGAGGCTCCGCGGCGCCGGTGCCGTTCTCCTGGGCAAGACCAACACCGCCGAGTTCGGCCAGTCAGCGACCACCGAGACCCGCCTGGCGCCGCCGGCTCGCAACCCGTGGGACACCGGCCGCACCGCGGGCGGTTCCAGCGGCGGCGCGGCCGTCTCGGTCGGCGCCGGTCTGGCCGCCGCCGGACTCGGCTCCGACGGCGGCGGCTCGATCCGCATCCCGGCCGCCTTCTGCGGGCTCTGGGGCCTGAAACCCGGCTTCGGCACGGTGCCCGGCGGGGGCCGCCTTCGGGCCATGAGCGACTTCTCCTGCCCGGGGCCGATCTCCCGCTGGGCCGCGGATTTGCGGCCGCTGCTCCAAGCGCTGGCGCGGAACGAACCGGCGCCGCCCCGCCGCACGCGGCTGCGCATCGCCTGGTGTCCGACGCTGGACGACCGGCCCGTCGACGCCGCCGTGGCGGCCGTGGTGGAGCGCGCCGCCGCAGCCCTCCTGCGCTTGGGGCCCTACCAGGTGGTCGAAGCCCCGCCACCCACCGCGGGCTGGCAGGACGTCTTCCGGGTCCTGGTCCTGGCCGAGGAGGGCCGCGAACGGGGCCGTCTGCGGGGGCGCGCCGACCTGCTCACGGACTACGAGCTGCGGACCCTGGCGGCTGCCGAACGGATCACTGCCCAGGACCAGGCCGCCGCCCGCGCCCGGCTGGAGGAGGTCCGCCGCGCGTTCGACGCCTACTTCCAATCCGTCGACGTGGTGGCGACCCCGGCGACCGCGGTGCCGGCCTTTCCCCTCGACGAGCGGCCGCGGGAGATCGCCGGGAGGGCGGTGGACTGGCTGTGGGGCGCGTTCCCCTTCACACCCCAGTTCAATGTGGCAGGGGTGCCGGCCATGACCGTACCCGCCGGGGTGGCGGGCGGCCTCCCCGTGGGCCTGCAGCTGGTCGCCGGTCGCGGGGGCGAGGGCCTCCTGCTGGACCTGGCCGAGCGGCTGGAGCCCGTGCTCGGCTTCGACGCGGCGGCGCCCCAGCGGCTCTGGCCGCAGCCGGCGCCGACCGCGGGAAGCAGCGCCTGATGCCCAGCTTCGGGCTCTCGCTGGCGGCCTCGCCGCGGGAGCCGATTCTGCGCGTCGTGAGCCTGATCGGCCGGGCCGAAGAGCTGGGCTTCCGCTACGCCTTCCTGATCGACTCCCAGCTCGCCGTCAAGGACGCCTACGTGACGCTCACCGCGGCCGCGCTCCGGACCCGCTCCATCCACCTCGCCACCGGGGTCACCAACCCGATCACCCGCGATCTGACCGTGACCGCCTCCGCCTTCTCCGCCCTGCAGGAGCTGAGCGACGGCCGGGCCGTGCTGGGGTTGGGCAACGGCGCCACGTCGGTGGAGGGCATCGGCCTCAAGGGGACGAACCTGGCCGGCACGCGGGAGGCGATCCTGAAGCTGCGCGCCCTGCTCGACGGCGAGCGGGTCCACCACCAGGGCGTGGAGGTCCAGCTGCCCCCCGCTCCGGCGCGCGTGCCGATCTACCTCTCGGCCAGCAGGCCCCGCATGCTGCGCCTGGCCGGAGAGGTGGCCGACGGCGCGATCGTGATGGGCACGGCCGAGCCGCGGCTGGTGCAGGAGCAGCTGGACCAGGTGAGCGACGGGCTGCGCGCGTCCGGCCGCAGCCGCTCCGATTTCCACGTCGACCTGTGGCAGACGGTATCGATCTCGGACGACCGGGCCCGCGCCGTGGAGGACGTCAGCTCCTGGGTCGCGAGCCAGCTGCACTGGTGGTTGGCTCGCACGGAGGAGCTGCCGCCGGAGCTGCGGGACGCCGTCGACTGGGAACGCGTCCGGGCGGCGGGAGACTACGACATCGGTGAGCACCTCTCCCTCCACGCCCGGCACCGCGAGATGGTCACCGAGCGGCTCGCGAACGTGATGGCCATCGCCGGCGACGAGACGAGCGCGCTCACGCGACTCCGCGCGCTGGCCGCGCTGGACGTGGACAACGTGACGATCGCCCTTCTGTCCGGCGGTCGTGCGCAGCGGCTGGAAGCGCTGGGCCGGATCGTCGCCCAGCTGGGCCCCGTGCGCGCGGACGGAGAGGAGCCGTGAGCGCGCCCACCGTCTCCGTCAACGGCGCCGTCCACAGCCTGCGGGGCTGGGAGGGCCGGCGCCTGCTCGATTACTTGCGCGCCGGCCTCGGCCTGACAGGGGCCAAGGAGGGCTGCGGCGAGGGGGAGTGCGGCGCCTGCAGCGTGCTGCTCGACGGGGAGCCGGTCTGCTCCTGCCTGGTGCTGACCGACACCGCGGCCGGTAGTTCCGTCACCACCGTCGAGGGGCTGGACCCGCGTCTGCTGGACCTGCTGGTGTCGCGTCTGGAGGCTGAGGGCGGCGTGCAGTGCGGCTTCTGCACACCGGGCTTCATGGTCATGGCCCAGTGGCTGGCCGGGGACCCGCGGCGTGCCCGCGGCGTCCCCCTCGCCAAGCTGCTGGAGGGCAACCTGTGCCGGTGCACCGGCTACCGGCAGCTGCTGGCGGCGCTGGACGGGCTGCCGGCGGCACTGCGAGGGTGAGCAGGTGACGATCGAGAGGACGAGCGGCGCCCGGCCCGCCCCGGCGGTGGCCGCCAAGGTGGAGGGTTCGGCGCTCTACGCCCGCGACCTCGTCGACCGGTCGCCGGGGACGGCGCTGGCGGCGGTCGTGCGCAGCCCCCACGCGCACGCCCGCATCGTGCGCGTCGACACCAGCGCCGCGCTGGCGGTGCCCGGCGTGCTCGCCGTCCTCACCGGGCGTGACTTCGAGGGCCTGCGGTTTGGGTCCGAGATCGCCGACGAGCCGGTGCTGGCCCTGGACCGCGCCCTTTACGTGGGCGATCATGTGGCCGCGGTCGCCGCGGAGGATGAGCGCTCCCTGCGCGCGGGCCTGGCGGCGGTCGCGGTCGATTACGAGCTGCTCCCGGCGGCGGTCACGCCGGCCGAGGCGCTCGCCCTCGGGCAGCCGATCAATTCCGAGCGACCGGACAACCTCGCCTACGCCGTCGAGGCGCACCGGGGCGACTGGGACGCAGCTCGAGCCGCCTGCACACTGTGGGTGGCGGACGAGTTCACCACCGCGCCGGTCCAGCACGCCTACATGGAGCCGTACGCGCTCTTGGCCCGCTACCGGCCGGGCGTGATCACGCTGGAGGCGGCAACCCACCAGCCGGCCCAGGTCCTGGCGGAGTACCGGCCCTGGGCGGACCGGGGCGAGGAGCGCCTGGAGATCCGCACCCCGGCCTTCGGCGGCGCCTTCGGGGCCAAGTACGATCACCCGCTGCACCTGATCTGCGCGGAATTCGCCCGGCGCCTGCGCCGCGACGTCGCCCTCACGCTCTCCCGCCGCGAAGACTTCCTCGCCGCCCGGCCCCGGGTCGACTTGAGACTGCGCGTCGGCCTCGGCTGCGACGCTCACGGCACCCTGCTCGCGAAGGAGGTGGAGGTCGAGGCCAACAACGGCGCCGCCAGCGGGCACGGCCCCTCCGTCCTGCTGGCGGCGATGACCAGGATGGACAACCTCTACCGCCTTCGAGGCATCCGCGCGCGGGGCCGGCTCGTCTACACCAATGTGCCGCCCACCGAGTGCTACCGGGGGTTCGGCGACCCCGAGGCCGCCTTCGCGCAGGAGCAGCTGGTGGACGAGCTGGCGCGGCGGCTGGGGCTCGACCCCTTCGAGATCCGGCGGCGCAACGCCGTTCGGGAAGGCGAGGTCACCGTCCATGGCTGGCGGATCACGAGCAGCGGCTTCGAGCAGTGCCTGGACGCGGTCGCCCGCGCCCTGCCCGCGGGCGGGCGGGCGGAGCCGGAGGCGGCGGCCGTGTTCGGCGCGCGCTACCGCGAAGGCTTCGGCGTCGCGGCAGGGATGCACGTCACCAGCAACCGTGGGCGCGTCGCCGACGACTTCGCCGAGGTGACGGTGCAGGCCGCCCCGGACGGCGGGCTTGAGGTTCTGTCGGCGGAGGTCGACGTCGGCACCGGCGCGCAGCGTGTCCTCGCCGGGCTGGCGGCCCCGATCCTGGGCGTGTCCCGAGACCGGGTGCGGGTCGTGCTCGGAGACACGGAGTTGAGCCCGGAGGGTCTCGGCTCCTACGCGAGCCGTACCACTTTTTTCGCCGGCAACGCCTGCCTCCTGGCGGCCCGCGAGCTGCGCCGGCGAGCGGATCTCCTCCAGCGCGAGCTCGAGGTGTCCGACAGCTGGGACGGACTGGTCGCCGAGCTCTCCCGCCGCGGCCGCCTCGATGAGCTGCGGGCGACCGCGCGCTACGTCCCCGAGGACGTCGAAATACCCGATGCGACCGGCTACGGCAACCGCTCCCCCGCGTACACCTTCTCGCTCCACGGCTGCCTGGTCCGCGTCGACACCTGGACCGGCCGCGTCGAAGTGCTGCGTTACATGGCCGCCCACGACGCCGGAGCGGTGCTGGACCCGCCGGGCGCGCGCGGCCAGGTGATCGGCGGCGTGCTGCAGGGGCTGGGCCACGCGCTCTTCGAGGAATCACTGCGGGGCGCCGACGGCCGCATGGTGAACCCGGGGTTCCTCGACTACCGGATCCCCACCACGCTGGACAGCGTGCCGGTCGAGGTGAGCTTCAGCGACACGTTCGATCCTGGCGGCCCGCTGGGCGCGAAGTCGCTCGCCGAGCCCCCGATCATCCCGGTCGCGGCCTGCGTGGCCAACGCGATCCACGACGCGGTGGGCGTGCGGCTGCGCCGGCTGCCGATGACGCCCGAGGCGGTGCTGGCGGAGCTCATGAAGACGTGACCGCCGGAACCCCGGCCCGGAGTACCGATCGCGGCGACTGGTCGCTGAGCCGGCTGGAGCGTGCCGACGTTCTGCTGCCCTCGGGCGTCGAGGAGCTGGCCGCCGCGGTGGAGGCGGGGCGCGTGCCCTTCGCGGGAGGCACGGACCTGCTGATCGCGGGCCTCCAGGGCGACGGTGGTCTGCCGCCACTGGCGTTCACGCCGGCCGTCGCCGAGCTGCGCCGGGTGCTGCGGAAGGGGACCCGGCTCTGGCTCGGAGCCGCCGCGTCCGCCGCCGCCGTCGCCGAGAGCTCACTCCTGCGGTCGGGCGCACCGGCGGTGGCGGACGCGGCGGGGCTGATCGGCTCGCCGCAGATCCGGACGCTGGCCGCGGTAGCGGCCAACGTCTGCAACGCGTCACCCGCGGCGGACACCGCGCCCGCCCTGCTGGTGCATGGCACCACGGTGCACCTCCACCGGGGTGCGGAGGGACGGGCGCTGCCGCTGGACGAGTTCCTGCTCGGACCCGGCAGTACTGCGCTGCAACCCGGCGAGCTGGTGACGGCGCTGGAGCTCGAGCCGCTGGGGGAGAGAGAGGGCAGCTGCTACCGGCGCTTCACCGTCCGCTCCAGCATGGACCTGGCGTTCGCCGGGGCGGCCGTCCGTCTGCGCCTGGCGCCCGACGGCGAGACGGTCGAGAGGGCGGAGATCGCGCTCGCGGCGGTGGGACCGACGGCGCTCACCGCGCCCGAGGCGGCGGCACACCTGGCGGGCCGCCCTCCCGAGGCGCGCGTGCTGGAGGAGTGCGGAGAGCTGGCCGCGGCCGGGTGCCGCCCGATCTCCGATCTCCGCGCGTCGGCAGGCTACCGCCGGCGGCTGGTGGCGGCGCTGGTGAGAGAGGCGGTCGCGGAGGCGTTGGCCCGGGCGCGCTCGGGGGCCGCCGGCAAGGCGGTGGAGGAGCACTGAAAGTGGACCTGGGGCTCGCAGGCAGAAGCGTGATCGTCACCGGGGGCGCGTCCAACATCGGCCGCGAAATCGCGTTGGGCTTCTCGGGCGAGGGCGCGATGGTCTACGTCGCGGACATCGACGTGGCGCAGGCGAACCGCGTCGCGGGCGAGGCGCGAGGCGACCTGCGGGTGGTGGAGACGGACGTCTCCGACCGTGACTCGGTGCGCGCCCTGGTCGGCCAGGTGGTCCGCGAGCAGGGCCGGGTGGACGTGCTGGTCAACAACGCGGGCTGGAACGTCGACCGGCTCTTCCTCGAACAGGAGGTCGAGGAGCAGCAGCGGATCCTGGCCACCGAACTGTGGAGCTTCATCCATCTGACACGCGCGGTCCTGGAGCCGATGGTCGAGCGGCGCTACGGCCGGATCGTCTCCGTCGGCTCCGATGCCGGCCGGATGGGCGAGTGGCGCGAGGTGGTGCACTCGGGCGCGAAGGCGGCGGTGATGGCGATGACGAAGGCGCTCGCCCGCGAGGTGGGGAAGTACGGGATCACCCTCAACGTGGTCTCGCCGGGTTTCACGCCCGGGCGCCCCGAGACCTCGGGGGAGCGGTCGATCTGGGCCGGCGGCCAGGGCGAGCAGTTCCCACCCGAGGTGCTGGAGAGGGTCGCCAAGCGCTATCCGCTGCGGCGGCTCGGCACCCCCACAGACGTGGTGCCGGCGGTGCTGCTGCTGGCTTCCGACGCCGCCTCCTACATCACCGGCCAGACGCTCTCCGTGAGCGGCGGCTACACCATGATCTGAGGGCGCATCTGACCGCGGCGCGCCGCCCTTCCCGGCACCGTGTCGTATTGCTATCTGGATGCAGCCGCGGCCGCGGAACCAGCCGCCAGGTGAGTTCTCCGCGCCCGCCGCGCCGCTGCGCAAGGTCACGCGGCTTCAGGACGCTGAGGCCGTGAACCTGGCCGAGGTGCAGGGAAACCCATTCGACAACGGGGTCATCCAGACGCTGATCGCCCGCTACGCCAATGGCGCCGAGGAGTTCGACTTCGGTGTCTACCGCCTGGCGGAGAGCGAGTATCACCCGCTGCACTTCCATCCCGCGGGCGCCGAGCTGTACTACATCCTCGACGGCAGCTGTCTCGTCACGGTCGACGACGAGACGGTGGAGGCGACGTCCGGCACCGCCATCTACCTGCCGGCGGGGACGCGCCACGCCGTCCGCACCCGGTTGGGGGAGACGATGACGATGGTCTACTGCTTCTCGAGCGGGGACTTCCGCGACGCCGGCACGATCTGGCTGGAGGACCTACCCGAGGCCGCCCGCGGCCTCGATCGCGGCCACCACCGCGGCCGGTGAGAGCGGCAGCTCATTGAGCTCCACCCGCAGCGGGCTGAGCGCGTCGACGACCGCGTTGGCGATCGCCGCGGGAGGCGCGATGGTGCCCGCCTCGCCGACCCCCTTCACACCCAGGGGATTCCGCTCCGAGGCGCTCTCGGTGTGCAGCTGCACGATCTCCGGCGTCTCCGCCGACGTCGGCAGCAGGTAGTCGAGAAAGGTCGTCGCCCGGGGCTGGCCCGAGGGGTCGTAGACCACATGCTCGAGCAGGGTCGCGCCCAGGCCCTGCACCAGCCCGCCGTCCAGCTGACCCTCCACGATCAACGGGTTGATGACGCGCCCGCAGTCGTGAACGATCGCCAGCTTCTCGACCTTGACCAGCCCGGTCGCGGGATCGACCTCGACGACGGCGGCCACCAGCCCGCAGCCCCAGGTCACCGTGGGCGGAACCCAGTAGTAGGTCTCGGCGCTGCCCGGGTCCATCCCCTCCGGGAGCCGCGCGGCCGGCCCCGGCGCCGCCAAGCGATAGACGTCGCGCAGCGACACCTGGCGTCCGGGCGATCCCTTGACGCGCACCTCGCCGCTCGTGATCTCCAGGTCGTCGGGCGCCACCTCCATCGCCTCCGCGGCGACGGCGCGGATTCGCCGCTGCAGGCGCCGTGCGCCCTCGACGATGGCCGCCCCCGCCGTCACCACGCTGCGCGACGCGAAGGTGCCGACACCGTAGGGGATGAGGGCGGTGTCCCCGGCACGGAAGACGACGTCCCCGGGCGCCATCTGGAAGACGTCCGCCACCACCTGCGACATCGTCGTCTCGAGGCCCTGGCCGTGGGGCGCGCAGCCGGAGAAGACCACCACCCGGCCCTCCGAATCGAGCTGGACCTGGCCGCTCTCGAAAGGTCCGACACCGGTGCCTTCGACGTAGGTCCCGAAGCCGATGCCACGCCAGACTCCCGTCTCCCGCAGCGCCGCCTGCGTCCGGCGGTGCTCCTCGTAGCCGGTCAGCTGCAGCAGCTGCTCGAACGCGGTCGGGAAGCCCCGCGCGTCGTAGACGACCGGCTTGCCGTCGCGGTACGGCATTCCCATGTCGTAGGGCTGCTCGGAATCCGGGATCAGGTTCCGCCTGATCACCTCCGCCGGCTCCAGGCCCAGCTCGGCGGCGACCACGTTGATGACGCGGTCCATCACGAAGGCGGCTTCGGGGCGGCCCGCCCCGCGGTAGGGCAGGTTGAACATCTTGTGCGTCAGGACGCACTCCCCGTCCAGGCTGAAGTTGGGGATCCGGTACATGCTCCGGAAGTGGGAGGAGACGTTGTAGGCGCTGCTCAAGGGATAGGGACAGGCGACGCCGGAATCGAGGACGAAGGCATCCCGGATGGCGGTGATCCGGCCCTCGGAGTCGAACGCGGCCTCCACGGTATGGACTTGGTCCCGGGCGTGTGCGGTCGCGACCAGATGCTCCTGGCGGTCCTCCACCCACCGCACGGGCCGGCGCAGCTCGCGGGCGACGTGGGCCAGCAGCACCTCCTCCGGGTAGACCTGCACCTTGGAGCCGAAGCCGCCGCCGACCAGCGGTGTCACCACGCGCACCTGCCACTGGGGCACGCCGATCTGAGCGGCCACCGCGTTGCGGACGATGTGGGGCACCTGGGTCGAGCTCCAGAGGGTGATCTGTTCGCCGACACAGGTCGCGAGGACCCCGCGCGTCTCCATCGGGTTGGCGGCGATGCGCTGCGTGCGCACACGGAGCCGGATGCGGTGCTCGGCCCTCTCCATCTCCGCCTCCACGTCGCCGACCCGGATCCGGTAGCGGGCCTGCACGTTGGCGGGCACGTCGTCGTAGACGAGTGGGGCGCCGGGCAGTCGCGCGGCCTCAGGGTCGACGGCCGCCGGCAGCTCCTCGTATTCGACTTCGACCAGCTCCGCGGCGTCCTCGGCCAGGTAGCGGGATTCCGCCACCACGGCCGCCACCGGCTCTCCCACGTAACGGGCCTCTCCGTCGACCAGGATTTCGATGATCGCGGGCAGGATCTCCGGCTCCGCCACCTCGAGACCCGGCGGCGCCGCCTCTTGCTGCAGCCGGAGCGGCCTGACGCGGCCGCGGATGTCGGGGCCGGTGAAGACGGCGACCACGCCCGGCGCTGAGGTGGCGGCGGCGGCGTCCAGGCGGCTGACGCGGGCGTGGGCGAACGGGCTCCGCACGAAGGCGACCTCGAGGGTCCCCGGCAGGTTGATGTCGGGCACGTACATGCCGGTCCCGGTGACGAGCGGAAGGTCCTCTTTACGCCCGACGCTCTGGCCGACCCAGGCGGTGCGCTCGGGGGCGACGCTCATGCCCGTTCTCCGGCCATCAGCTCGGCCGCCCGCTCCACGGCACGAAAGATCTTCGAGTAGCCGGTGCAGCGGCAGATGTTGCCGCTCAGCTCGAGCCGCATGCTCTCAGGGTCGGGCACCGGGTGCTCGCGAAGGTACTCGGAGGCGGAGACGATGAAGCCGGGGGTACAGAACCCGCACTGCAACCCGTGCATCTCGCTGAAGGCGCGCATGAGCGGGTGCGGGTTCGCGGGCGTGCCGAGCCCCTCGATGGTGGTGACCTCACATCCGCGCGCCTGGACCGCGAACAGCAGGCAGGACCGTGTCGAATGACCGTCCAGCAGGACGGTGCAGGCGCCGCAGACACCGTGCTCGCAGCCCAGGTGCGTGCCCGTCAGCCGCAGCTGTCCGCGCAGAAAGTCAGCCAGCGTGGTGCGGGGCTCACAGTGAGCGCGGCGCAGCCGGCCGTTGACGCGGACCTCGACCTCGACCTCGTTCATGCGGCTTCCCTCCGCGCGGCGCGCCGGGCCGCCGACTCGAGCGCGCGCAGAATCAGCGTCCTCGCCAGCCCCCGCCGGTAGCTCGCCGGGGCGTGGATGTCCTCTGCCGGGGTGAGTGGCGCGGCGCCGGCGGCCTCCCGGCAGGCGGCGGTGGTGGGCAGGTGACCCACCAAGGCCCGCTCCACCTCCTCCAGACGGCGCGGGACGCCCTCGATGCCGGCGATCGCCACCCGGACCTCACGGGCGCGGCCGTCCGGCTCGAGCGCGACCAGGGCGGCCGCCGCGCCGAGCGCGAAGTCACCATGGCGCCGGGCAGCCTCCTGGAAGGCGGTCCCGGCGCCGGCGGGCGGCCAGCCGAAGCGAACCTCGCGGATCAGCTGACCAGGCTCGAGGGCGGTGGTGAAGACGCCCCGGAAGAAGTCGCGCGCGGGGAGCGAGCGGTCCCCCTGCGGCGCGGTGACGGTGATCGAAGCGTCCAGCAGCAGCGCCATGCAGGGCCATTCGGCGGCCGGGTCGGCGTGGGCGAGGCTGCCGGCCACCGTGCCGCGGTTGCGAATCGCGACATGCCCGATCAGCGGCACCGCCTCCGCCAACGCGTCGCAGCGGGACATCACCTTCGGGTCCAGCTCCAGCTCGCGATGGCGACAGAGCGCGCCCACGACCAGGTATTGCGGCTCGGCCCGGTGGTAGGCCAGCCCGGCGACGCCGTTCAGGTCGACCAGGGCCGCGGGCCGGATCAGGCGCAGGTTCAGCATCGGGACCAGGCTCTGCCCGCCGGCCAGCGGCCGTCCCTCCTCGCCGTGCCGCGCGAGCACGTCCACCGCTTCGGCGAGCGTGGCCGGCGCGTGGTACTCGAAGGGTGCGGGCTTCACCGGTCGCGAGCTCGCGAGGGATGCCGGCGGCGGGGCGAGGTCGGTCACCGGAGGCGTGCGGTCCGCCCGCCGCATGTGCGCGGCGAGGCGCGGGGAGGCGCCGAAGGCCCAGAGCACGCCGGCCCGGACCGGACTCAGGGGGTTCGGCCAGTGCTTGGTCAGCCGGTCGTAGTAGCCGGCCCAGCGCTGGGTCGCATCGGTGGTCTGCCGGACCGCCTCCTCCCAGGCCCGGAGTGCCTCCGGGATCGCGGGCCCGTCCTCCAGGAACGTGACCAGGGAACGGACGTTGGACATCGCCAGGTTGCTGCCCTGCCCCAGGGTGGGCGCGAGCGCGTGGGCCGCGTCCCCGACCAGCGCGGCGCGTCCCGAGGACCACGGCTGAGCGACGACCAGGCTGTACCAGGCCTTGTAGGGCTGCTCGTCGTGGAGGCGCCGGAACACGTCCTGAAGGCGCGGGAAGTGGTCGCTCCAGGACTCCACATCCACCGGCACGCGGGAGCCGGATTGGTCGTCCTCGGGACAGGCCATGTAGACGTAGGTGTTGGCTTCGCCGCAGGCGGCCAGGGCCACCCGCCGGCGCCGCGACCAGTGCTCGGTGGAGGTGGGTTCGGGCGCCAGATCTCGGCCGTTCAGCAAAAAGCGGATCGAGGTGGTCGGCAGGCGTCGTTCCAGCCGGGTGAGGCCGAGCGAGTTGCGCACCACCGAGCGATAGCCGTCCGCGCCCAGCACCAGGTCGCCGTGGTGCTGCCGGCCCTGAAAGTCGATCAAGACCCCCTCCGGCCGGGCAGCCTGAATGGTGGAGCCGGTCGCGATGTCGACGCCATGCCGGCGCGCCGCCTCGTGCAGGACCTCCACCAGGGCCTGACGGGGGAAGCTCCAGCGCCGGGTCACCTGGCTCTCCAGCCGCCGGCTCTGCATCCGGCGGCCTCGCCAGTCGACCATGTAATCCCACTCGAGGCGGGTGCCGTGCGGGGCCAGGGCCTGCATCAGGCCGGTCTCCTCGAGCACGAGCAGGCCGTTGTTGTGGAGGAAGATGCCGGCGCCGATCTCCCGCACCTCGTCCCCCCGCTCGTGTACGCGCACGGACCATCCGGCCCGAGCGAGCAGGATGGCCGCCATGAGGCCGGCAGAGCCGGCCCCGGCGATTTCCGCGTGACGTACTGGCCGCATGTGGATTGCGGACGATTATGGCGCGGGGCGCGGCGGCCGCTCGTGCTCAGACGCCCTCGAAGGCGCCGAACGCGAGCCAGCCGCCGTCGACCACCAGCGTCTCGCCGGTGACGAAGGCGGCCTCCTCGCCGGCCAGGTAAACGAAGGCGGGCGCCAGCTCCTCGGGTGAGGCGAGCCGCCGCTGCGGGGTGCGCCGCTCGATGGCGGCGAAGTCGATGCGCCCCTGGTCCCGCAGCTCGCGCGTCATCTCGGTCAGCACATAGCCGGGCGCGACGGCGTTGACGCGCAGGCTGGGGGCCCATTCGGCGGCCAGGATGCGCGTCAGCATCACGACCGCCGCCTTGGGCGCTCCGTAGGCGAGCCGCCGGGGGAAGGGTGCGAAGGACTGCACCGAAGCGGTGTTGACGATGGCGCCGCCACCTCGCGGCAGCATGTGGCGCGCCGCCTCACGCGAGCAGAGGAAGACGGAGGTCAGATTGACGTCGAGCCCGCGTTGCCACTCCTCCAGCGTCAGGTCGACGCTGTCGCGGGCGACGGCGAGACCGGCGTTGTTGACAAGCACGTCGAGCCGGCCGAACGCGTCGATGGCGCCTTCGATGAGACGGGCGGCGCCGGCCTCGGTGGCCACGTCGGCGCCCACGCCCACGCAGTGTCCGCCCAGCTCACCGGCGACCTGCGCCGCCATGGCGGGGTCCCGCGAGTTGACGACGACCCTGGCGCCCTCATCGAGGAAGGCTCGTGCGACCGCGCGGCCGATGCCCCGGCTGGAGCCGGTGACGGCGGCGACGCGGGCCTGGAGGCGGCTGCCCACCCGACCACCCTAGCTCGCGGCCGGCTCCGTTCCCGGAGAGAGCGCCTCTGTGGTATGGCATGCTGCGCCGGTGCACCTCTATCGCGACCCCGATGTTCCTGGCCGGCTCGACTTCGACCGCGGGCGGTACCGCCGCCTCGCGAGTGAGAGCGGCGGACGGCGAAGGCTCCACCAGCACGTGATCCCGCCCCGCAGTGGGTACGCGTGGGAGGCGCCGGCCGGCAGCGTGGTGCGGATCACGACGGTGGAGGGCCCGCAGGTGGGCGACTTGAACCTGTGGAGCCTGCACAACCCGCGCGAGCGCTTTTGGGCGGCGCGCACCCGGCAGCTGCAAGGCGCGCACGTGACGACCGGCGACCGGCTCTGGTCCTGCCTCCCCTACCTGCGCCCACTGGCAACCATCATCGCCGACACGTTGCCGACCGAACCGACGGCACACGGTGGCCGCTGCCACGACCTGCTGGGCAGCCGCTGCGACCCCTACCTCTACAAGCTGCTCGACGATCGCGACTTCGACCTGACCTGTCACGAGAACCTGACCCGGGCGATCGCGCCGTTCCATCTCACCGAGCTCGACGTGCACGACGTGCTGAACGTCTTCCAGGTCACCGGCCTGGACCCGGTGCACGAGATCTACTTCATGGAGCCGAGCCCCGCGCAGAAGGGGGACTACTTCGAGTTCCTGGCCGAGATCGACCTGCTCTGCGCCCTCTCGGCCTGCCCCAGCGGTGATTTGAGCGAGTGGGGCTGGGGCGAGGAGGGATCGGATCCGGTCGCGAACTGCCGCCCGCTCGGCGTCGAGGTCTTCGAGGTGCCTCCCGAGCTGCTGGCGGGGTGGACGCCCCCCCAGCCGGTGCGGCTCAAGTCGGTCTACGAGCGGGGCGGGAGCGGAACGGCCCAGCCCTAAGAGGCGCCGAGGGCTTCCACCTCGGGCCAAGCGTCGCCGTGCGCGCCGTAGGCCAGGATCATGCCGTGCCGCAGCCCCTGGTAGGACACCTCGAGAACGGGAGCGCCATAGTGCTGGAGCAAGAGACGCAGCACCTCGACACCACCGCGCAGCGCTCGGAGGCGGCTGGGTGAGAGGTCGTGGTCCTCGGCCAGCTCCGCCACCGGCGCGGCGTCGAGGATCGCCTGGGCGCGTGCCAGTTCCTCCGGTCCCAGGCGCGCCGGCGGGTCGTCCTCGGAGAGCAGCAGCGGCAGATTGCCGGCGGTGCCACCGGTGACCACGAGCCGGGTGGCGGCGCACGGAGGCGCCTCTTCCAGCGCCGACCGTGCGTCCTCCCGCAGTCCCTGTCGCTCACCGGGCAGGGGCGGATCGGACAGGTATCGCGCCGCCAGAACCACCGAGCCGACGGCCAGCGACGCCCAGTGCACGATGCGGTCGTCACGCGCGGCGACCACCTCGGTCGAGGCTCCGCCGACGTCGGACATCACCCACTCCCCGGCGGCGCGGTGCGCGCTGGCGACGCCCAGGAAGGCAAGCTGGGCCTCGCGCTCTTCAGAGATGAGGTGGACAGGGGCTCCGAGGAGCGTCGACGCCATGGACATCAGGTCGAGCCCGTCGGGGGCTCTCCGGACGGCCGCGGTCGCGCCCGCCACCAGGTACTCGTAGCCGGGGCCGCGCGCCTGGGAGATCACCGAGTCCAGCGCCTCCAGAACCACCGCTGTCCCGACCGGGCCGATGCGGCCCGTGCGATCGACGCGCGCTCCCAGCTCCGGCATCTCCAGGTAGTGCCCGACCTCGTGGACGGCTCCCTCGTCGTCGACGTCGGCGACCAGCGCGTGCACCGTGTTGCTGCCGATGTCGACGGCCGCGAGACGGCGGGAGGACATCCCCCTGAGGCTAGCAGCGGGCCTCTGCGGGCGCTTGGTCAGCATCGGGAAGTCCACGTTCTCCACGCTGACGCTGGAGACGTTCAACCTGCTCCAGACCGGCTCCTACATCGTCGGCGCCGCCAACGTCTTCGGCAGCATCGCGCCCGGCATGGCCGCCGTGTACGGTGGCATCGCGGTCGGGCGCTGGATCTGACGGCGGAAGAGGAAAGTGGGATGGAAAGCGGCGGCCAGAGCTTCCTGCTCCGGATCTTCATCGGCGAGACCGACCAGTGGCACGGCAAGCCGCTCTACCAGGCGATCGTCGAACACGCACGAGCCGAGAAGATGGCCGGCGCCACCGTACTGCGCGGCGTGGAGGGGTTCGGCGCTCGGTCCCACCTGCACACGACACGGCTGCTGCGCCTGTCCGAGGATCTCCCGGTGCTGATCGAGATCGTCGATCGCGAGGAGAAGATCAACCAGCTGCTGCCCAAGCTGCGGGAGATGATCGGCGACGGCATGGCCACGCTGGAGCGGGTCACCGTCCTCTACTACGGGACCCGTCAGCCCGACTGAGCGGCGGCGGCGGAGCCGACCTCGCGCGCGACCGATGTTCGGCGAGCGGCCGGACCACACTGGGGTCACCGATGCCTGAGACACGAATCGAACACGACTCGATGGGGGACATGGAAGTCCCGGCCGAGGCGCTCTGGGGTGCCTCCACGCAGCGGGCGGTCCTCAACTTCCCGATCTCGGGGCAGCGCCTGCCGCGACGGCTGATCTGGGCCCTGGCGGCGATCAAGCAGGCGGCGGCCGAGGTGAACGGGGAGCTGGGACTCCTGGGTACCGACACGGCGAGCGCGATCTCGGCGGCCGCCGCGCAGGTCGCCGCCGGCGAGTTCGACGACCAGTTCCCGATCGACGTCTATCAGACCGGATCCGGCACCAGCTCCAACATGAACTTCAACGAGGTGATCGCTCACCTGGCGACCCGGCGTCTCAACGACGGCACCCGGGTCCACCCCAACGACGACGTCAACAAGTGCCAGTCGTCGAATGACGTGTTCCCGACCGCCATCCAGCTGGCGGGCGCGCTCGCTATTGAGGAGGAGCTGGTGCCCGGGCTGGAGCGTCTCCGGGCAGCCCTGACGGCCCGTTCCGAGGAGTTCTGGCCCGTCATCAAGACCGGTCGCACGCACCTGCAGGACGCGACCCCGATCCGCCTCGGCCAGGAGTTTCGCGGCTACCAGGGCCAGGTCGAGGAGGCGGTTCGCCGCGCGCGGGTGGCCCAGATGGAGCTCTGCGCGGTCCCCCTGGGTGGCACCGCGGTCGGAACCGGCGTCAACTGCCATCCCGAGTTCGCCGCCCGCGTGTGCCGGCGCCTGAGCCGGCTCACCGGCCTGCCGATGCGGGAGACACGCAACCACTTCCATGCGCAGTCGACCCTGGACGCGGTGATCGCGACGCATGGTGCGGTGCGCGCCATCGCCCTCGGGCTCTGGAAGATCGCCTCCGACATCCGCCTGATGGGGATGGGCCCCCGCGCCGGCCTGGCCGAGTTAGCGCTCCCCGAGACCCAGCCGGGCAGCAGCATCATGCCGGGCAAGGTCAACCCGGTGATCGTGGAGTCGCTGACGATGGTGATCGCGCGGGTGGTCGGCAACGACGCCACGATCGGCTTCGCGCAGACCGGCTCCTTCTTCGAGCTGAACGTGATGCTGCCCGTCACCGGGGTGGCGCTGCTGGAGTCGGTGACGCTCCTCGGGCACGCCGCCCTGAACTTCTCCGAGCGCTGCGTGGAGGGCATCACGGGCACCGCTCGGGGCCCGGAGCTGGTCGAGAACGGGCTCATGCTGGCGACCGCCTTCGCGCCCGTGATCGGCTACGAGGAAGCGGCGAAGATGGCCAAGGAGGCGTTCAGCTCCGGTCAGACCATCCGGGATCTGGCCCGGGCCCGCGGCTTCTCGGAAGAGGACCTGGACCGCATCATCGACCCCGCCAAGATGACCGAACCGGGCCTCGAAAGCGGTGCCCGCGGCGGCGGGTAACCCCCGACCGCCGGCCCTCAGGCCCTCTCGCACGCGCGAAGCGCTCTCGCGCCGGCGCGAACCTACACCCCCCGCTCGAACAGGATGATCGGCTCCTTCCAGTAGGGGACCCGCAGCCGGCCCTGCTCGTGAAACTCCAGGTGCTCGTAGAGGGCGCAGGCGGCGTCCAGGTTGACGCTCGCCTGCGCCCACAGGCGGAGTACCCCCATCCGTCGTGCCCGTGCCACCGCGGTGTCGAGCAGCGCCCGCCCGTGCCCGCGACGCCACAGCTCGGGATCGACCGCGAGCCGGTCCACGTGGCACACACCGTTGGGAAAGCTGAGCCGCACCGCGCCCACCAGTGCTCCGTCGTGGACCGTGCGGTAGAGCTCGAAGCCACCCCGCAACCAGGCCACTACCTCGTCCTCCGGCACCGCCTGGTCCTGGAGCAGGAGCGGCGAGACAAGGTCCGATTGTGCCTGCCAGGCCCGGTGGTAGAGACGGGCCAGGGCGGCCGTGTCGTCGTGGTGTGCCGGCTCGACCCGGTGGGTGGAGCGGAAGAAGCGCATCGCCCCCAGAACCCGCTACCCGAACGACCCGACGACGCCGAAATCCAGGTGCACCGCCAGCAGGTGACCCCGCCGGTCGTAGCTCCCCATGATGGGGTAGTACCCGTCAGTGCTCGAGGTCTGACACAGGACCAGGCTCTCCCCCGCCTCCGCATTCGGCAGGGGCACGTTCGCGAGGCCCTCCTCCAGCTGCCGCCGATCGTCGATCGCCCGGGTCCACTGGTCGGGCAGGTCGTCGAACCAGGCGTCGCCGGTCAGGCGTTCGAACGCCTCCTGATCGACCATGGCCGCGACGCCGGTCTCCACGGCGACACCCCAGAAGGCGTCATCCTCGAGAAACCGGGCGCGCCGTCCTGACCTGTACACCGGCTGGAGGGGACGGTGCCCTTCCTCTCGGGCCCGCTGCACGACCACCGACAGGTAGGCCGCCCGGAGATCGGAGCCGTCAAGCCGGCCTGAGAGATCGGCGAAGGTGACGCGCGTGGGATAGCGCCCGGGCCGTACGGCTACGAATGGCATCTCGTCCGGGAACTCGGCCAGCGGATCGAAGCAGCAGAGCCGGCCGCTGGGCAGGTAGAGCGGTCCGAGGTCGGCGACACGGAGCCCGCAAGGGCGGCCCAGCACGTCGATCACGCCGCTCTGGAGCGGCGCCCAGGTTCCGTCCCAGGGCCAGGTCACACGGTTATTGAAACCGAATTCCGGCTCCCTCTGATCGAGGCCGGCCAGGCCGCTGCCGGCTCGCCGCTCAAGAACGCTCGCTCAATGCCTCCAGCGCGGATCCCTCGAGGCGGTAGCGGGTCCATTCGTCCATCGGCCTGGCACCCATCGCCAGGTAGAAGTCGATCGAGGGTTGATTCCAGTTGAGCACGGACCACTCGAACCGGGCGTAGCCGCGTTCGACGGCGATCTCGGCCAGTCGCCGCAGGAGTGCCTTGCCATAGCCGTGCTTGCGGTGCCGCTCGCGCACGAACAGATCCTCCAGGTAGAGGCCGGGCCCGGTCCAGGTCGAGTAGCTCCGGTACCAGAGCGCCATGCCGGCGGTCTCGGGGCCCGCCGCGCCCTCGTGGATCGCGAGCTCCACGCCTGCCACCGGTTGGGGGCCGAAGATCGCGTCCTGCAGCATCGGCTCGGTGGTCCGCACCGCGTCCGGCTCTCGCTCGTACACGGCCAGCTCCTTGACCAGCTCGAGGATGACGGGGATGTCGGCCGGGACCGCGCTGCGCAGCATCCTCGCAGACTACCGTTCGCCGGAACGAGCGGCCGTGTGCGCGCGCTGCGCTCTCCGAGAAAGAGAACGCGGGAGGGGTCGCCGGCTAAGGCGCCCCCCTCCCGCGGGGAAAGGGGGAAGGGAAAGGCGGGGGGCTCAGTCGCCGCACCCCGCGTTCATAAGGAGGGAACCGTATGCGGTTTTCCAGGTGCCCGGACCCTTCCAGGTGCCCGCAACAACTTGCGTACCCGACCTGACGGGGCTCTAAACACTGGATTCCAAACCGGCCGGTAGGCTGGCACCGGTGCTGCCGCGCGCGGACCGCCGCCGGAGCGTGGCGCAACTGGTGGCGCTGGGCTCACTCGTCGTCGACTGCCTGCTGGTCGCGGGCAAGCTGACCGCGGCCTTGCTGACCGGGAGCCTGGGACTCCTCAGCGACGCGGTCCAGTCGGGCCTCGACCTGGTCGCCTCCCTGTTCGCGTTCCTGGCGGTGCGCACCGCCTCCAAGCCCGCCGACTACGAGCACCCGTACGGTCACGCCCGCGCCGAGAACCTGGCCGCGTTCGGAGAGGGACTCCTGCTTTGCGTGGCGGCGCTCGTGATCGCCTTCGCGGGCTTACGGCGCCTCGCCGGCCAGGCCGCCTTCGTGCAGCCGAGCTGGTTCGCCTACCTCGTGCTGGGTATCACGATCGCCGTCGAGGCCACGCGCACCACCGTGCTCCGCCGGGTGGCGCGCGCGAGCGGCAGCCCCGCCCTCGCCGCCTCGGCTCAGAACCGCCTCGCCGACATCGTGTCGGCGGTCGCCGTCCTGATCGGGCTGATCCTGACCCAGGCCGGCGTCCCCGAGGCGGACGCGGTGGCGGCGCTGATCGTTTCAGTGATCATCCTGCGCACCGGCATCGTCCTCGCCTGGCGGTCCGGCGACATCCTGATGGACCGGGCGCCGCGGGGTGTCGACGAACAGGTGCGCGCGCTGATCGCGGCCGTGGAGGGCGTACGGGAGGTGGGCGAGGTGCGGGTGCGCCGGTCCGGCGCCAGGCTGCTCGGGGATGCCCGGGTTTCGGCCCGCCGCACCCTTTCCGTGGAGCGGGCGGTGGCGCTGGTGGAGGCGATCCAGGACGAGGTCCGCGCGCAGCTCCCGGCGCTCGATCTCACGGTCGTGGTGGAGGCACAGCCGCGCCCGGGGGCGATGGTGGAGCGCGTCCACGCGGTCGCCGAGCGCCAGCCGCTGGTCCGGGACCTCCACAACGTCACCGTCGAGCAGGAGGGGGACGGGACGCTGCACCTGTCGATGCACGCGAAGCTGCCGGGCGACCTCTCGCTGGCCACCGCGACCGAAGCGAGCGCAGCCCTCGAGGAGAGCCTGCGGGAGGAATTTCCGGACGTGGCCCGGGTCGACGTGCACCTGGAGCCGCTGGAGCCAGACCTGGTGCGGGGATCCAACGTCACCGGCAGCCGGGCCGACCTCGCGGAGGCGGTGCGGGGAGCGATCGCGCGGAATCCCGAGCTGGGAGCGTGGCACGACGTCGAGCTCTCCGACCGCGGCGGTCGAATCACGGCCTATGTGGTGGCCGAGATGCCGGGCGAGGTCTCGCTGGACCGGGCGCACGCAGTACAGACGGAGATCGAGGCGCAGGTCCGGCGTCAGGTCCCGGGGCTCGACGAGGTGGTGGCCCGCATCGTCCCGGGTGCCGGGGCGCGCGCCTGAACTCACTCAGACGTCGAACGTGATCTCGTAGGCGCCCCCCTTGGCGCGGGCCTGATGAATCCAGCCCATCTTCCGCAGCAGGTGCAGCATGCTCCGGTTCTCGGCCAGGACCAGCACCATGAACTGCTTGATGCCCTGACTGCGGGCTTCCTCGGCGATCCGGCTCAGCAGCTGGGCTCCGATCCCCTGCCGCTGCACGTCGTCGGGCACGGCGACCGCCATCTCGGCGGTGTCGCTGTCGTCGATCCGGTCGTAGCGCGCGACGCCCAGCATCCGCTCCTTGCCCGGCGGCCCTTCCACCGCTATCAACGCGTAGCGGTTGCGGTGGTCGACGTGCGCCAGGCGATGTGCCGTCTCCTCGGGCAGGCGCTTCAGCGGAGAGAGAAAACGCAGGTAGACGCTGCGCTCGGACATCCTGGAGAAGGCGTCGTAGAGCAGGTCCTCATCCCCGGGCGCGATCGGGCGGACCCGCGCCCGGCGGCCGTCGTTGAGCTGGATCGTGGACTCGGCGGTGTCCGTCATCCTCGATGTTGTACACCCGTTGGGTAGCGGCCGGAGCATCGATTTTACCGATGGGTCAGTGGGGCCTCGGCCGGTGGACCGGCTCCGTCTGTCGTAGCTTCTGTCTCCGTGCGAGTTCGGGCGGCGCTGGCCGCGGGTGCGGCGGCCCTCCTGGTCGCCGCCGCGCTCATCATCGGTCTACGGATTGGCGGTACCCATACGCCGGCCCGGCAGGAGGCGGTCGCGGGCCGTCCACGACCCGCGCCGTCCGCGACGCCGGCGCCCACGCCGGCTCCGACTGCCACCCCGGCTCCGATTCCCACCCCGGACCCGGCTCCTACCCCGGCTCCGGCTCCGCCCACCACCTACCAGCTCACCGTCCCCTACACCGAGCAGGCGGTGAACGGAATCTGGAACGCCGACAACGAGCACTGGTGCACGGCAGCCGCCACGGTGATGCTGCAGCACTACTACGCGGGCGACGCGGAGGCGGTGATCCCCGCCGCCGCTGCCAACGGGCAGATGGCGCAGGTGATCGCGCAGGACCGGGCGACGTACCCGGGAGTGATCGAACTGCCGCTGCCGGATGTCGAGCACACCGCCGCCGCCGTGTACGGGATGGCGGGCACGATCGAGCCCATGAGCTTCGGTGCCATGGAGCAATCGGTCACGGCCGGACATCCGGTCATCCTGGCGGTGATGACGCATGGTTTGCCGGGGGGCGAGGCGATCGCCCCCTACTACGGCGCCGGCAACACCCATCACGTGATTCTGATCACCGGCTATAACGCCGCCAACCAGACGGTCGTCACCAACGACCCCGGCTTCTTCCAGGGTCGGTCCTACGTCTACTCCTGGTCGTCGCTCCAGGTCGCGTCGGCGCAGGAGGGGGCGATCTACGACCGGGCGGGGACGATGCTGATCCTGACGCCGGGTACGTGAGGGACCCGGAACCGCGGCGGGTGCCGCTGCTCCACCAGCTGCGTCGCCGGCACACCGCGGACGAGCGCGAGGAGAGATCGCAGCGGCTGCTGATCGCGGTGCTGGAACAGGTGGAGCGACCCTTCGATCGCGACGCGCAGCTGACCCACATCACCGCCTCCGCGATCGTGGTCGGGTGCCGGGGGACACTGCTTCACGTGCACCGGCGTCTCGGCCGCTGGCTGCAGCCGGGCGGTCATATCGACCCTGGCGAGGAGCCGCCGGCGGCGGCGCTGCGGGAGGCCCGCGAGGAGACGGGCGTCGCCTCCGGCCACCCCGCCCGCGGCCCGAACCTGATCCACGTCGACGCCCATCCCGCACTCGATCACCTCCATCTCGATCTCCGCTACCTGCTCGAGGCGGAGGACGCAGAGCCGCACCCCGACCCCGAGGAGAGCCAGGAGGTCCAGTGGTTCTCCTGGGAGCAGGTGGTGGAGGTGAGCGACGCCAGCCTGGCCGCCGCTCTCCGCGCGGCGCGCGCTAGCCTCAGGCGCTGAGACCCGTCCCACCACGCTGCCGCCCGGTCCGTACAGCTTCAGGAGAACCCGCATGCCCACCACCCTTCCGACCCGCGCCGAACTGCCTCAGAACCGCACGTGGGACGAAACGAGCGTGTTCTCGACGCGCGAGCAGTGGGAAGAGGCGTGCGCGGAAGTGCTGCGCGGGGCGGAGGCGGCGCGGCGGAAGCAGGGGACGCTGCACGAGGGCCCGGAGACCCTGGCCGGGTTTTTGGAGGAGAGCGAGCGGGTCGAGTCGCTGCTGGCGCGCGTCTTCATCTACACGACGCTGCTCACCGCGGTTGACGCGGGGGACGAGAAGGCGGCGGCGATGGCCGATCGGGCGCGGGGGCTGGGAGCGCGGGTGGCGGCGGCCTTGTCGTTCGCGGAGCCGGAGTTGATCGCCCTCGGACTGGACCAGGTGCGGGAGTGGATTCGCAGCGACCGGCGGCTCGAGGGGTACGGACACTGGCTCGACCGGCTGGAGCGACGAGCGCAGCACGTGCGGTCGGCAGAAGTGGAGGAGCTGCTGGGGCTGGTCAGCGATCCGCTCGGCGCGGCGCGGGCGGCGCACGGGGTGCTGGCGGACGCCGAGCTCGCCTTCGCGCCGGCCGCGGATGGCGAAGGTGGCCTGCACCCGGTGGCGCAGGGGTCGTACGCGGAGCTGCTGTCTCGCTCCGACCGGGTGCTGCGCCAGCACGCGTTCGAGAGCTACGCGGATGCCTATTTGGGGGTGCGGAAGACGATCGCCGCGCTGCTCTCGGGCGGGGTCAAGCGCGACTGGTTCTATGCGCGTTCGCGTGGCTACGCGAGCTCGGTCGAAGCGGCCCTGGATGCGAATCACATCCCCGGTCACGTGGTGGGCAACGTCGTCGACTCGTTCCGGGCGCACGTAGGCATCTGGCACCGGTACTGGCGCGTGCGAAGGACCGCCCTTGGGCTCTCCGAGCTGCGCGACTACGACACGCGGGCGGCGCTCGCGCCCGAGGTCGAGGTGAGCTACGAGCAGGCGGTCGACTGGGTCTGCGAGGGGGTGCGTCCGCTCGGGGAGGACTACGTCGAGATCATGCGGCGAGGGGCGCTCGAGGAGCGGTGGGTGGACGTCTATCCCAACCGTGGAAAGCGGCTGGGCGCGTTCTCGACCGGGACGCAGGGCACCCACCCCTTCGTGATGATGAGCTTCGGCGGCAACGTGTTCGGCATGAGCACGCTGGCCCACGAGCTCGGTCACTCGATGCACTCCTACTTCACAACCCATACGCAGCCCTGGGTCTACACGCACTACGGCATCTTCGCCGCCGAGGTCGCCTCCAACATGCACCAGGCGCTGGTCCGCGACCACCTGCTCGCGACGCAGAAGGACCGCAACCTCCAGATCGCCGTCCTCGAGGAGGCGATGTCGAATTTCTACCGGTACCTGCTCGTGATGCCGACGCTGTGCCGGCTCGAGCTGGAGATGCACGCGCGGGTGGAGCGGGGCGAGCCGCTGACGGCGGACGGACTGTCGGAGTTGATCGGCGGCTGGCTCGAGGAAGCCTACGGCGGCGAGGTGGCGATGGACCGGCCGCGCGCCTCGATGCTGTGGGCGCAGTTCCACACCCACCTCTACGCGAACTTCTACGTCTACCAGTACACGACCGGCATCGCTGGGGCGCAGGCCCTGGCACGGGGCGTGCTGGCGGGTGGCGCCGCCGGGCAGGAAGCGGTTGAGCGGTACCGTTCCTTCCTGTCGGCGGGCGGGTCTCTGTTCCCTCTCGACGGGCTGCGGCTGGCGGGGGTGGATCTCTCATCGCGTGAGCCGATCGACCTCGCCTTCGACGCCCTGGACGGGGTGGTGACAAGGTTGGAGGACCTGCTGGCGTGAGGTAGGGGCCGGGCGGGCGCGGGACGCCGGCGCTGCGACGGCTGCTTGCGAAGTATGTCCGGATGCCGTCCGTCCCTCTTTGCTACGATGCAGGACTGGTGAAAAGGCTGGTCAGGGGTAGGGCCCGACTCGTCGCGATCGTGGTGGCGCTGGTGGTGATGGCCACGGCCTCGTCATGCGGCGGGGGTGGCGGCGGTGGGGGTGGGGGCGGGGGGGAAAAAGCCGCTTCGAAGCCCGTCATCACGCCGAAGCAGGCAGCTGCGGTGGTAATGAACCTCGACCGGCAACATGTGCAAGCCCTCGAAGGCGAGGATGTCAGTGCCTTAAGCCGCATCGAGGTTGACCCTCAACTAACCCTTGACGAGAATGCTATACAGAAGGTAAAGGCGCTGGGTGCCTCCCTCACAGAGCAACCCTACGCGTCGGTAACGGTTCTCGTGCCAAAGCAGACCGTGTTCCCGGCCTGGTTCATGGCAGCCGCGACCGAAAGCCAGGGCCATGTCGGCTTGAACTTGTACACGCGACAATCGTCCAGCAGCTCTTGGAAGCTAACCGCAGTCACCAACCTGGAGGGTGGCCCAATTCAGTGGAGGGAGTCCCCAGGAGGCTGGGCTACATCCACGGATCTCAACGTGAATCCCTCGCAAACGCTCGCGGATTACTGGAACGCCGCGACCAGCGGCGGGGATGCAGCGAGCGCGGGAGTCGCGCCCGGAAGTATGACTTCGGATATTGCATCAGGGCTCAACTCTGACACAGCTCAAAACAAGAGCGACGGCTGGGCCGTCGGCCTTCTTTTTTCGGTCGGCGGCGTTTTGCCTGAGGGGATAGAACTCGACGATGGGGCGATCCTTGGCTTCGCCTGGGTCACTGAACTTCTCAAGACAAGGCCCTCGATTGCGCCATGCTTTCCACAACCTGAGACGAACGGGTCAAAGTGGGACCCACAGGTGCCCGGTGGAAATTACCAAGAGCTCGCTCTGACGTACACATATCTCGAAGGAATGATCGAGCCTAAAACGGGCAATCTGAGCGCCGTCTCGTATGCAGAAGGTACCACCGGCATCACCGGAACGCCATGCCCAGGATAGCCGGTCGGGGTTGCTTACTGATTCTTGTGGTAATGTTCGGATGGTTCGCTCATGCGCCAAGGGCGCTCGCTGCTGTTTGCGCCTATTCGAATGGCAATCTAGAATGCGTGGAGTCGCAAGCGATACAAACGAGCAATGTGGTCGGATCGAGCGCGAATAACGGCTATGCTAACGGGAACAATGGGAGCGGTAGCGGCGGTGGCAGTAATGTAGACACCACTTCTTCAACCGCGGGAGCGAACACCGGCCTGCCTGCGGGATGCTCGATGGTCGGTGCGACCGCAGCCACCACCGGTTCCTACTTCACAATCCCGCGGGGGATCCGCAACGCCGGCGAGGTGCCAACGCTGAATTATCTACCTGGCACCCCCGCCAACCCGGGCACCGAGCAGTGCGCCAACTCGCAGACTCCGCTCGCGAACCAGCCGGCACCTCTGGCCACCCTGCAGCAAACAGAGGCCACGCTCCTCGTTCAGTGGGAGCAGCACCTTCAGAAAGGCACCATCGGCTACGTACCGGACAGGGCGCCAATGCTGGTGGGGCTCCCCGGATGCTTCTGGTTGAGCGGGATTTCGGGCAACACGCAGAGCATCCAGACCGAGAACTCCACATTCCAGGGCTTCTCGTTCAGCGTCCAGTTCCGCTTCACCGCCTCCCTCAAGCAGGTCGACTGGAGCTACGGGGACGGGTCGCAGCCCAGTGTCGGTGACGCCGGGCTGCCCTGGGTGTATCAGCAGCAGCAGTTCTGCTCCAATCCCCACACCTATAAGACCATCACCAACCCAGGGCAGACGGTTCCGGTGACCGCGACCGAGGAGTGGTCGGTCGCCATCGATACCTGGGAAACGACGACCTGGGGCTACCAGGACACCAGGTGGCAGCCCGCCCTCAGTCAGACGGCGAACCTCGTCGCCGCGCCGGTACAGCTGACCGTGGAGCAGGAAGAGGGCATTCTCATCCCGCCGAAGGGCTCCGCCTGACGAATTTCGGCGCGCGAAAGGACCTTTCTCTGCACTACGGTCCTACGGAGGGGGTTGTAGGGCCGATTTGTAGAGAAACGGCGCCTAACGTGCCCGCGCCGCAGCACGGCCTACGCGGAGAAGTCGAAGGTCCACCAGGTCGTGGGGCGCATCCGAAAGGCTGACTCGGGGATCTTGCCCATCTGCGCCATGTATTCGCGGCCGCCCTCCTCGCCGAGGTAGCGCTGCGCGATCGCGAGCCGCTCCGCGGGGTCGGCTTCGTCGACCGTTTCGACCACCGGCCCACTCACCGTCACATAGCGGTACGGCGGCTCCTCGTCCTGCACCGAAACGGTGAACGCGCCCGCCGCTTTGATCAGGCCCACCTTGTGCGACCTCGGCCCGGTCGTGATCGTGACCAGCCCACCGGGCTCGTACCCGTACCAGATCGGGACCGCGAACGGCGGCCTGCCGTCCCCACCGTCGACAGCGAGGATTCCGACATGCTTGGCAGCGAGGAATGCTTCGCGCTCGCTGACGGTCATCTTTCGCATCCGCACCTCCTTCAAACGTGAGCGTCTTCTTGCCCCGCCGGCGGACCAGAAGGGGCCGTTTGTCCGCAGTACGGTCCTACGGAGCCGGTTTTAGGCCCTGCTTGTAGAGAAACGGCCCCTAACCCACCCCTAACCCTCGGCAGCCGGCGCCCGCTCGGGATCGAGGATGGTGGTCAACAGTCGGTAGCGCTCGAGACCCGAGCGGCCGGGATCGTCGATCGTGTACTCGATCGCTCGCACGGACTGGGGTCGCTCTCGCCGCTGATCGCTGCTGTCGTAGATCCGCGTCACCCAGTATCCGTCCTCCAGCACCTGATCCGGCTCCAGGCGGAGGTTGCCGACGCGCCAGAGCAACTCGGCGCGCTGGCCGCTGGCGATCTGCCAAAGCCGTAAGCTGTAGATGCCACGGTCGGCCAGTGCAGAGCATGCCCGGCCCCAGGTTGTGGCGGAGATCCTCGGCCAGACTCTGCTCACTCGCGCCAGCAGGGGCCAAGCTCGGCCGCGATCACCGCGTGGGTCCCGCACTCGGCCAGCCCGACCATCCGCAGCTGGGGGAAGGCCGTCCGCCCGCGGCCGGTTCCTGGGCGGCCGAAGGCCCTCTCGTTGGCCTCCGTGTCGGCCACGTTCAAGCAGGTCCCCCCCCGATCAGGGATCCGAACCGCGTCAGGATCTGGTAGACCCCCGCCGCGCCGAAGTCGAGGGCGGAAACCGGGATGCGCTCGTCCGCGGCGTGGGCCAGAGCCTCCCCCTGCCACCCGGTCGGAAATCGGGCCGGTAGACAGCCGTAATTCTGCAGGCCCAGCTTCGAGAACTGGCACCCGTCGGTGAATCCCGCGACCACGCTCGGGATCGGGATGCCCTCCGGGTCAAGCTCTCGCAGCAGTCCGGCCAGCACCTCGTACCCGGCCAGATCCGGTGAGGTCCCGTTGCCGGGCGGCTCGGTGCGCATCACCTCCAGGCGGTGCGGGATCCCCTGAAGCCGCTCCTCCACCTCCGCCACCAGGTCGGGCGCGGAACACCCTGGGAGCAGGCGGCCATCGATCTCGACCGTGACCTCCCTCGGGATCACGTTCACCTTGTCGCTGGCGCGGATGCCGGTCACGCTGAGCGTGTGGTGAAGGATCGGGCCCAAGCGCCGCGCCAGCGGGCCCAGGTCGGCCAGCACGGCGTCGGTCCGGGCGGGATCCAGCAGGGCGAGGAGTTGCTGTGACAGTGGTGGCGAAGCGACTTCGGCCATCGCCGTCACCTGCTGCCGCGCGGGCTCGGTGATGTGGACCGGCAGCCAGCGGCTGTCGAGGGCCTCCAACAGGGCCCGGAGCCTCGACATGGCGCCCCCGAACACCGGCGACGACCCGTGGCCGCCCTGACCTTCCAGCCGCACCCGCAGCCAGCAGACACGCTTCTCCGCGATCGCGATCTGATACACGCGCCGGCCGCTCACCTCGATCGAGTGACCGCCGCCCTCGCCGATCGCGTAGCGCACGCCCCCGAACAGGTGAGGGTGCTCCCGGACCAAGAAGCCCGCTCCGTGGTCGCTCCCCGCCTCCTCGTCGGCGAGGATTGCCACCACCACGTCGCCGGGCGGGCGAACCCCCTCCTCCTGCATGCGGAGCACGGCGGCGAGGATGGTGGCCACGCTGCCCTTCATGTCAAGGGCGCCCCGGCCCCAGAGCACGCCATCCTGAAGGACACCCTCGAACGGCGGCACCGACCAGGGCTGTCCGGCGGTGGTCACGACGTCCACGTGCCCATGGGCCAGCAAGCCGGGACCGGCGCCGCGTCCCGGCAGCCGGGTCACCAGGTTCAGGCGGTCGGGGTCATCGCCGAGCAGGACCGTAGGGAGGCCGGCACCCCGGAGCAATCCGTCGATCCAGCGCACGCACCCGGTCTCGTTGCCGGGGGGATTGGTGGTGTCGAACTTCAGGAGCGCCCGCAGCAGGTCGGCGGGATTCCTCACCGGAGCCACAGTCGTCGCAGAGAGAGGCTCAGTGTGCGGCCGTGGCGCCGAAGCGGAGTCCGTCTATGAGAAGGTCGATGATCCGCCGGATCTGCTCTCGCTCGGGCGCCGTTCGTTCGCTCAGCATGCAGATCCCGCCCAGCGCGCGCACCACGTCGGCCGGCTGCACGTCGGCCCGGAGCTCGCCCGTCCTCTGACCCGCCTCCAGCAGCGACCCGAGGGCGGCGTTGATCAGCAGCTGCCCGTGCGCGAGGGCCCCCGACTGCCGGAGTTCCTCGAGGGCGCCCGCCAGCCCGCGCTTGGTGGCCACGTAGTCCACGAACCGCTCCAGCCAGTCGCGCAGTGCGACCAGCGGGTCCCCGTGCAGGGCCAGGTCGTCGGCGGTCCGGATCAGCGCATCGACCTCGTCGATATAGATCGCCCCCACCAGATCGAGGCGCGTTGGGAAGTGGCGGTAGAGGGTGCCGATACCGACACCCGCGCGTCGTGCGATCTCCTCCAGCGGCGCGTCGACGCCCTTTTGGGCGAACACCTCACGGGCCACGGTCAGCAGCCGTTCCCGGTTTCGCTGCGCATCGGCTCGCAGGTGTTTCGGAGCCGCGTAGGGGCTGGCGCTTTCTTGCTCAGCCGTTTGCATGATGTCCATCGAAAGCCTACATCCATTTAACCGGAGCCGTACTCCGCTCCATTCCCGGGGACCGTCTGCCGGTGCGGGCAGAGGGGCCAAAAAAATCCGGGAGGGCGGGAATTAACCGGAGGGTGCCTACGTTTAAGAGGCTGTCGCCCACAGCAACCGGGCACCGGTCACTCCAAGGAAAACGGAGCTGACCTCCGGAAAATTCCGGGCGACGCGTCCGTCCGTTTCGTTCGTAAGGAGTGCCGCCTTGTCCTTGGTACCCAGGTTTTTCCGTCCGGACCGTGCTCGAGACCGGATCTCGCCCGGAGTGATCCTCGCGCTCGTGCTCGGCGTGCAGCTGATGGTCATGCTGGACGCGACCGTCGTCAACGTGGCTCTGCCCGGGATCCGGGCCGCCCTCGGCTTCAGCACCACCACCCTGTCCTGGGTGCTGACCGCCTACACGCTGACCTTCGGTGGCCTCCTGCTGATCGGCGCGCGCGCGGGCGATCGCTTCGGACGCCGCCTGACCCTGATGTCCGGCGTCGCCCTCTTCACGGCCGCCTCCTTTGCCGGTGGACTCGCCCCCTCGGCAGGCGTGCTGGTGGCGGCCCGCGCCGTCCAGGGCATCGGCGGCGCCATCGCCGCTCCTGCCGCCCTGACCACCCTCACCACGCTCTATCCGGCGGGACCCGCCCGTACCCGGGCGCTCGGGTACTACACCGCGGTCTCGGTGGGTGCCGCCGCACTCGGCCTGATCGCGGGCGGCGTGCTGACGCAAGCGCTGTCCTGGCGCTGGGTGCTGCTGGTCAACGTCCCGATCGGGATCGCCCTGATCGCGCTCGCCGCCATCCTCATGCCAGGAGACGAGCGCCACCGCGGCCACTTCGACCTCCCGGGCGCCGTCAGCTCCACGCTCGGCGTGGGAGCGCTCGTGTTCGGCTTCACGCGGGCCGCCTCCAACGGCTGGTCGGATCCGTACACCCTGGGCGCGTTCGCGGCCGGCGTGGTGCTGCTCGTCCTCTTCTTCGTCATCGAGCGGCGGGCTCCGTCGGCGATCACGCCGCTCCATCTGTTCGCCGACGGCAGCCGCAGTGCCGCGTTCGGCGGCCGGGCCCTGCTCACGACCGGCATGCAGGGGATGTTCTTCTTCCTCACCCAGTTCCTCCAGGGAGTGCTGGGCTATACGCCTCTGGTGACCGGCTTCGCGTTTTTGCCGCTCACGGTCTTCCTGTTCGCCGCGTCCCAGTTCTCCTCGCGCTGGCTCGTCAACCAGATCGGCGGCCGGCCCGTCCTGATCATCGGCGTCACCCTGTCCGCCCTGGGCACGCTCTGGCTGACCTTCCTCGGCGCTGGCAGCGAGTACGTCTCGCTGCTCGGCCCTCTGGTTCTGTGCGGGATCGGCAACGGCCTCGCCTTCGTCCCCCTGACCGGCTTCGGGCTCGAGGGGGTGGCACCGCGGGACGCGGGCGCCGCGTCGGGCCTGCTCAACGTGACGCAGCAGGTCGGCGGCTCGCTGGGGCTGGCACTCCTGGTCACCGTCTTCGGTGCGGCCAGCACCGCCGCCGCCACCCACCCGGTGGCGGGCCCCGCGATGCAGGCTCGTCTCGACTTCGCGTCCGGCGCCGACCGTGTCTTCCTGGTCGCGGCCGGCTTCGTGATCGCGGCCCTGGTGCTGGCGCTGGTGGCGATCCGCGATCGCCGGGCATCCTCTCGAAACGCCTCCGCCGGCGAACTGGCGGCCTGACAGGGGCGAGCTCAGGCGGTCCCGCGCGAGCCGGGCAGCTCCGATCGCACCGGGTGATCGGCGGCCACGGCTCGTGCGGGCCCCAGTGCCCTCACCTGGTGGGGCACGCCGGCGGGGACGAACGCAACGTCTCCCGCCGCGACCACCCGCTCCTCACCGGCGATCGTCACCGCCAGCCGGCCGGACACGACGATCCAGACTTCCTCTTCGGGATGGGAGTGCTCGCCGACCGGCCCCGCGCCTTCGTCCACCTCCCAGATCCCGAAGGTCACATGAGGTGAGGAGAAGAAGCGGCCCCGCCAACCGGCGACCGGCTCGCGCGCCGGCATCTCCGCCGCCGCCATCCAGCGCGGCTGCTGCTCCATCTGACCGACCCCCGGCGCGCCTCAGCGTTCGATGATCTCGACCCGTTCGATGGTGACCGGCTGATGCGGTCGGTCCTGGGAGTCGGTGCGCGCGGTCGCGATCGCGTCCAGCGCTGCCTCGCCGTCGATCAGCTGCCCGAAGATCGTGTAGTCGGGCGGCAGTGGGCTGTCGGCGTGCATGACGAAGAACTGGCTGCCGTTGGTGTTGGGGCCGGCGTTTGCCATCGCCACGATCCCGCGCTGGTAGCCGCGCTTCACCGGCTCGTCTTCGAACTCGTAGCCGGGGCCGCCACGGCCGGTACCGGTGGGGTCGCCGCCCTGGATCATGAAGCCCTGGATCACGCGATGAAAGATCACCCCGTCGTAGAAACCTTCCCGGGCCAGAAACACGAAGTTGTTGACGGTGGTCGGCGCCTCCTCCGGGAAGAGCGAGATACGCAGCGGACCGGCCGTGGTGTGCAGGGTCGCCTCGTAGCTCTTGGCGGGGTCGATGGTCTGGGCAGGTGGTGTCGAATACCGCTTGGCCATACGGGATAGAGTCTGGCAGCTTTGGAGGTGAGGAACCGATGCCGACCGCTCTGATCACGGGAGCCGGCCGTCCAGGTGCGATCGCCGCCGCCATCGCGCGCCGTCTGGCCGGTGCCGGGTGGGACCTTGGACTTCAGCACTACGACGAGGACCTGGCCCCACTGCTCGCCGACTTACGACCGGCGGGGGTCGGGATCCACACGCACCAGGCCGACCTCGGCGTCGCGGACGAGGCGGCAGCGACGTTCGAGGCGATCGAGGCCGCGCTCGGCGAGATCACGGCCCTGCTTCTGGTCCACACCCACGACGAGACCCGGGGGCTGCTGGCGACGCGGCCGGAGCATCTGGACCGGCACTACGCGGTCAACGTGCGCGCGGCTCTGATCCTGATCCAGGCCTTCGCCACGCGTCTCACCGCCCCCGACGGCAGGATCATCGCGCTCACCAGCGACCACTACACGCCGGAGAACCTGGCCTACGGGGTCACCAAAGCTGCGCTCGACCGGGTCGTCCTGGCCGCTGCCAACGAACTCGGCCCGCGCGGGATCCGCTCCAACTGCATCAACCCCGGCCCCAACGACACCGGCTGGATGACTGAGGAGATCCGGGAAGCGGCGGTGCGCGACACCCCGCTCGGCCGCACCAGCCTGCCCGAGGACACCGCCGACCTGGTGGAGTTCCTGCTCTCGCCGCAGGGCGGCTGGATCAGCGGACAGATCCTGTACAGCAACGGGGCCTTCAGGCTGAACCCGTTCTGAGGCCGCCCGCCACAGCGCAGCTCACACGCTGGGTGGGGTCCGTTCCTGGATCTCGTCCGGGCTCAGCCCTTCACGTCGCGTGCAGATCGCCCAGCGGTGGCCGAACGGATCGCGGACGACGCCGTAGCGCTCGCCGAAGTACATCTCCTGGACCGGCATCTGAAGCTCGGCCCCGGCCTCCAGCGCCCGGGCCACGAGCCCGTCGACGTCATCCACCTCCATCGTCAGCAGCGCCGGCGTCCCCCCGATCGTGGGCGGCGCCAGGGCGCCGAGCTGCGGCACCTCGTCGCTGAGCAACAGCCGCCCGTCCCCGACCGCCAGCTCCACCAAGAGCAAGGTGCCGTCCGGGAGCGCGTTGCGGAACAGCTCGACGGCGCCGAACGCGGCCCCGTAGAAGGTGGCGGCCGTGGCCGCGCCGCGCACGAAGAGGTGCGGATAGAGGGCACGGGGGCGCAGGCTCATGTCCCGATTCTGCGGAGGAGCCCGACGGTTCGTGCCCGGTCGACCAGTCGCGCCATCGCCTCCGCCTCCCGCTCGGCAACCGACCGCCCGAGCGCGGTCAGCTGATAGCGGCGCCGGCGCGCGTCATGGGGGGCGTCGGGCTCGCTGCCCTCGGTCTCTTCGATCAACCCGTCGGCGACCAACCTGCCGATGGTGCGGTACAGCGTGCCGGGACCGAGCCGCACCGCGCCCTCTGTGAGCACCTCCACGTCCTGCATCACGGCGTACCCGTGGCGTGCACCCGGCGCCAGCGACACCAGCACCTGGAAGGCCGCCGGCGTGAGCGAGATGTCAGGGGTTGCACCCACCTTCGGGTCAGGATACAATCCATTCCAGTTGTATCCGAACCGGATATATTCAGGAGGAAGTGATGGCAGCCAGCATCGTCAACGGGGTTCCGCAAGGGTTCCACAACGTCACCGCCAGCCTCACGGTGGACGGCGCGGCGGAGGCGATCGACTACTACCGGCGGGCGTTCGGCGCGGTCGAGGTGCAGCGGTCACCGGCCCCCGACGGCCAGAGGATCTGGCACGCGGAGGTTCGGATCGGTGACACCATGCTGATGCTCAACGACGCCTTTCCCGAGATGGGCGGCCCGCCCGCGAAGCGAGAGGGGGGCCATCCGTTCGGGTTCTGGCTCTACGTTCCGGACGTCGACGCGGTGCACGCCGCCGCAGTCGCCGCCGGGGGCACCTCCACCTCGAGCGTGGAGACGCAGTTCTGGGGCGACCGGACCGGCTCGTTGACCGATCCGTTCGGCTTCAGCTGGACCGTGGCGACCCGTGTCGAGGAGGTGTCGGAGGAGGAGCGCGAGCGTCGCGCCGCCGCCTTCAGCGCGTGAGGCCGGTCGCCCGCGCCACCGGCCCAGCCCCGCGGGCGGGCGCCATACTGGATTCGTCATGGGAACCGTCGCCGCCGCCACCCCTCCGGTGAACATCTATGAGTGGGCGGGCCAGCTCAGCATCGCGACTCCAATCCCGGGCGCTCACGCGTCCAACGTGGAGATCGTGGTCACGCCAGAGCGGATCGAGCTCGACGCGGAATGCAAGTACCCCCAGGACGCACAGCACTACCTGCGCCGGGACTGGCAGGTCGGCGCCTGGAGGCTGGAGCTCGACCTGCCGCGCCGGGTGGCGCCGGAGGGCGCCCGCGCGGTGCTGCGCCACGGGGTGCTGGTGGTGATGGCTCCTCTGTCAGAGGAAGGCGCCGGACGCTCGCAGCCCTCCGTGGACTAGGGGCGTCGACAACCACCAAGCGCCTGAAGTGGGCCGTTGGTGCACCAATGGCCCGGTCTGGACGCTGAAAGTGGGCCGTTGGTGCACCAACTGCCGCCGCGATCCACGCTCACCCTTCGACGGCGCGCTGCCAGCCCTCGACGAACGCGACCAACAGCTGGTCCATCGCGCTCTCCGCGTCCAGCAGCAGATCCACCACCTCCCCCGCGCTCCGGTTGCGGGACCGCGCCGATCCCAACAGCTCGTTCAGGAAGGGCTGCCGGAACCGGACGTAGGCCTCGATGGCGTCGGTGAGCCCGGCCCCGAGGCTCGCGATGTGGGCGCCGTAGTCGTCGGCGTGGTCCCGCGCCTGCCGGAGGTTGGCCAGGGCGGGCGCGGGACGGTCGGCATCCAGGTAGGCCACCAGGCACTCGACCATCGCCCGGCCGCGGGTCCGGAAGCGCTCGCGGTCGGGCGCCGAGATCCCCTCCAGCCAGGCCGGGGTCTCGGCCGCGCCGCCGCTGGCGCGGCGGTGGTAGGCGGCGGCGATCGCCGCCCTCGAGGCGCCCAGGTCCGCGAGCTGGGGCCGGCGGTGGTGCGGCGCCGGGATCAAGGTCTCGATCGCGGCGCGCGCGAACCGTCGATGCCCGCCCGGCGTGGTGAAGCTGGCCACGTGACCGCTGTCGCTCCACCGGCGCAGGGTGTTGGGCGTGATGCCCAGCAGCCGCGCCGCCTCTCCCAACCCGAGCCAATCGTCAGCTTTCTGGCCGTCTTCCGGGGCCGTATCGCCGGCAACGTTCACCGCCGGCCCAACCTACACCCGCTGACGCGGAGCCGGAGGCCGAGCCGTCCGGTCGCGGTAGGCTTCCCGCGATGCCCAGGGCGGTGACGACCGTCGACCCGGAGGCGGTCCTCGCCGATCTGCGCGACCTGGCGCGGCTCACCGGTGACGAACGGGGCGCGCAGCGTCTGGCCTGGACGGACCGCTGGGAGGAGGCGCGCTCGTGGTTCCGCGCGCGGGCGTCGGACCTGCCTGTGACCGAGCAGCTGGACGCCGCCGGCAACCAGTGGCTGACGCTCCCGGGGGGTGGGCCGCGTTCCCTGGTGATCGGCAGCCACCTGGACTCCGTCCCCGACGGGGGCCGGCTGGACGGCGCCCTCGGCGTGGTGGCCGGACTCGCGGTGCTGCGCCGGATCGCGGCCCAGGGCACACCCCCCTGCGCGGTTCGCCTCGTGAGCTGGGCCGACGAGGAAGGAGCCCGCTTCGGTGCCTCCCTGTTCGGGTCCAGCGCTGCTTCCGGCACGCTGGACGTGGACGCGGCGCGGGCGTGGCGGGACGCCGAGGGCCGGCCGGTCGCCGAGGTGGTGGCGCAGCACGGCGTCACCCTGGAGCGGATGCCGGACGCGAAGGCGGGGCTGGAACAGGTGGCCGCCTACCTGGAGCTGCACATCGAGCAGGGACCCGTCCTCGAGGAACGGCACCTCGCGCTCGGCGTGGTGGAGGGCACGTTCGGGGTCGAGCGGCGCCTGCTCCGCTTCCGTGGTCAGAGCGCCCACGCCGGGTCCACGCCCATGCACCGGCGCCGGGATCCCCTGCTGGCGGCGGCGCGCACGGCGCTGCGGGTGCGCGAGCTGGCGATCGCGGAGGGTGGGGTGGGCACCACCGGCCGGGTGGTGACATCGCCCGGCATCGTGACCGCGATCGCCGGTGAGGTCCAGATGACACTGGACCTGCGCCACCTCGATGCCGGCGCGCTGGCCCGGCTGCTGAACGCCGCGGAGTCGGCAGCGGCCGCCGCCGCCACCGAGGAGCACTGCTCGGTCGAGGTGGAGCCGGTGTGGCGGATCGAACCGATCCACTTCGACCCCACGCTGCGGGGGTTCGCCGACGAGGCGGTCACGGCGGTGCAGGGCCAGACCTTCCGGCTGCCCAGCGGGCCCCTCCACGACGCCGCCGAGATGGCGCGCGCGGGCATCCCAACCGCCATGCTCTTCTGTCAGAGCCTGCGCGGGCTCAGCCACACCCGCGAGGAGGACACCCGGCCGGAACACCTGGCGCTGGCGGTGCGGGCGCTCGACACCCTCGCCAGTCGCGCGCTGGCCTGGATCGCCCCCACCTGATCGGCGCGACCCGGCGCAACGGTCGCGCGTGGCGGGCGGCCGGGGCACGCAGGCGCTCCTGGGAACGCGGCCCCTACTAGAAGAACGTTTCCGCCAGCTCCACCACCTGGTAGCTCTCGTCCACGATCGGGATCACGCGCCACTTGTCGAAGGTGGTGCAGGGGTGCTTGATGCCGCAGCACACCAGGTCCCCGACCTGAAGCTTCTCGCCGGCGGGGAAGTGCAGATAGGCGTGCTGATCGTTGAGCTTGGTGACGGTGAACCCGGCCGCGTCGCGCTCGTCCCCGCCGCGCGTGCGGACGCGGAGCGGCTGCGGCAGCCCCTCGTCGTAGGAGACGTCGCGCTTCCCGAACCCGAGCAGGGCCAGGCCCGGCTCCGGCTGCGACTGGACGAGCGCCCAGAGCTCGAACGCCGGCCGCAGCTCGGCGCCGGGCGAACGGCGGCCGAGCGGGCCCACCCGCTGGTAAGTGCCATGGTCGTGCGTCAGGTAGCACCCGCCTCGGAGGACAAGCCGGACCGGCTGCTCCAGCGGCCACGGTCCGCCCAGCACCGCCGCCACGCGATCGAAGTAAAGGCTCCCGCCGGCGGTCACCAGGATCTCGTCGAGGCCCTGAAAGTCGCCGCGCCGGGCCAGCGCCAGCACGAGCTCGCGCTGCCGGGTCAGGAAGGCGTCGACCGTGGCCAGGGTTTGGGGTTCCGCGTCGTGCCCGAGCACGCCCTCGAAGACCTCCACACCCACCAGCCGCAGGTGCGGGGCCCGCCCGACCGCGGCCGCCACCTCCATCGCTTCTTGCTCGGTGCGGCAGCCGGTGCGCTGCCCGGGTTGGCCCAGCTCCAGCAGGACCGGCAGCCGGACGTCGCCGGATGCGCCCGCCAGCGCCTCCTCCATCAACTCCACGCCCCGGACCGAGTCGACCAGGCAGGAGATCCACACCCCCGGATGAGCGGCCATCTCTGCCGCCAGCCAGCGCAGCCCGACGGGATCGATCACCTGGTTGGCGATCACGACGCGGGTCGCCCCGAACGCCCGCATCGCCCGCGCCTGGGTGGGGTTGGCGGCGGTCATGCCCCACACCCCGGCCTCCAGCTGACGCCGGATCAACTGGCGCGACATGGTGGTCTTGCCGTGCGGGGCGAGCGACGCCTCGTGCTCGGCGCAGAAGGCGGACATCGTCGCCTGGTTGTGGCGCAGATCGGCATCGCGCAGGACCAGGACCGGGAAGGGCAGGTCCCCGTCCAGCGCGTTCCATCCTTGCTTGCCGGCATCCCCCAACTCCAGCGGCGCCTCCACCGGCGGCAGGCCCTTGTGCAGGTGTCCTTCGAGGTCCATGCCGCCAGTCTGCCCGCGCCGCCCGTGCTACGTTCGGCCTCGATGCCCTACCTCCCCCGACCCGAGGCCGAGATCTATTACGAAGAGACGGGCGAGGGGCCGCCGCTCGTCTTCGTGCACGGCCTCTGGGGCAACCACCTCTCGTGGTGGCAGCAGGTTCCGCACTTCACCGCCCGCAATCACTGTCTGACGTTCGCCCACCGCGGGTTCTTCCCCTCGCGCTCCCCTCTGCCGGCCGGAGAGTTGAGCGCGCACTTCGTCGACGACCTGGGGGCGCTGCTTGACGCACTCCGGCTGGACCGGGTGGCGCTGGTGGCGCAGGCTCTGGCCGGGTGGCCCTGCCTCGACTTCGCGCTGCGCCGGCCCGACCGGGTGCGGGCGCTGGTCATGTCCGACACGGTCGGTGCCTTCGCCCACGGGGTTCCCGCGCTCCCCACGCAGGACGACCTGATCGCGCGCGGCATCCACCCGGCAGCCGGAGAGCGCATGGCACGCGAGCAGCCGGCGCTCCACTACCTCTACTGGGGCATCGCCAATCTCGCCGGCGCCCTCGATCGGCAGGCGATCGCCCGGTCGGTGTTCGCCGCGCAGCCGGTGACGGAAGTCGAGCTTTCCCGCCTCACGATGCCCGTGCTGGGGATCGCCGGGCTGGAGGATCGCTCGCTCGACCCGGAGGCGGTGCGGCGCCTCTGCACGGCCGTCCCCGACGGCCGTTTCGTGACGGTTCCGGAGGCGGGCCACTCCGTGTACTTCGAGCGAGCGGCCGAGTTCAACCGGGTGGTGGAAGACTTCCTCGGCGGCTCCGCCGGCGGCTCCGGCGCGTGCGGCGGCGTCTGAACTAAGGTGCGACCGATGACCATGAGTGGGCGCACCTTCCTTCAGATCCCGGGGCCGACCAACGTCCCGGAGCCGGTCCTGGCCGCGCTGCGCGAGGGGACCATGAATCCGCGCGGACCCGAGTTCGGGGCGATTGTGAGGGACCTGATCGCCCGGCTCCGGCCCGTCTTCGGCACCACCGGCGGCCACGTGTTCCTCTCCGCCGGGTCAGGGCTGGGCGCGGTCGAGAGCGCCCTCGTCAACACCCTGGCGCCGGACGACCTGGTCCTATGCCTGGTCGACGGCTTCTTCGGCCGGCTGGCCGCCGATCTCGCCCGCCGCTTGGGCGCCCGGGTCGAGGTGCAGGAAGTGCCCGCGGGCGAGCCGTCCGACGCCCGGGCGCTGGAGGCCCGTCTCCATGCCGACCAAGAGCGCCAGATCCGAGCCGTGCTCTGCGTGCACAACGAGACCTCGACCGGCGTCACCACCGACCTCGCCGCCATCCGCGACGCGCTCGACCGGGCCGACCACCCGGCGCTGCTCCTGGTCGACGCCGTCTCGTCCCTGGGCTCGATCGAGATGCGTATGGACGAGTGGGGCCTGGACGCGGTGGCCGCCGGCTCACAGAAGGGCCTCATGTGCCCTCCCGGCCTGGCCGTGATCGGGGTCAGCGAGAAAGCGCTCGCCGTCGCCGAGCAGGGCGGCAGCCCCCGCGGCTTCTTCGACTGGCGTCCCGCCCGGGCCGGGGAGGAGACCGGGATCCTCCCGTCCACCGCCCCCTCTCCTCTGCTCCTGGCCCTCCGCGCGGCGGTCGGGTTGCTGGAGGAGGAGGGGCTGCCCAACGTCTACCGCCGCCACGCCCGGCTCGCGGAGGCGGTCCGGCGGGCCGTCACCGCCTGGGACTTGCCCACGATCTGCCGCGTACCCGAGGCCGCTTCGAACACCGTGACGGGCGTGGTGCTGCCGGCTGAGATCGATCCTCACCAGCTGCTGGACGCCGCCGCCGCGTGCAACCTGCAGGTCGCGGGCGGCATCCCGCCCCTGGAGACATCGACGATCCGGATCGGGCACATGGGCTCGCTGAACGAGCTCGAGGTGCTGGCGACGATCGGCGGCCTCGAGCAGGCCCTGGCCGCGGTCGACGCGCCGGTCACCCCGGGTGCGGGCCTGAGTGCGGCCCAGGAATGGTTTGTGCGTCCGGTCCAGCTAGCATCCCGGACATGAGTCCCACCACCCGCGCGACCGGAACCGTCCCCGTCGACGGCGGCGAACTGCCGTACATGCTCGTCCTGCCCGACTCCGGGCACGGCCCCGGCATCCTGCTCTGCTACGAGATCTTCGGCACCACCGAGCACATGATCGGCCGCGCCGAACGCCTCGCCGGTCTCGGGTACGTGGTCATGATCCCCGACTTCTTCTGGCGCCTGGGCCCGGACCACGTCTTCGAAGAGCGGGAGCCGGACGCGATGCAGCGCGCCGTGGCGCAGGGGATGCAACTCGATCGTGAGCGAGCTGCCGAGGACGGGGCGGCCGCGTTCGGGCACCTCCGCGGCCTGAACCAGGTGGCCGGCGGCGTCGGCGTCTTCGGCTACTGCATGGGTGGGATGATCGCCTACCTGATCGCCGTCCGGACGCAACCCGACGCGGCGGTCCTCTACTACCCGTCCGGCGTGCACGGCCATCTGGACCGGATTCACGACATCCGCTGCCCCACGCTCTACGAGTTCGGCGACCAGGACACCTTCATGCCTCCGGACGTGGCGGAACAGGTGAGCCAGGCGACGGCCAACCACGAGGGCGTCGAGGTCAGGGTCCAGCCGGGTGCCGGCCACGCGTTCGACAACGACCTGGTCCCCGCATTGCACAATGCCGCCGCGGCCGCCGCGGCATGGGAGGACGCGCAGCAGTTTCTGCGCCGGTGGTTGCCCTCTGGTGCAGGTTGATCCGCTGGCGTACTGCACCAGCTGGCCGGTCCGGCACTACGAGTTGGACGGGAACGGCCACGTCAACAACGCCGTCTACCTCAACTACGCCGAGCACCTGACACTGCTCCACGCCGAACGGTCCGGCTTCGGCCGATCGTGGACGGCGGCTCGGGGCGGGGCGTGGGTGGTCCACCGCAACCTGGTCGACCACCACCGCCCCGCCTACTACGGAGATCAGCTTGATCTGCGTGTGCGCGTCCTTTACGTGCGGGGGACGAGGGGCATCCGCCACACCCAGGTCCGCCGCCAGGCCGACGGTGAGCTGTGTGCCGAGGTCTTGACGGAGTGGGTCTGGACGCGACTGGTGGACGGCCGGCCGGGCCGGGTGCCGGACGAGCTGGTCCGGCTGGCGGCCGGCGTCACCGGGGAGACGCTGAGGCGGGACCCCGACCTGCTCAACCGGCTGCGGCGGGGCGCCTCCGCCTGAGCAACAACGGCGGTTACGCGGGGGGAGGGGCGGCCGCCGTCACGGTGGCCCCGGTCACTGGCTTGCGGAAGGCGGAGGTGTGGTCCCAGCGCCCCTGATTGCTGTCGGCGATCTCGAAGCCCGCGGCCAGGCAGGATCGCGTCACGATCGAGGCCGGGACGTAGTGCGAATCGGCGAGGTGCTCGGTGATCGCCAGCCGCCCTCCCGGTTTGAGGACGCGGGAGACCTCCCGCAGGGTTCCCTCGCGATCACCCAGCCGGCCCAGCATGGCGACCAGGTAGGCGAGGTCGAAGCCGCCGTCGCCGTAGGGCAGGCGGTCGGTAGGCGCGACGTCCACCGTCACGGTGGTGAGACCCTGGGCGCGAAACCGGTTTCTTGCCAGCTCCGCCTGTCCCGGGTCAGGTTCCAGGCCCCACGCCTCGCCGCCGCGACCGGCGGTGCGCGCCGCCTCCTCGAGGTAGGTACCGGCTCCGCAGCCGACCTCCAGGACAACCAGCCCGGGCGCGACACCGATCCGGCGCAGCTCATCCGGGACGGTGCTCGCGCGGAAGGGCAAGCGCAGCGCTCGACGCGAGGTCCGTTCATCCTCCCCCTCGCGGCGGCGCCGCCGGAGCCCAAACGCCACCGCCAGCGCGAGCCCCCCCGCTCCCGCCACGACCGGAACCAGCCAGGCGGTGCGAGAAGTACGACCCGGTGCCGACCACCCGATCCGGCCGCCCATGACTGGCTATTCTCCGCTCTCTCGGACCGAAGCGCCAACATTGCCTGGTCGAGGCGGGTACCCCCGATCGTGAGCGTCCGGCCCGTCTCCGGTCCAGCGAGCGCCGGCTGTTAGACGGGCGCCACGCACGTGCTGCCGTCGGTTGGAGAGCTGCGGGGCGCGCTCGGGGTCTGACCCCGCGGACGCAAAACAACCGCTGCAGAAGGTATATATCTGCCCCAACGGGCTCCGCTATTTGTCCTAGAGTCCGCCCCCTTTTGCCCATTGGCATGCCGGTGACGCGGAGCAATATTCGTGCCATGCCTGTCGCACCGGCGAGGGCCTCGCTGTAAATCGACCATGGCTGCGGTCAGGCTCTACGGGCGTGACCCGGAGATCGACGCCATCGACGCCTGTCTTCAGGTCGCTCGAGAGGGCCGGTTCTCCGGCCTGCAGCTGGTCGGCGCTCCCGGCATCGGAAAGACGGCGCTCTGCGAGCGGGCAGCGGAGCTGGCAGCCGGGTTTACGGTCGTTCGAGCGCGTGGAGTCGAGACCGAGGAGGACCTTCCCCTGGCCGCCTTGTCAGGCATCCTCACCAAGGTCCCGGAGCACGGCCGGCCCTCGGCGAACCGCGCGCTGAGCAGCATCGAGCGGATCCGCGAAGTGCTGGCCGGCGGCGACCGTCTGGCTCTCGGCGCCTTCGTCCTGGACCTGCTCTCGACGGCCGCGGAGGACTGCCCGCTGCTGCTGGTGCTCGACGACTGGCACTGGTTCGACAGGGCGTCGGCCGAGGCGCTTGGTTTCGCGTTCCGGCGGCTGGACGCCGACCGCATCGCTGTCGTGCTGGCCGAGCGGTCGGGGGTCCGCGCCGTCGAGCCCATTCCTCGCGTCCCACCCCTGGTCGTCAGAGACCTTCCGACCGCGGACGCGCGGCGGCTGCTGCACATGGAGCTCGGGGACCTCGCTTCCGCGGTCGGGGCCGCGGTGATCATGGCGACCGGGGGGAATCCGCTCGCCCTCCAGGAGGCGGCGAAGAGTCTGACCGAACCCGAGCGGTCGGGCGTCACCGAACTCCGCCAGCCGGTCGACATCGGCGCCCAACTGAGCGCCTACTACCGGGAGACCTTGAAGCCGCTTCCGGCGGGGTCGAAACTGGCTCTGCTCACGGTCGCGGCCGCGGGGTCCGCGCCCGAGCTCGTCGAGCCCGCCCTCGCGAGCATGGGTCTCTCTCTCGGTGAGCTGGAGCCTGCGGAGACGCTCGACGTCATCAGGACCGGCGAACTCGGCGTCTGGGAATTTCGTCATCCGCTGCTGCGAACCGCAACCATGGGCATCTTTCCACCGCACCTCCGGCGCCGTGTCCACCGGGCTCTGGCCGAGAGCGCGGTGGGCGATCTCCCGCGCCGCGCCTTCCACCTCTCGGCTGCCGCGATAGGCCCCTCACAGGAGGTCGGTGACGCGCTGGCGGAGGTTGCACGCCAGGCCGAGACTCGTGGCGGGCAGTCGATGGCGGCCGGCATCCTCGAACAGTCCGCTGAGCTGACCCCGGCGGGCGAGCTCCGCGCCCGCCGCTTCCTGGCCGCCGCCAGGGCGGCCCTGCTCTCCGGCGCGCCGGACAAGGTGGTGCCCCTGCTGCAGAAGGTCGCGACGGCCGCGCCGGGCTCGGACGTGGCGCGGGAGGCCGAGCTGGTTGGAGCGCAGGCGTTGCTCTGGTCGAACGTCGAGAGAGCGGTCGACCAGGCGCTCGGCGCCGCTCGCAGCCTGGCGGCGGCCCGCCCGCAGGTTGCGATCGACGGCCTCGCGATGGGAGCGACGGGTCTCCACACCCGGGGAGAGCATGCCGCCGCGGTCAGGATCGGCCGGGAAGGCCTCGAGCTGGCCCGATGTCGTGGCGTCGACGACCTGGCCCTCCTGGGCGCGCTGGCGGGTGCCCTCGTCCTCGGCAGCCACCGATCCGAGGCGGACCGGCTGCTGGCCCCCGATATCGTCGACCGTTGCCTGGCTCTTCTCCGCGGGCCGGGAGGCGACCTGACCATGAATTCGACGCTCATCTACCTCGCCCAGAGCCTTCGCTGGTGCGACCGCCACGCGGAAGCCGAACGACTGGCACGGGCCCTGGCCGAGCACTGCCGGGAGCGTTCGGCCCCGTACGCACTTCCCTACCCCCTCGCCGTCCTGTGCGACATCCTGTGGTGGAACAGCCGCTGGGCCGAGGCCCGGTCGGTCGGCGACGAGGCGCTGGAGCTTGCGGAGCAGACGGGACAGTACGTCTTGAGCGGCTTCGTCAAGGCTCAGCTCTGCCGGCTGTGGGCCACGCGTGGCGACCTGGAACGGGCCGGCAGCCTCGCCGAGGCGGCGATCGAAATCTCGTCCCAATCGGGCGTCAAGCCAATTCGGCTCTTCGCCCTGTCCGCGCTCGGGTTGGGGCGGCTCGCGAACGGAAACGCGGAGGAGGCCGCTGACGTCCTGCGCGGCGCGGAGTCGGTCGCCAACGACATGGCCGTCGACGATGACTCGCCCACCCCCTACGTGGCGGAGTTGATCGAGGCCCTGGTCCGTTGCGGGGAACAGGCCGAGGCCGGCCGGCGGCTGGACGGCTATCTGAGCCGGGCCTTGCGGGATGGAGGACCGTACCGCCTCGCCACCGCCCTCCGCTGTCGAGCGATGCTGGCCGTGGAGAGGGAGACCGACGACCTGTGTCGACAAGCCCTGGAAGCGAATCCGGGAATCCGCTTCGAGGAGGCCCGGGTCCGGTTCTGCTGGGGCGAGCTCCTGCGGCGCCACCACCGACCGTCGGAGGCTCGACCGCAGCTGGAGGAGGCGGCCCACATCTTCCAGACGCTCGGCGCCGAGAGCTATGCCCGCCGCGTGCGGCAGGAACTGGAGCCGCTCGGCCTTCGCATCCACCCGGTTCGGACGAGCGGGGTCGACCAGCTCACGTCACGCGAGCTTCAGGTGGCCCTGGCGGTGGCGGAAGGCCGGTCGAACCGTGATATCGCCTCCCGCCTCTTCATCAGCCAGAAGACCGTCGAGTATCACCTTGGCAACGTGTTCATGAAGCTGGGAGTATCCTCGCGGACGCAGCTGGCGATGGCGGTTCCGAAGGTGCTTCCCTCCAGCTCCGACGACTGGCCGTCCGTCCCCGCGTAGCCGTGCATCGGAGACGTTGGCATGAGTGAGAACGTCGGCGACGCCCTGGAGCGTGCCCGGACGCTGTTCGGGGAGCGCGAGGCGGTGGTGGACGGGGACCTGCGCTGGTCCTACGCCGAGCTGTACCGGCGGGTGGCGGCGCTCGACGCCGCGCTGGACCGGCTCGGATTGGGGCCCGGCGACGTGGTCGCGGTGCTCGCCCTCAACTCCGCCGCCCATCTGGTCGCCTGGCTGGGCGTCCCGCGCAGCGGGCGGGTGCTCAACGAGCTCAACTTCCGGCTCAGTCCGGACGAGCTCCAGTTCATCCTGGATGACTGCGGCGCGCGCGTCCTGCTGGTCGATGACGCGTTCCTGAGGGTGGGCCGCTCGCTCGCTGAGCGGTGCCCGACGGTCGAGCATGTGGTCGGGCTGGGAAAGGAGGCGCCCACGGGGCTTTTGTCCTTCGACGAGCTGACGCAGGGCGAGGGCAAACCTCGGGTCATGCTCGACCCGGAGACGGTGGCCGGCATCTTCTACACCGGGGGCACCACGGGGCGCGCCAAAGGTGTCATGCTGACCCACCGCAACCTGGTCGCCCAGGCCAAGCACGCACTGATCGCTTTGCCCGGTGTGGACGGTGACACCTACCTTCACGGCGCCCCCATGTTCCACCTCGCCGACGGTGCCTCGACGCTGGCGACCACGTGGGTGGCGGCCCGACATGTCACCATCCCGGCGTTCGACCCCGAGAGGTGGCTGCGGGTGGTGGCCGCCGAGCGCGTCACCCTGACGCTGTTGGTGCCGACCATGGTCAACGCTGTGGTCAACCACCCTGCCTTGCGCGAGTACGACCTGTCCAGCCTGCGCGGGCTGACGTACGGCGCCTCCCCGATGGCACAGGAGCTGCTGCTGAAGGCGATGAGCCTCATGCCCTGCGACTGGATCCAGGGCTACGGGATGACCGAGGCCTCGCCAACCGTCACCTTGCTGACAGCCGACGACCACCGCCGTGGTGCCGCGGGGGAGGAGCCTTACCTGACCCGGCTCCAGTCGGCCGGCCGGCCCATCGTCGGCGTCGAGGCCGAAGTTCGCCGGATCGACGGCGGCCGGGCCGATGTCGGTGAGCCGGGCGAGATCTGGGTCCGCGGCGCCAACATCATGAAGGGGTACTGGAAGCGTCCCCAGGAGACGGCCGCCGCGCTCGATGAGGACGGCTGGTTCCACAGCGGCGACGTGGCCTACGCGGATGCGGGCGGTTACCTGTTCGTGGTCGACCGGGCGAAGGACATGATCATCTCGGGCGGCGAGAACATTTACTCGATCGAGGTCGAGAACGCCGTCTCCGCTCACCCGGCGGTCCTCGAGTGCGCAGTCTTCGGTGTGCCCGACGAGCGCTGGGGCGAGCGGGTGCACGCCGTGGTGGTCCGCAAGCCGGGAGCCACCGCGACCGAGGATGAGATCGTGGCGCGGTGCCGCGAGCTGCTCGGCGGGTACAAGGTGCCGAGATCGGTGGAGTTCCGATCTGAGCCGCTGCCTAAGTCGGGCGCCGGGAAGATCCTCAAACGGGAGCTTCGCAAGCCCTACTGGGAGGGGTCGGCGCGGCAGGTGTCGTGACCCGACCCGTGGCCGGAGCTCAGGCGAGTCTGAGCCCGTGCCTTGCCATCTCCGCCTCCAGGATGCCCATCGCCTTGGGCCCCATCCCGTGGAGCTCGAGGAGCGCGCGGCGGCTGGCCCCATCGAGGGAGCGGAGCGTGGTGTAGCCGGCGCCCTGCAGCGCACGGGTCGCGGGCGCCCCGATCCGGGGCAGCCCACCCTCGGGGGAGGGCGCGGTCATCCCGCCACCGCCGCCGGCACGGCCATCATCGAGACCAGCCGGTCCCACGTGGCCTCGATCTCAGGATCCACGCGCTGCGCGTCGGGGTGGGCCTCATGCCAGGCCAGGATCTCCCGCGCGCCGTCGTCGAACGTGATCGTGGTCTGGAACTCCGGCACCAACGCCTTCACCTTGCTGTTGTCGAAGACCATGGAATGCGTCTTGTCGCCGACCAGCCCCGGGCCCAGGTCCGGCCGCACGGCGGCGATCACCTCCGAGGGCACATGCACCAGCTTTGGCTCCGCCACGCCCGCAGCCTGGGCCAGCCACTCGTAGATCTGGTTCCAGGTGGGCGCGTGGTCGCCGGTGATGTGGAAGTGGTCGCCGACCGCCTCGGCCCGGCCGAGCAGTCCGACGAACGCGACCGCGAAGTCTCGCTGGTGCGTGATCGTCCAGAGGCTGGTCCCGTCCCCATGCACCACCACCGGTCGCCCGGCTCGCATCCGGGCGATGTCGGTCCACCGCCCTGTGGTCACCATCGACGTGCGGTCGTAGGTGTGGGAAGGGCGCACGATCGTCATCGGAAAACCGTCCTCCCGGTAGGCACGCCAGAGCCGGTCCTCGCAGGCGATCTTGTCGCGGGAGTACTGCCAGTACGGGTTCCGCAAGGGCGTCGACTCGGTGACGGGGAGGCGCTGGGGGGGCGTCTGGTAGGCCGACGCGGAGCTGATGAAGACGTATTGACCGGTTTTGCCGGTGAAGAGTTCGATGTCGTTCTCCACGTGCTCGGGAACGAAGGCCACGAAGTCCGCCACCGCGTCGAACGTCCGCTCCCCGAGCGCCTTGCGCACGGTGTCCGGCCGGCGGATGTCGGCGTGCACCTGTTCAACCTCGTCGGGCACCGGCCGGAGCGCGTTCTCACCGCGGTTGAGCGCCGTCACCCGGTGACCGAGCTGCAGCGCGCGACTCACACAGGCGGAGCTGATCCTGCCGGTGCCGCCGATGAAGAGGAAGTGCTTCTCCGTCATGTCCCCCATCTTGAGCCGATGATGGTGAGGTCGCCTGGCAGGGGGTGCCGCGGGGCGGGTGCGAGTGCCGGCGGAAAAGGAGGAACGCAAGATGCCGACGGATCTGACGGTGACGCTCGCCGAGGACCGGCCGGGCGCCTTCTCGGCGGTGGCGGAGGCGCTCGGGGTCGCGGGCGTGAACATCGAGGGGGTCGCCGAGATCGAAGATGCCGTTCACGTCCTGGTCGAGGACGGGGCGCGGGCCCGGGAGGCGCTTTCGTCGGCCGGGCTGGTGGTGGGGCCGGAGCAGCCGGTCCTGGTGGTGGAGCCTGCCAACGAGCCGGGGGCGCTGGCCCGCATCACGGGCGTGCTCGCGGGGGCGGGCGTCAACGTCCGTTTCCTCTACGCGGCGACCGGCACTCGCATCGTGATCGGGGTCGATGACCTGGAGCGGGCGCGAGGAGCGCTGCCGGACGGCTGAGGTTAGGCTCATCCTCCCGGCGCCCTCCCGCGTCATCGGTGGTGCCGGAAGCCCGCCACCAGATCCCAGACGTCTCCCGCCGGCGCCTGGCGTGTGAACCGGCGGAAAGCGCTCGCCTCGTGCTGCGGGAGCAAGGGTGGGCGGCGGCGCCGGATCGACACCAGGGCGGCGTCGCAGCCGGGCGCGGGGACGAACTGCCTCGCCGCCAGCCGTCGCAGGAGCAGAAACTCGAACCACGGCTGCCAGGGCAGAGACCGGCGGCTGGGCGGACTCACCGCGCAGAGCCCCACCGCCGCCCGCCACTCGAGCACCAGGTCCGCGCGGTGCAGCTGCGGAAGGCATTCCTCGAGCAGGCGGTGCAGGAGCTGTGCCGTGAGGTGGAACGGCGGGTTGGCGACCACCTTGAACGAGTGCCGCGGCAGGGCCACCCGCAAGACGTCGCCGGCGACCACGGTGACCCGCCGGTCGCCGGCAAACCGGGACGCCAGCCGCGCGGCCGCGCGCTCGTCGGCCTCGATCGCGACCACGTGTCCGGCGTGCGCCGCCAGCTCACCGGTGAGCCGCCCGAAACCGGCCCCGATCTCGACCACCAGGTCGTCCCGGGTCAGCTCCGCCGCCGACGCGAGGTCAGCGGCCAGCCGCCGATCAGCGAGGTAGTGCTGCCCTCGTCGCCGGTCCGAGCAGCCCGCGGCTGCGCGTCCGGACACGGGTGGTGAAGACCGGTCCCATGGGTGCTGTCTTCATTCTCGCAGGTGTCCGCCGCCGCTCAAGGGCGACGTCAGAAGGTCTTGGTGTAGGTCCACGGATCCGGGAAGGCCGGCACGGGAACGTGGATCAGGGCCGGTCCGTCGGCGTCGAGCGCCTCACGCAGCGCCGACTCCACCTGCTCCGGGGTCTGCGCACGCAGCGCCTTCATGTCGAACGCGCGGGCCAGCTGCACGAAGTCCGGGTTCCGCAGGTCGGCGGCGATCTCACGCCCGAACTGCTCCTGCTGCATCCGCTTCACGTTCCCGTAGGCGCCGTCGTCGAAGACCATCGCGATGGCCGGAATCCGGTGCTGGACGGCGGTCGCCAGCTCGCCCGCGTTGAACATGAAGCCTCCGTCGCCCGCCAGCACCACGACCCGGGTGTCGGGCCGTCCCGCCTGCGCCCCGAGCCCGGTCGGGTACTCGTAGCCGAGCGTTCCCTGATAACCCGAGGTGAGGAACGTGCGCGGCCGGCGGACCCGGAACCCCAGGCGGCTCCAGTAGCCGATCTGCGTCATGCCGGACACGAACACGGTGTCGTCGGGCGCGGCGCGGCGGACAGCGTTGCCGAGCTCGGCCAGCAGTCCGATCTGCTGAGCCATCTGAGCCAGCTCTTTCTTCAGCTCGGCGATCCCCTGCCAGCCCGCCTGAGGTCGCCCCGGACCAAGCTCGGCGAGGAGCGCCCGCAGGACCGCGCGCGCGTCGCCTTCGATCGCCAGCGCCGGGTCGATGCCGCGTCGCAGCTCCTCATCCCAGGCGTCGACACGGATCAAGGTCTGACCCGGGCGAACCCTCCGCCGGCCCTCCTCGCGATCGGCGTACCGCGTGCCCACGGCGAGCACGACGTCGGCCTCGCCCAGGAGCCGGCGCCCCCCCAGCGGGACCACGGCCAGCGGATGGTCACTGTCCATCACACCGAGCGCGTTCTGAGTCTCGAGGACGGGCGCGCCCAATCGCTCCGCCACCTGGCGCAGCTCGTCCCAGGCGCCGGAGCGGAGCACGCCGCCGCCGGCCACCAGGAGCGGGTACGTCGCCTCGCGGAGCAGCGCCGCGGCGCGCGCGATCTCTCCCTCGGGGAGTGTGGGTCGTTCCGGTTGGGCGGGGTCGAAGCGGAGCGGTTCGTTGGTGGCGCCCAGCAGAAGGTCGGGCGGGATCTCGACCTCGACCGGCGCGGGCCGCCCGGTGCGCAGCTGGCGGAACGCTTCGCGGAGCGCCTCCGCGATCTCGGCGTGGGTCATCGCCCGCGCCGCCCACTTGGTCACCGAGCGAGTCGCCTCCAGCTGATAGGGGATCTCATGGAGCCGTCCGTAGCCCTTGCCGATGTCGCGGGAGTTGATCTGACCGGTGAGGCAAAGGACAGGCGCGCTGCAGGCGTTGGCGGTGGAAAGCGCCGCCATCGCGTTCAAAAGGCCCGGTCCAGGGACGACCAGGAAGGTGCCAATGCGGCCCGTCGCCAGCGCGTAACCGAGTGCCATGTAGGCGGCGCCCTGCTCGTGCCGGGTCTGGAGCACGCGGAACCGGTCGCGCCGGCGCGCCAGGGCGTCGAAAGCCCCGTCAAGCTGCACCCCGGGCAGTCCGAAGATCGTGTCCACGCCGTTCGCCAGCAGCGACTCAGCCAGGACGTCGCCACCAGTGAGGGTCGTCGTCACGGTCATGGCCGTATTCTGCGCGTCCGGCTGAGGTGGTCGCGGCGGACCGGCAGAACCTAACACTTGCCGTTCCGTTAAGGGCACGGGTATCCTGTAACAAACGGGTCAAGATGGCGCCAGGCGCCATGAACGTGCGCCCGTGCCTACCCACGGGTCCGCGCAGATGCGTAGACCGGCTTCGACGTGGGTACGAATAGGATACGGATGGCAGAACAGACTGAGCTCGACAAGATTCTAGGCCCTCGGGCAACCCTGGAAATCGGGGACCTGCCCGGCGAGCAAGAGCCGACCGACGCCGAACTGGCGGAGACCGCGGCGCAGCAAGCCCAGCAGGCTCAGGACGCGTCGCTTGACGACTCCGTGCGCATGTACCTGCGGAAGATCGGCGAGGTGTCTCTGCTCACCGCCAAGCAGGAGGTCGAGCTGGCCAAGGAGATCGAGGCCGGCTCCGAGCGTGCTCGCCGCCACATGATCGAGGCGAACCTGCGCCTGGTCGTGTCGGTCGCCAAGCGCTACGTGAACCGGGGACTGCCGCTGCTGGACCTGATCCAGGAGGGCAACCTGGGGCTGATGCGGGCTGTCGAGAAGTTCGACTACCGCCGCGGGTTCAAGTTCTCCACCTACGCGACCTGGTGGATCCGGCAGGCGATCACCCGTGCCATCGCCGACCAGGGCCGGCTGATCCGGATGCCGGTGCATGTCGTCGACACCTACAACCGTCTGGTCAAGATCCAGCGCCGGCTGACCGCCGAGCTGGACCGGGAGCCCTCTCTTCTCGAGCTGTCGATGGAGATGGGCATGACCGAGCAGCAGGTCGAAGACCTGGTGCGGGCGGCGCAGCAGCCGGTGTCGATGGCGACCCCGATCGGCGAGGACGAGGAGAACGAGCTGGGTGAGTTCCTGGCCGACCGCGACGCGGTGGCTCCCGAGGGTGCCGCCTCGGAGGCGATGCTGCGGCAGGAGTTGGAGGACGCCCTCTCCACCCTCAACCCGCGGGAGCGCCGGGTGCTGCAGCTGCGGTTCGGGCTGCTCGACGGCCACCAGCGCACGATCACCGAGGTCGCGCGCCGCATGGGCATGTCGCGGGACCGGGTCCACTCGATCGAGCGGCAGGCACTGGATAAGCTGCGCAACTCGCCGCGAGCGTCCGCCCGGATGAAGCAGCTCTACCTGGAGATGGCCAGCTAGGGACGCGGCCCCTAGGCTCTGCACCGCCCGCGTCAGGCATGCTGTACGCGGATGGAAGACCGGCCCCCGCCGGGCGCTCCCCGCGCCGGGATCCGGGGTGCGCTCGAGGTGCTGCTCGTCACTACCCGCCTCGGTCTGACCAGCTTCGGGGGGCCGATCGCGCACCTGGGCTACTTCCGCGACGAATATGTGCGCCGCCGGCAGTGGCTCGATGAGGCCACCTACGCCGATCTGATCGCCCTCTGCCAGCTGCTCCCGGGGCCGGCGAGCAGCGAGCTCGGGATCGCGATCGGCATCCTGCGGGCGCGGCTGCTGGGTGGGTTCGCCGCCTGGTTGGGCTTCACGCTTCCCTCGGCGATCCTGCTCACCGCGTTCGCCTTCGCGGTGCAGATCCTCGGCTCCGGTGATCTGCCCTGGCTGCACGGCCTTCAAGTGGTCGCGGTGGTGGTGGTCGCCAACGCTGTCTGGAGCATGGGAAAGACCCTGACACCCGACCGGCCGCGCCTCCTGGTCGCCCTCGGCGGGGCGGTGGTGGCGACCGGGCTTCCGGCGGGATGGGGGCAGGTGTCGGCGATCCTGCTCGGTGCGATCGCGGGGGTGGCCTTCTTCCGGGGCGGAGAGCGCGGCACCGATCCCGGCGACCGGCTGCACGTCGAGGTTCCCATCCCCCGTCTCACCGGTGCCGTCGTGCTGGGCGCGTTCGCGGTGCTCCTGATCGGGCTCACGGTCCTGCGCCAGCTGGTCACGTCCCGCCCGCTGGCGGTCTTCCAGAGCTTCTTCGTGGTCGCGTCGTTCGTGTTCGGCGGTGGTCACGTCGTGCTCCCGCTGCTGCAGGCCCAGGTCGTACCCCCCGGGTGGGTCACCGAGTCGCAGTTTCTGGCCGGGTACGGGGCGGCTCAGGCCGTCCCCGGGCCCCTCTTCACGTTCGGCGCCTACCTGGGGGAGATCGCGGCCGGCGGGGCGCCCGGTGCGGCGCTGGGTCTGGTTGCGATCTTCGCGCCCTCATTCTTCCTGGTCATAGGAACGCTGCCCTTCTGGGACGCCCTGCGGCGGCGCACCGGCTTCCGCTCTGTCCTCACGGGCGTCAACGCCGCGGTGGTCGGACTGCTGGCGGCGGCCCTCTACAACCCGGTCTGGACCAGCACCGTGCGCGGTCCCAGCGACTTCCTCCTGGTCCTGGTCGGCTTCGCGCTCGTCTTCGTGCTGCGCGCGCCACCCTGGGTCGCGGTCATCGTCCTCGGACTGCTCGGCGCGTTGTTTCACGGGCTTTCGCTCCTGCACCTGTGAGGGGGGCGCATGCTTGGATCCATGGATCTCGAGCAGGCGCGTTCGTTCCTCCGTTCCAACGACCGTGGCGTCCTGGTCACCCGACGCGGTGACGGCTTGCCCCAGATGTCGCCGGTCAACGCGGGGATCGACACCGAGGGGCGGCTCATCGTCTCCAGCCGGGAGACGGCGATCAAGGTGAGGAACCTGCGCCGTGACCCCCGTGCCAGCTACTGCGGGTTCACCGAGAGCTTCTTCGGCCCCTGGGTACAGGTAGACGGCCGTGCCCAGATCGTCTCACTGCCGGAGGCGATGGAGGGGTTGATCGCCTACTACCGCCTGCTGGCGGGCGAGCACCCCGACTGGGACGACTATCAGGCCGCCATGGTGCGCGACCGGCGCTGCCTGATCCGGGTCACGCTGGAGCGCGCCGGGCCGAGCAAGGAGGGCTAGGGACGCGGCCCCTCGGGCTGCGCCGGGGCCGGCGGCCCCCGCCGCTATCCGCGGCGGGAGCGCCGGGGGCGCCGAGTGCCGACGCTGAGCGCCCGGCGGAGCCGGGCCGAAGCCCGAATCGGACGGACCCCTGCGCGGCGCCGAGACCCCTGTCTGACCTCGCGGGAAAGGCGCCACTCGGCGGCCTCGCGCCGCCGATCTTCAACGGTAAGTACTGACAGAACGACGTTTTGGAACTGAATCATCCACCCCTATAAACGGGTGCACCCTCCGGTTTAATTCCACGGCGGTGGATTCGGGCGTGTTCTCGGCGCGTGTGTCGAGGGTGCGGCGAGCGGAGTCCCTGACCAACGGCCCGGCGCGTCATCAACGGGCGGTCCGGAGGGGGCCGCGCGTCATGGCCGGAGCCGGCGGCGGTTCGCCCGCAAGTTGGGCCCTCCCTCAGACCGGCCAACCTTCCCGGCGCCAGGCCATCTCCCAGAAACACCACTCGTAGCGAGAGGTCTGGCGCGCGTGGTGCGCGACCCGCGCTTGCTCGTCCGCCCCCAGTCCGGGCCAGGTGAGGTCCATCACCCGCAGGACGCTCTCCACCACCGTCCCGTAGCCGGCGTCGGCGTAGGCCCTGATCCACCGCTCATAGAGCCGGTGAGGCGAACCGCCAGCCAGCAGCGCCCGTCCCACCTCGCCGTACATCCAGTAGCAGGGGAGCACCGCGCCCAGGGCCTCGGCGAACGATCCTCCGTGCGCGACGCGCAGCAGGTAGCTGGTGTAGGCGAGGCAGGTGGGCGCCGGCTCCGTCGCGAGAGCGTCCTCGGGGTCGATGCCGAACGCCTCGAACAGCTCGGCGTGGAGAGCGCGCTCCACCTCCAGCGCGTCCACCGCGTGCCGCGTGAACAGCAGCAGCGACGCCTCGTCTGGAGCGCGTGCACCGACCAGCGCCAGCGCTCGGGCGTAGTCCCGAAGATAGATCGCATCCTGGACCACGAAGAAGCGAAAAGCCGCCTCCTCGAGCGTTCCGTCTCCCAGGCGGCGCAGAAAGGGATGGTCCAGCACCCGGCGCAGCGTGGGGCCCATCACCCCGAGCAGGGCGTCGCGACCCGCGCCGGCGGTGCGGCTCACTGCTTCTCGAACACCTCCCGAAGGATGGGCAGCGCCGCTTCCAGGTCCCCGCGGGAGCTGGAGAAGGCGATGCGTACGTGTCCCTCGCCCCCGGAGCCGAACTCGGCGCCGTCGCGGATCAAGACCCCGTGCTCCTGAGCCATCGCCACCACCTCGCTCGAGCTGCGGCCCGCGGGAAGCTTGACGTAGGCGTAGAAGGTGCCGTCGGGCACGTGGACCTCGACCCCCGGGATGCCGTCCAGGCCCTCCAGGACCAGGTCGCGCCGGTACTGGTATTCCTGCCGCGCGCGCTCGGGCCAGTCGGTGGGGGTGGTGAGCGCGACCAGGGCCGCGCGCTGCACGGCGGCATTGAGGGTCCCGACCAGGGTGCGCTGTACCCGCCCGGCGGCGGCGATGACCTCAGCCGGCCCGGCCAGGTAGCCGATGCGCCAGCCGGTCATGGCCAGCACCTTGGAGAAAGTCTGACAGTAGACCAGCCGGCCCCGGAGGCTCTCGATTTCCAGCGAGGAGACGAACTCGTGGCCGTCGAACACGATGTGGTCATAGGCCTCATCAGAGACGATCAGCAGATTGTGCTCGCGCGCGATGTCACCCAGCGCTTCCAGCTCATCGCGCCGCAGCACGACGCCGGTCGGGTTGACAGGGTTGCAGATCACCAGCAGCCTCGCCGCGGGAGCTGCCCGGCGGATGGCTTCCAGGTCCAGGTGAAGGTCGGGCCCGAGCTCGAGGTCGACCGTCTCGGCGCCGACCCAGGCGCAAAGGTCCGCGTAGAGGGAGTAGGTGGGCTGAGGTATCAGGACGCGGTCACCCTGGTTCAGGATCGCCAGGAAGGTGCCCGCCAGGCCGCCGGTGCCGCCGTGTGTGACAAGAATCTGCTGGGGCGTGTACTCGGTCCCGGCGCGCCCGCTCACGTCGGCGGCGATCGCCGCCCGCAGCTCAGGGTCGCCGGCGCCGTCCACGTAGTGCGTGTGGCCCTCGTTGACGGCCTGCGTGAGCGCGTCGCGGACGAACGCCGGGGTCTCGAAGTCGGGGTCGCCGGCGGAGAGTGCGATCGCGTCCGGGACGCGGATGAGGTTGCGCTTCGATCGCGCTGCCACGCGCTGCACCGCGGCCGAGGGCGCAAACGGCGTCTGGGTCACGCTCATACCGGTTCCTCCCGAGTGTTGTGCTGGTACAGGACCCATGGTCCCATGTCAGCCCCGGGAAGCGCCGACCCCAACCCCGGCGGTCACGCCGCCTCACTCGTCGTTGCGGTATCGGTCGGGATTTTCGTTCGGCAGCAGCCAGGGGAGCGCCTCCGACATCACCTTGGCGAGCGCGTGGTAGTCGCCCTCGTCGAGCTCGCTCCGCACCACCAGGGCCAGCGCCGCGTCGATGGCGGCGTGTTCGGCGGTCCGATCGATCGAGGCCGGCTCGGACCGCCAGGCACTCTGGGCGTAATGCCCCTCGACCAGCTCCTTCAGGTCCGTCTCCGCGGCTTGCCACGCCTCCTGACGACCGGTTTCGTCGATCAGGCGGCGCGCCTTGCGCTCGGCCGACGCGCACGCCTCAAGCCCACCCGCCGCGTACCGACTCCAGCCCCAGGCGATACGCTCGATCCCGCTCGGACCCAGGACCCGGGCGTCGCTGAGGAGACGCTCGAGCGCCTCCGTGTTCGGACCGTAGCGGCCCCCGCCGGTCCCATCAACCTCGCTCATGCTGCACGGCGCTCCCAGTGCGGTTCGACCCAGATCCGGTGCTCGCGGTCGTAGTGCCAGTGCGGCTCCGCGGGCGGGGTCGGTTCGGACCCGCCGCCGACGAATCTGTAGGCCAGGAACCTTGCCAACTGATAGACATACATCTTGCGACCTCGGACGAAGCGGACGTTGCCTCCGTTTCTACCCCATGCTCTTCCTGGTTATTCCCCGCACCCGGGCTCGTATCCAGTCCATGACGCCCGCTGGGCACGGCACTGATGAGCTAAGGTCTGAATCCTCAGGAGGTCCGCAGATGGCGCAGGATTCGCCCGCCGAACAAACCCCCCACAGCGAGGTCCGCGTCGGCCCTCCCAAGCAGTCCAGCGTCGGCATCCCCGGCATCACGCAGGCGACGGAGTACGCATGGCGCGAGATGGGGCCGCGCCGCAGCCTGTGGACGCTCCTGAAGCTGAACCAGGCGGACGGCTTCGACTGTCCCAGCTGCGCCTGGGGCGACCCCGACCCGGAGCACCGCAAACTGGCCGAGTTCTGCGAGAACGGGGCCAGGGCGGTCGCGTGGGAGGCCACTCGCAAGCGCGTTGAGCCGACCTTTTTCGCCACCCACTCGATCGACGACCTCCGGCAGCAGGATGACCACTGGCTGGAGCAGAACGGTCGTCTCACCCAGCCCATGCACCTGGCCCCCGGGGCCCTCCATTACGCCCCCATCGGGTGGGACCAGGCGCTGGCGCTGGTGGCCGACCGCCTCCGCGGCCTCCAGGATCCGTCGCGCGCCGTCTTCTACACCAGCGGACGTGCCAGCAACGAGGCGGCGTTCGTCTACCAGCTGCTGGCGCGGCGGCTGGGCACCAACAACCTGCCCGACTGCTCGAACATGTGTCACGAGTCGAGCGGCGCCGCTCTCAGCCCCACCATCGGAGTCGGAAAGGGCGTGGTCACCCTGGAGGACATCGAGGAGCACGCGGCGCTGATCCTGATCGCCGGTCAGAATCCGGGCACCAACCATCCCCGCATGCTGACTTCGCTGGAGAAGGCCAAGCGACGGGGCGCTCGCATCGTGGCCATCAATCCCCTCCCGGAGGCGGGCTTCGGACGCTTCCACAACCCACAGACGCCGCGCGGCCTGGTCGGCCCCGGCACCCAGCTCGCGGACCGGCTGCTGCCGGTGCGTGTCAACGGCGACCTGGCCCTGTTCAACGGGCTCAACCGAACGCTGCTGGACCTGGAGGATGCCCGTCCCGGCACCGTGTTCGACCAGGACTTCATAACCCGGTACTGCGATGGGTTCGAGGCGGCCGTGGAGGGGTGGCGGAAGCTGGACTGGGGGACGGTCGAGGCGCAGAGCGGTATCTCGCGCCGCCTGATCGAGGAGCTCGCCGGCGAGGTGGTGAGGGCGGACAGCGTCGTCGTCTGCTGGGCCATGGGCCTGACCCAACACCCGAACGCGGTGGCGACCATCCGTGAGATCGTGAACTTCCTCCTGCTGCGCGGGAACATCGGCCGGCCCGGCGCCGGGCCCTCCCCCATCCGCGGGCACAGCAACGTGCAGGGCGACCGCACCATGGGCATCTGGGAGAAGATGCCGGACGCCTTCCTCGACCAGCTGGGGGTCGAGTTCGGCTTCGACCCGCCCCGGGAGCACGGGTGGAGCACGGTGGACTCGATCCGGGCCATGCGAGACGGTAAGGTCGACGTCTTCTTCGCGCTGGGCGGCAACTTCGCGGCCGCCACCCCCGACACCGCCGTCACCGAGGCCGCGCTGGCCCGGTGCAAGCTCACCGTCCACGTGGCCACCAAGCTCAACCGGTCTCACCTCTGCCACGGGGAGGAAGCCCTGCTGCTGCCGTGCCTGGGCCGCACCGAGCGCGACCTCCAGGCGAGCGGGGAGCAGTTCGTGACGGTAGAGGATTCGATGGCGATGGTCCACCGGTCGATCGGTCGCCTGCCTCCCGCCTCACCGTCGTTGCGCAGCGAGGTGGCGATCGTGACCGCACTGGGCGCGCTGCTCTTCGGAGACGGCATGGGCTGGCGGGAGATGGGAGCCGACTACCGCGTCATCCGCCGGCACATCGAGCACGTGGTCCCCGGGTTCCACTCCTACGAGGAGCGGGTGCGCCGGCCGGGAGGGTTCATGCTGCCGCGCGCTCCACACGACTCCCGTACGTTCCCGACCGCGACCGGCAAGGCACGCTTCACGGTCAACCCACCGACCGCGACCGGGGTGCCGGAGGACCACCTGCTGCTGCAGACCGTTCGCTCGCACGACCAGTTCAACACCACCGTCTACGGACTGGACGACCGCTACCGGGGTGTCAAGGGCGGGCGCCGCGTCGTGTTCGTCAACGGCGACGACCTCCGCGACCGGGGCCTGAGCGACGGCGACCTGGTGGACCTGGTGAGCGTGTGGTCCGACGGGGAACGGCGGGCGGCCGGCTTCCGCGCCATCGAGTACCCGACCCCACGGGGCTGTGCCGCCACCTACTTCCCGGAGGGGAACGTCCTGGTCCCCCTGGATTCGACCGCCGAAATCAGCAACACCCCGGCCTCCAAGTCGATCGTGATCCGGCTGGAGCGCGCCGTGGCGCCGCAGTTCGCCCCGGCCGGACAGCCGCGCTCCGCTCGCACCTAGGCCTAGGCCTAGGCCAGCCCCCCCGCCGCCGGCAATCCCCGTTTCGCATGGAAGGGGTGTCATGCGGCGGGCTTTAGGGCCCGTTCCGTGCGAAACGGGGATTCGGGGGGCGGCGCCCTACGTGGGAGGCGGCAGGAAGTGCACCTCATGCTGTGCGGAAAGGCCGACCACCGCCTCCGGTGTCTGCGGGGAGAGCGCGTCGATGCCGCGGAAGAGGTCGAACAGCCGCCGCGTGGGCGTGACCCAGAAGAGGCAGGTCACCTCGCCACCGGAGCGGTTGAAGAGGCCGTGGGGCACCCCGCGTGGAAGCTCGATCAGGTCTCCCACGTGCGCCGCCTGCGCGGGGGCCCCGTCCAGCTCGGCCTCCAGCTCGCCGCCCAGCAGGTAGACGAACTCGTCCTGGGTGGGATGGACGTGCGGCGGGACGAAGGTGCCGGGTGGCATCGTGGCATGCCAGGTAAACGTCTCATCGTCGACGTGCTTGGGCACGTAGACCTGGCCCAGGATGTTCCAGCGCAGACCATCCACCGCATCGGAGGACCCACGCACCGCCGCCTGCCAGCCTTCCGCCATCACTTCTCCTCCCTGGCTTGGTTCGCGTTCGCCGGGGCCGGCGCGGCAAACCCGGACGCTTTCGCGTATCCGCGCACGATCCGCTCCCGCTCGGCGTATGGAAGCACGGCCTCGATGTCGTCGAAGCCGTCCGGGGCCAGCCTCTCGACCGCGTCGATCACCCCTTCGGGGCCCCCCGAGCGGTTGGACCGGACGATCGCCGCTGTCGCCGGCCGCCGCTCCTGGTCGTAGGCGGCGAGGCCTTCCTGGGGGCCGAGGTCTGCCACCCGGTCGGCCAGGCAGCGGGCGTCGACGATCGCCTGGGTGGCGCCGTTCGACCCGACCGGGTACATGGGGTGGGCGGCGTCGCCCAGCAGCGTGACCCGGCCCCGCGACCACCGGGCCAGCGGCTCCCGATCACAGAGCGGGTACTCGTAGAAGACCGGCGTGCCGCTGGTCATCGCCAGGACGTCGACCTGCCCGACGCGGAAAGGCTCGACGAAACCTCGCAGCTCGTCCCAACTGCCGGGACGGGACCAGTCCCCCAGCCAGCGGTCGCTCCGCCGCTCCGGCACGCCGATCAACGCCCAATTGGTGAGGCGCGTCCCGCTGGTTTCGCCGGGTCCGATTGGATAGACGACCACCTTGGCCTCCAACCCCCCCGCGACCAGCATCGAGCGACCGGTCAAGAACACCGGCCAGTCGCGGGTGCCGCGCCAGAGGACGGGTCCGTTCCAGAGCGGATCGCCCTCGGTGGGGTTGAGCGTCGCGCGCACGGTCGAACGGATGCCGTCGGCGCCGATCAGCAGGTCCCCTTCGCTCCGCCCCACCTGGCGTCCCGAGCCGTCCTCGAACCGGGCCACGACCCGACCCCCCTCGTCCTCGAACCGCGTCAGGCGCCGGCCCGTTCGCACCGCGCTCTCACCCAGGCGTTCGGTGACCGCGCCGTAGAGGACACCCTGGAGATGTCCGCGGTGGATGGAGAACTGGGAGACGTCGTGGCCCGCGTCCATTCCGCGCAGCTCGTGCCAGACCTCCTGCCCGAAGCGGTTGAGGTAGAAGAGCTCGTACGTCCGCACCCCGACCCGGTCCAGGCGGTCGAGCAGGCGCAGATCCCGAAGCTCGCGCACCGCGTTGGGAAGAATGTTGATGCCGACCCCGAGCTCACGCACCGCCGGCGACTGCTCGTAGACCTCGCATTCGATACCGCGCTGGTGACACGCCAGCGCTGTCGCCAACCCTCCGATGCCGGCGCCCACGATCAGCGCCTTTACCCGTGCCCGCGCCATCTCACCGAAGAGGGTATAGCGGCGACTTGGGTCCGGGCTAGGGGCTGCTCTCCGCCTCCAACCGGGCTACGACCCGGTCCACGAGCGCCGCCGCCGCCTCGTCCTCGAGGTCGGCCCCGGCCAGGGCGGCCCCGGTCAGGTAGGAGACCAGCGGGCCGAACCGCCGCTCCTGACTGTGGGCGACCACTCGGGTGAGGTCGAGCAGAGCGCGCGACAGCTGCGGCTCCAGCACCACCGGGCCACCACGACCGACGCGATGTCCGGAAGCCTCCGCCTCCTCGCCGAGGATCCGCACGTAGTGCTCGAAGAAGGGGTTCACAGGAGCGCCTGGAGTCGCTGTCGCAGGTCGTCCTTGATCCCCGAACGGTAGCCGACCACCCGCTCCACCGGTTCGCCGTCCTTGAAGATGAGGACGGTCGGCATGCTCATCACGCCCAGCCGGGAGCCGGTGTCAGGGTTCTCGTCGACGTTGACCTGCCGGATCAGAGCACGGTCGGCGAACTCCTCGGCCAGGTCCCGCACCACCGGCGAGAGCATGCGGCAGGGTGCGCACCAGGGCGCCCAGAACTCGACCAGCAGCGGCCGGTCGGCGACGCGGACTGCCGGCTCGAATTCGGCGTCGGTGAGCTCCGCGACCGCCGCAGACATCGCGGCTAGGACTCGGCTGCCTTGGAGGTCGCCTTCTCGCTGGATCCGGCCTTCGAGCTCTTGGTCTCGGACGTCGAGGAGGCGGCGGTCTCCGTCTTGCCGTCCGGCTTCGAGTCGGACTTGCCGTCGGACTTGCCGTCGGCGCCCTCCTGGGCGGAGCGCTTGTAATCGGTGCTGTAGAACCCGCTGCCCTTGAACTGCACACCCACCGGGTAGAGCTTCTTCTGCAGCCGGCCGCCGCACGCGTCGCAGACCGTCAGCGGAGCATCACGCATTGACTGCAGCACCTCCAGCTCGTGGCCGCAGTCTGTACATCGATAGCCGTAGATGGGCATATAGGTTCGGACCTCGTTCGTGATTTCTTCGGGGGGACGCCCCAGTCTCTGGTTTACCCTCCCGGCCCGCATCATAAAACGGGAGCGGCGCTCAGCTCGTGGAAGGCCATCCCGCTCGGCGGTTTGGGCGCGAAGTAGGTCGTCTTCTGCGGCATCGTCACGCCGCGGCGAGCGGCAGTCAGGATCGCGTTCAGATCCGGGGTCCCGAGGAAGAAGGCGTGGTTCCCCCAACCCTCGTCGACCAGCCGCACCGCCTCCCGCGCGTCCCGGGTGTATCGCAGGTGCACCTCCGGGTTCCGCCTCTGCAGCAGGTTGTCGATCACCTGGTCGTGCAGCTCGGCCGCCGCCACCGTGCCCTCCAGCGGGAGCACCTGGAACCGACCTTGGCGATAGTAGCCGGCGGCCACCCGGCCCTCGATCCGGGACAGCACCTCTGCCAGAGAAGACGCGGGTTCACCACCCGTCACCGCGGCGCCGCCGCGCAGAACCCGGTGCGTGGCCAGCACCTCGAGGCCGGGGTCACCGAGGTCGGTCAGCAGCGCCAGCGTGAAGCGGGACGCCGCGTCCGGGTGCCCGCCGCGCTCCTCGGCGTAGGCGAGCGTCGTCTCGTAGCGGTGGTGACCGTCGGCGATCAGGACCGGCTGTGAATCCAGTGCCTCGTGAATCCGGCCCGCCCAGGCGGCGTCGTCGATCGTCTGCAGCACATGCCGCCGGCCCTCGTAGTTGAATTCGCGGACCTCTCTCGCCGGTGGTGCCGCGGCCAGCCGGGCACGAAGTCCGGGGGCCAGGAACCAGAGCGGCTCCAGGCTGGTGGCGGTGGCGCGCAGCAGCGCCAGCCGGTCCTCCTTGGGGCCCCGATGAGTGCGCTCGTGAGGCACCACAGCACCCGTCCCGTACGGCTCCACGCGGAGCGCTGCGATCAGGTCCAGGCGGCTGCGACCGGGCTCGATCTGCGTCTCGTGGAGGTACAACATGGGGCGCGACTCCCTCTCGAGCACCCCCTCGTCTGTCCACCGCCGCAGGGTGTCGGCGGCCCCCTGGTAGTCGCTGCCGGGCCGTGTCAGGTAGACGACCGAATGCGGGTTCGACGCCTTCAGCTCGGCCACCTGCTCGTCGCTCAACACGTCATAGGGGGGAGCCAGCACCGGCTCCACACTTCCCGCGTAGCGCAGCGCGGGAAAGGCCCGGACGTCGGCCATCAGACGGCGGCGGGTGCTGCCGCCCGATCGCGCAGGTGAGCTGAAAGCGCGCTCACGCCGCGCCCCTCGTTGGGGGCGATGTCGAGGTCCTCGAGAGCCTGCTCCAGGGCCCACATCACCTGCACCACGTCGCCCTCGGCGACCGCCGCCAGGTGTCCGACGCGAACCATCTTTCCGGTCATCTTGCCCTGACCGCCGCCGATCACGACGCCGTACTTCTCGCGCAGAAGCTTGCGGTAGGCGTCCGCCGCCACCCCCTCGGGCGGGATCGCGGCCGTGACCACCGGGGACCGGTAACCCTCGGCGGCGAAGAGGCGGAACCCCATCGCCTGCAGCGCGTCGGCGGTGGCGCCGGCGAGCAGGCGATGACGGCGGTAGACGTTGTCAAGACCCTCCTCGAACAGCAGGCGGAGCCCCTCCCGGACCGCGTACAGCACCCCGATCGCCGGCGTGTACGGAGTGGCACCCTCCTTCACCGCCTTTGCCGTCGGCCCCCAGTCGAAGTAGGAGCGCGGCGCTTTGGCGGTCCGGTTCGCCTCCCAGGCCCGCTCGCTGACGGTCACGAAGGCGATACCGGGGGGGGACATGAATCCCTTCTGGCTCCCGGTGACCGCGACGTCGATGTGGTTCCGGTCCACGTCGATCGGCATCGAGCCGACCGAGGACACCCCGTCCACCGCCAGCAGGGCACCCGCGTCGTGGACCACCCGGGCCAGCTCAGGGAGCGGATTGGTGAGCCCGGTCGAGGTCTCGTTATGGGTGAGCAGGACGAGTTTGGTGCCGGGGTTGGCCTCCAGCGTGGCTCGCAGGTCCTCGCGCGTGATCGGCTCCCCCCACTCAGAAGTGAGGCGGACCACATCGCCGCCGTACGCCTCGGCGATGGCGGCGAAGCGATCGCCGAAGTTGCCTGACACGCCGGCGATCACCTTGTCGCCGGGCGAGATCACGTTGACCACCGCCGACTCCAGGCCGCCGGAGCCGCTGGCGGTGTAGATGAGGAGATCGTTCCCGGTTCCGAAGACCTTCTTGACCCCTTCCGTGACCTCGTTCACGATGACCTTGAACTCGGGCCCTCGGTGGTCGACCATGGGGGCGGCGGCCGCGCGAACGACCCGGTCGGGGATCGGCGTGGGACCCGGGATGCGAAGCTGGGTCTGGAAAATCATGGGGTACCCCGAACTCCTCTGGTGATCAGCGAAGCAGGTCCGTGGTGTAGGGCAGGAGCGCGATGTGGCGGGCCCGCTTGAGGGCTGACGTCAGCACCCGCTGGTGCCGGGCACAGGTGCCGGTCACGCGGCGGGGCAGGATCTTCGCCCGTTCCGAGAGGTAGCGGCGGAGCCGGCTGACCTCCTTGTAGTCGATGTAGTCGATCTTTTCCGCGCAGAAGGCGCACACCTTGCGGTGGGAGCGGCGCCTGGGAGCACGGTCGTTGTGCACTGCCATCTGGTTTCGTTCTCTCGCTCTTTCAGAAGGGGATGTCGTCGGGGTCGACTTCCTGGATCTCGGGCTGCTCACGCCGTTCGGGTGGGGCCTGGCGGGGCGCGGGATTGTCGTGCCCGCCGCGTCCTCCGCCGGACGGCGCACCCTCGTACCCGCCACCGGACTGGTAGCCGGCGCCTTCGGCGGCAGCACGGGTCTCCAAGAACTGGACGTCGTTCGCGACCACCTCGGTGGTGCGCCGCTTCTGGCCCTGCTGGTCCTCCCAGGTCCGGGTCTGAAGCCGGCCCTCGATGTAGACCAGGGCACCCTTCTTGGTGTACTGAGCCACGATCTCGGCCAGGTTGCGACGGCCCATGTTGAAGACGACGATGTCGTGGAAGTCGGTCTGCTCGCGACGCTCCCCGGACTCGCCCTGGGGCAGGTAGCGGTTGGTGGCGAGTCCGAAGTTGGTGACCGCGGTGCCCTGAGCCGTGTAGCGCATCTCAGGGTCGCGCGTCAGGCGGCCGATCAGCATGACCTTGTTCAGTGAGCCCGCCATCTACTCGACCTCACCAGCCCTCACCGGTTCGTTCGCGACGCCCCCGGTGCCGGTCTCGGCGTCCTCGGGGACACTCTCGACCTCCTCGGTGCTGGTCTCCAGGTCCTCGGGCCCGGCCCCGGTCTCCACGTCCTCGGGCCCGGCCCCGGTCTCCACCTCGGCGCCGCTCCGGACGAGCTCAGCCCCACTCGGACCGTCCTCGACAGCTTCCGGACCGCTCGCGGCCAGGTCAGCTCCAGCGGCGAGGTCCTCGCTCGGGGCGGCTTCGGCCGCCGCTCGGGCCGCCTTGCGACGTGCCCTGGTGCTGCGCACCCGGTCGGGCTTGCGCGTGACCAGGTACCGGAAGACGGTCTCCGAGATGCGCAGCTGGCCCTCCAGGTCCGGCACCCGGTCGGGGTCGAACGCAAAGTCGGTGAGGACGTAGTAGCCCTCGCGCAGGTGCTGCACCTCGTAGGCGAGCTTGCGGCGGCCCCACTGGTCCGTCTTCTGCACCGTGCCACCGAACCCGGCGATCAGGTCGTCGACCGACTTGGTGGATGCCGCCACCGCCTCCTCGTCGAGGTCCGGTTTCACGATGTACAGGATTTCGTAATCCCTTACGGGCATTGGCGAGTCTCCTCTCTATGGGTATGACCCCGCCGCCGGGCAGTCCGGGCTTCTGCTTGCCAGGACGCCGTGCGTGCGAGTAGGCACGAGGCGGGGCCGGAAAGGTCGTCTGTATCTTACGGACGTCCCCTACCGGTGCGCGGCCTCAGGCGCGGGGAGTCCGATCGCGTGGCCGGCGCACGCCATGAGGTTTCGTATTTGGCCAAATCCAAAAGCTCGCGGACCGCTCAGCGCCGGGCTGGGCAGCATCCGAGCAAGACTGCCGGCGGTCGTGCCCGCGGCCGGGGGGGATCGCGCCAGGAGTTCCCCATCCTGGCCGCCGTGGCCGCCGCGGCAGTGCTGATCGCTGCCCTCGTCATCGGTGGCATCTACTTCAAGATGAACTACAAGCCGCCGCCCCCGAGCTACAGCGCGATCGACGGGGTGAGCTGCGTCCCGACCAACCCGACCGCGGTGCGGATCCACGCCAACCTGCAGATCCTCTATCAGGAGACGCCGGTCGCGGTGCCGGCCAAGATCGGGGTCAAGGGCGACTGCACCTACTGGCTGCACACCTCGGACGACTCGGGCGTCATCGCCATCACGCTCCCGGAGTCGCAGAAGCACCACACCTACACGCTGGGGACCTTCTTCAACATCTGGGGACAGCCGATCAGCAAGCACCAGGTGGCGACGCTCAAGACCAGCGATTCGGTGCAGATGAAGGTGTGGGTGGACGGCAAGCCGTATCACGGTAACCCGGCCGACATCCCCCTCACGTCGCACCGGAACATCGTCATCCAGTTCGGCCCCCCGTTCCAGGATCCGCCGCCGTCCTTCACCTGGGACGACAAGACCTACCCGCATTGAGCGAGCGCGACCGCCTGCAGCTGTCCGGGATGGTGTTCTACGGCCACCATGGCGCGCTGCCGCCCGAGCGCGAGCTGGGTCAGGACTTCACCGTGGATCTGATGCTGGAGGGCGACTGGAGTGCCGCCCGCCGGTCGGACCAGCTGGAGGATGCCCTCGATTACCGGGTCGTCTGGGAGGCGGTCCGGGAGATCGTGGAGGGGCCTCCGATGAACCTCCTGGAGGCGGTCGCGGACCGGGTCGCCCGGCGCCTGGTGCGGCTCCCCCGCGTGGAGCGGGCCCGGGTGACGATCGCCAAACGCCCCCCGCTGCCGGGGTCGTTCGAGGCCTTCCGGGTCGTGGTGAGCGCGGAGGCGGGGACGGAGGCGCCGGGCGCGTGACGCGCATCGCTTACTTCGACTGCCCTTCGGGCATCTCGGGCGACATGACGCTGGGGGCCCTCCTGGACGCGGGCGCCGACCCGGCCCTCCTGGAGAGCACGGTAGAGGCGCTCGGCCTGCGGGATGAGGTCACCGTCGCGCACCATCACGACGAGCGCGGGCACCTGGGTGGGATCAAGGTGGACGTCGATTTCGACCGCTCGGGGCCGGCGCGGATGGTGCCCGAGCTGCTGCGGGTGGTGCGCGAGGCGCCTCTCCCGGCGCGAGTGCGTGAGCGGGCGTTGGGTGCCATCACCCGGATCGGCGAGGTGGAGGCGCGGGTGCACGGCCGCCCGCTCGGGGAGGTCCATCTGCACGAGCTGGGCGGCGCCGACGCGCTGGTCGACCTGGTCGGTTCGTTCTGGCTGCTCGAGTCGCTGGCCGTGGACGCCGTGTACGCCGGACCGCTGCCCGCCCCCCAGGCTCCCTATTCGGCGCCCGCCACGCTGCGCATCCTGGCCGGATCGGGCGCCGAGCTCGTCCCCGACCGGCGCACGGCCGAGCTGGTGACCCCGACCGGTGCCGCGATCCTGGTCACGCTGGCCCGGTTCGAGCGCCCCCGCATGCGGCTCGACCGCGTCGGCTACGGCCTCGGCTCGCGCCCCGACCCGGGGAACGCGGTCGGACTCTGGCTGGGCGAGCCGGTGCGCGAGGCGTCGGTGGTCGACGTGATGACCACCAACCTCGACGACCTGCCGCCGAATGAGCTGGCGGCGCTGAGCGAGGACTTGCTGGGGGCGGGCGCCCTCGACGTGGCGACGGCGCCGCTCTGGATGAAGAAGGGCCGCGCGGGGCAGCAGCTGACGGTGATGTGCGACCCCGACGCGACCGGCGCGCTGGTGGACCTGGTGCTCCGCCGGTCGACCGCGCTCGGCGTTCGTGTGCAGCGGGCGGACCGGATCGTGGCCGGTCGAGAGTTCCTTGCCGTCCGTGTCCGGGGCCATGAGGTGCGGGTCAAGGTGAAGCTGCTCGACGGCCGCCCGGTCGACGTGGCCCCCGAGTACGAGGACTGCCGGGCCCTGGGCGGCGATGTTCGCGAGGTGATCCGCGAGGCCGCCGCCGCCGCACGCTCCCAGCTCGACCTCCCCTGACGCCCTCCCGGCGGGGGCGACTAGCATCGCGAGGTGCGAGCGGGGACGATCACCGCGGTCGAGATCTGGGAGCTGTCCGGCACCGCCCCACCCCCGAGCCCGCTGCAGCAGCAGGTGAAGCCGCTCGACATCTACGCCGAGCCCTCGCCCGCACCGCGCCGCAGCCTCCCCGCGGCCGAGCTGCGCCACCTCTACCTGCAGATCCACACCTCGCTCGGCGTCAGCGGTCTCTATGGGCCGGTCGATCGCTCCGCCGCCTGGGTCGTCTTCGATCAGCTGGCACCGTTCCTGGTGGGTCAGGACGGGCTCGCCACCTCCGCGGTGTGGGACCGGCTCGACCGCCTCGACCGGCACAGCCGCCACGGCCACTTCAAGATGGCGATCTCGGCCGTCGACAACGCGCTCTGGGACCTGCGCGGCCGCGTCCTCGAGCTGCCCGTGTACCGGCTGCTCGGTGGGCCCTCCAGAGAGCGGGTGGAGGCCTATGCGAGCACCCTGGGCACGGCGCACGATCCGCAGACCATCGAGGCGACGGTTCAGGATCTCGCCCGCCGCGGCTTCCGGCACCAGAAGTGGTTCTTCGCCCACGGGCCCGCGGACGGCGCCGCCGGGTTGGAGGCGGACCTCGCGATGACCGAGCTGGTGGGGCGCGCCGCCGGTCGCCAGGTCGGGCTCATGTTCGACGCGTTCGGGGGTTGGGACCTGGCCACCGCCCGGGCCTGGGCGCGCGACGCCGAGCCCTACCGCCCGACCTGGCTCGAGGAGCCGTTTCCGCCCGGCCGGATCGAGGCCTACCGCGCGCTGCGGACCTCGACCGCCATCCCGCTCGCCGCCGGTGAGCACCTCTACGACCGGGCCGAGGTCCTGCCGTGGCTCCGGGACGGGATCCTCTCGGTGCTCCAGACCGACCCCGAGTGGTGCGGCGGGGTGACCGAGCTGACCCGTCTGTGCGCGCTGGCCGAGCCGTTCGGCGTTCCTGTCATCCCGCACGGGCACGGGGTGCACGCCGCGCTGCACGTGGTGGCCAGCCAATCGCCCGGAACCTGCCCTCTGGTCGAGTACCTGCTCCAGGCGATGCCGCGGCGCCACCACTTCGAGCTGGACCCGCCCCAGCCCGAGGACGGCTGCCTGGCGCTCGCGGGCCGGCCCGGCTTCGGCATCGCGTTCGACGAGTCCCGGGTCGCCGCCCGCCGGCGCTGGCCGTTCCAACGGGAGGAGGGGCGGTGATCGACTGCGACGCGCACGCCGAGGTGCCGGGGGTCCAGGCCCTCTTCCCCTATCTCTCGCCACACTGGGTCGAGTACTGCCGCCAGTCGGCGTTCCGGGGCCCGGTCGACACCGCCTACCCACCACGGGCTCCCACCTCGGTGAGTCCGCTCTGGCGCGACGCGAAGCCACCGGCGGCGTCCTCCGCGCAGGCGGTACGGGAGCAGCTGCTTGATCCGCTCGGCGTCGACCTCGCGATCCTGAGCTGCACCTACGCCGTGGAGAGCATCCACAACCCGGACACGGCGGCCGCGATCGCGAGCGCGGTCAACGACTGGCAGCGCGTCGAGTGGCTCGACGGCGAGCCCCGCCTGCGGGCGTCGATCGCGGTACCCAGCCCGCAGCCCGAGATGGCGGCGGCCGAGATCGAGCGGGTGGCCGGCGACCCGCGCTTCGTGCAGGTGATCCTGCCGGTCCGCTCCGCCCTGCCGTACGGCAACCGGAACTTTCACCCCCTGTTCGAGGCGGCGGCGCGTCACGGGCTGGTGGTGGCGATGCATTTCGGCGGCGCCCCCGGCAATCCGCCGACCGGCTCTGGCTGGCCCTCCTACTACCTGGAGGACCTGGTCGGCATGGCGCAGATCTTCCAGACCCAGCTGTTGAGCCTGATCGCGGAGGGCACTTTCGACCGTTTCCCCGACCTCCGGGTCGCGTGCGTGGAGGGAGGCTTCACCTGGGTCCCGTCGCTGCTCTGGCGGCTGGACAAGGAGTGGAAGGGGCTGCGCCGGGACGTGCCGTGGGTGCGCCGCCCACCGTCGGCCTACATCCGGGAGCGGGTCCGGTTCACGACGCAGCCGCTCGACGCGCCCCCCGCGGCCGGGGCTCTGAGCCGCCTGCTCGACGACACCGATCTCGACCAGCTCCTGCTGTTCGCGACCGACTACCCGCACTGGCACTTCGACGCGCTGGAAGACGCGGTCCTGTCCGAACTCCCGCTGGCGCGGCTGGACGCCAACGCGCGGGCGTTCTACCCTCGACTGGAGGGTGTGAAGGAGGCGGCACGATGACGCAGACCGAAGAACGACCGGCGGCGGCGCGCACCCGCCTGACGCTGGTCGACTGTGACATCCACGTGCAGGGCCGGAGCCAGCGCGACTACGCCGAGTATCTGGACCCGCGGTGGCGGCGGCACCTGGACCTCTTCGGCGCCTCCCGGGCGGGCGGCGCTTACTATCCGCGGGCCAACGACCACGCGGCCCGGACCGACTCCTGGCCCCCGGATGGAGGTCCCCCCGGATCCGACCTCGACTTCCTCCGCGAGCAGCTCCTCGATCGGTGGGACATGGACGCCGGAATCCTGACGCCGCTGGTCGGCGCCGGCGGTCTGCGCAACCTCGAGTTCGGGGCCGCGTTCGCGGCGGCGGTCAACGACTGGCAGCTGGCGCGCTGGCTGGAGCCGGAGCCGAGGCTGCGGGGATCGATCGCGGTCGAGTGGGAAGACGGGGAACTGGCCGCCCGGGAGATCGACCGCGTGGGCGATGACGAGCGCTTCGTCCAGGTGCTGCTCTACATCCGCACCGCCGAACCGCTGGGGCGGCGCAAGTACTGGCCTCTCTACGAGGCGGCGACCCGTCACGACCTACCGGTGGCCGCGCACTTCGGCGGCAACGGCGGGTTCGCGATCAGCGGCGCCGGCTGGCCCTCGTTCTACATCGAGGACCACGCGGGGATGCCCACCGCCTTCCAGGCGCAGGCGACCAGCCTGGTGCTGGAGGGGGTGTTCGAACGGTTCCCGACGCTTCGGTTCGTGCTCATCGAGGGCGGGTTCGCGTGGCTGCCTCCGCTCATGTGGCGCCTCGACGACGCGTTCGAGCGGCTCCGCGAGGAGGTCCCGCACCTGCGCCGCAAGCCGTCCGAGTACCTGCGGGAGCACTTCTGGCTGACCACCCAGCCGATGGAGGAGCCGGACCGGCCGGAGCAGTTCACGGAACTGGTCCGGCAGCTCGACATGGACGACCGGCTGATGTTCGCCACCGACTACCCGCACTGGGATTTCGACGCCCCCGACCAGGCCCTCCCGGCGGGCGTCGGGGAGGAGCTGCGGCGGGCGATTCGCGCCGGCAACGCGAACCGCCTGTACCGGTTGGGTCTGGAGGCCTGAGCGCCGGGTGGCTTCGCACGTCGTCGCCCGGGTCGACGAACTGCCGCCCGGGGAGCGCCGGATCGTCGAGATCGAGGGTCGCTCCATCGGTGTCTTCAACGTGGGGGGCGAGTTCTTCGCGCTCCGCAACCGGTGCCCGCACCAAGGGGGGCCGCTCTGTCTCGGCCGCACCTCCGGTTTCCTGATCGGCGACGCGCCCGGCGAGTACCGCTACAGCCGCGCGGGCGAGATCCTGCGCTGCCCCTGGCACGGGTGGGAGTTCGACCTCCGCACCGGCCAGTCCTGGTTCGACCCCCGCCACACCCGGGTGCGCGACTACGCCGTCTCGGTCGCGCCGGGCGCAGCGCTGGTGGGGTCGGATGCCCGCGACCACCCCGAGGCGCCGGCGCCGGGATTGGAGCCGGGCCCCTACTCCGCGGAGCTGTACCCGGTCTCGGTCGAGGCCGACTACGTGGTGGTCGAGGTGACCCGGTGAGGAAGGTCCAACCCGCGGCGCCCCTTACCACCCGTTCCGCGCGAAAGGGGTGTCATCCGGCGCGGTTTAGCGGCCCTTCCGTGCGAAACGGGCGCTGACGGAGGCGGGTAAGCTGGCGTCACGGGGGGCCGCGACTGGCGCCATCGGAGGAGGTATGCCCGTGGTCGTACTCGACGGGAAGGCGCTGGCGGCCGAGGTCTTGGAAGACGTGCATCTCCGCGTCCAGTCCCGGATCGCGGAGGGCAAGTCGCGCCCCCACCTGGCGACCGTCCTGGTCGGCGACGATCCCGCTTCGCTCCTTTACGTCCGCAGCAAGCACCGGGACGCGGAGAAGGTCGGCATCGCCTCCAGCGACCACCGTCTGCCCGAGACCGCCACCACGGAGGAGGTGCTGGAGCTGGTGCGCGGCCTCAATGCCGACCCCGAGGTTTCAGGGGTGCTGGTCCAGCAGCCCTTTCCCGCGCAGGTCGAGGTGCGCCCGGTGGTCGAGGCGGTGGCGGCGGAGAAGGACATCGACGGCTTGGGCCCGGTCAACGGCGGTCGCCTGCTCGCCGGCGCCCCCGGGCACGTGCCCTGCACGCCGGCCGGCATCCTCCGGCTGCTCGACCGGTATCAGGTCCCGATCGAGGGCAAGCGTGCCGTCGTGGTGGGACGGTCGAACCTGGTCGGCAAGCCCGTGGCCCTGCTGCTGCTCCAGCGCAACGCCACCGTCACCGTCTGTCACAGCCGTACCCGCGACCTGGCGGGCGTCTGCCGCGGGGCCGAGATCCTGGTCGTCGCCATCGGTCGGGCCCGGCTGGTGGAACCGGGCTGGGTGCGGCCGGGTGCCGCCGTCGTCGACGTGGGGATGAACCGGCTCGACGGCAAGCTGACCGGTGACGTCGACCCCGGTGCCGCCGAGGCCGCGGGCTGGCTGACACCGGTGCCGGGAGGCGTGGGGCCCATGACGCGCGCCATGCTGATGCACAACACGCTGCGCGCCGAGGAGCTGCTCCGCCCGTGACCGCGAATTCGCTGCCGCGAGCCGGCACGCTCACCTACGAAGAGGCGCTCAGCTACGTCACGCAGCAGGGGCGCTTCGGCGTCAAGTTGGGCCTGGAGCGGAGCCGCGCCATCCTCGACGGGCTCGGCCATCCCGAGGCCGGCCTGCGCGGTGCGCTCGTCGCGGGGACCAACGGAAAAGGCTCGACCGCGGCCTACCTGGCGTCGGTCCTGCGCGCGCGCGGCCTGCACGTCGGGACCACGCCGAGCCCGCATCTCCGCTCCTACACCGAGCGCATCCAGGTCGATGGGCGGCCCATCGCCGAGCACGAGTTCGCCGCCGCCGTGTCCGCCGCCCAGCCCCGGCTGCAGGCGGTCTGGGACCGGCTTGGCGACCCAACCGAGTTCGAACTTCTGATCGGGCTCGCCGTCTGGTGGCTTGCGCCACGCGTGGACCGGCTGGTGGCCGAGGTCGGAATGGGCGGGCGCCTCGATTCCACCAACGTGCTGGATTTGGGGATCGCGGTGATCACCAATATCGACCTCGACCACATGAAACACCTGGGCGACACGGTGGAGAAGATCGCGGCCGAAAAAGCCGGGATCATCAAGCCCGGCAACCTGGTCGTCACCGGAGCCACCGGCCCCGCTCTGAGCGTGATCGAGGCCCGAGCACGGGAACAGGAGGCCACCATCTGGCGGCTGGGCCAGGAGATCACCTACCACGCCTGCTCGCGGGGCTGGTCGGGCTCCGAGCTCTCCGTGGAGGGTCCGGGGTTTTCCTACCAGGGCCTCCGGGTTCCGCTGCTCGGAAGCTGGCAGCCGGAGAATGCGGCGCTGGCGGTCGCCGCCGCCCACGGCGGCGGTGACGCTGACGAGACCGCGGTGCGTGAAGGCCTGGCGGCCACCCGCTGGCCGGGCCGGATGCAGCTGGTGGACGAGTGGCTCCTGCTCGACGGCGGCCACAACGCGGGGGCGCTGCGGCGGGTGGTTCCGGCCGTCGGTGAGCTGGCCGGCGGCCGGCCGCTGGGCCTGGTGTTCGGCGTCATGGTGGACAAGGACCTGCCGCCGATGCTGGAGCAGCTGCGGCAGCTGGAGCCGGCGTGTGTGGTGGCGACGGCGGCGGCATCGGCCGGTGGGCGCGCGCTGTCACCGGCCAAGCTCGCCGCCGCCTGGGGGCCTCAGGCCGAGGCGGTCTTGCCCGCGCAGGAGGCGGTGGTCCGGGCGCACGAGAGAGTCGGCGAGGGTGGACTGGTCCTCGCCTGCGGGTCGCTCTATCTGGTGGGAGAGCTCCTGCCCGGTTGACGGGTTCGGCGGCCGGGCATCGAACCGGTTGTAGGCGTCGAGATGGAAGGCGATCTCGTGTCTCTGTGCCTCCCGAGATGGTGGCTTTCCGATGTAGCGCATCACGGCTCAGTCGCTGTGCGGCTCGAATAGGTTGTCGACGTCGTCCGCGGGTGAACTGGCGGATTCGAAGTCGCGGCGTTTCCAGGATGATGCTCACGACCTCACCTTCGGGTCTGGCGGCAGCGGCCGGTCCAGACGCCTCGGCCTCTCAGCGTGAGGGCGGCGCCCCCTCGGCCAGCCAGCTCCGCAGCAGCAGCGCGTGCTGCGGGAAGGCGACCTCGGGCTCCGCGATCTCGGGGTGCCACTTCTTCTCCCACTCGACGGTCAGCCAGCCCCGGTAGCCGTGGTCCTGCAGCACCCGGAGCCCCTCTCGCACCGGCACCTCACCCTCGCCGAGCAGGACCAGCTTCCACCCGGTCCGCTCGCTCGCCTCCGGCACCGCATCCTTGACGTGGACCAAAAGCGTGCGAGCCCCGATCAGCTCCCAGACCTCTTCAGGGCCCTCGCCCATCCGGTAAGGATGGTGCAGGTCCCAGAGCGCGCCGACCGCCTCGTCCGGCACCCGGTCCAGGACCCGCCGCACCGCGCGGGCGGAAGAGAGGTCGTCGTGCGTCTCCAGGACGACCCGTGACCCCGAGTGGGCCCGCGATGGCGCCCGCCCGGCGGACGTGCTCCACGATGGCCACCTCGCCGTCTCCGGACGCCGCCGTCCCTCCGAATACTCGCACGAGGTCGCAACCGAGGTCGCCCGCGACCTCGCAGAAGCCGCGCAGGTCGTCCTCCCAGCCCGGGTCGGGAGCCGCCATGCGCAGCGAGGTGTCGACCGCCACCACCGGCACTCCCGCCAGCACCTCACGCAGCCGCGACCGCTCGGCCTTCGAGGGATGTGGTGCCAGAAGTTCGCCGTCGACCAGCCGCAGCTCGATGCCGTCGTAGCCGTACTCGCGCACCGCCTCGGCCACCCGCTCCAGCGACCAGTCGGGACAGCCGAGGGTGCTGAAGGCCAGTCGCGGCTCCCCGTTCGCCCCCGTCATCGGGCGACTCCCGCGTCCACATCCGGAGGCCCGAGGTCAGCCAGGAGCTTGCGGAGGGCCCCCACCGCGACCTCGAACCGCCCCGCCCCGTCGGCATCCGGAAACCGCCCGGCGAGATGCGGCTCGAGCGTCAAGACGCCCTGATAGTTGTCGGCGGCCAGTGCCTCCAGCAGCTCCGGGACCCGGCCCGCACCCTCCCCCGCGGGACGGACGGAGTCCATCAGCCGGTCGTGCGGCACGGGCGCCGGGTAGGGGTCCAGGCCGGTGCGGTCGACCGGCACCGCGTCCTTGATGTGGAAGTGGGCGACGTAGGGCCGCAGCAGCGGCCACGCCTTCATGGGGTCGGCACCGCATTGGACGAAGTTGGCGGGGTCAAAGGCGAAGCGCAGCGCCGGGGAATCGACCGAGCGCAGCACGTCGAGGCAGCGCTTGGGCAGGTCGCCGTAGATCCAGCTCTCGTTCTCCAGCACCAGCACCAGGTCGCGCCGGCGGGCCTCGCCCGCCATCACCTCCAAGCGGCGCAGCACCGTGTCGCGAAGCGTCTCGTATTCGCCGAGGACGTAGTACGAGAAGACCCGCACCAAGCGGGTCCCCAAGCGCTCGGCGGCGTTCAGGCACCGCTCGAGCCGCGGCCGTTCCTCCTCGACCGCCTCCCCGGCGGGCACCTTGCCGAGCGGCGAGCCGATCGCGGAGACGCCGATGCCGAAGTCCCGCAGGACGGCCGCGGCCCGCTCGCAGAGCGCGGCGTCGAAGTCGCCCACGTTGGTGCCCCAGGCGCTGCGCAGCTCGACCAGGCTCACACCATGCTCGGCGAGAACCCGGCACTGCTCTTCGAGCGGCTCGGCGATCTCGTCGCCGAAGGCGCTCAGCCGCCAGCGGTCACCGCTCATCGCGTGACCTCGCTCAGGGGTGAGAGCTGCACCTCGGCCCCCCGCTGTGCCGAGTCGTAGACCCCCAGCACCACCTCCAGCGCGTGCCGCCCCTCCCGACCGGTCACGAATGGGTCGCGATCCTCGTCGATCGCCTCCAGCAGGTCCTGGATCTGCGCCTGGTGCGAGTCGCCCGAGATCGAGGCCGGGTCGGCGGCCCCCTCCCCGGCCACCGGCTGCTGCGAGTCGACCTTGCGCCCGTAGAAGGAGGTCTCCCCCCGGTAATCCTTGAGCTCCCGGACCCGCATCACGCCCGATTCGACGACCAGCGTGCCCCCGGTTCCGCTGATCTCCAGCCGCTCTCCCATCCCGGGATAGATCGCGGTGCTCGCCTCCAGCACACCGACGGCGCCGTTCTCGAACTCGAGGAGCGCGGTCGCGGTGTCTTCCACCTCGATCTGGTGGGCCGCCGTCCGGCACCGCGCCACGATGCTCTTGACCGGGCCCATCATCCAGCGCAGCAGGTCGACGTAGTGGACGCCCTGGTTCATGAGGCAGCCCCCGCCGTCAAGAGCCCAGGTGCCCCGCCAGTCACCGCTGTCGTAGTAGTCCTGCGTTCGATACCACTTGATGAACGCGTCGCCCACCAGCAGCCGGCCCAGGCGCCCGGACGCGATCATGTCCTTCATCTCCCGCACCCCGGCGTCGAAGCGGTGCTGGGAGATGACGGCCAGCTTGACGCCCGCGCCCTCGGCGGCCGCGATCAGCCGGTCCGCCGCCGCCAGCGTGATGTCGATCGGCTTCTCGACCAGAACGTGCTTGCCCGCCGCGGCCGCCTGATAACCGACCTCCGTGTGCAGCCCGCTGGGGACGCAGACCGAGACCACGTCTACCTCCGGACGAGCGAGCGCCCGCTCAAGGTCGGTCTCCGGCTCGCCGCCGAACTGGGCGGTCAGCGCCCGGGCACGCTCCGGCACCACGTCGACGGCCGTGACCAGGTGCGCGCCCGGCAGTCCCGCGATCGCCTTCGCGTGCGTCCGCGAGATCACCCCGCAGCCGACGATCGCAAATCCGTGGTCGGTCATGGCCTATCCCCCTTGGGCCGGTGCCGGGCGCCCGCTCCCGGCCGGCGTGGCGTCGCGTTTCGGTCGGTCGACATGGTCGAACATAGACCGATCGCTCGGCTCGATCCGTCATCCTGTCGGAGTGCCGGTGAGACGACGGGCTGCGGTGCACCCCCTGGGGGATCAGGCGGTCCTGATCGAGCTGGGCCATCGGATCGACACCGCGCTCAACAGCCGCGCGATCGCGCTCGCGCGGGCTTTGCGGCAGCGGCGGGGGGTGCTCGAGGCCACCCCCGGCTATGCCTCGGTGACGCTCCGCTACGACCCCGAGCGGCTTCAGCCCGACACCATCCAGCGGGCCGCCGAGCGGCTGCTGAACCAGAAGACACCGCCTCCGGGGATGGGAAGGCTGCACCGGGTTCCGGTGGTCTACGACGGACCCGACCTGGAGGAGACGGCTCGAGCCCTGGAGCTCGGCGTGGAAGAGCTGATCCATCTCCACACCGAACCCACGTATCGGTGCTTCATGGTCGGCTTCGTGCCCGGCTGGGCCTACCTGGGACCGCTTCCCGACCGGATCCGGCTGCCGCGGCGTCCGGTGCCCCGAACCGCGGTCCCGGCCGGGACGGTCGCGATCGCGGGCGCTCAGGCCGGTGTCTACCCGCTGCCCACGCCCGGTGGCTGGCATCTCCTGGGTCGCACGGCCGTGCCGATGTTCCTGCCCGACCAGGACCCTCCCTGCCTCTTCCTGCCCGGGGACCGGGTGCGCTTCTTCCAGGTCGACGGGGCCGGGGCCGAGACGCCGGCCCCGAAGGACGAAGCCGGCTCGTGAGCGTCGGCGTCGAGAGCGAGCCCGCCTTCGGGGTTGAGCAGCCCGGTCTTCTGACCACGATCCAGGACCTGGGCCGGCCCGGACACCACAACGCCGGCGTCCCGGTGGGCGGCGCCATGGATCGCTTCGCGCTCGCGGCCGGCAACCTGCTGGTCGGCAACCCGCCGGGCGCGGCGGGGCTGGAGGTCACGATGCAGGGACCGGCGCTGGTGGCGCGCCGCGGCCTCCTGGTCGCCATCACCGGCGCCGACCTCTCGCAGGGACGGAACGGACGGCCGCTGCCGGGCTGGACCTCCTGCTTCCTGGCGGCCGGCGCCCGGCTCACGTTCGGGAACCGCCGCCGCGGCGCCCGCGCCTACATCGCCGTGCAGGGGGGCCTCGACGGCGACCGCTGGCTGGGTTCTCGATCGACGTTCTTGCTCGTGTCACGCGGGGGTCTCGGCGGACGCCAGCTGGAAGCTGGTGACGAGCTCCGCCGTCTGCCGCCGCTGACCGCGCCCGCCGTCGTCGGCCGCACCCTGCCCGCCGTTCGGCGTCCGGGGCCCTCGGGGATGGTGACCGACCTGCGGTGCCTGCCGGGCCCGCACGCCGGCCGGCTCCCGACCGCTGACCGGGCACGCTTCTTCGGCGCTCCCTGGACCGTCAGCCGCGACGCTGACCGCATGGGAGCCCGGCTGGAGGGGGGCCGGCTCCGCCTCGAGATTCCGGATCTCCTCTCCTTCGGCCTGGCGCCGGGGTGTGTTCAGGTGCCGCCCTCGGGCGAGCCGATCCTCCTCCTGCAGGACCATCAGACCGCGGGCGGGTACCCGGTCGTGGGGGGCGTGATCAGCGCCGATCTGCCGCTGGCGGCGCAGCTGCTGCCGGGTGATCGGGTGCGTTTTGTCGAGGTTTCGCCGGCCGTCGCGCAGGAGGCCCTGGCCGCGCAGCGCAGGTGCCTCGACGAGCTCCGTTGACCGGAAACCGGGGGCCGAGACCGCCTCCGCTGTCAGGCGGCGACCGGATCCGCACGCCTCTGCACTTCGGCCACCACCTCGGGCCAGCGCCGCCAGTCGAAGAGAAGCGTGATCTTGCGTATGAGCCGGTCCTCGAAGGTGAGCACCTCTCCGGTCAGAACCCGACCGGCCGGGGTGTCGGTCACGAAGTCGTAGAGGATGAAGGCGCGGTCCCCCTCCACGATGACGTCGCGCAGCTCGTTGCGCTTCAGCACCGAGACCAGCCGGGGTAGGCCGCTCAGGTACTGATCCCGCCGGCGGCTGCGGGATGCTGCACCAGGAAAGTGGAGTTCGACGTGACGGCCGCCCGACGGCGTCGCGGGGCTGCTTGGTGGCCGGCTCGGGACCGCCGAGGCCAGGGCGCGGGGAGTCGCGATCGAGGGCGACGCGGAATTGCTGGACGGCCTCCGGCCCCGCACCGGCCTGCCCGTCGGCCCTTCCCCCGGAGCGCACTTGGATCGCGAACCTGCGGCCACGTAACACAAGGTGATCCCAACCCCGAACTGGCGGGGATAGCATGTGGGCACCGAGGTCAGTTCGCCCGGCGCCGTCCACCCGCAGCGCAAGGAGAAGAGGAACCACGATGGCCCGCCAGCGAGGCGTCCCCGCATGATCCGCCACCCCTCGTTCGAGCTGCATTCCTGGGCTGTGACCGAGACCGAGCTCAACCTCGAGGTCCTGGCGCACGTGGAGTCGGTGTTCGCGCAGTCCAACGGCCACATCGGGATCCGGGCCAACCTGGACGAGGGCGACCCGCACGCGCTCCTCGGCACCTACCTCAACGGCTTCTTCGAGGTTCGCCCGCTGCCTTACGCGGAGGCGGCCTACGGCAACCCCGAGGCCGGACAGACCGTGGTGAGCGTGACCGACGGCAAGCTCATCCGCCTGGTCGTCAACGACGAGACCTTCGACCTCCGGTACGGGATGCTCGTCTCGCACCGCCGCACCCTGGATCTGCGCGCCGGGACCGTCACCAGGGAGGCGGAGTGGGTCTCTCCCGCCGGGCGCCACATCAAGATCCGCTCCATCCGGTTCGTCTCGCTCGTGCAGCGCGCGATCGTCGCGATCCGCTACGAGGTCGAGGTGCCGGACGACCCCGTCAGCGTGGTCCTCCAGTCGGAGCTGGTGGCCAACGAGCCCTCATCCGTCGCCAGCAACGATCCGCGGGCCGCCGCCGCGCTGGAGGCTCCCCTGGACTCGCTGGCCCACTTCCACTCCGAGCTGCGCGCCGTCCTGGTCCACCAGGCCCGGGCCTCGGGGCTGCAGGTGGCGGCCGGCATGGATCACCGGGTCGAGGGCCCCAAGGGAACGCTGAACCGCATCGAGAGCGAGAGCGACATGGCTCGCCTCAGCGTCGCCACCAACCTCTCGCCCGGTGACAAGCTCACGCTGACCAAATTCGTCGCCTACGGCTGGTCGAGCCGGCGGTCGGTGCCGGCCCTGCGCGCGCAGGTGGAAGGTGCTTTGCTGTCGGCCCTGCACGACGGCTGGGACGAGGTGCTGCGGCAGCAGCAGGCGTACCTGGACAACTTCTGGAAGCACGCCGACATCGAGATCGAGGGTGACTCGGAGCTGCAGAATGCGGCCCGCTTCGCGCTCTTCCATGTCCTCCAGTCGGCGGCGCGCAACGAGGGACGCGCGGTGCCCGCCAAGGGGCTGACCGGACCCGGCTACGACGGGCACACGTTCTGGGACACCGAGTCGTTCGTGCTCCCGGTCCTGACCTACACCGCGCCGACCGCGGTCCGTGACGTGCTGCGCTGGCGCCACCGCACGCTCGACCGGGCCAAGGCGCGCGCGCAGCAGCTGAACCTGGGGGGCGCGGCGTTCCCGTGGCGGACGATCCGGGGCGAGGAGTGCTCGGGCTACTGGCCCGCCGGCACGGCCGCGTTCCACATCAACGCCGACATCGCCGACGCCGTGATCCGCTATGCCGCGGCGACACAGGACGAGGAGTTCATGGCCACCTGCGGCCTCGAGATCCTGGTCGAAACCGCCCGGCTCTGGCGCTCACTTGGCCACCACACCGAGCACGGCGATTTCCGGATCGACGGCGTGACCGGACCCGACGAGTACTCCGCGATCTGCGACAACAACGTCTACACCAACCTGATGGCGCAGCGGAACCTGGTGGGCGCGGCCGAAGCCGCCGAGAAGCACTCGGACCTGGCGGCCGCCATGGACGTCGATTCGGAAGAGATCGCGAGCTGGCGCGACGCCGCCCGGGCCATGGTGGTGCCCTTCGACGAGGCGCGCGGGGTGCACTCTCAGGCGGAGCGCTTCACGGAGCATCAGCGCTGGGACTTTCAGAACACGCCGATCGACAAGTACCCCCTGCTGCTCAACTACCCGTACTTCGACCTCTATCGCAAACAGGTGGTCAAGCAGCCCGACCTCGTCCTCGCGCTCCAATTCTGCGGTGACCACTTCACGCCCGAGCAGAAGCTGCGCAACTTCGACTACTACGAGGCGCTGACGGTTCGCGACTCCTCCCTCTCGGCCGCCACCGAGGCCATCGTCGCCGCCGAGGTGGGCCACGTCGAGCTGGCGTTCGACTACTTCGGCGAGGCCGCGCTGATGGACCTGGAGGACCTGGAGCACAACGTCAGAGACGGCGTTCACATGGCCTCTTTGGCGGGCGCCTGGATGGTCCCGGTGGCCGGTTTCGGCGGCATGCGCGACCACCCCTCGGTGGGACTGTCCTTCGCCCCGCGCCTGCCGAGCCGGATCACCAAGTTGCGGTTTCGCATGCGCTACCGGGGGCGGCTGCTGGAAGTTGCCCTGGTGCACCACAGCGCGACCTACGAGCTGCTGGAGGGGGAGGAGCTCACCATTCGGGAGCGCGGGGAGGAGGTGACCCTGCAGCCGGGGAAGGTCGTGACCCGGCCCATCCCCGACCTGGGCCCGGTGCCGCGGCCGAAGCAGCCCGCAGGTCGGGAGCCGATGCCCCGCGCGGCGCTGACGTCGTGACCGACGGCAGCTGGCGGGAGGTCGACCAGTACTTCTCCTCCAACTTCGGCGCCGACGATCCGGTCCTGGTCGCGGCGCTGGCCCGCAGCCGGCAGGCGGGGCTGCCCACGATCCAGGTCTCTCCCAATCAGGGCCGCCTGTTGTGGCTGCTGGCGCGCGCGATCGGCGCGCGCACGGTGCTGGAGGTGGGCACGCTCGGCGGCTACTCGACGATCTGGCTGGCGCGCGCCCTGCCGCCGGTGGGACGCCTGATTACGCTTGAGCTGCATCCACGGCACGCCGAGGTCGCGCGCGCCAACCTGGCCGAGGCTGATCTGAGCCGGCTCGTGGAGGTGTGGGTAGGCGACGCGGCGGAGAGCATGCGGACTCTCTGCGCGCAGGGCGCGACCCCGTTCGATCTCATCTTCATCGACGCCAACCGCGCCGCCCTCGACACCTACCTCGAGCTCGCACTCCGGCTCTCCCATCCCGGGACGCTGCTGATCGCCGACAACGTGGTCCGCGGCGGAGCGGTCGCCGACCCCGCCAGCCGGGACCCCGAGGTGCAAGGCATCCACCGCTTCGCCGAGCAGCTGGGCCGCCTGCCCAACCTGCAGGCGACGGTGGTGCAGACGGTGGGGGTGAAGGGCTACGACGGCTTCGCGCTGGCGCTGGTCACCGGCCCGGCGAGGTGACGCCCCCATAGTCCCGACTTCGCGCGAAGCCGGGGTTGCGTGCGTGCCTCAGTGGTGGTGCTGGCCCGTGCGGCCCTGGAGCTGACCGATCGCGTGGGGGAGGACCGGAAGCACCGCGTCCAGCGATTCCACGGCGCCCGCCACGCTCCCCGGAAGGCAGAGCACCAGGCAGGTGCCGCGAACCCCGCCCAGCGATCGCGAGAGCGACGACATCGGGGTCTTTTCCAGGCCTCGCCGGCGCATCAGCTCCCCCAGCCCGGGCACCTCGTAGTCGAGCACCGGCAGCACCGCCTGCGGGGTGACGTCGCGGGGGGTGAGGCCGGTGCCGCCGGTGGTCACGACCAGTGCCACCTCCTGGGCGGCGACGCCCAGCAATGCCTGGAGCTGGCCCGCGTCGTCGGCCAGCACCTCCACCGACTGCACCTCAAAGCCGGCCTCCCGCAGCCGGTCGCGCAGGGCGGGCCCTGACTCGTCTCGCATCTCACCCGCGGCGGCCCGGTCGCTGAGCGTGATCACCCGCGCGGTCAGCGCCTCCATTCGCCCGATCGCCCCCCCACCTTGTGCAGCAGCTGCACGCGCTCGATGACGACGCCTCGCTCCATCGACTTCACCATGTCGATCAGTGTCACCCCGGCCACGGCGGCCGCTGTGAGCGCCTCGATCTCGACCCCGGTGGTCCCGGTCACCCGGACCGTCACCTCGACCCGCACGCCCTCGTCGCCGACCTCAAGGTCGACGTCGATGCCGGAGATCGGCAGCGGGTGGCAGAGCGGGATCAGCTCCGGGGTACGCTTGGCCGCCATGATGGCAGCGATCCGGGCGACCTGGACGGCGTCTCCCTTCTTCAGCGAGTCGGATCGGATGGCGGCGATGGTGGCGGGGGCCATGCGCACGAAGCACTCGGCGCTCGCCTCCCGCAGCGTCACGTCCTTGGCGGAGACATCCACCATGCGCGCGGCACCCCGCTCGTCCACGTGCGTCAGCTGGTGCTCCACAGCGCACACTCTAGAACGGCCCCTGGTCCCCGGCGAGAACTGGCCGTAGCCTGAGCCTGATGGCCTCGACGCCGACCACCCCCCGACAGAAGAAGAAGCGGCCGGGGCGTCTCTGGCTCTTCTTTTGGGGCAAGAAGCGTCGCGGCTTCCCGGGCCTCCTGGTGGGAACGGTGGTGGCCCTGATCGTGCTCGGCCTCGCCTTCGGCCTGGCGCCCCACGGCTTCGACGTCCTTGGCTACCTCTTCCTGCTCCCGGTGCTGGCCCTGGTCGGCGTCTGCGTGGCAGCGATCGTGATCACCGTCCTGGCCCTGGCGGGGGTCGTCAAACCGCGGGATCGCCGGCGCCGGCGGTGAGCCCCCGTTGGTGCGGGCGCGGCGGGGTGGGGGGGGTGGCGGCGGCGCGCAGCGAGGCGGCGCGGTTGGCGACCAGGACCGCCGCCTGGCCTGCTCCCACGCCGTTGTCGATGTTGACCACGGTGAGGCCCCCCGCGCACGACTGGAGCATGGTGGTCAGCGCCCCCCGGCCGGCACCGCCCTCGCCGTAGCCCGTCGAGACGGGCAGCCCGATGACGGGGACCGCCATCAGCCCCGCCACGACGCCAGGAAGCACGCCGTCCATGCCGGCCGCGACCACGACCACGTCGGGATCCCACTCCTGCAGCTCGGCGAGGGGGCGAAGCAGGCGGTGCAGACCCGCGACGCCGACGTCCGCGCGCAGGCGCACCTGGTGGCCGGACGCGTCGACCACCACCCGCACTTCCTCCGCCGCGTCGAGGTCGGACGTGCCGGCGGTGAGGATGGCCACCCGGCCGCCCCCGCGTGGCACCGTGAAGTCGGAGCGCACCACCCGAGCCGCCCGCCGGTGCTCATGCACCGCCACGGCCGCCCCCGCGGCCGCCTCCCGGAGGGCGGCCAAGTGGTGTTCGTCCATGCGGCTGATCAACCCCTGGCCTCGGTCCAGCGCCAGCCGCACCGCCAGCCGCGCGGCCTCCTCCGGCCGCTTACCTTCCGCGAGCACGACCTCGGGCAGGCCACGCCGGCGCTCGCGAGCGATATCGAGCTGCGCCGCTCCGCCCAGCTCCTCCAACTGCGCCCGCCGCAGCTCCGCCAGCGCCGCCGCTTCCGACAACTCCCCCGCTCGCAACCGCCGGATCCAGTCCTCCATCAGGCGGACACGCATATGACCCGGAGCTGACGCCGCCGTGGCCCGTCGAACTCGCAGAGAAAGACGCGCTGCCACCGTCCCAGGGCGAGGTCACCGCCTTCGACGGGAAGGGTGACGGTGGCGCCGACCAGCATCGTCTTCACGTGCGCGTCGGAGTTGCCTTCCGCGTGGCGCCAACCGCGAAACCGTGGTACCAGCTCGCCCAGGTGTCTCACCGCGTCGGCCGCCACCTCGGGGTCAAAACCCTCGTTCACGGTGACGCCGCAGGTGGTGTGGGGGGAGAAGACGACGCACAGACCCGAGCCCGAACCCCCCTCGCGGACCGCGGCGCGCACCTGGCGGTGACGTCGCGGAATTGTTCGCGCCGGTCGGTCTCGAACGTCAGCAGCGGCATCGGCCCACCGATGCTACCCCGCGTACTTGGGCCGCAGGAGACCGGCCGGGGACGCGTAGCATCCGCCGCGATGGGGATCCTCGATTTCATCCGAGAACGAGCCCGTTATTACAACTGCCCGGCCTGCGGCCACAGCCTCCGCGGCTGTGAGCTGCGCATGCTGCGTCAGGTCCAGGATCGTTACACGGTCCAGGTCACCTGCGCCTCCTGCGGCGTCCAGTTCGTGGTGATTCTCGCCGTTCAGGGCGACGGAGTGAGCGCGGAGGACGAGGCCGAGGCCGTTGCCGAGCTGGCGGAGTTCGAGGAGGAGGAAGACGCCGAGCTGCCGGAGCCGATCGGGCTCGACGATCTGCTCGACGTCCATCTCACGCTGCGTGACTTCCAGGGTTCGCTGACCGATCTCATCGCGGCGCCGAACCAGCGCCGCTGACCCGGCGGCGGTGAGCCCTCCCCGCCTCTATCTCGACGACCTCGGAAGCGCCCCGCTGCTGGAGGCGGCGCGCAAGGCCCGCCTGGAGGCGCCGGCGGGGAACCCGCAGAGCATCCACCGCGAGGGCCGCGCCGCTCGCTCGGCGCTGGACCAGGCTCGCGACCGCGCGGCGGCGGCACTCGGACGCGCGGCACTCGACCTGGTGTTCTGTGGCTCCGGCACCGAGGCGGTCAACCTCGCGCTCCTCGGAGCGGGTCGCCGCCTGCGTCCCGGCCGCTCGGTCGTGACCTGGGAGGCGGAGCATCCGTCGGTCCTGGCGGCGGTCCGCCGCCTCGGCCTGGAGGGGGCGCGGGTGCACGTGCTTCCCGTCGACTCGGGGTGCCTCCCCGACCCGGAAGCGATTCCCGCCGACGCAGGCCTGGTCTCTACCTCGATGGCGAACAGCGAGGTGGGGACCCTCCAGCCGGTGGCAGCGATCGCCTCTCGAGCTCACCAGATCGGCGCTCTCCTGCACGTCGACTGCTGCCAGGGAGCGCGCTGGCTGCGGCCACCGGTGGAGGAGGCGGACCTGGCCACCTTCAGCGGTCACAAGCTGGGGGCGGGGGGTGGCGGGCTGCTCTACGCCGACCGCCAGCTCCTGCTCGACCCACTGCAGGTCGGCGGCCCGCAGGAGTTCGGGCGCCGCGCCGGCCACCTCGACGCGGGGCTGGCGGGGACGGTTGCCGCCGCGCTGGAGGAGACGGCCCGCCGCCGTTCGACGGAGGCGGAGCGGGTGGCGCCTCTGGCGGAGCGTTTGCGGCTCGCACTGACCGAGGTGGGAGGCGCCCTGGTGGGTGCGGCGCCGCGCTTGCCCAACGTGGCCGCGGCGGCCTTCGCCGACCGGCGGGGGGAGGACTTGCTGCTCGCGCTCGACCTCGCCGGCGTGGCCGCCTCCAGTGGCGCCGCCTGTGCGGCGGGGGCGCTGGATCCGTCGGTGGTGCTGCTGGCGATGGGCCGCAGCCTGGCCGAGGCGGAAGGCAGCCTCCGCCTCAGCGTCGGTTACGAGACGAGTGCGGCGGAGGTGGACGCCGCGATCGAGGTGCTGCGGGCGACGCTCAGGACCCGGGCGGCTTCTGCCGGGTCAGCGGGAGCAACAGCACGGTCACGACCATGACCAGGCCACCGACGGCTCCCACCGTCCCTGAAAAGCGGTACTCCATCTCCTGATCGCCGGGGGCGCCGTGGATGACGGTCAGGATGCCTCCGATGATGAGGCCGACCCCCACGATGAAGAGCAGGGCCATGAAGTACTTCACAGCGGGAGCCTAGCACCTCCAGCGTTGGCGCTTGGAGGGAGCTCGCTTCGGGCTGGCGCCGGAGTACGCGCAGGAGTCTTGCGGGTTCTCGCAGGCGGGCGCCAGCTCGGGCGCCAGCCCGAAGCAAGCAAGCAGCGACCTCTCGCGGCCAGCGACCACTGCGGACCCGGCAGGGTTCGGCGGCGAAGCCGCCGGGGGGGTCCAGGGGGGCCGTGCCCTCCCTGGGTAAGACAAATCCCGCACCGCACAACCGGCAGGGCCGCTCTCGGGGTCGGGTGGCGTGCCCCCAATTTCGAGAGCACGCCTTGTCGGGCGTCAGCCCGAACCGGGGTTGGTCCTACGCCGGGGGTCTGGCTTGCCTCAGTGGCCGCCGCAGGCGCAGGCGCCCCCGCAGGCGCAGCCGCCGCCGGTGGCGGCGGTGGGGGTGGCGAGATGGCCGCTCGTGGGCTCGGCGCCCAGCGCCGCGAAGCTCGAGACCTGGACGTGGGAGCGCTCGCCGCTGCAGGTGGGACAGGTCCGCGCGTCATCACGGTTCGCGAACGAGGTCAGCACCTCGAAGGTGCCCTGGCAGTCGTCGCAGTGATACTCATAGATCGGCACGAGATGGATCGTACCTCGCTTCTCGACGAATACGCCAACCTGGTGGCGGGCTGGCCGGGCCTGATCGCGCGGGGACAGCGCGACCACGCCCGTGAACTGGTCGACGACTCGCTCGCGCTGCTGCCTCACCTCGAGCACGCGCGCACGCTCCTCGACGTCGGGAGCGGGGGCGGCATGCCTGGCATCCCGCTCGCAATCGCCCGGCCCAACCTGCAGGTCACGCTGCTCGAGGCTGACCATCGCAAGGCCGCCTTCTGCACCCACGCCGCCGCCGTACTCCGCCTCGACGTGGCCATCGTGGCCGAACGCGCCGAGGACGCGGCCCACGGGCCCCTCCGGGAGAACTTCGACACGGTCACGGCCCGCGCGCTGGCCCCCTTTCCGGAGCTGCTCGAGCTGTGCCTGCCGTTCGTCCGTCCCGGCGGCCGGCTGCTGGCCATGCGCACCGACTCGGAGCCGCTCGACGGTGCCTGGGAGCGCCTGGGGGGCGGCGAGCCGCAGGTGCATACGGCGCCCTCCGGGGTGCGCGAGCGAGGAGTGGTGGTCGTCGTCCGCAAGGTGGACCGGACCCCGCCTGACCTTCCGCGGCGGCCGGGCGAGCCCCACCGTCACCCCCTTCTCAACTGACGGCTTAACGTGTTGGGGTGATGTCGCAGGACACGCTGACGATCGCCGGAGTCGAGCTCTCCTCCCGACTCTTCCTGGGCACCGGCAAGTACGCCAACGACGAGGACATGCTGGCGTCGTTGGATGCCGCCCGGCCCTCTCTGGTCACCGTCGCCCTGCGCCGCCTCAATCTCGATGATCCGACCAAGCGCACGCTCCTCGACGTCATCGACTGGAGCCGTTACCGGGTGCTCCCCAACACCGCCGGCTGCGCGACCGCGGAGGAGGCGATCCGGATCGCCCGGCTCGCCCGCGCGATGGGGCTCGGGACCTGGGTCAAGCTGGAGGTGATCCCCGACCCGCACTCCCTGCTGCCGGACCCGATCGACACCGTCCGCGCGGCGGAAACGCTGATCGGGGAGGGCTTCACCGTCCTTCCCTACCTGAACGCGGACCCGGTGCTGGCTCGCCGGTTGGAGGACCTGGGGTGTGTCACGGTCATGCCCCTCGGTTCGCCGATCGGGAGTGGTCAGGGCCTGCAGACCCGGCGGCAGATCGAGCTCATCGTGGAGCGGGCGAACGTCCCGGTCGTCGTCGACGCCGGCATCGGGTCCGCCTCTGACGCGGCACTGGCGATGGAGCTCGGTGCGGACGCGGTCCTCGTCAACAGCGCCGTCGCGCTCGCCGATCGCCCGCGGCTGATGGCGGAAGCGATCCGCCTCGGGGTCGAGGCGGGGCGAAAGAGCTTCCTCGCCGGACGCATCCCCGAACGCGCGCACGCCAGCCCGAGCTCGCCGCGGGAGGGGGTTTCGCCGGCGCCGGCGGTTACGGCGCGCTGACCAGCCTCGCGGTCTCCGCCGCGATGGCGGTGGTGAGCACCGCCGAGGGGGGGCTGTACGCGATCGGGCGGGGCGCGACGATCCTGCAGCTGCGGCGCCCGCGAGCGCACGTGGCGGACCTGGCCGCGGAGGCCCGGCGCTTGGCCGCCCGGAGCCGGGTGCCGGTGGTCGTGAACAGCCGGGTCGATGTCGCACTGGCCGTCGGCACGGGTGTCCACTTGCCGGAGCTGGATCTCCCGGTCTCCGCCGCCCGCCGGCTCCTGCCGCGGGCGCTGGTCGGGCGCTCGGTGCACGACGAGGAGGGCGCACTGGCCGCCGAGCGTGAAGGCGCGGACTACCTGGTGCTGGGCCCCGTCTTCCCCACGCCCTCCCACCCGGGGATGCCTGCGCTGGGGGTCGAGCGATTCCGGGAGATCGCGGCCGCGGTATCCATCCCGGTGCTCGGGATTGGTGGGCTGGACCGCGAGCGGGCCGCGGCCCTGGGTGGCGCCGGGTACGCTGCCATCCGGTCGTTCGCCAAACCCTCCGGCGGCGGGTAGGATCGAGCGCGTGGAGCGGCTTCGGGTCAACGGGCGCGAGGTCGAGCTTCCACGCCCCACGGGCCTCTCGGACTATCTGCGCGGGCTCGGTGTCGACCCGCGGGCGATCGCGGTCGAGCACAACGGTGAGATCCTCCAGCGGAACGTCTATGAAGCCTGCCTGCTCCGCGACGGCGACGTGGTGGAGATCGTGCGGATGGTGGGCGGCGGCGCTCCGTCCCGGACCCGGTAGCCGCCGGCGGTGGCGACATGCTCCACTCGGACCCGCCGCTGTCAGAGGACTGGCTCCAGGCGCTGACCGCCCCGCGTCGGGGGCCGGCGGCGGTGGCCTGGGAACTACGCGAGCGGATCCGTCGTAATCAGCTGCCGAACGGGTGGCGTCTGCGCCTGGTCGAAGTCATGGACGAATGGGCACTCTCGCCCACCGAAGCGCGGTCGGCGATGGCGCTGCTCGGCCGGCTCGGCATTGTTCGACAGCAGCCAGGCGGCGGAGCCGTCGTCTACCGGCCCACCCGCGCCCAGATCGAGGAGAGCTGGCGCGTGCGCGGAGCCCTGGAGGCCCTGGCCGGCGAGGAGGCGGCGCACCACATCGACCGGGCGCAGCTGGACCTGCTGGAGGGGGTGCTGCAGGAGATGCGCGGGATACGGCCCCGCAGCCATCTCCGCTATCTCCTGGTGGTCGACCCTGCATTCCACGACGTGATCAGCGGGGCGTCCGGTATGCACCGGCTCCAACGGCTGGTCGCCGAAGCCAGGGTGGCTGCTGACATCGGGATGGTGCTGGTGACCAAGGAGCAAGTCGAGGGCGTGGAGGCGATCCCCGACGCCCACGCGACCATCCTGAAGGCGCTGGCGGCTCACGATGCGCAGGCGGTCGCCGGCATCCTGCGCGCGCACTACGCGGAGCGCCGCGAGTACTGGTTGGGTGCCTGGGACGAGGGGACCAGCGACGAGGTCAAGGCGGAGCCGGCGCGTGGAACGTAGCATTGTCGCCGCAGGGAGTCAGGCCTGATGGAGGTGAGGGCGTCCACGGCCCCGGTCGCCGCCCCCGCGGTTTCTGAGGTGGCGCGCCGTTTCTGCGCGGCCGCGCGCGAGGGCCGGGTGGTGCCAGGTGCTCACGTACGGATGCGGGATCTGATGTCCTGGTTTGGCGCCACCCGGGTGGTCGCGCAGGGTGCCGTCGCCGTCCTCCGCCGCCAGGGTCTGCTGGTTCCGGACCTGCGGGGCCGCCTGCTGCTCCGCCTCCCCACCCGTGCCGAGGTGCGCGAGATCATGGCCCTGCGCATCGCCCTCGAGACGCTGGTTCTGGAGATCGGCGTGGAACGGCTCAGCGACGCCGATCTGGAGCGGATGCACATCTCAGTGGTCAGGCTCCGGACTTCGATCGTCGACAGTCGGTGGGATGTCGATCGTGCGGTCACAGCCGCGTTCAACGGTCTCGCCCGCGTCACCCGTTCGCCCATGCTGCTGCGGATGATCGCCGACCTTCACCACGATTCCAGGAGCTACCGCGCGCTCCTGGAGGACCTGCTGGCGGCCTCCACCAGCGTGCGGGAGGCGGAACATCTGGAGCAGATGTGGGACGCGGTGGCGGCGCGTGACGTGAGCGCCGCCTGCCGGCTGCATCGGACCCACGTAGAACTGCTCGCGGCCTGGGTGCTCGAGCGCCTCCCCGAGACCGGCGCTGACTCCAGCTAAGGACCCCGCGCCGGCCAGCCCCGGCGTGCCAGCGCGGCCTCAGCCGCGCCCCGCTCGTCCCAGGGCTCCTGGCGTCTCCCCTCCCGCATCATGAATCGTTCGTGACCCTTCCCGGCCAGCAGGACCGTGTCCCCGGGACCGGCGAGCTGGATCGCGCGATCGATGGCGCGCCGCCGGTCGAGCTCGATCTCCCAGGCGCCGCGCCCTGCCGCCCTGGCCCCCGCCTCGACCCGGGCGGCCAGCAGCGCCGGATCGGTGTCCACCGGATCGTCCGTCGTGATGCAGAACCAGTCGCTCCCAAGCGCCGCCGACCTCCCCATGCCGGCAGGATCGTGGCCGTCGGAGCGATCGCTGCAGCCGAACACGCAGAGGACGCGCCCCCGCGTGAGGGCCCGCACCTCCCGCAGCGCGCTGGCCAGTGACTCGGCCGCGTGCGCGTAGTCGACGAGGACCGAGAACGGCTGGCCGCGATCGACCCGCTCCAGACGCCCGGGAACGCCCGGGAAGGTGGCCATCCCATTCGCGACCCGCTCGGGCGCGACTCCGAGCGCCACCGCGATGCCGGCGGCGCAGAGTGCGTTCGCGACGTTGAACCGGCCCGGGACCCGGATCCGGGCCCGACACACCTGCTCACCGACCCGGAGGTCGAAGGCGGTGCCGCCGGGCTCGGCGTCGAGCCGCGTGGCTCGCAGCGCCACCCCGTCCCGACCCGGGTCCAGCGAGTACGCCAGGGTGCGATCCAAGGTTCGGTGCGCACGCAGGGACGCGAAGGAACGGTCGTCGCGGTTCAGCACCGCCGTCTTGGCGATCCCCTTGGAGGGGCTATCGCAGAGGTCGAGCAGCTTCGCCTTGGCGGCCACATAGGCCTCCCAGGTGCGGTGGTAGTCCAGGTGATCGTGGCCGATGTTGGTGAACGCCGCCACGTCCATCGCGGTCCCGTAGAGCCGGTCCTGGTCGAGCGCATGCGAGCTCGCCTCGATGACGGCCGCCCGCAAACCATGGCGGACCATCTCGGCGAGTGCCTGCTGCAGCGCCGGGGCTGCCGTCGTGGTAAGCCCGCTCGCGTTCTGGGCGGTGCCTGCCCCCCGGTCCTCGCTCACCGTGCTCAGGAAGCCGGCGGGGATCCCGGCCGACTTCAACAGGTGGGCGGCGAGGTGGGTGACCGTGGTCTTGCCGTCGGTGCCCGTCACCCCGGCCAGTCGCAGGTGGCGCGAGGGGTCGCTCGCGAGCCGGGCGGCGATGAGCGCCAGCGCGCGCCGCGGGTCGGCGACCTGGATCACCGGCACCGAATCGGGAACCGCAACCGTGTGCTCGACTGCGAGCGCGGCTCCCGAGGCGGCGGCCTGGGAGGCGAAATCGTGGCCGTCCAGCCGGTGTCCCGGCACCGCCACGAAGAGCGTGCCCGGACCCGCCTGGCGCGAATCGTCGGTAACCCGCTCGATCGGCGCCGCGCCTCCGCGCAGGACCGTGGCGCCGGCCACCCGGGCGGCCTCGGCCAGCAGCATCGGCCTGAGCATACTGACGCCGATGACGGCTCCGGTCCGGGTGATGGGCATCGTAAACGTGACTCCCGATTCGTTCAGCGGCGACGGCACGCTGAGCGGGCAGTGGTCACGCGAAGCCGGGATCGCGGCCGCTCTCGACCGGGGCGAGGCGTTCGCGGCGGCGGGCGCTGACCTGCTCGACGTGGGCGGTGAGTCGACGCGACCGGGCTACACGCCGGTCCCGGTCGAAGAGGAGCTGGCGCGGGTGGTGCCCGTGGTGCGCGGTCTCGCCGGCCGGGGTCACCTGGTCTCGATCGACACCACCAAGCCGGCCGTGGCCGAGGCGGCACTGGACGCCGGCGCCCGGATGGTGAACGACATCTGGGGTCTGCGGCGCGCCCCCGAACTGGCCGCGCTGGCGGCCGGTCGGCAGGCGGATCTGGTGCTGGTCCACAACCAGCGGGGTCACCAGTACAGCGGTGACCTGGTGGGGGAGATCATTGCCTCGCTGCGCGCCAGTGTCGCCCGCGCCGAGACCGCCGGGGTGGCTCGCGAGCGCCTCTTCGTCGATCCCGGGATCGGATTCGGCAAGACGGCGGTACAGAACCTGGAGATCCTCCGGCGCCTGGACGAGTTCGGGGTGCTCGGGCTGCCGGTGCTGCTGGGAGCGTCGCGCAAGAGCTTTCTGGAGCGCCTCTTTGATCAGCCCCTGGAGCGGCGCGTCTGGGGCACAGCCGCGGTGGTCACCGCTGCGGTGCTGCGCGGGGCGGCGGTGGTCCGCGTGCACGACGTCGCCGAGATGGTGGACGTGGTGCGGGTCGCCGAGGCCCTGCGCGGATAGGGACGCGTGGGGACGCCGCATTGTCCGCACTCTGACGCTACGGAGCGCCGCGTAGGGGCTGAGTGTGGACACTGTGGCATTTGTCTGCGGTCAAGGCAGCCCGAGCGTCGGTCGGTAGGCGGGCACCCGGAAGTGCGGCGCCTCCCGCTCGTAGGCGGCCGCCAGGGCCAGCAACGTCGCCTCCGAGCCCGCCCCCGCGAAGAAGCAAAGCCCGATCGGGAGCACGTCGAGGGCAAGACCCATGGGCACGCTCAGGATCGGGTAGCCCGCGATGGCGGCGAAGGTGGAGGCGCCGAATCCACCCTCGCTATTGGCGGGATCGATGACGTGCGCGGGTGAGCCGGTGGGAGCCACCAGAGCCGTCAAGTCGTGCGCTCGCAGCACTCGGTCGATGCCCTCGGGTCCTGCCAGTCGCCGGCCCCGGTCGCGAGTCTCGACGTAGGCGGGGTCATCCAGTGGTCCCGCTTCAGCCGACTTCTCGAGCTGCTCCTGCCCGAACCACCGCAGCTCCTCCTCCGCGTGCTCGCGATTGAAACGGATCACGTCGTCGACCGTCCGTACCGCCAGCTGCGGGCGGCGCGCCAGGTAGGAGGCCAGACCCGCCTTCATCTCATGGGCGAAGATCAACGGTTCCGGCCGCAGCTCGTCGAGCTCGTCGGCGGTGGAGAGCTCGACCGGATCCACCAGCACCGCACCGGCGTCTCGCAGGGCACGCAGCGCGTCCGCGAAGAGCCGGTCCGTGTGCTGGTTGCGACCCTCGAACCTTTTGCGCAGCACGCCCAACCGAGCGCCCCGAAGCCCTTGCGTCCGCTGAGCCGCCTCCGACCATTCCGGCCGTGCCGCCAGCACGCCACCGACCAGACCCAGGTCGGCCACGCAGCGCGTCATCGGGCCCGCCGAGTCCTGTGAGGCGGAGATGGGGACGATGCCGAGCCCGGGGACGGCCCCCACCGTCGGCTTCAGTCCGCAGATTCCGTTCGCGTTCGCGGGCGACACGATCGAACCGTCCGTCTCGGTGCCGATGGCGGCCGCCGCCAGGGCCGCCGCGACCGCCGCGCCCGAACCGGAGCTGGAACCGGACGGCGTCCGGTCCAGGACATGGGGGTTGTGGGTCTGTCCTCCGACCGCGCTCCATCCGCTCACCGAGTGGGGCGAGCGCCAGTTCGCGAACTCGCTGAGATTGGTCTTGCCGAGCAGGAGCGCCCCCGCCGCGCGCAGGCGCGCGACCGCCGGCGCGTCCTCGGGTGCCGGCGATCCGGCCAGGGCCAGGGAACCCGCGGTGGTCGACATCGGCCCCTCGGTGTCGAGGTTGTCCTTGAGCAGGATCGGCACGCCGTGCAGGGGCCCTCGCAGGCGGCCGCCCGCGCGTTCACGGTCCAGCCGGGCGGCCTGTTCCTCCCAGTCCGGGGCGACCTGCAGGACGGCGTGCAGCTCCGGGCCCCCGATGTCCAGCGCCTCGATGCGGCCGACGAACTGCGCTGCCAGTTCGGTGGCCGACAGTTCCCCGCGCTCCAGCCGCTGCGCGAGCCCGCCTATCGTGGAGGTCGCCAGCTCTTCGTGTGGTGCCCTGTCGCTCATCGTCTCCGTACCCTCCGTCGTCGCGGCCGCTAGTCCGAACCCAGAGGCACACAGTAGCCGACCCCCGGGACCGCCCGGATCAAGGCCGGGCGCGAGGGGTCGACCTCGATCTTTCGGCGCAGGTTCCGGACGTGCACGTCGATGACCCGCGAGTCGATGTCGTAGTCAAACCCGCAAAGCCGGTTCAGCAGACGCTCCCGGCTGAACGGCCGTCCGGCGCCCCCGGCCAGTGTGGCGAGGAGCTGGAACTCGGTCTCGGTCAGGGCCAGCGGTCGGGCGCCCCGCCGGGCTCGTCGGGTGGCGACGTCGACGGTCACTTCCCCGACCAGGACCGGTTCGTCGTCCGGCAATACCAGCGGGGCCTCCTCCTCGCGGAGGCGGCGGACGGTGGCTCGGAGGCGCTCGCCCAGTTCGACCGCGGTGACCGGGAGACGGAGCACGTCGTCGCCCCCCATCTCGATCGCGGTCAGGAGGGCTCGCTCCCGACCGCCGCGCAGCAGCACCAGCACCGGCAGCTCAGGTCGGATCGCCTTCACCCGCCCCGCCACCCGGTAGTCGCGGACGCTGGCGTCGACGAACACGAGCGCGGCGGCCGGCCTCGCCCGCTCGAGTGCGCCCCTGGCCTCATTGGCATCCTTCACTTCCAGCAGAGGCATATTGACGGCGCGGGCCACCTCGCCCAGCAGCGGCCTCCACGGCGGGGGGGCCGCCACACCCAACAGCCATCGCCCTCGGTTGTCCTGATTCTGTCCATCCATGCCAGCCGTAGGTGTAGCACGCCGGGGCCTGCGGCGGCACCCTGATTAACCGCTGCATTTTGCCGCCCGCCCAAGTGAGCGCGGCTTTACCACCCGTTCCGCGCGAAAGGGGTGTCATGCGGCGCGGTTTAACACCCGTTCCGTGCGAAACGGGCGCTACAGGCCGCTACCGCCGCAGCCGACCTCGCGCTGCCTCCAGCCTCCGCGCCACCGCCGCGCGACGGGGGCGGACGGGGTACTCCCAGGCGCCGCAGTAGGTGGTGAACTGGCCCCGGAAGCCCATCTTGAACTGCCACAGCCCGTGCCAGGGGTGGGCAGGATCGTCCGAGGGGGGTACCCCCCAGAAGTCGTAGATCGTGCACCCCGCCTGCCACGCGTCCTGCATCGCGGTCCACTGCAACGCGTAGGTGGGTTGGAGGTTGGCGTGCGCGCCGCTCGACCCGCCGAACAGGTAGACCGCCCGGTCGCCGAACCGGACCACCATGATCGCCGCCACCGGCTCTCCCTCCACCCGTGCCACGTAGACCCGGCACCAGGAGAGGCGGTCGAGCCGGCGCTGATAGGCCTCCAGGCCAGGCGGGCTGATGTGCTGCCGGGCGGCCGTCGCGGCATGCTGCCGGTGCAGTTCTCCCGCGCCGGCGCCCGCGTCGCACCGCTCGACCACCACCCCGCGACGCGACGCGAGCCGGATGTTGTAGCGATGCTTGGTGTGGAAGGACGCCAGCATCTCCTCCGGCTCTCGGAGAGGCACCAGCAGCGTGTCCACCGGGTCGGCGGGGGCCGCCGGAGCCCAGCCCGCCCGGCGCAGCGCCTGGCCGAAGGCAGCCGGCGCTTCCGGCTCCAGGCGCAGGCGCGCCACTCCCGCGCCGCGCGCCCACCCGACCAGCTCCGCGACCGCCTTCGCCGTGGCCGGCACCGGACCTCGCCGCACCGACGCCAGCCGCAGGCCCGCGGGTCCGCTCAACAGCACCAGGGCGCGGGCCCCGCCGCCGGCCAGCGCAAGCTGAAGCGGCCGCCACCCCTCTTCCCTCTGCACCTCGCCGAACCCGGCCGACTGGAGGAACGAGGCGCCGGCGTCGATCGCGAGCAGAGCCCGGTCCCAGTCGTCGTTCAGTGCGAGACCTCCACCGGGAGCGCGCTCAGATGGGCCACATCGTTGGCGCCCGCGATCACGATCCTGCCCCGCACCGTGATCAGGACCGAGATGGAGGCGTTCTCGATCCGGAACGGGAACTGACCATCGGGAACCCGCCCGATCGCCTCGTGGAGCGCCACCTGGACCACCCCGCCGTGGGTCACGCAGAGGACATCTCCCTCCGGATGGCGCGCCCAGAGATCGTGCAGGGTGGTCGAGACCCGGTCGGTGAAGGCGATCCGGCCCTCGCCGCCGGGGACCAGATCCCAGGACGAGAACTCGGTCCACTGCGCCCACAGCTCGGGCTCCTCGCGCGCCAGGTCGCCGGCGGTCCGTCCCTCCCAGGTGCCGAGGCCGATCTCCATCAGGCCCGGGACCGGTTCCGCCTCGTGCCCCAGCGCGCGGCCGATCGCGCTCGCCGTCTGGTGGGCCCGCGCCAGTGGCGAGCAGTAGAACCCGGCCACCCGGCCGGCGCCAAACCGGGTCGCCGTGGCTTCCGCCTCTCGCCACCCGAGATCGGTCAGCGGCGGGTCCAGCTGCCCCTGGATGCGGCGCTCGGCATTGAACGTGGACTGGCCATGGCGCACGAGGATGAGGCGGGAGTGAGTGGCTACCAGGACTAACCTCTTGAGGACCGCCACCGATCGGCGGGGTGGATGGAAGGCGACCGCGCCGCACGCCCGTACAAGCCTCTGGGCGTGCCTTCTGACGGTGGCTATACTAACCACCTGATCCGGCGGCACCGGTATCTGTGCCCGCCTCAACACAGGAGACTCGCTTTTGCAGGCCAAAGGCTCTCTGTCCGAGACCAGCCTCCGCTCTTTGCTCGAGTCGGCGCAGTCCGAACGGGCGACCGGCACCCTGACGGTGCGCAGCAACGGCGCTCCGTCGACGCTTTACTTCCTGTTCGGCCACCTTTTCCACGCCACCACTGGTGACGGGGCGACCGGAGATGACGCGGTCGTGAAGGCGCTGGGCGCGCAGGGCGGCGAGTTCGACTTCGACGCGCGGGCCAAGCTGCCCGCGGACGAGACGGTTCGGGGGTCGATCCCGGAATTACTGGACCGCGCTTCCCAGCAGACGGCCGCCGAGCCCGACCAGGCGGCGGCCGGCCCGACCCAGGCACCGCAGCCGGCGACGCCCGCCGGGCAGCAGAACTGGGGGCTCGCCGCTCCCGAAGGTGCGGCCTACTCTCCGCCGGCGCCTTCGGCGGCCGCGCCGGAGGCCTCTCCCGACGCGTCCACAGACGTGACCACGGCGACGCCGTCCCGGCCCGACATCGTGAAGAGGATCACTCCCAGGTACGGACGCGAGCCGGTCCCCGTGCCGCACGGTCAGGTTCAGTACGACTCCCTGAAGTCCTCCTTCGTCGACTTCCCCCGCCTGATCACGACGCAGGAACGCGACCGGTTCACCGGCTACATCCGGCTGCTCACAGACGTGGCGTCGGGACTCATCTTCTTCCGTGAGGGCCGCGTGCTGGAGTGCGTGTTCGACCGCGGCACCGAGCCCACCGTCGAGCTCTCGATGCGCGGTCTGCGGAGCCTCAACGATGCCGTCAGCAGCGGTGAGGGCGTGCTCGACGTGGTCAGCCTTTCCGCGGAGCTGGTGGACGGCCTCTATCAGCTGACCACCTCGGACCCGATCTACACCGAGCTGTACGCCTCCTGGGTCAACCCCCGCGCGCTGTTGGAGTTCCTCGCCAGCCGCAAGCTGACCGGCACCCTCATGGTGCTGTCCAAGGAGGCGATCGGCGTCATCCTCCTGGCGGGCGGAGATCTGGCCGGCGCCTACACCAGCCTCGCACGCGACATCTCCGACACCCCGGACGAGGTGCTCGCTTTGTGCGAAGACAGCGAGGCGATGATCGAGATCAAGGCGACCGACGCCGCGGAGCCCCGTCCGCTCGAGGTGGAGGACGTCATCGGTCCGCGTCGGGGCCCGTCGGCGGCTCCCGGGGCCCCCCATCCGAGCCGGGTGGGGATGGATCCAGACCCGCTTCCGGACACGCCGACGTCGTTCGCCGCTCCCCCGGCGGCGCTCCCCGGCCAGACCAGCCCCCCCTCGCCTCTGCCCGCGCCGACTCCGGTCAAGCCCGGGCAGCAACCGGACTGGGACGCCGTCGTCGGCGACCTGCAGCAGTACAGCGAGGAGTCGCTCGGCACGCGGTCGCGCAAGGTGAAGGAGGCGCTGGCCGCCTCCGACCGATCGCGCGAAGGCATCGAGCAGACGATCAATCAGATCCCCCAGATCTCGATCCTCTTCGTCGACCAACCGCGTCTCGAGCAGCTCGCGGAGGAGCTGCGACAGCGACTGCGCGAACACCTCGGCGACTAGGGGCCGCACGCTCCGGCAGCCGGCCGCGGCCGGCGCTGCTGCTCGTGCTGGCGCTGCTGCTACCTCTGGCGCTGGCGTCCTGTCGCGGCGCACCCCAGGTGATCTCGGTCACCCCGGGCCGCGGGGATGGCGGTATTCATTCGAACGCGCCCATCGAGGTCAGGTTCTCCACCGCGATGAACAAGCAGTCGGTGGAGGACCACTTCTCGATGCAGCCGGTGGCCGCCTCCCTGCTCTCGATCCCCTGGCTCCCCCACCAGCCGTTAGGACCCTTCGTCAAGGGCGCCTTTTCCTGGCCGACACCGCAGATCATGTATTTCGACCACGACGTCCTGCTGCCCGGCAGCCACTATCAGGTGGTGCTGAACGCCGGGTTCGAGGACGCGGGCGGAGGGGTCAACCCGCTGCGGCACTCGTGGATCTTCGAGACCGACCTCGCACCCGAGATGACGGGTTCCGCCCCCGCCAACGGCGCCACCGACGTCGGCGTCGATCAGTACCTCAACGTGAGCTTCGGATACATGGTCATGCCCGACAGCCTCCGGCCGGGAGCCATCACCCTGACCCCGGACACGCCGGTCGTGCTGCGCCGGGACCCAAGCGACCCCTACAACGTCATCGTCGCTCCGCAGAGTCTGCTCAAACCCTTCACGACCTACCAGCTCCACATCACGCGTGACGTGCGCAACACCGACGGCAATCGCATCGGCCACGCCCGCACGATCACGTTCCGCACCGGCAAGGCGCAACTGCTGCAGAGTTGGATCACGTTCGTGGGTCCTGCCACCACGTCCAACGAGGGGCAGGGCGTGTGGCTGGTGCAGTCACACCCCGACCTGCCCCGGCCATTGTTGCGGGGCGCCTTCCTACAGGCCGGCTGGTCCTCGACCGGAAGGCAGCTGTTGGTTCAGCGGGCAGATGGCACCTGGGCGGAAGCCGGGCTCGACGGCCGGCTTCGCGATCTCCCCTTCAACGCCCAGTGGGCCTCCTACGCGGGCAACCAGCTGCCGGGCTCCGACCCTCCCCAGACCTTCGCCTACCTGGAGGACTCGACCCTCCGCATCCAGCGCTTCGTTCCCGGCGACAAAACCCAGCCGCCACCGGTCACGGTCGCCACCGGCGTCGGCTCGGCGGCCGTCCAGCCGGGCGGGGCCGCGATCGCCTACACCGTACAGACCTCCGAGGGCTGGGAGCTCGACGGCTACCGGATCGGTCTCGGAGCCGCCTTCCAGCTGGCCACGGCGAAGACGGCGATCGACGACCTGGCCTGGTCGCCCGACGCCACCCAGCTCGCCTTCCGCGTGCGCCAGGAGCCCGACCAGCCGCCGTCCCCGGGGACGCCGCCGGCGCCCAGCTACCGGCTGGAGGCGATCACGCTGGGCAGCGCCGGCACGCCGGCGACGGTGGCGGTGGGTCAGGTCGGGAACCCGGCCTGGGAGTCCGACGATCGAACCCTCTTGTTCACCGATCAACTGCCCGGGCAGGAGACGGCACGCATCTTCCGCGAAGTGGTCGGCCAGGGACCGACGCAGCCGGCCGACGGGAGCGGCCTGCCCGCAGGCCCGGACATCGACATCCACGGCTTTGAGCTCTCGCCCGACGGGCGGCAGATCGCATTTCTGACTCAACACGGCACCAGCCAGATCCTGTGGCTGATGAACGCCGACGGCACCGGAGCCAAGCAGCTGACCGGATTCGCGGGGTCCTCGTTCCCGTGGACGGCAACCGGTCTCAGCTGGTCACCGGCCGTTCCCAGCTGAGGCGCGGTCTTTGGTTCAGAGCCCCCGCCAGAGTCGTCTGCTATGTTGGACCGGCCGATGATTCGACGCTTGCGCGCCCTGTTCCCGGTGCTGCTCGTCCTCTGCGTCCCGCTGGTGCTGGGTGGATGGACGGTGGCCGCGGTGGGAGCGCAGACACAGTCGGCGCGGGCCGCGGGAACCCTGCCCGGCGATCCAGCCAAGGGCCAGCAGGTGTTCACATCCTCCACCTGCTCGTCGTGTCACGGCGCCAACCTGGAGGGTGGCGTCGGGCCCGCGTTGAACCCGATCGAGCACCTGGGGAACACGAAGAACCCGCTGGATCCGACCTATCTCGAGAACACGATCACCAACGGGCTGAGCGGCGTCGGCGGCTTCTCCGCGGCTATGCCGCCCAAAGGCGGCGACTCGTCGCTGAGCCCGACCGACATCGCCGACCTGGCTGCCTTCATCATCCAGCAGAACGAGTCAGGCACCGTCACCCTGAGCCCGACGGACCTCGCCCGGTCCGATGTCTTCTGGGTCTCGACCACCTTATTCGTACTCGTTCTGATCACGTACCTGCTCAGTAAGTACAACATGCGATGGATCGCGCGCCGCGCCGAAGTCAGGCGTCAGCGCACCCGGCGTCAGCCGTAAGCGAGACAGCGGGCGGCAGCGCGCCGTCGGTCCTGCTCCTCTTCTCCGACACCGGCGGAGGGCACCGGGCCGCCGCCAGGGCCCTTGCCGACGCTTTCCACCTCACCAGCCCCGCGGCCCGGGTGGAACTGTTCGACCCCTTGATCGGCCACGGTCCTCCGGTGGTGCGCCGTCTTGCCGGGCTGTATCCCTCCATCATTCAGCGCGCCCGACCCGCGTGGGGACCGATCTACTACTCCAGCAACACGCGACCGGCCTGGGCCATGCTGCGGACCACCTTCGGCGGGCGGGTGCGCGAGATCGTCCTCAAAGAGTTGCGGCGATGTCGACCGGACGTGGTGATCTCGGTGCACCCGTTGTTCAACCATGAGGCGGCAGCCGCCATCATGGGCGGACCGCGGCCCCGCTCGACGTTCGTCACCGTGGTCACGGACCTCGTCGAGCTGCACCGCGGGTGGAGCTCACGGCGAGCCGATCTGATCGTGGTCCCCACGCAGGCCGCCCGTCAGCAGATGCTCCGGCGGGGGATCCGCGCCGACCGGCTGCTGGTCGTCGGCCTCCCCGTGGCGCTCGACTTTCACCCGCCCGCGCCCGGAGAACGTGAACGGGGGCGCGTGGCGTTGGGCCTCGACCCGGACCGCACCACGCTTCTGCTCGCGGCCGGAGGCGAGGGCAGCGCCGGTCTGTTCCGGCAGGTGCTCGCTCTCGGCAGCCGGGACAATCCCTGGCAGGTGATCGTCGTCTGCGGGCGCAACGAAGCCGTCCGGAGCCGGATCCTGGAGCAGAGGCTGCGGACGCGGACCCGGGTTCTCGGCTTTGTCGACAACATGCCGCAGTTGATGCGCGCCGCCGACCTGGTGATCGGAAAGGCGGGCCCGGGCGCGATCGCGGAGGCGCTGGCGACCGGCGTCCCCCTCATCCTGACCACCTACCTCCCGGGCCAGGAGACCCCCAACGTCGGCTACGTTCTCTCGCGCGGCGTCGGCCTCTACGTCCCCAAGGCGGAGCGGCTCCCGGTGGTGATGCAGGGGCTGCTGGCGGACGACGGCGCCGAGCTGCGGCGGATGACCAGGCGGGCGGCCGGGATCGTGAAGCCTGGTGCCGCGGTCAACATCGTCGACGCCGCCATGCAGCTGAGGCGGAGCCAGACCGGAGCCGGTGTGGGCTGATCACAGCGCCGCGGGGCAGGTCATCCGGTAGGCACAGAGCGAGCAGCGGCGGGGCAGCGGCCGGGGCGGGAAGCGGCCCCGCAGCACACCCTGAGCCACCTCTTCACCGATCGCTTCCGCTCGGCGAAGGAGTCCCCGGTCGACCGGGATCTCGACCCGCTCGCCACGCCGCAGGTAGGAGATCTCGAGCGTCAGCGGCGCTTCCAGCCCTAACCCGCGTCGAGCGCCCAGCGCGTAGAGGGCGAGCTGAAGGTCCCGTCGGAGCTCGGTGGCGGAGAGCGGCCGTCCGGTCTTGAAGTCGACGATCCTCCAGCCGCCTTGGGGATCGGGTTCCACGCGGTCGATATAGCCGCGGAGATCCCACCCATCGAGTTCGATCTCGAAACGGCACTCCACGTAGGCGGGCGCCGGATCCAGGTCGCCACGCTCCTGCGCCCGGCTCAGGAGGTCCCAACCCAGGGCCTCCATCACCGCGTGACGGCGCGGGTCGGCGGGCACCTGCCCCGCCCACGCCTCGTCATAGAGCGAACGCAGGCGTTCGCGGCTCAAGGCCTCTCCCTGGCGGCGAAGGTGTCCCGCGCCCTCCAATGCCCGGTGCACGACGCTCCCCAGCTGCGCTTCTACCGTCGGCACCGCCTCCAGTCGCAACTCGTAGCGGTACCAGTACTGGCGCGGGCACTCGCGGTAGGTCGTGATCGCGCTGTAGGAGAGACGCGGTCGGGGCCCTTGCGGTGCCGCCTCCGGCATCGCCACCGCGGCCTCTGATGCGGGTGACGTCTCGACCTGCCGTTCAAGGACCGGGACGTCTTCCAGGAAGCGTGAGGGCCGCCAGGTCCGGCTGCCTTCGTAGCGCTCGGCCGCCGTCAGCAGCAGCCGCTCGCGGGCCCGGGTGACGGCCACGTACAGCAGGCGACGCTCCTCCGCCAGCTGGTCCTCCCGAGCGCGTACCGGAGCGTCCAGCAGCGCGGCCGGAAGCTCGATGCCTCCGCCCCGCCTGTGGTGCGGGAGCCGGCCGTCGACCAGCGAGGGGACGACGACGGTGTCGAACTCGAGGCCTTTGGCCTGGTGGATCGTGAGCACCTGCACCGCGTCCTGGTCCAGCGGAGGTGGCAGCGGCTCGTCGATCCCCGAGAGCAGAACCAGGTCCAGGTACTCGAGGAAGGCGCGGAGTGACTGATCGCGATGGGTGGCCGTGAAGTCGCCCACCACCTCACCGAAGCGATCGGTCGCGGCCAGGATCCGTGGCGTTTCTCCCGGGGGCGCCGTCTCGACCAGCTGTTCGAGGTGACGGGTCCGCTCCATGATCCGGAACAACAAGTCCTCCACCCCGAGCTGATCGCGCTCGCCGACCACCTCCAGCACCGCTTCCGCCCACTCGGCGGTGGGTGCCCATCGCCGCAGCCGGTGCAGTGGACCGAGTGCCTCATCAGCTCCATGGGGTTCGGCGCGGAGCCGGGCGAAGACTGAGACCAGGTTCAAGGCCAGAGGAGGACGGGCCGCGAGCCGGGCCAGCGCGTGCAGGTCTCCCGGATCCTGGAGCAGACGCAGGTAGGCGATCACATCCCGCACCTCAGGGCGCCGGTAGAGCCCTCCGCCACCTCGATGCAGGAAGGGGATGCCGGCCCTCGCGAGCGCGTCCAGCAAGGGCCCCGCGATGCCGTGGGTGCGCACCAGGATCGCCAGGTCCGACCACTGCAGCCCTCCCTGGTGGGCTTCGAGCACCACGGCGGCGACCCGGGCCGCCTCCGTCGCGCCGTCAGGGTAGTGGCGCAGCTCCACCGGAGCCGCCCCCTCCCGCCGCCGCCCGGCGACGATCGGCTTGGGGAAGCGCCCGTGGTCCTGCCCGATGACGGCTCGCGCCACCCGCACGATCGGGGCCGTGCTCCGGCGGTTGCGACCCAGGGTGAGGGTCCGGGCCGCCGGAAATCGTGTCAGGAAACGCTCCATGGAAGCGCGCGAGGCTCCACGAAATCGATAGATGCTCTGGTCGTCGTCGCCCACCACGGTCACGTTGCCGTCAGGCGCCCCCAGCAGCTCGACGAGGCGTTCCTGTGCCGTGTTCGTGTCCTGATACTCGTCGACCAAGATCCAGGGGTAGCGGCGGCGGAACCCCTCGCGCACGCGGGCGTCGCGCTCGAACCGTCGGACGCAGCGGAGCAGAAGCTCGTCGAAGTCGGCCCGGTTGCCTTGACGGGCACGCCCTTCGGAGATCTGAAAGAGCTGTGCCGCGGCGGTGTAGAGCCCACGCTGGTCCGGATCGTCGAGGCGAGCAGCCCAGGCGCGAAGGCGCTCGAGGGGCACCAGCTCCTGCTTCAGACGTTCCTGCAGCTGCAGCAGCGGCGCCACCAGGTCGTCGGGGCGTTCCAGCCCGATCAGGGCCGGGTTCCCGATCTCCCACATCAGTTCGCGAAGGTCGATCCAGCGGTCGGCACCGGTCAAGATCCGAAGTCCCGGGCGGAGCCCCGCGCCGGGTATCTCCTGCAACCACCGCAGGGTGAGAGCGTGGAAGGTCCCGACCGCCGGCGGCACCAGGCCGGTCCGGGCCTCGATGCGGTCCTGCATCTCGGCGGCGGCGCGTTCGGTGAAGGTCATGACCAGGATCGACGCCTCCGGGACGCCGGCCTGGAGGAGACGGCAGAACCGCTCCACGATGACGGTCGTCTTGCCGGTGCCCGCGCCCGCCAGCACCCGCACCGGGCCCTCCAGGTCCGCACAGGCCGCGCGCTGCTCGACGCTGAGTCGTGGTGGCGGTACCGGAGTGATCACTGGCTGAGTCGTCCCCGACCGCGGCCGGTCTGGACCCGCAGCCGGGACACCCGGCGTGGGAGCCCACTCTCCTCATTGAGCCGGCGCAGCAGCAGCTCCTGGTCGAGCCGAAGCTGGTGCGCGAGAGCGGGGTTCCCGGTCGTGACCCAGACCGTCGAACCCTGTACCGTCACCTGCTCGCACTGCGCCGACAGCTGCTCTCCCAACACGGCCCGGAAAGCGATCTGCAGCCGCACCTCGAGCAGCCGCGTCGCGTCGGGCTGGCGGGCCAGCACCCGGGGCAGGATGTCACCCAGGCGGTCGAACCCGCGGCCCCGCCGGCGAGCGCCGGGTCCCCGCACGTTCACGCTCCCTCGGTGAGGCGGCCGGCCACGATCCGGAGCACGCGGGAGCGGTCGATCACGGCCGGCGGGAAGGGGTCGGCCTCGACCGAGGTCACCACCACCTGCGCCCCCTCGCCCAGATGCTGCAGCAGCTTCTGGCGGCGGGCGGCGTCGAGCTCGGAGAGGACGTCGTCGAGCAGGAGCACCGGGGCCTCCCCGGCGCGCCGTGCCACCACCTCGGCCTCCGCCAGCTTGATGGCGACAACGGCGGTCCGCTGTTGCCCCTGTGACGCGTACGCGCGCGCGTCCCGGCCCGCCAGCGTGATGGCCAGGTCGTCGCGATGGGGTCCGACGGTGGTCATGCCGCGGCGAAGGTCGTCGGGCCGCGCCCGTTCGATCGCGACCGCCAGGTCCGGTGGGGGACCGAGGTAACTGAGCTCGAGCGCTTCGCCGGGCGCGATGGTCTCGTGGGCGGCGGCGGCGCCGGCGGCCAGTTCCACGCCCGCCCGGGCGCGGGCTGCGACCAGTTGGGCGCCGAGCCGGCACAGCTCCAGGTCCCACGCTTCCAGCTCCGCCGCCGAGGCCTCCTGCGCCTGCACCCGGCGCAGCAGATGATTCCGTTGCTCCAACACGCGGGTGTAGCGACTGAGTGCGCGGGCGTACCCGGGCTCGATCTGCACCAACATCTGATTCAGGAGGCGCCGGCGGTGCTCGGGGCCGGCCTTGGCGAGGTTGAGGTCATCGGGCCAGAACAGCACCACGCCGAACGTGCCCGGGAGATCGACCGCCCGTCGCGCCTGTCCGTCCACCTCGATCCGGCGTTTGGCCCGGGTGAGGGAGACCCGCTCCAGATCGATGCGCACCTGGCGCTCTCTGCCCCCGCGCTCCACCACCCCCTCCACCCGCGCCTGGTCGGCAACCGGGCCGATCAACTCCAACTCCCGGCGGGCCCGCGGGGAGCTGGACAGCGCCAGCAGCGCGATCGACTCCAGGAGGTTGGTCTTTCCCTGCCCGTTGAGGCCCAGGAAAACGTTCAGCTGCGGCGACGGCTCCAGATCCAACCAGGCGTAGTTGCGGTAGTTGCGCAAAGAGAGCGAAACCAGGCGCATGTCACGCGCCGAGGGCAGCTGGCATCGCGCCGCTGCCGCATGCTGCCGACCTGGCGAGGTCGCGCAGGAGTCTTGTCTGGCTCTTGACAGCGGGCGCCAGCTCGGGCGATAGCCCGAAGTGAGCAAGCAGTGGCCGTGGCGAGCAGCGACCACCGCGGACCCGGCAGGGATCGGCGGCGAAGCCGCCGGGGGGGTCCAGGGGGGCCGTGCCCTCCCTGGGTAAGACAAATCCCGCACCACGCAACCCGGCAGGGCCGCTTTCGGGGTCGGCCAGCATGCCTCCGGTCTCGAGAGCACGATGTTGTCGGGCGTCAGCCCGAAGCGAGCTCGCTCCGACCTCCCGGCCCCGCCTCACATGGCTACGCGGACGGGCATGATCACGTAGAGGTAGTCCGACCGGTCGGGCTCCGTGATCAGCCCCGGCGACAAGGGGCCGTCGAAGCGGAACTCCACCGACTCCGACTGGATCACGGTCAGCGCGTCCAGCACGTAGCGGGCGTTGAACGCGATCTGGACGTCGTCCCCATCCACCTCCGCCGCCAGCTCGGCCCGGCTGTCGCCGACCTCGTTGGTCATCGCCGACAGCACCAGCGCCCCGGAGGCGACGCGCAGCCGGATCACGTTGGCCGAGTCGCGCGCGAACAACGAGACCGCCCGTACCGTCTGGGTCGCCTCGGCGGTCGGCACCCGCACCCGCGTCGAGGACTTGGTGGGGATCACCTGCTGGTAGTTGGGGAACCCGCCGTCGATGAGCCGCGACGTCACCTCGGCCCCGCCGGCCCGAAAGAAGATCTGGTTACGAGCGCCCGACACGACAACCATGAGCGGGTCGGGCTCGCCGCGGAACGCGCGCGCCAGCTCACCCAGCGCCTTGGCCGGAACGATGAGCCGGGCCTCGAGCCCGGTCGAGTCGGCTCCGCTCGCCAGCTTCCGCTCCGCCAGCCGGTGTCCATCGGTGGCCACCATGGTCAGCTCCGACCCCTTGATGTCCAGGAGCTCGCCCGTCAGCACCGGACGAGCCTCGTCGGTGGAGGCAGCCATCTGGGTCTGCTCGATCGCCACCACCAGCTGCTGCTGCGGGATCTCCAGCCGGTCCCCCTCGTCGGGGCTGGGACCGGGCGGGAACTCATCCGCCTCGATGCACTTGACGTGGGTGTCGAACCGTCCGCAGCGGAGGCTCAGCATCTGCGTCGCCGAATCCAGCTGGAGGTCCATCGGCTCGTCAGGCAGGCTCCCCACGAATTCCGTCAGAAGCCGGGCCGGGACCGTGGTGCCGCCCTCCTCCTGAACCTCGGCCGCTACCACTTTTTTGATCCCGATCTCGAGGTTGGTGGCGGTGAGCGCGAGGCCCTGGTCGGTGGTCTGAAGGAGCACGTTGCTGAGGATGGGCAGCGTCGAGCGTGCCGAGATGGCGCGGGACACGGTCTGCAGCGCCTGGGTGAGGTGCGCCGGCTGGCAGGTGACTCTCAACGTGTGCTCCTTCGAAACCCCAGGAGAAGACGGTTTCCACGATCTACTGGATTCGTCGTCTCCTTAGTAGGGGCTGTGGGTTGTGTGGAACCGCCGTTCAGGACGAACTCCAACGCGTGGTGCAAAAGGATAGGTGAATGGTCGGGCGTCGCTGTGCGGTTAACCGCCGGGGTGTGGACGGGCCTGGGGCGGCGCAGGCTCTGCCCTGGAACCGAGACGTCGTTCCCCAGGCGGCTGTGGAGAGCCGGCACGCCACTAGACCTCCTCGTAGATGCGCTGGCGCAGCGTGCGGATGTCGTCGTACAGCCGTCCCGACTCCTGAGCCTCGGTCTGGATCTTGTCGATCGAGTGCAGCGCGGTCGTGTGGTCGCGTCCGAAGGCCTGGCCGATGACCGGCAGCGAGGATGGCGTCTCCTCACGGATCAGGTACATCGCGACCTGGCGGGGGAACACGATGTGCTTGTCGCGACGCTTGGACTTCATGTCCTGGACCGAGATTCCGTAATAGTCCGCGACCACCTGTTGGATGCGGGTGATGGTCAGCGGCCGGCGGGTGCTGGCCGGGATGATGTCGGCCAGCAGCTGCGTCGCCTCCTCCAGGCCGACCTCACGCTGGTGGATGGCCGCGAACGCGAGCACCCGGGTGAGCGCCCCCTCCAGCTCGCGGATGTTCTTCTGCACTTTGTGCGCGATGAACGTGAGCACGGGCTCGCCGAGGCGGTCCTGCTGGGCGCCCAGCTTCGACTTCAGAATCGCGTAGCGGGTCTCGAAGTCGGGAGGGAGGATGTCGACCAGGAGGCCCTGTTCGAACCGGGAGCGCATCCGGTCCTCCAGGGTCTCGATCTCTCGCGGCGGCCGGTCGGAGGAGATGACGATCTGCTTGTTGAGCTCCTGCAGCGTGTTGAAGGTGTGGAAGAACTCCTCCTTGCTGCGGTCCTTGCCGGTCAGGAACTGGATGTCGTCGATGAGGAGCACGTCGACGGTGCGGAAACGGCTCCGGATCTCCGGCATGCGGGCCTTCTGGATGCCCACGATGACGTCGTTGGTGAACTGCTCCGTGGTGAGGTAGCGCACCCGTCGGCCCGGGAAGCGCTGGATGACCTCATGCCCGATGGCCTGCATCAGGTGGGTCTTGCCGAGTCCCACCCCCCCATAGAGGAAGAGCGGGTTGTAGGTGTCACCGGGTGCCTCGGCGACGGCCTTGGCGGCGGCGTGAGCGAAGCGCGAGTTGTTGCCGACCACGAAGTTGGAGAACCGGAAGCGTTCGTTCAGCCCTGAGGATTCGACCGGCTGAGGCGCGCTTTTGCCGGGGGCCTCGGCGGCTGGGCCGCGAGCGGCAGCGGAAGCGGGAGCGGCCTCCCGCTGCGGATGCGCGGTCGTCGCCTCTCCCTTGGTCTCCCCCGGAGTGACGTTGACGTGCCCCGGCAGGACGACGAAATCGACCTCGATCTCCCCGCCTCCGACGACCGCCTGCAGCGTCTCCCGGATCAGCCCGCTGAATCGGTCCTCCAGCCAGGCTTTGGCCAGCTTGCTCGGCACCCCGATCTGGTAGCAGCCCCCCTGCTCCTGGATGAGCCGGGTCCGCCGGACCCAGGTGTCGTAGGTGGGCTTGGCAAGCTGAAAGCTCAATTCCTCCTGGACGGACGTCCAGAGCTGATCTGACTGCACGCGATCTCCTTTCATCCCGGGGGGCTTGTGGAAAACCCGCGGCGGGTCGGCGTGCGATGGGTCGAGGCCGTCGCCAACGGGCGCGCGGGCGGATCCGGGCACGCGACATCAGTGGCTTGTGCGAAACCGGGGCGGTGGAAGCGGCTCTCTGGGCAAAACCGGGACCCCGTCGGGAGAACTTGTGGAGAACCGGTCTGAGACTTCGTGCCTTCACGCGTCGACCGCCGCCCCTGCCCGGTTGTCACCGAGCCGGCGCTGGCGGGCTGGGCCAAGACCCCCTCCCGCATGAAGACACCGCCCCTTGTGAGACGCTGTGGAAAAAGCAGGCCACGCGACTGCTTTCCGTACGTCGCCGACAACTACTCCCGGAACGGGCACAACGAAAACGCCTGGGGCATGCTGGGAAAGCGTGCTGGAACGTCGAAACAGGTCTTGGAGTGTCGGGCAGGGGCTCTGCCTGGCGGTGCTCGTGATCCGCTCCGGAGTGCAAAGCCTAGCAAAGCGAGGGCGCCGTCGCAATGGGTGATTCGCCTATCCGTGGCCGCCGCGCTGACGGTCCGCCGGCGGCAGGGCCATGGTAGAGTTGCCGGGTCCGTCGGGGCTGTGGTGCCCCCATTTTTGAGCGCCTCCGGCGCCCCCTGGAGAGGTTCGAGCCATCAAGCGCACGTATCAACCGAAGAAGCGCTACCGCAAGCGCGTCCACGGCTTTCTCATCAAGATGCGGACCCCCGGAGGTCGCCGGATCCTTCGCCACCGCCGCCGCAAGGGACGTCACCAGCTGACTCCTTAGACCCTCCCCGGACGTCGGAGGCGGCCTTGAAGAAGCGGACCCGGCTCTTGCGCCGCGGTGACTTCCAGCGCGTGCTGGCCCGGCCGCCCCTCTTCCGCGGAGCGACCATCCTCGCCTTCGCCGCCGCCGACACTCGGCCGGCTCTGCGGCCGCCGGGGGTGAGAGTGCGGGTCGGCGTCGCGGCGGCCCGCCGGATCTCAGGCGCGGTCGCCCGCAACCGCGCCAAGCGGCGGGTGCGCGAGGCGGTGCGCGTATCGTTGCCGGCTGGTTTGGGTGGCCGCGAGATGGGTACGCCTTATGACGTGGTCGTGATCGCCCGCCCTGCCGCCCTCACCGCGCCGCTGGGGCAGATCGCGGCCGAGGTTCGTAAGGCCTGGGAGCGCCTGGGGTCATGACGCACGTGATGCTGGTGTTGATCCGCATCTACCAGCTGACGCTCTCGCCGTTGCTCGGGAATTCATGCCGGTATGAGCCCTCGTGCTCCCGGTACACTTACGAAGCCGTTCAACGGTACGGCTGGGCCAGAGGATCGTGGATGGGCGTGAAGCGTATCGCCCGCTGCCATCCGTTCGCTAAGGGCGGCTATGACCCGGTACCGTGACGGCGGCGGCCCGCGAGGTGCCGTGCAGAGGAGCCACTGATCATCGAACTTTCGAGCGCACCCCTGGGGGGCCTGTTCAACTTCCTCCTGCCGCTCCACAAGCTGTGGTGGGCGGTCATCGGCGTCCCCATCTCCTGGGGACTCGCCGTCCTTTACGAGTTCTTCTACGGCATCCCCATCCTCACCTGGATCGGTGCTTACGGACTGGCGGTCATCGTCATCACCGTGATCATCAAGCTGATCCTGTCGCCGCTTTACGAGTACCAAATCCGCGCCGGCCGGCGAACCATGCTCCAGCAGCGGGCGCTGGCACCGGAGTTGGGCGAGCTGAGGAAGAAGTACAAGGGAGATCCCCAAAAGCTCAACCAGGCGACCATGGAGCTCTACCGGGAGCGCGGCATCAACCCGCTCTCTTCGATGTCGGGCTGCCTCCCCTCCCTGATCCAGCTTCCGATTCTGAGCGCGCTCTACTGGGTCTTCCGCGACTCGAGGTTGAACTCACACGTCACCAACGACCACTTCCTCTTCATCCCGCACCTGAACGCGTTTCCGAGCGAGTTCCCTCTCATCCACGGACTGCCCATCCCGATCCCGGTTTACCTGATCCTCCCCATCCTGGCCGCGGTGACGACGTTCATCCAGTCGCGGATGATGCAGCAGCCGAAGAACCCGGTGGCGTCGGAGCAGGAGCAGTCGACCGCCACCATGATGAAGTCGATGCAGTACCTGATGCCGGCGATGATCCTTGTGTTCTCGCTGCAGGTACCGGCCGGGCTGGCGCTGTACTGGTTCGTTTCCAACTGCATCGCGATCGGCCAGCAGTACCGCGTCAACGGGTGGGGCGGCCTCCGGCCCAAAGAACAGGCCGCAGCCTTCGAAAAGGCGCTCCAGGAGGCGGGTTACGGGCCCGGGCCGCGATCCTCGGCCAGCGGCGACAAGATCGTCGCCAAGCGCAGCTCCGCGGACCGGGCGCTCCCCCTGCCGGCCACCAGCGGAGCCGGCGCGGGGACTGTCTCCGGGTCCGGATCCGGGTCGACGGGGCGAAATCAGAACCAGGGTGGCGGGAACGGCAGCAAGAACACGGCGCGTAGCAACGGCGGGGGTGGGGCCCGTAGCCCCGGGAGCAACGGCAAGGAGGCCGCGCGGCCTTCGGTGGCCGCGCAGTCCGGTGGCCAGAGAGCGCGCTCGCAGCCGGCGGGGGCGAACAGGCGCTCGTCATCGAAACGCACAAGGAAACCGAAATGAGATCCGCAGAGGGAGAGGGACGGACGGTCGATGAAGCCGTCGACGCCGCGCTGGTGGTGCTCGGAGAGAGCCGCCGCAACGTGGACGTGAAGGTGCTGAAAGAGACGCCGGACGAGGCGCGCGTTCAGGTCATCCTGCTCGAGCCGCAGGGCACGGAGGAGCCTGCTCCAGTCCGGGTTCCGCGGCCCCGGCCCCTGGCGGCGGGCCCGCCTCCGGTCGCGCGGCCCGCACCGGCACGGACGCCTTCGGCCGCCCCGGTGGGGGCCGGCACCGGCGGCACGCCGACCACCGGCGATGCGGAGACGGTCCGCATCCTGGTGCGCCAGCTGCTGGAGCGGATGGGCATTCGGGCCGATGTGAGCGCGCATGAAACCGGCGAGTCGATCCAGGTCGACATCTCGGGACGAGACCTGGGGATGCTGATCGGCTGGCGCGGCGAAACGCTGCGCGCGCTGCAGACCATGACCAACCTGCTGGCCAGCCGCCATGTGGCTGCCGAGCGTCGGGTGGTGGTCGACGTGGAGAAGTACCGCCAGCGGCGTGAGAACACGGTGCGGGAGATCGCGGAACGCGCGGCGATGCAGGTCAAGGTGACCGGCGACCCGATCACGCTCGACGCGATGCAGCCTTTCGAGCGCCGTGCCATCCACCTCGCCTTGCAGGACGATCCGGGGGTGACGACCGGTTCCATCGGCGAGGAGCCGGACCGTCGCGTCGTGGTCTCACCGGCCAGCGCGGAAGAGTGACGGCCGCGGCCGCTCCCGCCCCGGCATGGCGCATCGTGTCCCGTCCTCGGTAGCAGGGGCCGCGTCCTCGCCGGCCGCGACCGCGCGGGCACGGCTGCGGACGGCCATCCGGCTGGTCGAAGCCGCGGCGGGAGACGCCGATCTGGGGTCGGTGACGCCGAGCGCCATCGCCGCCGCCATTGGGGGCGCCCGGCAGGCGCTGAGCTCGCATCCCGGACCCACCGCCGGAGAGGCCTCCAGACTCCTCCAGGAGGCGCTCGAGTCGGTCGAAGACGGACTTCCTCCGGACGTTACGGAGGCATTGCTGGATCGCGCCGCCCGCCTCCTCCGGTGAAGGATCACCCCTCCGCCGGGCTGTTGGAGCGGTGGCTGCCGCCGGGTTGGGGGCGCGCTCGAGGCACGTCCTATACTCGCCCGTTATGACCCTCGCCGGTGGCCAGATGCTGCACGAACTGCCCGGGGGGGCCCGCCTCCTCACCGCTCCACTCCCGGCCCGCGCGTCGGCCAGCGTGGTACTTATGTTCGGGGTCGGGTCGCGGTTCGAAGAGGACCGCATCGGTGGGATCTCGCACTTCATCGAGCACCTTGCGTTCAAGGGCACCCGGCGGCGCCCCAACTCGAAGGCCATCGCGGAGGCGATCGAAGGGGTCGGGGGCGTGTTGAACGCGTCCACCGACAAGGAGGTCACCGTCTACTGGGCCCGCGTCCCGGCCGACCGCCTGGAGCTGGCGATCGACGTGCTCGGCGATATCGTGTCGGATTCCCAGCTGGCCCCGCTGGATGTCGAGCGTGAGCGGTCAGTCATCCTCGAAGAGCTCAAGATGTACCTGGATCAGCCCCAGGACTACGTCCACAGCCTTTTCGAGGCGGTGATGTGGCCGGGCCACCCGCTGGGTCGAGACATCATCGGGACCGTGGATTCGGTCTCCGGGGTCACCCGAGAGGATCTGGTCGACTACCTGGCGGCGCACTACCGACCGCGCAATCTGGTCGCCGGCGTCGCCGGCGGGATCGACGCCGACAACACGCTGCGGCTGATCAGCCGCCACGTGTCCCTTCCCGGCGCGGGTGCACCCTCGAACCACCAGAGCAGCCCCGCTCCCCTGACCACCACCAACGTTCACGTCCTCCAGAAGGACACCGAACAGGCCCATGTGTGTGTGGGCGCGCGTGGGCTCTCCTACCTCGACCCTGACCGTTACGTGCTGGACCTGGTCACGACGGTCCTCGGCGAGGGCATGTCGTCGCGGTTGTTCCTGGAGATTCGAGAACAGCGAGGACTCGCCTACGACGTCCACGCGTACACGCAGAAGCATCGCGACGTCGGTTACTTCGGCGTCTACATGGGCGTCGACCCGTCGAAGGCGGAGGAGGCGGTGACCGCCGCCGTCAGCGAGCTGCGACGGATGACGGAGGAGTTGGTGCCGGAGGAGGAGCTGGTCAAGGCGCGGGAGTTCGTGAAGGGACGGCTGCGGCTGGGCCTGGAAGGCACCAACGCCCTCGCCAGCTGGCTCTGCCAACAGGTCCTCCTCACCGACCGCACGCTCTCCGTCGACGAGGTGGTGGCGCTGGTGGACGCGGTCACGGCCGAGGACCTGCGCCGGGTGGCACGGCAGGTGCTGGGTGGGCCCTTGCAGGCGGCGGTGATCGGGCCCTTCCCGAGCGAGGTCCCGTTCCGGACGGCGGTCGCGAACTGAGGCGTCCCGCGGCCGGTGGGCGACGGCGCCGGCGCCGGGGTGTGCCGGCGGCGGCGTGCGCTGGCGGCGGAGCTACCTCAGGGCGACCCGGCGAGAGCGCTCGAACAGCCTGCGTCGGCGGCACTGGTCGAGTGAGTGAGATAGCCGCGCTGAGGGTCTACGGCCCCAAAGGCGTTGAACGGATACACGCGGAGCCAGGCTTCCGCCAGGATGCTGCTTCGGGAGACAGGTCCGAAGATCCGTGAATCCTCGGAGAGGTTGCGATTGTCGCCCATCACGAAGTACTGCGTGGAGCTCAGTTGGTAGGGGGCCCCATCGGCCGGCCAGTTCGCGTTCACTGTCCAGTCTCCGTCCACTCCGGGCCGGAGATAGGGCTCGCAGAGCACTTTTCCGTCGATGTAGACGGTGCCGTTTCGGATCAGGACGGTCTCGCCGGGGAGGCCGATGACACGCTTGATGAGGTCCGTGCTGGAGTCGTACGGCGACTCCAGGATCACGACGTCACCGCGCTGCGGGCTGCGGAAGTAGTAGGGGAACCGGAGGGCGATCAGGTAGTTGTTGGTGGCGACGGTGGGATACATCGAGGGCCCGGAGACGGTGACGGGCTCGATCGCAAGGTGGATGACGAGGAAGAGGATCGCGGCCAGCGCCACCACCTCGAGCAACTCGATGACGAGAGCGCGGGTGCGCACGGTGGATGACCATAGCGGGTAGGCCGGCCGGCCTGCCCCGCCGATCGGTGCAAGTGCCGGGTCAGCCTCCGGGAGCGCAGGCGACCGCCGGGGGTGTTCCGGCGCCTGAGACGAATCCCCGCTGAGGATCCACGCCACCGAACGCGCTGACCGGGTACACCCGCAGCCAGGCCCCGGCCACGATGCTGCTCCGCGGCACCGGCCCGAAGGTGCGCGAGTCCTCCGAGACGTTGCGGTTGTCGCCCATGACGAAGAACTGCGTGGGGTTCAGATGGTAGGGTTCGCCGTCGGCCGGCCAGGTGGAGTTGATGGACCAATCACCGTCCACGGTGGGCCGCAGGTAGGGCTCGCAGAGGACCTTGCCGTTGATGTAGACGGTGCCGTCCTTGATCAGGATGGTCTCGCCGGGGAGGCCGACCACGCGCTTGATGAAGTCGGTGTTGGGGTTGTAGGGCGACTGCATGATCACGATGTCGCCCCGCTGGGGATTGCGTAGGTAGTAGGGGAACTTGAGCGCGACCAGATACTCGTTGTTGGTCACCGTGGGGTACATCGAGGGGCCGGAGACAACCACCGGCTGGATGGCGAAGTGGATGACGAGAAAGAGCACCGCCGCCAAAGCCACCACTTCGACCAGCTCGATGAAGAGCCTTCGCACGTTCACTCCCCACAGACCTTAGCCGGTCCGGCGTGCCGGCCCGACGGTTCGAGTTGCGTGGGGCGGCAGCGGGGCTTGCCGGGACGGCCGAGTTCCGGCCGATGTTTCACGTGAAACATTGAGGGGGCATGCGAGCTTAGTCGAGCAGCCGGGAAAGGAGCACCTGCAGCTCCTCTGGCGTCTCGTAACGCACCCGGATATGTCCTTGGACCCCCGACCCGGTGATCTGCGCGGTGTCGCCGTACCGGGCCCGCAGCCGGTCCCGGGTCTCCCGCAAGGGGTCCGCACGCTGCTGCCGGGGCTGGGCCGCCCTGGCGGTCAGGAAGTCGCGAACCCAGCGTTCGGTCTGGCGGACGGAAAGACGCTTGGCGAGCACGATCTTGAGGCCGTACTCCTGATCGTCGGCACTGGGCAGGCCGATCAGGGCCCGCGCGTGGCCGGCCGAGATCGCCGCCGAGGCCGTTGCCGAGATGACGGCAGGCGTCCCCGAGAGCAACCGCAGCGCGTTGGTGATCGCGACCCGTGTCCTCCCCAGCCGCGTTGCCACCTCCTCGTGGGTAAGCCCGAAGGCGGTCACGAGGCGCTCGATGCCACGAGCCTCCTCGATGGGGTCCAGATCCGCGCGCTGCAGGTTCTCGATCAACCCCAGCACCCGGCTCTCCTCGTCCTCCACGGAGCCGCGCACGATGGCCGGCACCCGAGTCAAGCCCGCCGCCTGCGCCGCCCGCCAGCGGCGCTCCCCGGCGACGAGCTCAAACCCGTCCTGGGCCCGTCGGACGAGCACCGGCTGGAGCAGCCCGTGGGCACGGATAGAGTCGGCCAGTTCGCGCAGCGGCTCGGCGGCGAAGTGCCGGCGTGACTGCTCGCGCGAGGGCCGAATCTCGTCGATCGACACCCACTGTGGGAAGCCCGACTCTTGTTCGGCGGCTCCCTCGGGCGCGGTCGGGATCAAGGCCTGCAGGCCACGGCCCAGGCGGGCCCGGGTGGACGTGGTACTCACGACGTCGACTCCTTCATCGGCGCGCGCAGCTGGAGCCGTCCGAGCAGCTCGTCAGCCAGTTCGCGGTAGGCCACGGCCCCCCGACAGGAAGGGTCGTAGCGGGTGACCGGCAGTCCGTGGCTGGGGGCCTCGCTGAGGCGCACGTTGCGCGGGATCAATGTCCGCAACAGCCGGTCCGGGTAAGCCCGGCGAACCTCCTGGAGCACCTCCCAGGCCAGCGCGGTTCTGGAGTCAAACTGCGTGAGAAGGATTCCACACAATCTGAGTCCTGGATTGAGATGTGCCCGCACCAGCTGCTGGGTCTCCAGCAGATGGGATAGTCCTTCGAGCGCGAAATACTCGGCCTGGAGCGGTACCAGCAGCAGGTCGGCGGCGGTGATCGCGTTGAGCGTAAGCAGCCCCAGCGACGGCGGGCAATCGAGGAGCACCAGGCCCACATCGCCCGGCAGCGACGAGAGTGCTTCCCGCAGCCGTTCCTCCCGCCGCCGTTGGCCCGTGAGCTCGATCTCCGCCCCGGCGAGCCCCCGGTGCGACGGGGCGACACGGAGTCCGGGGTTCGAGGAGTCGACCAGGATCCGGTCGAGAGAGGACTCTCCGAACAGCAGCTCGTAGACGCCGGCGCGCTCGCGTGCGGGGTCGACGCCGAGACCGCTGGTGGCGTTGCCCTGCGGATCGAGGTCGATCACAACCACGCTGTGCCCTCGGTCGGCGATGGCCGCACCAGCGTTGATGACGGTCGTGGTCTTCCCGACGCCACCCTTTTGATTGACCACGGCAAGCACCGGGGCGCGACGGTGGGGCCTACCCACCACAGCGCCTCCGTCGGCGCGGCTTGTGTTCCGTCTCGCGCACCGTGATCAGAGATGTCAACATCTTGTACCCAATCTGTGGAAACTCCCCACGATCTAGGGCTGGTTGGGAGGCGTCCGGCGGGCACCAGCCTACCAGTGATGGGGTCGACCGACGTGTTCAGGCGCTGCATGCCCTGGAACCATGAGGGGTGGAGCGCCTCTCGACAACAGGGGTTGTTAATTGACGTCGCGGCGGATCGCCCGGCGGCACCCGGCCCCGAAGCCATGTTTCACGTGAAACATCGGCCTCACAGCGGCGTCGGCCGGGAACGATAACGCGACGACGCGAACCACGCCACCAGGGCGACCACCGTCACCCCCTCGAGTGCCAGACCAGGGCCCGCCCAGATCGCCGCCACCTGCACGGCAGTGATCGCGTTATAGAGCGCGTGACACAGTATCGATGTCGTCGTGTTCGTGATGCGTCGCAGCACCCCGAGCCCGAAGGCGAGGACCAGGACCGCCAGCTCGTCGATGGACAGCCCGTATTGGGTATGCAGGAGCGCAAAGGTGATGGCGGTCCAGACCATGCCCAGCCTCGGCTGCAGCGCGCCGCGGAAAAGGGCTTCCTCGCAGATGGCCGGTACCAGTGCGATCGTCGCAATGCCCAGCGGCGTGTCGACCCCCTGATACAGGCGGCTCGTTGCCGACCCCACCTGTGCAGCAACCGTGGGAGTCAGCCATCTCTGCAGCGCCTCAGCCCCGAGCCCGAACGCGTAGAAGGCACCCGCGCACGCGATCCCGAGCAGGATCTGCCAGGCCGGCGGGACCGTGATGCCGAGTCGGTCCAGGACAGCCCGGGGGCGCCGCCGGGTTCCGAGGCCCACGCCCAGCAACGCTCCGAGCAGGAAGGGCAGCTCGGTCAGCACCTGGTCCGTTGGTGTCTCGGGAGCTCCGGCCGCCACCGTGGCGAGGACGTTGGTCGAAGCCTGAAGTCCGAGCTGACTGCAGACCACGACCAGGGTGAAGCCGAGCGCGGTGGCATCGAGCGGGCTGCCGGGATCGATCGGCAGGATGCGGGCCGCCAGGCGGCGCGCGGGCGGCAGTGCGAGGGCCGCCAGGGCGAGACCCCCGGCCACGTAGCCGACGCTGTAGCCGATGGCGCTCGGAACCGTCGCCAGCCCCACCAGCACCACACCGGCGCCCACCGCGGCCAGCACTGGCCAGTACCACCCAGGCTGGTCTCGAGGCCCCTTTCCGAGCGCGGCGAGATTCGCCAGCAGGACAAGTGGCAGGGGGAGGAAGCCGAGGACCTCTCCCAAGGTGACGAGCGTGACCGGAGCCGGCTCGAGCGCCGCGGCGAACTCCGGCACGCGCGGAGTATACGGTCCGCCAGCCACGTAGAATGCCTGCGGATGACTCGCGCCGACGATCGATCCGCGTCTTTCCGGAGGCCCTCTGGAGCCCCCACGTGGACCCGGCGGCGTGCTCCCGACCCGGCGGAGCGGCGGGACCTCCTGGCGCGCGTGGCCCAGGGTGACCGCGACGCCCGCGAGCTGCTGCTGGAGCAGCACCTGGACCTGGTGGTGGCGGTAGCCCGAGAGCGAGCGCACGAGGGGGAGCAAGCGCTCTCCAGCGCGGACCTGATCCAGGAGGGGACGATCGGGCTGCTGTCGGCGATCGACGCCTACGCCACCTCCGGTGTGGGCGACTTCGAAAGTTTCGCCCGCTCCCACATCGCGAGCGAGATGGCGGCCGCGGAGGCCGCCGAGGACGACGCCCGCGAGCAGAATCGGGAGGTCGTCGCGGCCGCCGAAGCGTACGAACGCGCTGAGTTCCTGTTTCGGCGTGAGCACGGGCGCCAGGCCACGGTCGAAGAGCTGGCACACCGCCTCGAGTGGAGCGTGGAGCGCACCGAGGAAGTGGCGAGCATGATCGACGCCGCGCGGCGCCAGCATGACGAGGATCTGCTGGCGTACCTGGACGCCGAGGACGTGAGCCCTGAGGAGTTGGAGCGGCTGATCGACCAAAGCACACTGTCCGGGGGCGGCGATACGGACGCCGGCGGGGCGCCCGAGACCTCCGGGCCGGCCCGGTGAGCGACCTCAAACGAACTCCGCTCTATGAGCGGCATGTGAAGGCCGGGGGCCGCCTGGTCGACTTCGCCGGCTGGGAGATGCCGCTTCAGTACACCAGCGTCCGAGCCGAAGAGCTGGCCGTGCGGCAGCGCGCCGGTGTCTTCGACGTCTCCCATATGGGACGCTTCGAGGTACACGGTGGCGGGGCCGGCGACTTTCTGCAGGGCCTGGTGACGAACGATCTCTCCCGCCTCCAGGATGGACAGGCCCAGTACAACCTGCTGTGCAACGAACGCGGCGGCATCCTCGACGATCTGGTCGTGTATCGCGGCAATCCCTGGCGGGTTGTGGTCAACGCCGCCAACCTGGACTCGGACAAGGCCTGGCTCCAGGAGCACGCGCCGGATGGCGTTCGAATCGAGGACCGCAGCCGCGACCTGGCGCTGCTCGCGCTGCAGGGACCGGAGGCGGCCGCGCTGCTCCCCAGCGAAGGCGTCGACCTCGGCCGGTTGGGCTTCTTCGGCTGGACGACCGGAACGGTGGCAGGGGTTGCCGACGTGCTCATCTCCCGCAGCGGCTATACGGGCGAGGACGGCTTCGAACTCTTCATCCCGGCCGAGCGCGTGGAACAGGTGTGGGACGCCCTGCTCCGGGCCGGCGTCAGCCCCGCCGGTCTGGCTGCTCGCGACGTCTTGCGCCTGGAGGCCGGACTCCGCCTGCATGGGAACGACATGGGCCCCACCGTGAACCCCTACGAGGCGGGCCTGGGGTGGGTGGTCAAGCTGCAGAAGGGCGACTTCCCCGGACGCGCCGTGCTGGCCGACGTCAAGGAGGGCGGCCCTGCCCGCAAACTGGTCGGCGTGCGCGGCGAAGGCCGTACCATCCCGCGTCACGGCCAGGAGGTGATGGGAGCAGGTGAAGCCGCTGTCGGTGAGGTCACCAGCGGCACCTGGTCGTACCTGCTCGGAGAGGGCATCGGGATGGCGCTCCTGAAGCGGACTGCGATCCCCGAGGACGGCCGCCTCAAGATCGTCCAGCGGGGCCAGCCGGTGCCGGCGGAGGTGGCCCGTCTCCCCTTCTACCGTGGTTCGGCCAAGCATCCCGGCGCGTGAGTGATCGGCATCAGGAGGAGTCAGATACGTGGCCCGCTACTACACCCGGACCCACGAGTGGGTCACGGTCGATGACGACGGGATCGCGACCGTCGGCATCACCGAGTACGCCCAAGAACAGCTAGGCGACGTGGTCTTCGTCGAGCTCCCCCCGAAGGGCAAGCTGCTTGAGAGCGGCGACGGTTTTGGCACCATCGAATCCGTCAAGTCGGCGTCTGATCTCTTCTCGCCGGTAGCTGGCAGCGTGCTCGAGGTGAATGAGAACGTGGCCGACAGTCCGGAGCTGGTGAACGAGGACCCCTACGGCCGCGGCTGGCTGATCAAGGTCAGGCTGAACGGCGACCTCGGCCCCGGCTTGCTGGACGAGCAGGGATATCGGGCAGAGATCGAGGCGCAGGAGTAGATGCCGTACCTGGTCCACGCCGACCCGGACCGGGCCGCGATGCTGGCGGCCGTGGGGGCGGAAAGTGTGGAAGACCTTCTGGTCGACGTCCCCTCCGCCCTCCGGCTCGACCGGCTCGACCTGCCCGACGGCCTCTCGGAGCTGGAAACGGTTCGCGAGCTGGCCCGCCTCGCCGAGCGCAACCGTGCCTATCCGGATCGCCTCACCTTCCGCGGCGCCGGCGTCTACCGCCGCTACGTCCCGGCCGCGGTCCAGGCGGTGACGCAGAAGCCCGAGTTCTACACCGCCTATACCCCCTACCAGCCGGAGGCGAGCCAGGGGACATTGCAGGCGATCTTCGAGTACCAGACCCTGATCGCCGAACTGACCGGGCTCGACGTCTCCAACGCCTCCCTGTACGACGGTGCGACCGCCGCCGCGGAGGCGGTGATCATGGCCGGACACGCCACCGGCCGCAGCCGCGTGGTCGTGGCGCCCGGCCTGCACCCCGAATACGTGGAGGTACTGCGCTGCTACGGGGATGGCCGCGGCTATACGGTGGACGAGCGGCTTGACGACCTGCGCGACGACGTCGCCGCCGTCCTCTTCCAGCATCCCGACTGCCTGGGCCGCCTCCCCAACCCGGCCGCGTTGGTGGACCGCGCGCACGAGGTGGGCGCACTTGCCGTCGCCTGCGTCGACCCGATTTCGCTGGCCGTGCTCGCCCCTCCCGGCGAGTACGGTGCCGATGTCGCCGTCGGTGAGGGCCAGCAGCTGGGCCTGCCGGCGAGCTTCGGCGGCCCTCACCTGGGCTTCATCGCGGTCACGCAGAACCTGGTTCGGCGCTTGCCAGGGCGACTGGTGGGCCAGGCGCAGGATCACCAGGGGCGGCGCGGATTCGTCCTCACGCTGACCGCGCGGGAGCAGCATATCCGGCGCGCGCGGGCAACCTCCAACATCTGCACCAATCACTCGCTGTGCGCGCTCGCCGCGAGCGTCTACCTGACGTATCTGGGTCCGGACGGCCTGCGCCAGATCGCGGAGGTGACGTATCAGCGAGCCCATTACCTGGCCCAGCGCATCGCCGGGCTGCCGGGGTATGAGCTGCTGGAGCCGGAGACGCCGTTCTGGGGTGAGTTCGCGGTGCGTGTCCCGGACGCGGAGCGCGTGCTCGAGCGCTGCGCCGAGCGAGGGATCCTGGCCGGGTTCCCGCTGGGTCGTTGGTATCCAGGCGACGAGAAGATGCACCACGCGCTGCTCTTCTGCTGCACCGAGGTCAACGACCCGACCGCGCTGGAGACGCTGCTGGAGGTGCTCGCCGGATGACCGAGAAGCTGAGCTTTGAGATGAGCCATGCGGATCTTCCGGCTCCGCGCCTGCCTGAGAGCGGCGTTCCCGCGGGAGCGCCGCTGCCACGGAACCTACGACGCCGGCAGGCACCGAGTCTGCCACGCCTCTCCGAACCGGAGATCATGAGGCACTACGGCCGCCTCGCCTCGCTCAACTTCTCGATTTCGGAGCAGTTCTATCCACTCGGTAGCTGCACCATGAAGTACAACCCGGTGCTGAACGAGCAGGTGGTCGCGATGCCAGGGTTCGCGGCGCTCCACCCTTACCAGCCGGAGGACACGGCTCAGGGGGCGCTGGAGCTCCTGTGGCGGTTGGAGCAGGCCCTGAAGACGATCGCTGGAGTCGATCGCGTGACGCTGCAGCCGGCGGCGGGCGCGCACGGTGAGTGGACCGCCCTGCGGATGATCCAGGCCTTCCATCGCCAGCGCGGGGAAGAGCGCGATCAAGTCATCGTGCCCGACTCCGCGCACGGCACCAACCCCGCGAGCGCGGCCCTGGCCGGGTTCCAAGTGGTGGAGGTGAAGTCCAACCGCGAAGGTCGAGTCGACATCGAGGACCTGGGGGCGAAACTGTCGCCGCGGGTGGCGGCGCTCATGTTGACGAATCCCAACACGCTGGGACTCTTCGAGCGCGACATCCTGCGCGTCGCGGCCATGGTCCATCAGGTGGGCGGGAAGCTCTACTACGACGGAGCGAACCTGAACGCGTTCATGGGGATCTGCCGGCCCGGGGACATGGGGTTCGACGCCGTCCACATGAACCTCCACAAGACCTTCACCACTCCGCATGGCGGTGGCGGTCCCGGTGCGGGTCCCGTGGGCGTCAAGGCAGACCTGGAGCCGTTCCTCCCGCGGCCGCTGGTGGCGAAGCAAGGCGGTCGCTTCCTGCTTGACCACGACCGGCCGCTCTCGATCGGTCGGGTGCGAAGCTTCTACGGCAACTTCGGGATGCTCGTCCGCGCCTACACCTACATCCTGGCCATGGGTGGGGACGGGCTCACCCAGGCGTCGAAGGACGCGGTGCTGGGGGCCAATTACCTTCAGTCCCAGGTCGAAGAACTCCTCAACGTGCCGTACGCGCGCCCGTGCATGCACGAGTTCGTTGCCTCCGCCTCCAACCTTGCCCCACTCGGGATACGGGCGATGGACGTGGCCAAAGGCCTGCTCGACCGCGGCTACCACTCGCCCACCACCTACTTCCCGCTGGTGGTCCCGGAGGCGCTCATGATCGAGCCCACCGAGACCGAGAGCAGGGACACGCTCGACGGGTTTGCCGGCGCGCTGCGGGAGATCGTCGAAGAAGCCAGAGACAACCCCGCAGCGCTCCACGCGGAGCCCCGTACCTTGCCCGTAGGGCGGATGGACGAGGTGGAGGCGGCGCGTCACCCGGTACTGCGCTGGCGCCCGACGCCCGAGCCGGAGCCGGCGGCGGTCTGAGGCGGAACCGCCCAACGTTTCACGTGAAACATCGGCCGGGGGGGACCTCCCGGCCTGGAGTTTGGGCAGACGAGAAGCGGCCGAGTCCTCGCGCGCGCGTGCGCGCGCGATCAAAAGCAGTAGTTCGGTTCCGGTACAATTCAATACATCGACATCCCTATCCCAGGCGTCCCAGTACTCGTCCCAGCTTCTGGGAGGTTGTGATCCGACATGAGTGACTTCATCGCCGGTCGGCGCACGGGCGGCCGGCCTCAGGCCCGAGCTCTGGGTGCCGACGTGGCCTACGACGCCGACCAGATCCAGGTCCTGGAGGGCCTCGAGCCCGTCCGCCGTCGACCCGGCATGTTCATCGGTTCGACCGACCACCGTGGCCTGCACCACCTGGTCTGGGAGGTCGTCGACAACTCGGTCGACGAGGCCCTGGCGGGCGAGGCGGACCGGATCCTGGTCACCCTGCACGCGGACGGGTCGATCTCGGTGGACGACAACGGTCGCGGCATCCCCACCGGCATTCAGGCCCAGGAGGGGCGGTCCGCCCTCGAAGTGGTCCTCACCGTGCTCCACGCGGGAGGCAAGTTCGGAGGCGGCGGGTATAAGGTCTCGGGCGGCCTGCACGGCGTCGGCGTGTCGGTCGTCAACGCCCTCAGCGACCACCTGGAGGCGACGGTGTACCGGCAGGGGAAGGAGTTCGTCCAGCGCTACCGGCGTGGCGTGCCGCGGGGCGACGTCGAGGTGGTGGGCAAGACCCGCCGGCGTGGCACCCTGATCCGCTTCTGGCCCGACGCCGAGGTGTTCGACGACATCTCGTTCGACCCTGGCATCATCCTCAACCGCCTGCGCGAGATGGCGTTCCTCAACAAGGGGTTGACGTTGATCTTCGCCCAGGAGACGGCAGACACGACCTACACGTTCTACTTCGAGGGCGGGATCCTGGCCTTCGTCCGTCACCTGAACCGGGAGAAGGGAGTCGTCAACCAGGTTCCCTTCTACGTCGACCGGGAGGTGGACTCGACCTCGATCGAGGTCGCGATCCAGTACAACTCGAGCTTCTCGGAGACGGTGCTGGCATTCGCCAACAACATTCACACCGTGGAGGGCGGCAGCCATCTGACAGGCTTCCGCACCGCGCTCACATCGGCCCTCAACCGCTACGCCCGCAAGGCCTCGCTGCTCAAGGATCAGGATCCCAATCTCTCGGGAGACGACGTCCGGGAGGGTCTCTGCGCGGTGATCAGCGTGAAGCTGCTGGAGCCTCAGTTCGAGGGCCAGACCAAGACCAAGCTCGGCAACGCCGAGGTCCAGGGCCAGGTCACGGCGGTGGTGACGGAGGGGCTGCTCCAGTACCTGGAGGAGAACCCTCAGGAAGCCCGGCGCATCATCGAGAAGTCACTGACCGCCGCCCGCGCCCGGGAGGCCGCCCGCAAGGCACGCGATCTGGTGCAGCGCAAGTCGCTGCTCGAGTCCTCGACGCTGCCCGGCAAGCTGGCGGACTGCTCGGAACGCGACCCGGAGCGCTGTGAGCTGTTCATCGTGGAGGGTGACTCCGCCGGCGGCACCGCCAAGAGCGGGCGCGACCGGCGGACGCAGGCCATCCTTCCGCTCCGGGGGAAGATCCTGAACGTCGAAAAGGCGCGGCTTGACCGGGTGCTCACCTCGGAGGAGATCCGCAACCTGATCACGGCGCTGGGCACCGGGGTCGGCGACCGCTTCGAATACCCGAAGCTGAGGTACCACCGCATCATCACCATGACCGACGCCGACGTCGACGGCAGTCACATCCGGACGCTCCTGCTGACCTTCTTCTACCGCTACTTTCCCGACTTGATCGACAACGGCCACATCTACATGTCGCAGCCGCCGCTGTTCAAGGTCACCAAGGGCAAGACCACCAAGTGGGTCTATTCGGAAGAAGAGCGCGACCGCGAGGTCAAGGCGCTGGGGAAGAACGTGGAGGTCAACCGGTTCAAGGGCCTGGGGGAGATGAACCCGGACCAGCTCTGGGAGACGACCATGAACCCCGGCACGCGGACCCTGCTCAAGGTCGAGGTGGAAGACGCCGCGGCGGTGAACGATGTGTTCGAGCGGCTGATGGGCTCCGAGGTGGAGCCGCGCAAGAAGTTCATCCAGGCGCACGCCAAGACCGTCACCAACCTCGACATCTGATGCGGATCGCGGTCGACGGGATGGGCGGCGACCACGCCCCCGAAGAGATCGTGAAGGGCGCCGCGCTGGCCGCCGACGAGCTTGGCATCGACGTCACCGTGGTCGGTCAGCCGGCCCGGGTCCAGGCGCTCCTCGAGCCGTATGAGAAGTTGCATCTGCACCCCGCCACCGAGGTGGTGGAGATGGACGATCACCCGGCCCGTGCCGTGCGCTCGAAGCCGGACAGCTCGATGAGCGTGTGTGCCCGGCTCTGCAAGGAAGGGCGGGTTGACGGCTGGGTGTCCGCCGGCAACTCGGGCGGCGTGCTGGCGGCGGCGTTGTTCATCCAGGGTCGCCTTCCGGGGGTGGAGCGGCCGGCACTGGGCACGGTGCTGCCGGGCCCCAACGGGCCCTCTTACTTGGTCGACGTCGGCGCCAACGTCGACTGCAGGCCGGAATACCTGCTCCAGTTCGCCGCCATGGGCGCCACCTTCGCAGCCCAGGTGATGGGCCGCCGGCCCCCGCGCGTGGGTCTGCTCGCGAACGGCGAGGAGCCCTCGAAGGGCAATCAGCTCGTGCGCGAGGTGCACGAGCGGCTGCAGCAGGACGGGGCGCAGGGGTTCGAGTTCGTCGGCAACCTGGAGCCCAAGGATGTGCTGCAGGGGCGGGCCGACGTGGTGGTCGCCGACGGGTTCGCGGGCAACCTGATGGTCAAGGCCGCGGAGGCGGCGGTGGACATGCTGCTCTCCACGCTGCGTGAGGAGATCCCGCGAACCAGGCGCGGCCAGCTGGGCGGGCTGTTGATCCGACCCGCCATCGGCCGCATCCGCGGCACCATCGACTGGCGCGAGTACGGCGGCGCCCCTCTGCTCGGAATCGACGGCACCGCCGTCGTCGCCCACGGCCGGTCCGACGCGCGCGCCATCCGCAGCGGGATCAAGGTCGCCTGCGACGCCACCCGGGCCGGACTCAAGGACAAGATTCGGGAGGCGCTCACGCCATGAGTACGCAGCTGTCGCCGGAATGTCGTCGCGTGGTGGTCACCGGCGTCGGGGTGTTGACGCCGATCGGCAACAACGTCGACGAGTTCTGGAGTGGCCTGCTCGAGGGCAGGAGCGGCGCCGCCCCCATCACACTCTTCGACAACTCGCGACTGACCACCAAGTTCGCCTGCGAGCTGAAGGACTTCGAGGCCAGCGATTACCTGGACCGGAAGGTGACCCAGCGCACGGCCCGCTTCGCCCAGCTGGCGGTGATCACCGCCGGCATGGCGCTGCAGGACGCGGGCCTCAACCTGGAGGACGAGGATCGCTTCCGCGTCGGGGTCGAGATGGGGACCGGGATCGGCGGCTTCGACATGATGACGACCGAAGCGGCCAGCTTCTTGAACGGGGGCCGCATGCACCCCCTCTACGCGACCATGGTGATCCCCAACATCGCCGCCGCCACGGTGGCGATGACCTACGGGCTGCACGGGCAGAACTCGACCAACACGATCGCCTGCGCCGCCTCCACGCACGCCATCGGCTGCGCGCTGCGTGCTGTCCAGCGTGGTGACGCCGACGTCATGCTGGCGGCCGGAACCGAAGCCTCGTTGTGCGAGGTGGGCGTGCATTCGTTCAACACCATCAAGGCGCTGTCCACGCGCAACGACGATCCTGAGCGTGCGTCGCGTCCCTTCGACAAGGACCGCGACGGCTTCGTGGCCGGCGAGGGGGCGGGTACGCTGGTGCTGGAGGAGCTGGAGCATGCCCGGACCCGAGGCGCCCGCATCTGGGGCGAGGTGGCCGGCGTCGCCAACACCAACGATGCCTTTCACCAGGTGGCGCCCGATCCCACCGGGCGGGCTCCGGCGAAAGCGATCGAGCTGGCGCTGCGGGACGCCGGCGTGATTCCCGCCGACATCGACTACGTCAACGCGCACGGCACCTCGACCGGCCTCAATGACAAGGCCGAGACCCAGGCGCTCAAGCTCGCGCTGGGTGAGGCGGACGCGCACCGCGTCGCCATTTCCAGCACCAAGTCGATGATCGGTCACCTGCTCGGCGCCGCCGGCGCCGTCGAGGCCATCGCCACGCTGCTCTGCATGCGCGACGGCATCGTCCACCCCACCATCAATTACACCACCCCGGATCCCGACTGCGACCTCGACTACACGCCAAACGAGCCCCGCAAGCTCGACATCAACGTTGCCATCTCGAATGGCTTCGGATTTGGCGGCCAGAACGCGGTGGTGGTCCTGAAGAGGTACACCGATGACTGACGATCAGACTCCGACCGGAGGCGACGCCGGGACCGTGCTCGGGAAGAGCCTCGTCGAGGAGATGCAGACGTCCTACATGGACTATGCGATGTCCGTCATCGTGGCGCGGGCGCTGCCCGACGTCCGGGACGGGCTGAAGCCGGTCCAGCGCCGCATCCTCTACGCGATGCAGCAGGCGGGCGCGACCGCCGCGTCCCGCCACCGCAAGTGCGCCGCCTTCGTCGGCGACGTGATGAAGCTGTACCACCCGCACGGCGACTCGGCGATCTACGACGCCCTGGTCCGCATGGGCCAGGAGTGGGCGATGCGATACCCCCTGATCGACGGCCAGGGGAACTTCGGCTCCATCGACGGTGACCCGCCGGCGGCGATGCGATACACCGAGGCCCGGCTGGCCGCGGTGGCCGGCGAGATGCTGGCCGACATCGAGAAGGACACGGTGCCCTTCGTCGAGAACTACGACGGGACCGAGCAGCAGCCCGTGATCCTGCCTGCGCGGATTCCCAACCTGCTGGTCAACGGGGCGACCGGCATCGCGGTCGGCATGACCACCAACATCCCTCCGCACAACCTGCGCGAGGTGGCGGCGGCTGTCCATCACTTGATCGAGCACCCCGAGGCGACGGTGGACGAGCTGATGCGGCTGCTGCCCGGGCCCGACTTCCCGACCGGCGGCATGATCATGGGACGGGCCGGCATCCGGCAGGCCTACGCCACCGGCCACGGCCGCATCGTGGTCCGTGCGCGGCACACCTTCGAGGAGGCACCCAACGGGCGCGAGCGGATCATCATCGACGAGCTCCCCTACGCCGTCAACAAGGCCAACCTGGTGGCCAAGATCGCGGAGTTGGTCGCGGACCGCAAGCTGGAGGGGATCGCCGACCTCCGGGACGAGTCGGACCGCCACGGAATGCGCATCGTGATCGAGCTGCGGCGCGAGGCGCGGCCGTTCACCGTCCTCAACAACCTTTACAAGCACACCGCGCTGCAGCAGACGTTTGGCGTCACCTCCCTCGCCATCGTGGACTGGAAGCCGCAGATCCTCTCTGTCAAGGAGCTGCTGCTGCATTTCATCGACCATCGCCGCGAGGTGATCTTGCGGCGGACGCGATTCGACCTCGCCCGGGCCCAGGATCGCGCTCACGTGCTGGAAGGGCTCAAGATCGCGCTCGACCACCTGGACGAGGTGATCGCGACCATCCGCGCCGCCAGCGACCCCGACGACGCCGACACTCAGCTCCAGTCGAAGTTCGGGCTCTCCGAGCGGCAGTCGCGTGCCATCCTCGCCCTCACCCTCTCCCGCCTGACTCGGCTGGAGCGCGGCAAGATCGACGAGGAGTACGAGCAGGTGATCAAGCTGATCGCCTACCTGGAGTCGGTGCTGGCCTCCGACCGCATGGTGCTGAACCTGATCTCGGAGGACATGACGCAGACCGCGCGACGCTACGGCGACGAGCGGCGGACGGAGATCTCCGACCAGGACCCGACCGACCTCACCGCCGAGGATCTGATCCCCAAGGAAGAGGTCGTGGTCACCCTGACCCACCGGGGCTACGTGAAGCGGCAGGTGTCGCGGAGCTTTCGGGCCCAGCAGCGTGGCGGCGTGGGCGTCAAGGGAGCACGGCCCACCGCCGGTGCCGAGGCGCCGTCGGGGACGCGGGAGGAGGACTACGCGGAGCACCTGCGCGCCACCCACACGCACGCCTCGATGCTCTTCTTCACGCAGTCGGGCCGTGTGTTCCAGCTGCGCGTGCACGAGATCCCAGAGCGCGACCGCTCCTCGAGGGGCGTACCCATCAACAACCTGATCGAGATCGACGCCTCCGAGCACATCACAGCGGTGTTCGTGCGGCCGGAGGCCGATGATCCGAGCGCGCGGTACATGATGATGGCGACCCGGCGCGGCGCCATCAAGAAGACCCGGATGTCGGAGTACGCCAACGTGCGCCGCAACGGGTTGATCGCGATCAACTTGCAGCGAGGCGACGAGCTCCTCTGGGTGACGCCCACCTCGGGTGAGGACGAGCTGATCCTGGCCACCCGCCAGGGGAAGGCGGTGCGATTCAAGGAGCAGGAGGTCCGCGCCACGGGCCGGGACACCCAGGGTGTGATCGGCGTGCGTTTCATCAACGGCGACGGGCTGGCCGGCATGTCGGTGGTCGAGGAAGGGGGAGACCTGCTGGTAGTCAGCGAGCGCGGCTACGGCAAGCGGACGCCGCTCAGTGAGTACCCACTCCACCACCGGGGCGGGCAGGGCGTGTTCACGCTGAAGGTCACCAGCCGGGTCGGCGGCGTGGCCGCGGTGCGGGTGGTCGACGACCCTGAGGAGGAGATCCTTCTCATCACCCAGCAGGGGATGGTGCTCCGCACGACGGTGGGTTCGATCTCGCGGATCGGGCGCCAGACCCAAGGCGTGATCGTCATGCGCGTGCCGGAGGGGGACGCCGTCACCGCGCTGGCGCGGGTCGGGCTGCCGCTGGAAGAGCTGGAGGCACCGGTCGCTGCCGACTCCGCTGACGGGAGCGATGCCTGACCCGGCATCGGGTGGGGCAATCGGCCTGGCCGCGTTCTGCGGCCAGGCCGCGCTGGTCCTCTCGCTGCTGATGGTGGCGATTTGCGCGGCACGGGTTTGGCCGCTCGCCCGCCGCGTGCGGCGAAAGGCGCGGGTGCTCGAGTCCCGCGCCCGCCAGGAGCGTGAGGTGCTGCTCGACGGGATGGCCCTCCTCCTCGTGCAGGGCATGGAGATGGACCGGCTGCTGGAACCCTGGCGAAGGATCTTCTTCTGGGCGGGCCACCCGCTGACGCTGACGCTATGGGATCAGTACTTCCCGGGGCGACGGATCTTCGGCTGGGTGCGCCATCCTCTGGCGCGGGCGCTCTGGGAACACCACTTCCCGGACTGAACGGTCCGACCCGAACAGATGTTTCACGTGAAACATAGGCGTCGACTTCCACGCGAGGCGGCCTTGGGCTTCTGCGGCCGGAACGGCTAATCCTTGTCGCCCGCGGACGCCGCCGGCACCGCGGTCTGGCGGTGCACCCACCGCCGTCCCAGCACGTAGGCGACCACGACCAGGGCGACCAGCACCAGGAGGAAGGGCACGGTGAGCCGGCCCAGGGCGTTCGCCAGCTGCTGCCAGTGTTCGCCCAGCTTGTAGCCGAGGGTGGCGAGGACGGTGGCCCACACCGTGGCGCCGACCAGGGTCGTGATGCCGAACCAGAGCGGCCGCATGCGGGCGAGGCCGGCCGGGTACGAGATGTAGCCGCAGATCACCGGCAGCACCCGGCCGATCAGCACCGCCCAGGCGCCGAACCGATCGAAGAACCGGTCGGCGAGCTCCAGATGACCTTCAGAGAGGCCGATGTAGCGGCCGGGGCCGAGGACCAGCCGGCGCCCGTAACGGAGGGCAAGACCATAGGCGATGAAGGAGCCGACCAGGTTGCCGGCCACGACGGCGACGATGACCTCGATAAGCGAGAACTTGCCGGCCGCCGCCAGCGCGCCTCCCAGCGGGGCGACCACCTCGATGGCGAGGGGGATCCCGCAGCTCTCCAGGACCATGGCGATGAAGATCGCGATCAGGCCGCCCGTCTCGACCAGGTGGACCAGCGAGGTGGTCACGCGCCCTCCAGCTTCTCGCGCAGCAGGATGACGCGGCACGAGGCGTTCTTCAGCACGTACGGCACCGTCTTCCCGAGATTGAACTCGCCGAAGCGGCGCTTATAGGGCAGGCCCATCACGATCGTAGAGGCGCCCCATTCCTCTGCCTCGCCGAGGATCGCGGGGCCGGTGTCGCGGGCCTGCACCAACTCTGCCTGCACCTTGATCTCGAACTCGGCCGCCAGCTGCTCCAGGTTGTCGAGAACCTCCTCGCCATGTGAGACGTCGGTCGTCACCGGCGCCGAGAGCGGGAGGGAGCGGTTCACCTCGATGACGTGCACCGCGTAGACCTCGGAGGGGCCCGACTCCTCGACCGCCCGATGGCGCGAGGCCATCCGGCAGGCCAGCATCATGGCGGCCTCGTCCACCTTCTGACCGCCGGCCGCGACCAGGATGCGTACGACCTTGTTGCGCTGGTCGCTCACGGCTGGGCGTCTTTCCCGGTGATCCTGCGCCAGATCACATAGGACCCGAACGCGATCATGACGACCGCCATCGCGAACTCGATGCCGCCGGACACGGCACCGTCAGGCTTGAATACGAGGAACCAGACGATGAACATCAGGCCCAAGAGCAGGCTGAGCAGGCCCATGAAGAAGAACGGATAGCGCACGCCGACGGCCATCGTACCAGCGCCGGAGTCGACCCCCTCTCCCGAGAGCGAAGCCGTCGCCCGGGTGCCGCGGTGCCACAATGCGCGGTGTGAAAGTCGTCATTGTGGGATGCGGCCGGATCGGGTCGCGGCTGGCGGCACAGCTGGCCGCCGAAAAGCATGACGTGACGCTGGTCGACCGCAACCCCAACGCCTTTGTGACGGCGCAGAACCGCGGCGTTATACCACCGGACTTCGCGGGCCGGCTGATGGTCGGGGACGGCACCGACACCGACGTGCTGCGCCGGGCCGGGGTCGAGGACAGCCAGTGGTTCGCCGCGCTCACCGAGGGCGACAACCGCAACATCATGTCGGCGCAAATCGCCAAGGTCGTGTTCAGCGTCCCCACGGTGGTCTGCCGGATCGCCGACCCGATCCGCGAGCAGGCGTATCGGAAGATCGGGCTGCAGGTGTTCTGTCCCACCATCCTCGGCGTACAGGTCGTCAAGAGCATGCTCGGCGACGAGGAGGACTGAGCCGTGTACGTGATCGTGATCGGCGGCGGCAAGGTGGGCTACTTCCTCTCCCGCGACCTCGCGGAGCGGGGCGATGAGGTGACTCTGGTCGAGAAGGACTCGGCGCGCGCCGATTGGCTGGAAAGCCAGCTCGGGAGCATCGTGGTGCGTGGAGACGGGGACGAGATGGCGCTCCTTCAGACCACCGGCGTCGAGCGCGCCGACGCGGTGCTGGCGGTGACCGGCGACGACGAGGACAACCTGGTCGCGCTGCAACTCGCCAAGCAGGCGTTCAACGTGCGGCTCACGATTGCGCGCGTGAACAACCCGGCCAACGTGCAGATCTTCAAGCAGCTGGGCGTGGATCAGGCCGTTTCGGCGACGGAGATCTTGCTGCGGGCGATCGAACCCGAGTTGGAGGAGTCTGGCTCCAACACGTGAGCCAGGCACCTGGACGGACGGCCGCCCCTGCCCCGCGAAACTCAGGCAGCTCCGTTCCGCGGGGGTCCTGGGGGCGCACCAGCGGCGCCGTCCAGCGGGGAGGGTGGCTAGGCCGCTTTTCCGATCTTGAAGATCTTGGTCCCGCACACGGGGCAGACGCCCTGCGTCGCGGGCTTGCCGTTCTTCATCGTGATGTGCTCCGCGTTCTTTATCTCGCGCTTGGTCTTGCACTTCATGCAGTAGCCTTCCATGTCGCGTACCTCACTATGTTGGGCCAGGCCCGAGGAGGATGCTCAGGCGGGGTTCCGCCGTATTCTAGCCACCCTGCACGCTGAGTTCAACCTGGGACGCGACGAACTCGCGGCTCCGGCAGAGCTTCGGGGGGCAACGTGAGGGTGATTCCGGCGGCGAGCAGCGGCAATCCGGCCGGCAGCAGCAGCGCCGCCCGCAGGCCGATCGCCTCGGCGGCGGCGCCGACGACCGGGGTCATCATCCCGCCTACCGAGACCGCCAGTCCCAGGGTGACGCCGGCAGCAGTACCCACATGGCGGGGCAGGTACTGCTGGTCCATGACCACCATCGGGGTCGACGGCAGATAGAGCGCTGACCGCGAGCGGGATCGCCAGGACCAGAGCCAAGAGCGGCTGCCGGCTGACTGTGAAGAGCGCGGTCAGCGGGACGAGTGCGGCTCCCCCGCCAGCACGTAGGAGAGGTGCCGTCCGGCGACCAGGAACGGCAGCATGGCGGGCAACGCGCCCGGGCAGAAATCGGCGCTCAGATGGCCGGCTCCGAGCAGTCCAAGGGCGGTTCGGTCGAGCTGGCGCCGGGGCGCCGCGGCCACCGTGGTCACCCGAGTGCTCGCCCGGCCAAGCAGTCGGGAAGGCCGGCCGGCTCCGGGTGCACCGCCCGGCTCCGGGTGCACCGCCGCTCAGGCGGCCGCGGCCCGCGCGTGGGCGGTCGCCAGCCGGGCCAGTCCCAGGTCGAGCTGCTCCTCGGGGACACTGGCGAAGCAGAGGCGCGCCTCATGGTCGTGGCTGCCGGTGACCGAGAAGGCCTCGCCGGGGACGAATGCCACGCCCTCCTCGACCGCGTGGCGCAGCAGCTGCGCCGTCCGGGTGCCGTCGGTAAACCGAACCCAGCAGAACATGCCACCGCCCGGCGGCACCACCGCGACTCGCTCGCCGAAGGTCCGCTCGAGCTGCCCCAGCATGTGCCGCATACGCTGCCGGTAGAGGCTGCGCACCCCGGTCAGGTGCCGCTCCAGGCGTTCCTGGTCCCGGGCGGCGTTGCGCAGCGCGATCTGCCCCAGGGTCGGGGTGTGCAGGTCGGTCGACTGTTTGACCCGTATCAGCGCTCGCCGGAGGGCCGGCGGGGCGGTGACCCAGCCCACCCGGAGCCCCGGAGACAGGATCTTGGAGAAGGTTCCCATCCGCGCCACCCGGTTGCTGAAGGCGGCCACCGGAGCCGGCGGTGGGGCATCGAACCAGAGCCTGCGGTAGGCGTCGTCCTCGACCACCCAGAACCCGTACGCGTCGGCCAGCTCGGCCAGACGCCTGCGCCGCGCTTCCGGCAGGGTGCTGCCGGCCGGGTTGTGGAAGGTCGGGGTGACGTAGGCCAGCTTCGGCCGCAGCCCGGCCCGCAGCCGCTGTTCGAGCACGTCCACCCGCATGCCCAGACCGTCCTGGGGGATGGCGACCAACTCCGCCTCCGAGAGCTGGAACGCTCCCAGCGCGCCGACGTACGCGGGATCCTCCACCACCACCTGGTCGCCGGCGTCGATCAGCGCCTGGGAGAGCAGGCTCAGCGCCTGCTGTGAGCCGGTGGTGATGAGGACCTGGTCGGCCGGCACCGGCCTGCCCAGCCACCCCTGCTCCCAGCCGGCCACGATGGAGCGCAGCTCGGGATCTCCCTCCGTGGTCGAGTACTGCAGAACTCCCGGCTCGGCGAGTGCGTCGTCGAGGCAGGCGGCCAGCCAGTCATGGGGCATCGCCGATCGGTCGGGAAGACCGCCCGCCAGGGAGACGACATCGCCGCGGCCCGTGATCGCCAGCAGGTCCCGCACCGCGGAAGACCCGAGCGACCCCAGCCGCCGCGCCAGTGCCGGGGCCTCGGCCTCGGTGGCCGGGCCCACGCTCGGGCTGCCGGTCACCGCTCCCGGCCCGACCCGTGCCGGCATCCGGTGGCCGTCACGGGACGACGGCGTAATGGCAGACGGCCCGAGGGCTGCGCGCCCAGGCTCGGTAAGGATGTCAACAGCGCGGGTACGACCATGACGTAGACCAGGGAGCCTACACCACGTAGGGCAGCGCCTCCCGCCGCGAACCACCGGCGAGACACACCCAGGTGGCATGATCGGCTGAGCCAGAGGCCGTCGCCACCACCGGAGGTAGGTGCGTGCTCGTACCCAGACCCCAATCCCTCATCCGCCGCGGCGGAGGCTTCCTCCTCGATGCCGGCACCGGAGTGCGAGGTCCCGAAGACCTGGTCGCGCTTCTGCGCCGCGAGCTGGGCCCCACCGGCCTGCCCCTGCCCGCCGGCGATGCCTCCGGGATCGAGCTCACCCTCGACCCCACGCTGCCGGCCGAGGGTTACCGTCTGCTCGCGGACGCCGGGGGAGTTCGCATCGCTGGCGGCGATCGGGCGGGCGTCTTCTACGGCATTCAGACCCTCCGGCAGCTGCTGCCACCGGCCGTCTATCGACGGGCGGCGCCGGCGGAGACCCGCTGGGAGGTGCCGGCGGTGGAGGTGGAGGACTCGCCGCGCTTCGGCTGGCGAGGCGGAATGCTCGACGTGGCCCGTCACTTCATGCCCAAAGACTTCCTCTTCCGGTGGGTGGACCTGCTCGCCCTGCACAAGCTGAATGTCTTCCATCTCCACCTCACCGACGACCAAGGCTGGCGCTTCGAGAGCCGGCGCTACCCGAGGCTGCAGGAGGTGGCATCCTGGCGCGCCGAAACCGACGGCGACGGCCATCCGCACGGCGGCTTCTACACCCGGGACGACCTGCGCGAGCTGGTCGCGTACGCCGCCGCCCGCTCGGTGCGGGTGGCGCCCGAGATCGAGATGCCGGGCCATATGCAAGCCGCGATCGCGGCCTATCCGGAGCTTGGCAACCGGCCGCAGGAGCCGCCCGCCGTCGGCACGCGTTGGGGGGTGATGGCCAGGGTGCTCAACCTGGGCGAAGGTGCGATTCGGTTCTGCACCGAAATCCTGGACGAGGTGCTGGAGGTCTTCCCCAGCCCCGACATCCACATCGGTGGAGACGAGTGCCCGACCATCGAGTGGGCGGAGAGCGAGCAGGCGGCGGACGCGATGCGAAGTCAGGACGTGGACCGCCTCGAGGACTACCAGCGGTGGTTCACGGGGCGGATCCGGGACCACCTGGAGCGCCGCGGCCGCCGCCTCGTGGGGTGGGACGAGATCGTGGACGCGGGTCCCGTCACGGGCGCCCTGGTCATGGCCTGGCGTCAGGCGCGGTTCGGGAGCCGCGCCGCCGAGTTGGGCCAGGAGGTCGTGATGGCGCCTCAGCACTCCACCTACCTCAACCTCGCGCCTTCGACCGACCCCGGTGAGCCGGGCGCTCACCACCTCGGAACCACCCCGCTGGAGCAGGTCTACGCGTTCGACCCGCAGCAGGGAATCCCGCCTCGGATCCAGCAGGCCGTGCTGGGGACTCAGTTCCAGCTCTGGACCGAGCGCATCCCGTCGCCACGGGACGCCGAGTACCTCGCCTTCCCGCGTGCCTGCGCGCTGGCGGAGGTGGCGTGGTCCCCGGCAGGAGGCGAGTTCGGGGATTTCCAGCAGCGCCTGGCCACCGCGCATCTTCCGCGGCTGGACGGCCTCGGGGTCAACTACCGCCCCCTCGACGGTCCCCGTCCCTGGCAGCGCATCTCCCCGCCGTCCATCTGAGCCCGATCAGCGGCGCGCGAGGCATTCGACGTCGGCGCGGGTGGCGCGTGCGATCGCCGCCACGCCGACCTGCGAGATTCCGATCGTCGCCGCCGCCACGCCCCAGCGCAACGCTTCGGGCAGCCGCTCCGGGTCACCACCAAGCTCGAGCCAGTACGCAAGCATGACCCCGGCCAGGCAGTCGCCGGCGCCGGTGGTGTCCGCGACCCCGTAATCGAGGATGGCAGGCTCGTGGTGGCCCCCCTCTTCGGTGTAGACGGTGGCCCCGCCCGGCCCTCGCTTCACGACCAGCAGGCGGAGCCCCCAGCGCGTCCGGAAGGCCTCCGGATCGACGCAGCCGAGCGCGTCCAGCTCCTCCTCGTTCCCGAAGTAGCAGTGGGTGGCGCGGAGGACCTGGTGGGCCGCCTCCGGCGCGGCGTCCACGTAGGAGCGCATGGCGTCCGCGCAGAGAAACCCGGACTCCGCCAGGCCCCGCACCGCCTGGAGCTGCCGGTCCGCCCGCATCGACCCGCAAAAGGCCCAGCCCCGGAAACCTGCGGGCGGGTGCGGCTCCCAGAGGTCGTAGATCGAGTCCTGGCTGCCCAGCTCGATGTTCCCGCGGCCGTCGTTCTCGGAGGCGAACCAGCGGTAGGTGGGGGCGTCGAGGCTGACCAGGCCGGTCAGGTTGATTCCCGGGCGCTCAAGGACCGACCGGACGCAATCCTCGGCGTCGCGGCCCACCGGAGCCACCACCGCGACCGGACGGATCAGCCGGGCAGCGAGCGAGAAGTAGCTCGCGGACCCGCCCAGCCGGTCGCGGTACCGGCCTCCCTGGAGAGAATCGAGGGCGATCGAACCCGCGACCAGCAGGTCCTCGCTCACCCCTCAGCGGCGCTCTCGCGGAACCGCCGGCGGGCCCTGAAGAGGGGGATGATGCGGGCCGGCGCGCGACTCAGCTGGCACGCCTCCATGAAATGCTGCTGGGCGCTGAAGAGGTGATCGAGCACGGCTTCCGGCCGGCGCTCCTTTTCCAGTGCGTGAGCCAGCTCTGGATCAGCGGTGCGGAGCAGCTCACGGACGCGGGGCATCAGCCAGCCGGGAACGATGCGGAGCTCCTGGACCAGGCATTCCTCGACCCAGAACATGAGCTCGTCGGTCTCGTGCAGCAGCCGCCGCGGCGCGTCCAGCTCCTGCTGCCGCCGGCGCTGGAAGAACCGCGCCCGCTGCTGCTCGAGAATCGTCCGCTCGATCAAGACCCGGCAACTATACCGCCGGGCGGGGACAGTGCCGAGAGAAAACGCCGGGAGCGGAGAGCCTACGTGGGCGGGTAGTAGAGGGTGCGCCAGCCCATGCCCTCGGGGATGAGATGCACTTCGCGATCGAGCTCCACCTCACGCGTGGAGGCGTCTTCACCCTCGCCTTTCCGGTGCTGGAGGCGGTACCGGCAGTGGAGCCGGGCCACCCCGCGGTACTCCTGTTCCCTCCGCTCGTCGCGCCACTCCGAGAGCACCTGGACGCCCAGCACCCGAACGTCGAGGACGTCCCAGCCCAGGGTCCCCTCGCGCGTCAGGGTGTCTACGAAGCGGTCCCGGTCCCCCCACTCGCGCTGCGCGTCGGTGGCCAGCAGGTCCCACATGGCGGTGTAGTCGCCCTCTCGCTGCAGGCGCGTAAAGCGCTGTTCGAACGAGCTGGGCGCCAGGGCCCGCTCAGGGTCGGCGTTCTCCTCCGGCCACAGGTCCGGAGCCGACTGACGGCGCCGGTGGGGATGCGGCCGGGAAGGCTGGGGCCCCGAAGGCTCCTCGTCACCGTCGACGATGAGCCGCGCCATGGTGAAACGGCGCGCCCACGCCCACCAGCGGCGGAGCGTGGCTACGTGGGGCTGCCACCAGGTCGCCGGGGGATCGGCTTGTTGTTGCATGACCTCTGGATGTAGTGGGTTCTCCACAGACAGTACCCAGAATGTGGAGATCCGTCAAGACATACCGGCTCGGGGACGGAGCTTTTCCGAGGCTGTCGAACCAGCCGTGCTCAGCTCGTCTCGTGCGCGTCGATCAGGGCCTTGGCCAGGTGCGGCGGCATCTCGGCGTACTGGGAGAAGGCAGCGGTGAACGTGCCCCGCCCCTGAGTGAGCGATCTCAGGTCGAGCGCGAAGCGCTGCATCTCGGCCTCCGGCACCACCGCCTGCACCAGCTGCCGGCCGTCCTGCGGCTCGGAACCCAGGATCCGGCCTCGTTTCTGGTTCAAGAGGGACATCAGATCACCGAGATTCTGGTCCGGGACCAGCACCTCCACGTGCTGGATCGGCTCCAGCAGGACCGGGTTCGCCGCCTGTACCGCCTTGCGGATCGCCAGCGCCCCTGCCAGCTGGAAGGCGACGTCGGAGGAGTCGACGGTGTGGTACTTCCCGTCGACCAGCACCACGTGGAGGTCGACCAGCGGGTAGCCGGCCACCGCGCCGCGCGCCATCTGGTCCTCGATGCCCTTTTTGACCGAAGGGCGGAAGTTCTGGGGGATGGAACCGCCGAAGATCTTGTCCTCCCAGACCAACCCCTCCCCGCGGTCGGCGGGCGCGACCGTGATCTCGCAGATCCCGTACTGACCGTGGCCGCCGGACTGCTTGACGTGGCGGCCCTCGGCGCGGGCCTCTCCGGTGACCGTCTCCCGATAGGCAACGCGCGGCAGCTCGGTTCGAGCGGAGACCCCGTATTTGCGCTGCAGCTTCTCCAGCACCACCTCCAGGTGGACGTCGCCCAACCCCGCCAGTACGGTCTGGCGCGTCTCCTCGTTGTGCTCCAGGCGCAGCGTCGGGTCCTCTTCCGCGAGGCGGCCCAGCGTTGGCCCTATCTTGTCCTCGTCGGCCGTGGTGCGAGGGAAGATGGCGACCCGGTAGACGGGCTCCGGTAGGTGGGGCCGGCGGGCGGAGACGGGGCTCCCGAGGACGTCGCCCGCGCGCGTGTGCTGGAGCTTGGCGACGCCTACGATGGAGCCCGCCTCGGCCTCCGTAACGTTCTCGTGGTCCTTGCCCTGCGGGAGGAAGAGCTGGCCCAGGCGCTCGCGGTCTCGGGAGGTGACGTTGTCGATCTGCTGGTCCGAGCGCAAGGTGCCGGACAGGACCTTGAGGTAGGAGACGCGCCCCACGAAGGGATCGGCGGTGGTCGCGAAGCAGGCCGCGCCAGGTGCGCCATCCACGTCCACCTCCGGTCCCGGCAGCAGGTCCGCGATCGCGCGCAGCAGCGTGCGCACACCGAGCAGCTTGGTGGCCGAGCAGCAGACGATCGGACAGACGCGTCCCGCCACGATCCCCTCACGCAGCCCCCGCTCGACTTCGGCCTCGGTCAGCGTGCCTTCCTCCAGGTACTTCTCCAGCAGCTCGTCGTCGCCCTCGGCGGCGGCCTCCACGAGCTGCTCTTCCCGTTCCTCGACCAGGGCCGCCATGTCCTCCGGGATCGGCGCTTCCACACAGTCCGCCTCCGGCCCCGACCCCGCCACGAACGCCTTCTTGCGCAGCAGGTCGACCACGCCGTGGAAGTCGGCCGCGGTGCCGATCGGCAGGTGGAGCGCGACCGGCCGGGGCTGCAGGCGCTCTCGCAGCGCGTCGATGGCCCCCCAGTAGTCGGCGTTCTCGCGGTCCATCTTGTTGACCACCACCAGGCGGGGCAGGTGGTCCTGCCCCAGCGCCGCCCACGCCGTCTCCGTGCCCACCTCGACCTCGGGAGTGGGGCTGATCACCAGCAGCGCGGCGTCGGCGGCGGCCAGCCCGATCTCCACCTGGCCCGCGAAGTCCGCGAACCCGGGCGTGTCGAGCAGCGTGTAGCGATGGCCCTCGAAGGTGCAATGGCCGATCGCGAGGTCGACGGAGATCCGCCGGTGCTGCTCTTCGGGCGTGAAGTCGAGGACCGAGGTCCCCTGGTCGGTCGATCCCATCCGCCCGATCGCGCCCCCGATCAGCAGCATGGCCTCGCCGAGCGTGGTCTTGCCGTCGTTCGAGTGCCCCAGCAGCGCGATGTTACGCAGCCCTTCGGCCGCCTTGATTCCCACGCTAGAAGGTTATGCCGAGAGAAACGACTTTGGGGAATCGGCGGACGCCGGGCCAGTCCGGCGGCAGGTCGCGTACGATCCCGTGCAACTCGATGACAGAGCCCCATGCGAGAACCGCCACGGTGGATGAGGTCTTGACCGCGCTGGAGGCGGCGCGCGACCGGGTGATGGCCGACGAGGTCAAGTCGCTCACCAAGCTTGGCATCCCGAAGACGATGGCGGTCCAGATCGTGGCGACACGCTTCCGGCAGCGCACCGGACACGAGGACGAGCCGGATCCGTTCGAGGCGACCGGGTCGACCTGGCCCGAGCTGGGCTGACCCCCCGGCCACGGCGAGCGTGCCTCGATCCCGCCCGCTGGGTCGCCGCTCGCTCCGGCTGAGCCGGATGCTGCGGATCCTCGACAACGTGATCCGGCGGCCGGGCCTGGATCCGGTCCACCTGGCGGCGGCGGTCGGCAGCTCGGAGCGCACGCTCTACCGCGACCTCGAGCACCTGCGGGAGATCGGCTTCGACATCAGCTATGCCGACGGCTACCGCCTGCAGGAGGCGCTGGCGTTGAGCCCCACCACCCACCGTGGTCCGCACGGGCTGGCAGAGGCGTACGGGGAGCTGCGGCGCCTGGTGGAGGCGGAAGCCCCGGCCGCGTTCGCCGCCCAGCTCGAAGGTGAGGTTGACGCGCTGGCGCCGGCCGCGCTGGCCCAGCTGTTCGCCGAGGCGGTGGAGCGACGCCTGGCGCTCCCCAACCGCCCCCGCCGGCGCAAGCGCCGGCCCCCCAGACCATCCCGTGAGGAGGCCCGATGACCGACGAGACGCTGCTGCTGGCCGCCCGCGACGGCGATCCCACCTTCCGTTACGCGAGCGGATTCGACGTCGAGGCCGGGCTCTACCTGCGGTTCGGGGACGGGGACGACGTCCTCTGCGTCTCGGCCCTGGAACACGCGCGAGCGCGGACGGAGGGACGTGCGGCACGCGTGGTGGACCGGGCGGCGGTGGGATGGACCGAAGGCGAGGAGGAGAACGCAAACTGGGCTCGGGTGGCACGACGCCTGCTCGGCGAGCGGGCACGCGACCGGGTCCGTGTCGCCGGCGATCTGCCGGCCGCGCTCTACCAGGTCCTGCGTGGCGAGGGGGTCGCGGTCGACATCGATCCGGCCCTTTTCGTCGCCGAGCGGCGTACCAAGTCGGAGGCCGAGACCGAGCGCATCCAGGAGGCCCAGGACGCGGCGCAGGCGGCGCTTCGGGCTGTCGTCCACCGACTGCGCGAGGCGCGTTCGGGCACCGACGGGAAGCTCTGGGTCGGGGACGTGGCGCTGACCTCGGAACACCTGCTCGCCCGCTGCCAGGAAGTCCTGCTCGAGCACGGATGCGCCAATCTGGAGGCGATCATCGCGGGCTCCCCCAAGTGCTCGATGCCGCACTACCGCGGATCCGGGCCGATCCAGGCCGGTGCACCGGTGATCATGGACATCTTTCCCCGCCACCTGGCGAGCGGGTATCACGGCGACCTGACCCGCACCGTGGTGGTAGGCGAGGTGCCGCCCCTCATCACGGCCATGCACCAGGCCTGCGTCGACGCCATGGGGCAGGCGATGGCGGTCCTGCGCGCCCGCGCCGACGGCCGCGACGTGCACCGGGCGGCCTGCCGCACGCTGGTCGAGCATGGGTTTGGCAGCCTGGCGCCGGGCCTGGAGGGTCGGGAGGGCGCTCCGCGCATGATCCACTCCACCGGGCACGGCGTCGGGCTCCAGGTCCACGAGGCGCCCGCGATGCGCGACGCGTCCTATCCGCTGCTCGCGGGCGACGTGGTCAGCGTCGAGCCTGGCCTCTACCAGGAGGGGTTGGGCGGCGTTCGTGTGGAAGACCTGGTGGTGGTGGCAGAGGGCGGGTACCGGAACCTGACCTCATTGCCGGTGAGCCTGGACCCGGCGGCCTACTGAGGGCCGTCGCACGGCCGCCGTTCCGTGCGAAAAGGGGTGCCATCGGGCCGCCCATGGCCCCCCTTCCGTGCGAAACGGGCGTTATCTGCAGGCGGACGCCGGGCGGTCAAAGGGCGGGACCGGGCGCGGCGGGGCGAGCGGCCGGTTAGGATGCCCTTCGTGGTGTCGCCGATCACGCCCGAAGAAGGTCCCCTGGATGCTCCGGTGGCACCCCCCTGGGATTGGTCGGACGCCTCGGCGGAGGAGCTGCTGGAGATCTGGCACGACCTCGCGGTGTGGGTCGAATGGCTGCGCCGCAGCTACACCGGCTGGGTGATGCTGCCCGACTGCTGGGCCCGGCACGAACCGCTGCGGAGCGAGCTCTGCGCTTTGATGTGGTGGCACCGGCGGGCCCAGCGCGTCTCGGACGACCCGGAGGACCTGATCCGCTGGCACGGCGAGCTGCGGCGTTCGGCGGAAGCGTGGGCTCGCCTCGCGACCTGCGACCACGGGGCGCCCGACGGACGGCTGCAGCAGGACGAGCAGGCACGTCGCCAGCGGCTGGCCGCTCACCTGCGGCGGGCGATGGCCGACTGGCGACCGCCGGCCTGAGGGGCCCCTGCAGCCCTCAGCGGACCGGCTGGGCGTCCCGCTCCGCCGGGTCGGGGACCAACCGGTCTCGAATCGCCGCCACCGCCGCCTCGGTGCGATCCTGCGCTCCGAGCTTGCCCAGGATCGAGCTGACGTGGGTCTTGACAGTCTTCTCGGTGATCCCCAGCCGGCGCCCGATCTGCTTGTTGGCGAGGCCCTCGGTGATGCAGGCCAGCACCTCCAGCTCGCGCGCCGTGAGCTGGGAGGCGGGCGGTGCCTGGCGCTGGCGGAGCAGGCGCGCCAGCACGTCGGGGTGCAGGGCCGCCCGTCCGGCGTGGACGTCGCGGATCGAGGCCGCCAGCGCCTGCGGGTCGACGTCCTTGAGCAGGTACCCGGCGGCCCCCGCTCGCATCGCGGCCGCCACGTTGGCGTCGTTTCCGAAACTGGACAGCACCAGCACGCGGGTGCCGGGGAGGACCTCCCGAAGCCGCCGCAGCGCGGTCAGCCCGTCGCCCTCCGGCATCACCAGGTCGAGCAGGATCACGTCCGGCGCGGCGGCCGGGGCCTCGCGCAGGGCCTGGTCGCCGCCCGCCGCCTCGCCCACCACCTCAATGTCGGGCTGCAGGTCGAGGAACGTGCGCAGACCTTGGCGCACCACCGCGTGATCGTCCACCAGGTAGACCTTGATCACGAGACGCGCTCCACGGCGCTGCCGGCGCCTCCGCTCACCGGCACCGTGACCACGATCGTGGTGCCCTTCCTGGGTGCCGCCGCGATCCGCAGGCGTCCGCCCACCGCCGCCGCCCGCTGACGCATGTTGGCCAGCCCTTGGTGGCGCTCGGTACGCGATACCCGGCGCGGGTCGAAGCCGGGTCCCTGATCGCGGACCTCGAGACGGACCTGGCCCCCGTCAGACGTCAGGCGGAGGGTGACCGGGGCTCCCGGTGCGTGCCGCAGCGCGTTGTGCAGCGCTTCCTGGGCGATCCGCAGCAGGGCCAGCGCTTCCTCGCCCTCCACGCCCGGCAAGGGGGCGATCACGGCCTCGATCGGGGCCGCGTGGGCTCGCCGCAGCGCCTCCACGTGCGCGCGCACCGTCGCCGCCAGCCCGTCCTGGTCGAGCGTCTTCGGGCGCAGCTCCTCGACCAGCCCGCGCATGTCGCGCAGGGCCGACTGGGCATGCTCCTCGAGCCGGGCCAACGCCTCGCGTCCGGGGCCGGGCGGCATCTGCAGCGCCGCCGCTCGGGCCTCGAGGGCGATCGCGAAGAGATCCTGGGCGACGGCGTCGTGGAGGTCGCGACCGAGCCGGGCCCGTTCCTCCGCCAGGGCCAGCTCCTGTGCCTGTCCGTAGACGCGCTGGTTCGCGATCGCGACGCCCGCGTAGGCGGCCAGCGTCTCCACCAGGTGCTCGTCCCGCTCGCTGAACCGGCCGCGCGAGCTGCCCGAGAGGTAGAGGTTGCCCATGATCTCGCCGCGGTGCCGGATGGGGACCCCCAAGAAGTCCGTCATCACCGGGTGACTCCGAGGGTAGCCCCAGAACCTGGGGTGGGTGCGGATGTCGTCGAAACGGATCGACCTGCCCTCCTCCAGCAGCGCTCCCAGGACGCCGTGCCGCCGGGGGAGCTCACCGATCCGCCGGGCTTCCTCCTCTGAGATGCCGGTGGTCAGGAAGCGGTCGAACCCGTCGTTTCGGTCGGGGATGCCGAGTGCTCCGTACCGCGCCCCGACGAGCGCGCAGGCGCTGCGCAGCACCCCGCGCAGGATCTCGTCCAGGTCGGGGTCGCCGGCCAGCGCCAGGAGCCCGAGCGCGTGCCGGGCGACGAGTTCGGCGTCGTCTTGAGACATTCGTCCGCAATCGTCCTTCAGCCACTGCTGCTCCTGCATCCCACTCCATCCTCTCGCGGCCGCGCGCGGGTGGCATCGGCCCAACGACGGAGCCGGAGGCCGGCTCAGATCGGCGGCCAGCGCAGCTGCGAGTAGAGCTGCAGCGCGGGGGCGAACACCTGGTCCAGCCGGTCGGTGAACATGAGCACTCCCATCCCGATCAGCAGCAGGCCGCCCACCACCTCGATCCCGCGCCCGTGACGGGTGAGCCACCGGCGCACCCGCGCGACCCGATCCAGCAGCAGGGCGGCGGCCACGAACGGGATCCCGAGCCCGATCGAATAGAGGAGAAGCAGCAGCGTCCCCGAGGCCACGGTGGTCTGGGCCGAGGCGAGCAGCAGGATGGCGCCCAGCACGGGACCGATACAGGGCGTCCACCCGAACGCGAAGCCGACGCCGAGGAGGAGCGCGCCCCCGGGCCCCGGCCTCGCCCACCCCAGGAGCGGGCGGCCTTCGCGCAGCATCACCGGGATCCGGACGATCCCGATCAAGAAGAGACCGAGGAGGATGACGAGGACGCCCGCCACCTGCTGGAGGAACACACGGTGCAAGTTGAGCAGCCCGCCCACCGAAGAGGCGGCAGCGCCGAGTGCCGTGAAGACAAGCGTGAAGCCGAGGACGAAGAGTACGGCCGCGCCCAGCGTGCGGCCGCGCGAGCCCGCGACGCCGGACATATAGCCGACGTAGCCCGGGATCAACGGCAGGATGCAGGGCGACGAGAAGCTGAGCACCCCGGCCGCGAAGGCCAGCAGGGGAAGCCAGGGCCCGGTCAAGGCACCACGGAGGCTACCACCACCTGCGGGGGTGCCCGGTTCGGTGGGCCGTTTTGTATACAACCGAACCTCTCAGGGCGGGTTTTGACGGGTTTTGACGTGCTCCTGTATACAAACGTCCCAGCCGTGCCCACCACCCATCAGGTCCTGAATCAGGTCCCACCGCTGGAGGACTTCGACGCCTCCGACCACCCGCTCTACGAGGAGACTCTGACCCGCCTTGACGCTCGCGACGCGCTGGCCGAAGTACGCAGCGTGGGTCTGGCGGCGGGGAGCACCGAGGTCCAGCAGCTGGGCGACCTCGCCGAGGCCCACCCACCGAGGCTGCAGACCCATGATCGCTTCGGGCACCGCATCGACCGGGTCGAGTACGACCCCGCGTACCACCAGCTGATGGCCCGGGCGATCGGCCAGGGCCTGGCCGCCAGCCCCTGGGCGGAGACGCGCGCGCACGCCCACGCGATCCGGTCCCTCAAGTACAGCGCCTGGTACGGGGCCGACGCCGGCCACTGCTGCCCGGTGACGATGACCTACGCGGCGATCCCCGCCCTGCGTGCCGGGCCCGATCTGGCGGCGCGCTGGGAGTCGGGACTCGAGAGCATCGCCTATGACCCGGCCCCGGCGCCGCCGACGGCCAAACGGGGGCTGACCGCCGGCATGTCGATGACGGAGAAGCAGGGCGGTTCGGACGTGCGCGCCAACACCACCGCCGCCACGCCCCGACCCGACGGCAGCTACCGGCTGACCGGGCACAAGTGGTTCACGTCGGCGCCGATGTCCGACCTCCTTTTCACGCTCGCCCAGGCGCCGGCCGGCCTGACCTGCTTTGTGGTCCCCCGGGTGCTGCCCGACGGGGCGCTGAACGGCGTCCGGCTGCAGCGCCTCAAGGACAAGCTGGGCGACCGGTCCAACGCGAGCAGCGAGATCGAGCTGGAGGAGGCCTGGGGCTGGCGCCTCGGGGACGAGGGTGAGGGCGTGCCCGCCATCATCGCCATGGTCAACTGCACCCGCCTCGACTGCGTGCTCGCGACCGCGACCCTGATCCACCTCGGGGTGCTGCACGCGGCCCACCACGTCCGGCACCGCACCGCCTTCGGCGCTAGGTTGATCGACCAGCCGCTGATGCGGAACGTGGTCGCCGACCTGGCGGTGGAGGCGGAGGCGTCGCTGACGGTCGCTTTCTTCCTCGCCGACCTCACCGACCGGGTCGGGGCCGGAGAGGAGCGGGCGCGCCTGCTCCAACGCCTCGCGCTCGCCGTCTCCAAGTACTACATCTGTAAGCGGGGTCCGCAGTACACGGCGGAGGCGATGGAGTGCCTGGGCGGCAACGGGTACATCGAGGACTCGCGGCTGCCGCGTCTCTACCGCGAAGCGCCGCTGCTCTCGATCTGGGAGGGGAGCGGCAACGTGGCCGCGCTCGACGCGCTGCGAGCCCTCAGCCGTGAGCCCCGGACGCTCGAGGCCTTGTTCGAGGAGCTGCAGGCCGCTCGGGGGGTTGACGCGCGGCTGGATCGGTTCGTGGCCGGCCTCCGGGGCCGCTTCGGGGACGCGGACACCCTGGAGTACCGGGCCCGGGCCGTGGTCGGGGACCTGGCCGCGGCGCTGCAGGCCTCACTGCTGGTCCGTTTCGGCCACCCCGCGGTGGCCGACGCGTTCACCGCCTCGCGACTGGCGGAGAGGGGGAGCGCCTGCGGGACGCTCCCCGCCGGCGTCGACGTGGCGGCGATTGTGGAGCGCGCGCTGCCGGCACGGGACCGCGAGCGGGCCGGCGACCCCGTCTGACGCGGTAGGCCCGCGGTCAAGCGTCAGCGCCCCCCTAGAATCGGGACGCAATGGCGCCGAAGGCGGGCTGGTACTCCGACCCCTGGGGCGCCCACAAACTGCGCCGGTGGGACGGCACCGTGTGGACGGCACAGGTGACCGACCGCGGGCCCATCCGCGAATCGCCGATCTGGGAGGGCGGGGGCACGCCGCTGACAGAGCCGGTGCTCGTCGTGCACCGCTGGACGACCGGTGGTGCCGCCGCCCCCACGCTTTCCGGCACGGCAAGGATCTACGGGTACCGCGGACGCCAGCTGGCGCGCGCCGAAGAGGCGGTGCTCTCGGTGGCGGAGCAGGTCTTCGCGCTCTCGGGCGGAGCGGGTTCAGAGGAGCGTTGGGACGTGTCGGCGGAGGATGGGACGGCGCTGCTGAGCGCCTCACGGACATCTCTCGAGCTCCGGCCCGTCGAGTTCACGTTCCGGCGCGCCGACGGCAGTGAGGCGGGACGCCTGGTGCAGGGCAGTCTCGGGGACGACGCCACCTTCACCGTCTACCGCGCTCAGGACCCCATCGGCGTGGTCCAGCTCCGGCCGGCGGAAGGCGTCTGGTGGACGTTCCGCGACCCACAGGGGACCCTGCTGGCGACCGCCTCGCCGCAGGACTGGGCCCCGACGCCCGCCGGCGAGCGTCACGTGGTCGAGGTGCCGGAACGCCTCCCGCCGGACCGCGCCGAGCTGGTGGTGGCGGCGGCGGTGGCCCTCCACGGAGACCTCGTCCGCGCGCTCACCTGAGCCGGAGGCGGCCGCCCTGCCAGCGGGCGAGCCCATCGCGGACGAGTCCCTCGGCGGCCCGCTCGGCGGCGGCGACGTCGTCCGGCCATCCACAGGCCGCGGGCAGCGCCGCAGGTTCCACCGGCCCGCGTGTCAGTGCCGACACCAGCCGGCCGCGGCCCTGACGGTGGGAGCCCTGAAAGCGTGACTGGCGCCCGCTCTCGGCCGCCGACCCGGCCGCCGGGTCAGGGCCGCCCTGCGCGTCCCACCGGCACGCGCCCCGTACCGGGCAGCTGAGGCACCGAGGGTCGCGGCGGACGCACCAGACCGCACCCAGGTCCAGCATCGCCTGGTTCCACAGCCAGGCCTCGCCGGGCGGGCAGAGCCGGTCGGCCAGCGACTGCGCCTCGGAGAGCGTCAAGGACTGCCCGGCGACGGCGCGCGCGAGCACGCGGCCGGCGTTGACGTCGAGCACCCCCACCGGCCGCTCGAACGCGAAGGCGAGCACGGCGCGCGCGGTGTAGGGCCCGATCCCGGGCAGGGAGCGCAGCCCGTCCTCGGTTTCGGGGAACCGTCCGCCGTGGCCCGACACCAGCGCCCGCGCGGCGCGGTGCAGCGCCACCGCGCGGCGGTTGTAGCCCAGGCCCTGCCAGCGCGCCACGACCGCCGACTGGGGAGCGGCCGCGCACGCGGCGACGGTCGGGAAGGCCTCCAGGAACGCGTGCCAGTGGGGGATGACGCGGGGCGCCTGCGTCTGCTGGAGCATCACCTCGGAGACCAGCACCGCCCACGCATCCCGGGTGCGCCGCCAGGGCAGATCGCGCAGCCCGGCCCGCGCCTGCGAGAGCAGCCGGGCCTGAAACGCGGCGGTGTGACGTGTCATAGAAAGGACACGATTGGGGCTGAGCATGCATGACGATGACTGCTGAACGCGTGCTCCAGACGCACGAACTCTCGAAGCGCTACGGAAACCGGCTCGCGGTCGATCGGCTGAATCTTGACGTCCTCCAGGGTGAGATCTTCGGCTTCCTGGGACCGAACGGCGCGGGCAAGACGACGACCATCCGGATGCTGCTCGGCCTGATCCGGCCCACCGCGGGCTCGGTCGAGCTGTTCGGCCAGGACCTGGCCCTGGACCCGGCCCGGGTGCTGCCGCGCGTGGGCGCGCTGATCGAGGCGCCCGCGCTCTACGGCTACCTCTCCGGCCGGGCCAACCTGGAAGTGCTGGCCGGCCCGCTGCGCGGCATCGGCAAGGCGCGCATCGACGAGTTGCTGCGCGTCGTCGACCTCTCGGGACGGCAGCATGACCGGGTCCGGTCCTACTCCCTGGGCATGAAGCAGCGGCTGGGCGTCGCCGTGGCCATGCTCAACGCCCCCGACCTCCTGGTCCTGGACGAGCCCGCCAACGGTCTCGACCCGGCGGGTGTGGTCGAGATGCGCGACCTCTTGCGCTCGCTGGTCGCCCAGGGGGCCACCGTCTTCGTGTCCAGCCATGTGCTGGCCGAGGTGCAGCAGCTCTGCGACCGGGTCGCGATCATCGCCCGCGGACGTCTCATCACGGAGGCGCCGGTGGCCGACCTGGTACGCGGCCGGGGCGACTTCGAAGTCAAGGTCGACAACCCGCAGGCGGTGCTGCCGCTGCTGGGCGCGACCAAGTGGGGGGCACCGGCGCGGGTCGAAGAGGGGCTGCTCGTCACGCCTTCTCCCACCGGCGCCGGGCGCGACCTGGTCCGTTTTTTGGTCCAGCACGATGTCTACCCCGATCGGGTGGCCGAGCGGACGCAGAACCTGGAATCGATCTTCCTCGAGCTGACCGCGGACGAGGGTCTCGGGGGGACGGAGGCAGCGGCATGAGCACCACCACCGAGACATTGGGACCGGCGGCACACGTCTACACCGAGGCCATCCACGGGCTCCGCTTCGGCGGTACCGTGCGCGCGGAGTTCCAGAAGATCCTCCGCCTTCGATCCACCCAGGTCCTCTTCTGCATCGGCGTGCTCGGCTTCGTCGGCGTCATGCTGCTCGTCACCCTGGGCACCTCGCTCCCCAAGATGATGGTGCACGCACCCGCGCAGGGGATCGGGATCTTCCAGGATGTCCTCTATCTGCTGTTCACCGTCGGTGCCGGCATCTTCTTGCTGCTCACCAGCGCCTTGCTGGTGGGGATGGAGTACTCCCAGGGGACGCTGCGCATCCTGCTCGCCCGCGGCACCGGGAGGCTGAGCCTGCTGGTGGCCAAGCTGCTGGCGCTCTCGGGCGTCGGGCTCGCCCTGCTGGCCGGCTTCACGGTCGCGTCGGTGGTCTGGGTCGGCCTCGCCACCGTCCGCTGGACGGGCTCGCTGGCGGCGCTCACCGGGACCGGTTCGGAAGCCGCGAAACATGTCGGGTTGGGCCTCCTGCTGGCGCTCCTTTCCATGTTCTGCGCGGTGGTCATCGGCTCCACCATGGCCACCCTGGGGCGCTCGGTCGCCTTCGGCGTGGGGGCGGCGATGATGCTCTTCCCGGCCGACAACTTCGGGGCCGTGATTCTGACGCTGGTCTCCCAGTTCACCAACCAGAAGTTCTGGGGGGACGTCACCGCATACTTGTTCGGCCCCAACCTGAACGCCCTTCCGGGCCTCGCGGTCGCCGGTCTCCGGGTCCCCCATGTGCTCCCGCAGCCGGCCGTGACCGTCAGCCTCACCCACGCGCTGGTCGTGATCGGTGTCTGGACGCTCGGTTTCCTGGCCCTCGAGATGGTGCTGACCTGGCGGCGGGACGTCCTCGCGTGACGGTGCGCTAGGAGACCGGCACCAGCGCCACCGGACGCACCGGCGAGCCGGTGGCGCCCACCAGCTTGAGCGGGAGGCAGACGACCACGAACTCGTGGGCGCCTGCCTCCGCCAGCGCCTCCAGCGTCAGGTTCTCCAGGATGTGGATGCCCGCCCGGACCAGCAGCAGCACGTGCCCGGGCAGCGTGTACGCCTCTTCCCGGTCGTCCTTCTGGTCCCAGGCCACGTTGTCCGCCCCCACCGCGCGCACCCTGCGCTCCGCGAGCCAGGCCGAGACCGGGGCCGACATCCCGGGGCCGTCCAGGTAAGCCTGCGCGTCCTCGGCCCACCGCCGCCCGTTGCCGGTGCGCACCAGCACCACGTCACCCGCCCTGGGGTCCACGCGCTGGCGACGAGCGGCGTCCTGGATCTCCTCCAGGCCGATCAGCTCCCCGACCGGAACCTCCCCGGCGCGATGGCGAACGAGGTCGATGAGGATGCCCCGCGCGACGATGGGCGCGATCGTGTCCGCCCCCAGCTCACGAAAGCCGAACGCGGTCAGGATCTCCGCCGCCGGCCGCCCCCCGAAGCACTGCACGTCTTCCGCTTGATGCGCGAGCGCGTCGATATGGGTCCCGGCGTGGTCGCTCTGGATGATGACCCCGGCCGCGCTGCTGCGCGCGTCGCCCGGCACCGGCTGGTGTTGGCGGTGGAGAAGGTAGCTGTAGCCGGGAGGGACGTGGCCGGGTGCGATCGGGTCGCTTGCGCGGCGCGGCTGTTCCAGATCGATGACGCGGACGGCGGTGGGGTCGAAGGCCAGCATGCCGCTCATTCTCGCGACGTCGGCGGCTGTCCGGGGCCGGTAATCGTCTCTTAACGCATTCACCCCCGGGACGGTCGGATCCGGGAGCTCCTGAGCGGTGTCAGACGCGCCGCCGGCTTCCGCCCCCGGTGATCAGCCGCAGCAGGACGAGCAGGAGCGCCGCCCCGCCGATCGCGACCAGCAGGCTTCCGATGAACCCGAACTGGGTGCCCGGGAAGAGCGCGCTGATGATGAAGCCACCGATAAAGGCGCCGACCACTCCGACCACGATGTCGAGCAGGCAGCCGTAACCGCGACCCCGGACGATCCATCCCGAGATCGCCCCCGCCAGCAGTCCGATAACGAGCCAGGCGATGATGCCTCCGGGCTGTAGGGCAGTAGACATGCCCGTGGGTGTACCCGCCGGCAGGGCCGGCCCAACCATCCCAATCCGTAGCCATCTGCGATGCTGGGGCGATGCGCGGAGGGAACCCTTGAGCGGAACACGGAAGCTGCGTTCGCGGGCCTGGTTCGACGACCCCGCCCACCCCGACAACACCGCGCTCTACCTCGAGCGGTACTTGAACTACGGCCTCACCCGCGAAGAGCTGCAGTCCGGCCAGCCCATCATCGGCATCGCCCAGACCGGCTCCGACCTGTCGCCCTGCAACCGCCATCACCTGGTGCTGGCGCAGCGCGTCCGGGAGGGGATCCGCGAGGCGGGTGGGATCGCTCTTGAGTTCCCGGTGCACCCGATCCAGGAGACGAGCAAGCGCCCCACCGCCGCGCTCGATCGCAACCTGGCGTACCTGGGCCTGGTGGAGGTGCTCTACGGATACCCGCTGGACGGGGTGGTGCTGCTGATCGGGTGCGACAAGACCACCCCCGCCTGCCTGATGGCAGCGGCCACGGTCGACATCCCCGCCATCGCGCTGTCCGTCGGGCCGATGCTGAACGGCTGGTTCAACGGCGAGCGGACGGGTGCGGGGACGATCGCGTGGAAGGCCCGCGAGATGTGGGCCCGGGGCGAGCTCGACTACAACGGCTTCCTGGACCTGGTCGCCTCCTCGGCGCCCTCCACCGGCTACTGCAACACGATGGGGACCGCGACCACGATGAATTCGCTGGCCGAGGCGCTGGGGATGCAGCTGCCCGGCTCAGCGGCGATCCCGGCGCCGTACGCGGAGCGGGCGAAGATGGCCTACCGCACCGGCCGGCGCGTCGTAGAGATGGTGGAGGACGACCTGAGGCCCTCGACCATCCTCACCCGGCCCGCCTTCCTGAACGCGATCCGCGTCAACTCGGCGATCGGCGGTTCCACCAACGCCCCCATCCATCTCGCCGCCATCGCGCGGCACGTGGGCGTCGAGCTGTGTCTGCAGGATTGGCAGACCTACGGCGAGCAGGTCCCGCTGCTGGTCAACCTGCAGCCGGCCGGGGAATACCTGGGCGAGGACTACTTCCACGCCGGCGGCGTGCCGGCGGTGGTCGCGCAGTTGGAGGGTGCGGGGCTGATCGACGGCTCGGCGGTCACGGTCACCGGGCGGTCGCTTGCCGAGGAGGACCGGGGGGTCGCGATCCAGAACCAGGAGGTGATCCGCCCGCTCGACCACCCCCTGGTCGAGCACGCGGGGTTCCGGGTGCTGGGCGGAAACCTGTTCGACGCCGCGATCATGAAGATGAGCGTGATCTCGCCTCAGTTCCGGGAGCGGTATCTGTCCGATCCCCAGGATCCGGACGCCTTCCGCGGGCGGTCGGTGGTGTTCGACGGTCCAGAGGACTACCACCGGCGCATCGACGATCCGTCGCTCGGGATCGACGAGCACACGATCCTGTTCATGCGGGGCGTCGGGCCGGTCGGCTATCCCGGCTCCGCCGAGGTGGTCAACATGCGCGCGCCGGCGGCTCTCTTGCTGCAGGGCACCCACGAGCTACCGTGCGTGGGGGACGGCCGCCAGTCGGGCACCTCGGGGTCGCCCTCCATCCTCAACGCGTCACCCGAGGCGGCCGTGGGCGGAGGTCTGGCCCTGCTCCGGACCGGCGACGAGGTGCGGGTCGACCTGCGCGCGGGACGCGTCGACATGCTGGTCTCGGAGGACGAGCTGGCCCGGCGCCGAGAGGAGCTGGAGCGCGCCGGCGGCTATCCGATCCCGCCCAGCCAGACGCCGTGGCAGGAGATCCAGCGCGGGATGGTCGACCAGCTGGCCCAGGGCATGGTGCTGAAACCGGCGGTCCGCTACCAGCGGGTGGCGGAATCGGAGGGGATCCCACGGCACAACCACTGAGGGGGCCATTGGTGCACCTATCACCCTGTCTGCCGCGCCAGACCGGGCAGTTGGTGCACCAATCGCCTTCTGGGCGGGAGTTGGCGGGGCCCTCTCTGGGAGATCAGCCCAGGGGTTGGGGGAGAGTAATTCGAGGGTTCGGGCCCGACAATGGAGGCATGTCGCGCAGTCGTGGGCGCCCACCCCACCCCGACGTACTCACGCCGAGCGAATGGTCGGTCGTGGACCTGGTCCGGCACGGCTACACCAATCGCCGGATCGCCGACGCGCGCGGCACCAGTCTCGACGCGGCCAAGCAGCACGTCGCCAATGCGATCGCGAAGTTGGAACTGCTCGACCGCGCCTCACTACGTCAATGGCCCGGGATCCCGGCCGGCAGCGCGCGCCGGCGGGTGGTCCCGAAAGGAGACATGATGGCGCTGACTCCGGAGACCATCCAGCTCGGTCCGCTGGGCCAGGTCTCGCTCCCCGTGACCGAAATCGACCGCTCGGTCGCGTTCTACCGCGACACCCTGGGCCTGCCCCACCTCTACAGCTTCGGGCCCCTGGCCTTCCTGGACTGTGGTGGTACCCGGCTCTACCTGGCCCAGGGCGGCCCCGGCGGAGGCCCGCTGCCGCCCTCGACGTCGATCCTCTATTTCCAGGTCCCCGACATCGGCGCCGCCCACGAAGCGCTGCGTGAGCGCGGGGTCGGCTTCATCGACGCTCCGCACTGCATCCACACCCACTCCGACGGCACCGAGGAGTGGATGGCCTTCTTCCACGACCCCGATCAGAACACCCTGGGGCTGATCTCGCAGGTCCGCCCGGAGGGTTCAGCCAGGGAAGGTTAACGCCGGAGTGCGGACAGTCCGGCGTTAAAACCGCGCGCGTAGGGCCAGAGTGTGGACACTAATAGGCCCTACGTCGGCCCGACGTGGCGGCGCGGTCAGGCGATTCCGCGCCGGGACCCGCCCTCGCCCACCTTGGGACCGAAGTCGGGGGCGGCCGCGACCAGCGAGTCGATGTAGCGGAAGCGGTCGTAACGTCGCTGCAGGAGGGCCGCGGGGAGCTCGTCGAAGAGCGGCTCCAAGTGGCGCCACACGCACTCGCCGAGCAGGGCCGCCGCGGCCTCGGGATCGGTGTGGGCGCCGCCCGCGGGCTCCGGGATCACGTCCTCCACCACTCCCATCGCGTGGAGATCGCGGGAGGTGATCTGCAGCTGTTCCGCCGCCTCCACCTTGCGCCCGTTGTCGCGCCACACGATGGAGGCGGCGGCCTCCGGCGACGCCACCGAGTAGATCGAGTTCTCCATCATCAGCACCCGATCCGCGACCGCGATACCGAGCGCACCGCCCGACCCGCCCTCGCCGATGATGGCGGCCACGAAGGGCACCGGGACCTCGAACCAGCCCAGGATCGCCTCGCCGATCGCGATGCCGATGCCCCGCTCCTCGGCCGCCGCCCCCGGATAGGCGCCCGGCGTGTCGACCAGCGCCACGATCGGGAATCCGAACTTGGTCGCCATCCGCGCCATCCGCATCGCCTTGCGGTAGCCCTCGGGATGCATCATGCCCCAGTTCCGGGCCACCCGCTCGGGCAGGGAACGGCCTTTCTGGTTGCCGAGGAAGCAGACGGTCTGTCCGTGCCAGGTGCCGAGGCCCGCCACCAAGGCCGGGTCGTCGCCGGTCTGGCGGTCGCCGTGCAGTTCGATGAAGTCGGGCGCCAGCCGGCGGATGTAGTCGAGCGCGTAGGGGCGCGCCGGGTGGCGCGACCGCTCCACCACCTGCCACACCGAAAGGACCTGGTCCTGGGCCGCCGCCTTCTGTTCCTCAGTCAACCTGCGCGTACTCCCGACGGCCGCCAGCATAGAGGCGCAGCAGCTGGGCCAGCGTCTCGCGCAGCTCGTTGCGGGGCACCACCAGGTCGGTCTGGCCGTGCGCGAGCTGGAACTCGGCGGTTTGGAACCCTTCCGGCAGGTCGGCGTAGGTCGCCTGCTTGATGACGCGCGCTCCGGTGAAGCCGATCGAGGCGCTCGGTTCGGCGAGGTTGACGTCGCCCACCATGGCCAGGGAGGCGGTGACACCCCCGAACGTGGGGTCGGTGTTGATCGCGAGGTAGGGCGTTCCCGACCGGTGCAGGCGGCCCACCGCGGCGTTGATCTTGGCCATCTGCATCAGGGCCAGGATCCCCTCCTGCATGCGGGCGCCTCCGGTGGCGGTGACCAGGATGTAGGGCGCCCGCGACTGCGCCGCCGCCTCCAGCGACCGCGCCAGGCGCTCGCCGGCCACGATGGAAAGCGTTCCGCCCACGAAGCGGAAGTCGAACACGCCGAGCCAGATCGGCCGGCCGCCAAGGGTTCCGGTACCGACGCGGACGGCTTCGTTGAGGCCTTTCGAGGCGGCGGTCGCGATCGTCTCCCGGTAGGGCTTGGGCACCTTCCACTGCAGCAGGTCGTGCGGCCGGACGTCGCTCCACCGCTCCTCCCAGCTCCCCTCGTCGGTGAGCAGCGCGATCCAGCCCGGTGCGGGCAGACGGAAGTGGTGCCCGCACTGCAGGCAGACGTAGGCGTTCTGAGCCAGCTCCCCGGGATCCAGCCCCACGCCGCAGCTGGGGCAGTTGGTGGAGAGCTCGATCGGGGGCAGCGGGGTGCCGAAGATCCCGACGTCCAGCGTCACCATCGGTCACCTAGTTTCTCTGATCTCGCGCCGCCGGCGCGGCGCGTCACTTCCGGGTACCTCACGGATCGTCTGCGGTACCGTCACCTGAGCGGTGTCCAGGAGCCAGCCAGGGAGAGGCGAGCGGGTGCGGGTGCCGCCGCCGCTGATCCCGCGGCGGATGGACAGCGGACGCGGTGCTACCGAGCAGCCCAACGTCACCGGCGATGGACCGGCCGCGTTGACGGGGCCGTTCTGGATCGCCCTCATCGCGACCGGGGTCCTGGCCGGACTGTTCGGGATCGCCCTCATGTTCGTGCTCCGCATGGCACAGCATCTGGGGTTCGGTTACGACCTCACCACCTTCACCTACCTGAACCCGATCTCCTTCCAGCAGGCCGTCGAGCAGACCCCGCCCTGGCGGCGGATGGCCTCGCTGGCGGTGGCCGGGGTCTTCGGCGGCGTCGCCTGGTACCTGCTCCGGCGCTACACGCCGGGGGAGAAGACCGACGTCGAAGACACGGTGTGGACGGGGAACGGGGAGCTCTCGTTCCGCCGCAGCCTGGGGACCTCGTTCATCTCCATCGTGGTGGTGGGCCTGGGCGCCTCGCTGGGCCGCGAAGCGGGGCCGCGCCTGATGGGCGCCGCGTCCGGCAGCGTTCTCGGGCGGTGGCGTCTCCTCTCGCCGGCCCAGCGCCGGCTGCTGGTCGCGTGCGGCGCCGGCGCCGGCCTGGCCGCGGTCTACAACGTGCCGCTGGGTGGCGCCCTCTTCATCGCCGAGGTCCTATGGGGCGAGATCTCGGTCCCGATCTTGCTCCCGGCCCTTGCCTGCTGCGCGATCGCGACCGCGGTGAGCTGGCTCTATCTCCCGCATCAGCCCACCTATCTCGCGATCCCGAACTACCCGCTCGCACCGCAGCAGCTCGTGTGGGCGCTGATCGCGGGCCCGCTGGTCGGCCTCATCGCGGTCGGTTTCGTACGCCTGATCGGCTGGGTCTCGGCGCACCACGCGGCGGGACGCATGGTGCTGGTGGCTCCCCTCGGCGCCTTCCTGGTGCTGGGCCTGATCGCGATCCCCTACCCGCAGCTGCTGGGCAACGGTCGGGGTATCGCCGAGACGGCGTTCCTGGGCCAGGCGACCTTCATGCTCCTGGTGGCGCTGTTCGTGCTCAAGCCGCTGGTCACCGCACTGTGCCTCGGGAGCGGAGCCTCGGGCGGGTTGTTCACCCCCACACTGGCGACGGGGGCTACGCTGGGGGGCGCGCTGGGTCAGCTCTGGAACCTGGTCTGGCCGGGCACGCCGTACGGGACCTATGCGCTGCTGGGGGCGGCGGCGATGCTGGGGGCGGCGATGCAGGCGCCGGTGACGGCGATCGTCATCACGCTGGAGCTCACCGACACCGGGATCCGGCTCGCCGCGCCGATGATCCTGGCGACGGTGCTGGCGACGCTGGTCGCGCGGACGATCGACGGCTACTCGATCTACTCCGCCCGGCTGGCCGCCCACCCGCGTGCGCTCGAGACCCCGCCCCCGCCGGTGTGAACGGGGCAGTTCTGCCAGGCTGGCCGTATGACGCTGGACTTCGCGCGAAACGTCCTTGATCTGGAGCCTCAGACCGACCTGGCGGCGGCGCAGCTCGCGCCGGCGACTCTGGACCGCCAGGTGCCGACCTGTCCTGAGTGGACGCTGCGCGATCTGGCCATCCACCTCGGCTCCGTGCAGCGCTGGGTGCGAGCCATCGTCGCCCAGCGCCTGAGCTCGCCGCCCGGCAGAGGCGTGGTGACGCCGCCGCCGGCCGGGGACGCGGTGGAGCTGGCCGGGTGGCTGCGGGAGGGCGCGGCCTTACTCCGGGGGGCGGTCGAGGAGGCGGGGCCCGAAACACCTGTGTGGTCCTGGAGTGGCGACCCCCGGGTGGCGTTCTGGGCCCGCCGGATGGCCAACGAGGTGGCGGTCCACGCGGTCGACGCGCAGCTGGCCACCGGGAGCGCGGCGCTCCCGGAACCGGACCGGGCGGCGGACGGCATCGAGGAGTGGCTGTGGATGCTGACGCTGCCGCGGGGGACCGAACAGTCGGCCCAATACCCGGTGCGCCCCGGGGGCGAGACGTTGCATGTGCACGCGACCGATTCCCCGCTGAGCATGGGATCAGAAGGCGAGTGGACGGTCCGCCGCACGACCGAGGGCATCACCTGGGAGCGGGGGCATGTCAAGGCCGACGTCGCGCTGCGCGGAAGTGCCGCCGGCCTGTTCTTGCTCCTCCTCCGCCGGCTCGACCCGGATGGCGCGGGCGTCGAGGTGCTCGGGGACCGCAGCCTCCTCGACGAGTGGCTCGAACACTCCCGCTTCGGGTAGCGCGTCGCCCCGGTCAGGCGCAGGTGAGGCCGCCGTCGACGGTGAGGACGTGGCCCGTGATGAAGGCGGCGCGCGGCGAACACAGGAAGGCGACCGCGTGCGCCACGTCCTCCGGCGTCCCCTCCCGGCCCAGCGGCGTCAGCTTCACGATCGCTTCCACCATCTCGTCGGTCATCGACCCGCGGGTGAGCTCGGTCCGCACGTAGCCGGGGGCCACCGCGTTGGAGGTGATGCCGCGCGAGCCCACCTCCTTGGCGATCGCCTTCGTGAAGCCGATCAACCCGGCCTTGGCGGCCGCGTAGTTGGCTTGCCCGGGATTGCCGGTGATGCCGACCACCGAGGAGATGTTGACGATGCGACCCCACCGCTTCCGCAGCATCCCCGACATCACCGCCTTGACGGTGTGGAAGGCGCTCGTGAGGTCGGTCTGGATGACCGTGTCCCAGTCGGGCTCGCGCATCCGCAGCAGGAGCGTGTCGCGGACGGCACCGGCGTTGTTGACGAGGACGTCCACCGTCCCCAGGTCTTTGACCAGCGCCAGCACGGCGGCTGCGTCGGTCACGTCGCACTGGCGGGCTTCGCCCCCGATCTCGTAGGCGGTCTGCTCGGCCGCGTGCTTGTCGGTGCGGTAGTTGACGACCACGTGGGCGCCGGCGCGCGCCAGTTCCCGCGAGATGGCGCGGCCGATCCCTTTGCCACCCCCGGTCACCAGCGCCGTCTTGCCTTCCAGCTCAGTCACGTTGGGCGATGGTAGCTCCCCACCGAGCACCAAGTGCCGCGACTCGGGGAGTTGAGGCCGCGGCGGTGCCGGCTTTAGAGGCCGGGGGCGTCGATCAACAGCTCCTGCGCGTTCCAGGTGTCGACGCCGGGGACGTGCTTGGCGGCGAGGCTGGCCAGGACGCGACCCGGACCGAGCTCGACCACCGTGCGCACCTGCATCGTGTGCAGGGACACCATGGTCCGTGCCCAGTCGACCGGCCGGAGCAGGTGGTTGGCCACCTCCTCCCGCAGATCGTTGAGCGTGGCCATCGCCTGGCCGCTCGCGTTGGCCAGGATCGGCATCTCCGGCATCTCGAATTTGAGCCGGTCGACCACGTTCTTGAACGCCTGTCCGGCCACATCCATCAGCGGCGAGTGGGCGGGGAGCGGGATCGTCAGGATCAGCGCGCGGCGGGCGCCGGCCTCCAGCGCCATCACCTGGACCGCCTCCAGCGCCGGCGTGTGGCCGGAGAGCACGAACTGGTTGTCGGCGTTGCGATTGGCCATGTAAACCTCGCCCAGCGACAACGCCCGGCGCCGGATCTCCTCCAGCTTGGCCTCCGGCAGGCCCACGATCGCGATCATGCCGCCCGGCCGCTGACCCGCCGCGTCGGCCATGATCCGGCCTCGCTCCCTGACCAGCACCAGAGCCGTCTCCCAGCTGATCGAGCCGGCCGCCGCCAGGGCCGTGAACTCGCCCAGGGAGTGGCCGGCCATCACACGCACCTGCGCCAGGCCGTACTCCTGCTGGTAGACCGCGTAGGCGGCCCAGCAGACCGTCATCACGCAGGGCTGCAGCACCTCGGTGCGATTCAGCTCCTCGGCCGGACCCTCGAAGCAGAGGCGGCGGATCGGCATCCCGACCGCCCGCTCCGCCCGCTCGAAGATCTCGCGTGCCACCGGGTACCGCTGGTACAGGTCGTGGCCCATGCCCGGCTTCTGGACGCCTTGGCCGGGGAACAGCAGCGCGATCGGGGCCGCCAGGTTGGGGAGGAGGGTCATGCCGTCACTCCCACTCCATGACCGTCGAGGCCCACGTCAGGCCGGAGGCGAACGTGGAGAGCAGCACCTTCATCCCCGGCTCCAGCCGTCCCTGTTCGCGCGCGTCGTGGAGCGCCAGCGGCACGGTCGCGGTGGAGGTGTTGCCGTAGCACTCGATGTTGATGAAGACCTTCTGGTCGGGTATTCCGGCCCGGCGCGCGGCGGCCTCGATGATGCGCCGGTTGGCCTGGTGCGGCACGAAGAGGTCCAGCTCGTCCACCGTCACGCCGGCCGCGTCAAGGGCTGCCTGCCCCGACCGGGTGAAGCACTCGACCGCGAACTTGAACGTCTCCGGCCCGCGCATGATGAAGTGAGGATTGGGGTCGCCGGCAGCGTACGCACCCGTCTGGGCGCGCTCGCCGTAGCGCAGGAGATCCCACTCGCGGCCGTCCGCGCCCAGGGACCAGGAGCGAAAGCCCCCGCCGTGCTCGGCCGCGCGTACCACCAGCGCGCCGGCCGCGTCCCCAAGGAGCACGCAGGTCGAGCGGTCGGTCCAGTCGAGAAGCCGTGACAGCACCTCGGCGCCGATCACCAGCACCGTCCGTGCCCGCCCGCTCGCGATCATGGCGTCAGCGATCTGGAGCTCGTACAGAAGGCCGGTGCAGGCCGCCAGCAGGTCGAAGGCCCAGGCGTCGGTCAGCCCCAGCTGCTCCTGGACCCGGCAGGCCATGGAGGGAAAAGGGGCGTCCGGCGCCGAACTGGCGACCATCACCAGGTCGACCTCTTCGGGGGCCGCCCCGGCGTCCGCCAGGGCCCGCTCGGCCGCGTGCACGCCGAGCTCCCAACTCGCGGTGCCGGCCTGGGCCAGGTGGCGCTCCTTCATGCCGGTGCGCTCGGTGATCCACTGGTCGGAGGTGTCGACGATCTTCTCCAGGTCGGCGTTGGTCAGCACCCGGTCCGGGGCGTAGGTGCCGATGCCGGCGATCGCGCTGTGCACGCCACGAGTGCGGAAGGCCCGGATGGGAAGACGGCTGGGATGGGTGTGCGCGACCTCGGTGCGGAGCGCGGTCAGAGTGGGCTCCCCTTCATCGTGTCCAATTCTAGGAGCGCGCCACACGCGCCGTCACCTACGTCGGGTGCCAAGCCGGGCCCGGGGTTCTGGCTCTCATGTCCAAAGGTGGGGTTGCTAGGCGGCGAGCGCCAGGCGGGTGAAAGAGTCGATGACGGCCTCCATCATCACCCGGTGCGGGCCCGCCGAATGTCCGACCGAGGGGGCGAACAGGAGTGGCTCCTCGTAGACGCCCTGGAACCGGTCGCGGTACCGCTGCACCGCCTCGTCCGCCGTGCCGTAGCAGGCGAACGCGTCCAGCATCCGGTCCGACACGCCCTCGATGGCGGCGTCCATGTCGCGGTTGCGGAAGGCGTTCCGGATCTCGTTCGCTTCCTGCTCGAAGCCGTGCAGGTCCAGGATCGGCTCGAACGTCTTCACCACCGTGTAGAGCGCGATCTGCGCCGCCGCCGCCCGCCGTGCCCGCTCCGTGGTCTCGGCCACCGAGCAGAGCACGTAGCCCGCGATCGGCACCGGGGTGGGGCGTCCCGCCCAGCGAGCACCCTCGAGCAGGGCCGGGCGGACGACGGCGTCGACGTACTCGGGGCTGTAAAGCGGATGCCCGCAGAGCCCGTCGCCGACCCGGCCCGCCGCCTCGACCATGCGCCGGTTCACCGCCGCGATGTAGATCGGGATGTCACGCCGCAGCGGGGTCGACATCTCGACCGTGGGGTAGAGCCGGAGGCGGTAGAAGCGGCCGTCGTGCTTGACCGGACCCTGGTCCAGGTTCCAGAGGCGGCGCACCAGTGGGACCAGCTCCTCCAGCCGCGGCGCCAGGTGGGAGGGATCGACCCCGTGCCAGTCCCTCACCTGCCCGGTCGTCCCCGTGCCCAGACCGAGGACGAAGCGCCCGCCGGACAGCTCGTCGAGGTCGCGTGCCTCGGTGGTCAGCACCAACGGCGAGCGGCCGAACGCGTACATGATCGAGCTGCCCAGACGCACGTGCTTGGTGGTGGCCGCCATCGCCGCCAGCGAGATCGCGCCCGAGCGGTCGTAGAACTCGGCGGTCCAGACGGAGCCGAAGCCCCGGTACTCGGCGCGCCCCGCCACCGCGGCCGCGGTCCGCACGTCGCCGCCCATGATCGTGATCCCGAGTGAGTGGTCCAACCCTTTTCTCTCCATGAGGTCCCCCTATTCGCGGCTCAGTCGCCTGCGCCCGCAGTCTCCGGCTCCTGCGCTGCCAGGTGCTCGCGCAGCCGGAAGCGCTGCCCTTTACCCGAGGGCGTGGTCGGGAACTGATCCTGAATCTCGATCCGCTCGGGCCAGAACTGCGGCGTCACCCCGTGCTCCCGCAGATGGCCGCGCAGGTCCTCCAGCTCGAACTGGTGGCCCGCCTCGAGCACGACGAAGGCGGCCGCCCGCTCCCCCATCCGTGGGTCCGGATAGCCGACCAAGGCCACCTCGCGGACCGCCGGATGCCGCAGCAGCAGGTCCTCGATCTTTGATCGGGATGTTCTCCCCACCCCTGTTGATCAGGTCTTTGGTGCGCCCGGTGATGCGGACGTACCCGTCCTCGTCCACCCGGGCCAGGGTCACCGGTCTCGAACCAGCCGTCCTGGTCGAAGTAGCGGTCGGTGAAGCGGCGGCCCTGGAGATAGCCGCGGAACGCGAACGGGCCGCGCGCGTAGAGGTCGCCCACCTCGCCGGGGCCCCGGACCTGCCCGTCGGAACGGACCTGGATCTCCATCCCCGGGTGCGGCCGGCCGTCGGAGGTCCACGCCTTCTCGGGGGGGTCGCCGGGGAAGCAAGCGGTGACGAGCCCGTTCTCGGTCATCCCCCAGCCCGCGCCCAGGTGACAGCTCAGGCGCTGCGTGAACTGCTCGGCCAAGGGAGCCGGAATCGGCGCGCCCGCGGAGATGAAGATCCGCAGCGTCCGCAGGGCCGCCTCGTCGCCGCCCAGCGTCCTTAGCGTGTCGGCGACGTAGGGCGTCGCGCCCATGGTGTAGGTGATGCCGGTGGCGGCCACCAGCTCGATGAAGCGGGAGGCATCCCACACGTCCTGATAGACGGCGGTGGCGCCCCGGTGGAGCGGCAGGTGGACGCCGTAGGTGAACCCGGTCTGGTGCGCGAAGGTGGATGCCATGTGGACGATGTCGTCGCCGCCGAGCCCCATCCCGGAGAGCGTGGCCTCCGCCGCCGCGGCGAGGGTGTTGCCGGTGTGGAGCACGCCCTTCGGCTCCCCGGTGGTCCCGGAGGTGAAGATGAACTCGGTCACGTCGTCCGGCTGCGGACGGAGCCAGTCGAGCGCGGCGCGGTGGGCCCATGCCTCGCGCCCGGCCTGGAGCAGCTCCTGCCAGCCGTCGGGCTCGGTGGCGTCGCCCACCTCCAGCACCTGGCGCAGACCGGGCACCTCGGCGCGCAGTCCGGAGTAGAGCTGCGGATGGTCGAAATTCCGGAAGCGGCGGGGGATGAAGGCAACCGTGGGCTCCGCCAGCCGCAGCATGACGCGCACCTCGCGCTCGCGGAAGATGGGTGCGATCGGGTTGATGATGGCGCCGATCCGCTCGCAGGCGAGACGCAGCACGACGAACTCGTTCCAGTTGGGGAGCTGAGCGGTCACCACGTCGCCCCCGCGGATCCCGAGCTGGAGCAAGCCGAGCGCCGCCTCGTCGGTGGCAATCGCCAGCTCCTCGTAGGTGAGCCGGCCGCGGGCGTCGATCACCGCCGGCCGGTCCGGATGCGCCGCGACCGCGCGGACCAGGTGATCCTGCAGCAGCGTTCCCGGCCACTCTCCGAGACGGCGATAGCGCTCGGTGTCGCTGGTGTCGAAACGCAGCTCGAAGCCCGCCATCGTGGTTACCTCACCGGCTCGCCGCTGGTTTGGCGCCGCGCCACGGGGATCACTCCGCGCAGTGCCCGGGTGGAGTCGTCTGTGCGCTCCTGGTCGGAGTCGGCCGGGGACATGAACCACAGGTCGAGCACGCCCAGGCCCGCGCGCCGGTACTCGTGCACCCGGTCGGCGAGGCGGGGGTCGGTCTCGAACAGCATCAGCGACTCGGCCATCTCCTCCGGCACCTCCAGGTTGGCGCCGGCCCGATCCCCCGCCTCCCAGCGTCGCTGCACCGCCCGCACCGCCGGGCCCCAGCCCTGGCTTTCGAGGAAGCGCGCGTAGAAGGGCAGGATCGCGTAGCCGGTGATGAACCGACGGGCGAACGCGAGGTTCCGGGCGTGGTCGCGGCCGCAGAGCACGATCACCCGCGCCACCGAGTCGAGGTCCCGTCCCGTCCCGCGCACCAGACCCGGGACCGCCGCCGCCGACGCCATGAAGAACACCACGCCGTCGGCGATCTCGCCCGCCAGGCGCAGCATCCGCACGCCGAGCGCCGCCATGTAGATGGGAGGTGGCACGGCGGGCGGCCGGAACAGGGTGAGCTTGCCCACCCGTTCGCCGTTCAGCAGGGCGCGGACGGTGAGGACCGTCTCCCGCACCCGCTGCAGCGGTCTCGCGAACGCGACCCCCATCCAGCCGGTGACGATGGTCTCGGTGGAGCCGCCGACGCCGAGGACGAAGCGGCCCGGGGCCAGCTCGGCGAGACCGGCCGCGGACATCGCGAGCAGGCCTGGCGGACGTGTGAAGACCGGAACGATGGACGTGCCGAGGCGCATCGCCGGTGCCACCGCGGCCGCCGCCGCGAGGGGCGTGAAGGCGTCGAACACGTTCCGCTCGTAGCTCCAGGCCTCCTCGATGCCGAGGCCGGCTGCCTCTGCTAGCTGCTCTCGAAGTCCGGTGCTGGACAGATGTTCGAACGGGATCGTGACTCCAAGGCGCATCCCCTGCGCAACATAGCAGTCTTTGTCCCGGCGGCAACCGCCCGCGGGGGGCATAGTGCCCGTTTCGCATGGAACGGGTGCTATGCGGTGCGGAATAGGATCCCTTCCGGTCGAAACAGGGCACTTAGGATGGGCGCGATGGCCCCGATCTCGCAGGTCCCCGACGTCGCCACCTTCCGCGCCTTCTTCCGCGGTCCGTTCGAGGCCGCGGCACCGGAGATCGAGGAGACCGACGCGATCCCCCCGACCGCGTTGAAGGGCGCCGTCGACGCCGGCACCACCCGCCTCTCGGTGCCTCGGGAGCACGGCGGGTTCGGGCTCAGCCTGTCGGAGCTGCTTCCGTACCTGGAGGCGGCCGCCACCGGCCCCGCCGCCGGGCGCATGCTGACCCACCTCAACAACGGGATCTGGCGGCCGCTGGCAGAGTTCGGAACCCCGGCACAGAAACGCCTCATCGACCAGAGCGCGGCCGGCGCGGTGGCACTGGCCTTCGCGCTCACCGAGAAGACCGGCGGCACCGGCCGGGATCTCCATTCCAGCGCCGAGCGCGACGGAGACAGCTGGCGCCTGTTCGGTGAGAAGCACCTGATCACGTTCGCCGACCGGGCCGACTATTTCATGCTCTTCGCCCGCAGCGACGACCGGGGCGCGGCCGACTCCTTCACCGCGTTCCTGGTGCCGCGGCACACGCCCGGCTTCGAGATCGTGCTCGGCCAGCGCACGATGGGGACGTTGGGGTCCGGCCACGGCTGGCTGCGCTACGACGGGATGCGGCTTGCCGACGCTGACCGGCTGGGGCCGGCCGGCGACGGGCTCAGGGTCGCCTTCAGCTTCCTCGACTACAGCCGCATCTCGCTGTCCGGCTGCATGGTCGGGCTGGCCTCGCGGGCGCTGGAGGAATCGGTCGCGTACGCGCGGCAGCGCGTCACCTTCGGCTTGCCGATCGCGGCCCGGGAGTCGGTGCAGGCGCACCTGGCGGAGATGCAGGTCGACATCGAGGCCGCCCGGGGGCTGGTACGGTCCGCGGCCGAACGGTACGACCGGGCAGAACCGGTCACCGCGGAGGCGGCCGCCGCCAAGCTCTTCTGCCTCAACATGGTGGGCCGGGTCACCGACCACGCGCTCCGCGTGCACGGCGGCTACGGCTACACCCGGCAGGCGCCGATCGAACGCATCTACCGCGACGCCCGCGGGTTCTGGTTCGAGGAGGGGACGGCCGAGATCCAGCAGAAGGTCGTGGCCCGGTCCCTCCTGGCGGGCTGACGCGATGCGCTACGTCGAGGTAGAGCCGGGCCGGGTCTCGCTGTCGGAAGGCTCCCCGCCGGGTCCCTTGAAAGCGGGCCAGGTGCGGGTGCGGGTGACGGCCTGTGGCCTCTGCGCGTCCGACGCCCATATGGCCCGGGGCATGCGCCTCCCGCGGGGCGTCTCCTACCCGGTGCGGCCCGGCCACGAGGTGGCGGGGACGGTGCTCGAGGTGGGACCGGGCGCGCCTGCGCTGTCTCCCGGGGTGGAGATCGTGCTCCATCCCCTCGACCCGTGCGGACACTGCACCGCCTGCCTGGCCGGACACGAGGAGCAGTGCCATTCGGCGCGGGTGCTGGGCATTCACGACCCGGGTGGGATGGCGGAGGAGGTGGTGTGGCCGGCCGACCGGACGGTGGTGGCCACCGGCGTCCCTTCCTGGCAGGCGGCGCTGCTGCCGGACGCGGTGGCGACCGCCCATCACGCGGTCCGCATGGCGGAGCTGCCCGCGACCGGGAAGCTGTGCGTGATCGGCGCCGGCGGGGTGGGCTCGCACGCGCTGGAGCTCGCGATCGCGATCCATCCCCACCTGCGCGTGGCCGCCGTGGTGCGCAGCCAGGCCTCGGCGGAGCGGCTGTCGGCGGCGCGGATCCCGGTCGAGGTCGGGCTTTCGGGATCGGCCGAGCGACTGCGGGCGCGGTTCGGCCGTTTTGACGCGGTGATCGACTTCAGCGGCGCGCACCAGGCGCCCGCGGAGGGTGTCCGGATGCTCGAGGTCGGCGGCCGCCTGGTGCTGGGGTCGATCGTGGACGAGCCGATCGAGCTGGGTACCACGGTTACGGGGGTGGTGACACGTTCGCTGCGCATCGCGGGCTGCTACGTGTCGACCCTGGAGGACCTGCGCGAGGTGACGGCGCTGGCGCAGGCGGGCCGGATCAAGCTGGCCCCCGCGGTCTCGCACCGGATCCCGCTCGCTGACGCGCCCCACGCGTTCGCCCTCCTCGAGGAACGCCCGCCGGGCCTGCGCCGGATGGTTCTGGAGCCTTGATGTGCCCCCGCGACAGCGCCAGAGTGTGGACGCTCGGCCCCTACCCGCGGGCCGGTAGCGACAGAGTGTGGACACTCGGGCCCTACGCGGTGGCGTGAGGGTGGGGCGCTTCGAGGGCCGCGCCGTGCTCGTGACCGGGGCGGCGCGTGGGCAGGGGGCGGCGGCGGCGGGGCTGTTCGCGGAGGAGGGGGCCGAGGTCATCCTGACCGACGTGCTGGACGGAGAGGGCGAGGCCGCCGCCGCGAGGCTGGTCGAAGTGGGGCATGACGCCCGCTACCACCACCTCGACGTCGCCGACAGCTCCCAGTGGGAGGCGGTGGTAGTGGGAATGGACCGCCTCGACGTGCTCGTCAACAACGCCGGCGTGACGCGGGCGAAGGGCATCGCGCGCACCGCGGAGACGGAATGGGAGTGGGTGACCGGGATCAACCAGCGCGGGGTCTGGCTCGGCATGCGCGCCTGTCTGCCCCTGCTGGAGCGCTCCGACGCGGCCGCCGTCGTCAACGTCTCCTCCATCTACGGCATCCTGGGCACCGCCTCGTCGACCGCGTACCACGCCTCCAAGGGAGCGGTACGAGCGCTCTCCAAGCAGGCGGCGGTGGAGCTGGCTCCCAAGGGCATCCGCGTCAACTGCGTGCTCCCGGGCGTGATCGCGACCCCGATGCTGGCCGACATCAGGAAGGACTGGCTGGACGGACTGATGGCGCACACGCCCCTGGGCCGTCCCGGTCGCGCCGAAGAGGTGGCGGCGGCGGTGGTCTTCCTCGCCTCTTCCCAGGCCTCGTACATCACCGGCGCCGAGCTCACGGTGGACGGGGGCTACACGGCTGCCTGAGCGGGCGCCTCGCCGGCCCCGCGGCAGAGAGTCCCGTGGTGCGTCTTCGGGACCTCCGGGAGCGCCCTACTGCGCGATCTGCAGCACGACCTTGCCGCGCGTATGCCGGCCCGCGACCCGCGCCAGCGCCTGCCGCGCCTGGTCGAATGGCAGCACCGCCTCGACCTGCGGCCGCAGCTTGCCCGTGTCCACCAGCCGGCCCAGTTCCTCCAGCCGCTGCCGGCCGCCGTGGGCGGCGAACGATTCACCGGTGATGTCGCGCTCGAGCTGGGCGGGCGGGCTCTGAAGGACGATGAAGATCGCCCGGCCGCCGTCGCGCACCGCGTGGATCGCCTGGTCGCGCGTCTGGGCGCCGGCCCCGTCCAGCAGCATGTCGACGCCACCGGGAACCGCGGCACGCACTTGCTCCACCCAGTCGGCGTCGTGGTAGTCGAAGACGTCGGCGGCGCCCAGGCTCCGCAGGTAGTCATGGTTCTGCCGGCCGGCCACGCCCAGCGGGCGGGCGCCGACCGCCGTCGCGATCTGCACCGCGGCAGTGCCGACGCCCCCGGCGGCGGCGGTGATGAGCACGGTCTGCCCGGCCTGCAGCCGGCCGCGATCGATCAGTCCCTCGTAGGCGGTCCCGGCTCCGATCACCAGGCCGGCCGCCTCCTGAAAGGTCGCCCGCGCGGGCATGGGTGCCAGGCGGTCAGCGGACGCCAGCGCCAGTTCGGCGAAGCCGCCGCCGGCCGGGAACAAGACCGCGTACACGCGCTCGCCCGGCTGCACGCCGGCCCCGTCGGCGACCGCCTCCACGACCCCGGCGATTTCCTGGCCCGGCACGAACGGAAGCGCCAGGTCCGGAAATCCGCCACCGAGGAACCCGACGTCCCAAAGCCCCACGCCCGCCCCGTGGACACGGATCAGCGCCTGCCCCGCCGCGGGGGCCGGGTCCGGCAGCTCACCCAGCTCCACGCTGTCGACCCCGCCCAGCTCCCGCGCCAGCGCGGCTCGCATGCGTCTGCCCTCCTGGTGCGGATCGCCCTGCGTCCGTCGCCGGATCGGGCGCCGGCGTCGAGGATCGGCTACTCGGCCCGGGCGGTCCCGGCGGGTTCGTGCTTGGTGGCGGCCTCCGGCGCCGCGGTCGCCCTTTCCGTGGCCCCGATCTGGACGATGTGGATGCCGGCCGCGATGGCCCCACCCAAGAGGGGTCCCACCACGTAGATCCAGAAGTAGCCGAAGTTCCCGCCTCCGAACAGGGCCTTGCCCAGCGTGGCGCCGAACCCAACCGCGGGGTTGAAGGCGCCGCCAGAGATAGGGCCGCCCGCGAAGGCGCCGACCACGATCGAAAAGCCGATCGCGAGCCCGAAGTACGAGTTGCCGGCGGTGGCCCGGGTCGCCGCCACATTCAGGACGGTCAGGACCAGCAGGCCCGTGAACACGGTCTCCACCGCCAGCGCCTGGATCACGGTCGCGGTGGGGGCGGGCGCGATGCCGGGCGTGCTGTGGCTGACCATGTAACCGAAGATGAAGGCCAGCGCGGCGCCGATCAGCTGTACCATCCAGTAGGTCAGCATCGTCACCAGGTCGATCTTGCGGCGCAGCCAGAGCCCGAACGAGACCGCTGGGTTGTAATGGCCACCGGAGACGTGGCCTCCCATATAGACGACCACCATCAGGGCGGTGCCGATGGCGATGGGCGCCAGGGCCCCCATCGGCTTGGAGAGCGCGATCACGCTCAGGAACGCAAAGGTCCCCACCAGCTCGGTGAGGAGCTTCGGTGTCAAAGCTCTCACGTTCACCACAATTCCCCCCGGCACTGAGACCATCCCTCGGAACCGGCACCGGCCGGCTAGTCACTGAGGAGGGTAGCAGAGGCAGGGTCCTGACACCGAACCCGCAGGACCGTCCGTCGAAGGGCCCGGCAACCCATCGAGGCGAGCTCAGGCATGAGGGGCTCCCAGGCTCAGCTCCCGCGCGCGGCGGAAAGCCTGGTCCAGCATCGACGCGGTCAGCTTGCCGGTGAACGTGTTCTGCTGACTCGGGTGGTAACAGCCGACCAGCGTGTAGGGACCCACCGCCGCTTCCGCGAGATGACCGAAGCGGGGACGGGGCCGGGCGAGGTGGCCGGAGGCGGCCAGGGCACGGAGGGCGCCGTCCCAACCAAAGGCGCCCAGGCACACCAGGACGCGAACGCGCCTCAGGACACGCAGCTCACGGACCAGGTAGGGGAGGCAGGTGTCGCGCTCCTCGGGAGTGGGCTTGTTCTGCGGCGGCGCGCACCGCACGACGGCGGCGATGTACGCGTCGTGCAGGCGGAGGCCATCGCCGGCCGCGATCGACGCCGGCTGGTTGGCCAGCCCGGCTCGCCAGAGCGCGGCGAACAGCCAGTCGCCGGAGCGATCGCCGGTGAAGACCCGGCCGGTCCGGTTGCCGCCGTGCGCGGCCGGCGCCAGCCCCACCAGCAGCATCCGCGCCCCGGGATCGCCGAAACCCGGCACCGGTCGCGCCCAGTAGCGCTGGCCGGCGTAGCGGGCGGGCGGCGCCAGCGCGACCGCCTCCCGCCACGCGACCAGGCGCGGACAGCGCCGGCAGGCCACGATGTCCTCCTCGATCCGGTCCAGCGGCTCCGGGTGGCTGGCAGCCATCGCGACCGGATGGTAGCCCCGGCGCCATCCCCGGACCCTCCAACTGGCGGCATGCAGGCGCTCGGCGGGGGTGCGTCCGCGCGGTCAGCCCACCGCGAGCGTCTCCGCGGGCACGTCCACCTGCAGGGCCGGGTCGGCCGCCGGGACCGGTGACGCCGGAGCCCCCAGCTCCTGCCGGACGATGTTGGCACCCTGTGCCAGCGCCGCCGCCTTGTAGAGCGCGATCGGGCGCGGCACTCCCTGACGGCCAAAGCCGCAGTCGGAGGAGAGGATCAGGTGGTCGGCGTCGATGTGCTCCAGCGCCTTGCGGACGTCCGCGGCGACCTCGTCCGCCGTCTCCACCTGCAGCTGCCGGTGGCTGATGAAACCGACCGCGATCTTCTTCGGCAGGCGGCCCTTGTAGGAGGCGAAGGCAGGCAGCAGGCGGTGGTTGTTCTCCTTCGACTCGATGGTCCAGACGTCCCCCTTGAGCCGGTCGAGATAGATCTCCATGGAGGCGTCGTACGAGATGTCGGGCGGGAAGCAGTTCTGCGCCCCCGGGTTGCCCCAGCAGGTGTGAATCCAGAGCTCCGCCCCCTCCAGCCCCTCGACTGTGTGGTTGAAGAGGTCGACCAGGAAGTCCAGGGTCTCCTTGGAGGCGCCGAACGCGGCCTGGCTGTGAATGGCCGGCTCCTCGATCTGGATCACCTGGCAGCCGGCGGCGCCCAGTGCTCGCAGCTCCTGGTTCAGGATGCCCGCCAGGTCCCACATCACCTGCTGCTTGTCCGAGTACGCCTTGGTCTGCAGCTTGAGCACCGAGGTGGAGATGTCCGGGGAGACGGTGCCGAACTTGACCGGGCGATGGGCGCGAGCCTGGGCGACGCGCCAGATCTTGGCGAACTCGAGGGGGACACGAGGTCCGATCTTGTCCAGCACGGCGTGATACTTCCACCCGCCGACGATCTCGTTGAGCCAGGTGCCGATCGGGTAGGTCCACTCGTCGGTGGTTTCGACGTCGTACTCGGAGATCCCGGAGAGGCGCTCTGTGGGGTACGAGAACCAGGACCGTCCGGCGAGGTCGTGGTCGAGGTGGAAGTCGCCGTCGGTGAGGATGTCGAGCCCGGCCAGCTCCTGGTCCGAGATCACGCAGCTGACGGCGTCGACGAACTGTTCGCGATACCCCAGGTCCGCCATCCCGGTCGAGAAGGGACGCCCGAACAGGTTGGCGTCGAACCATGACGGCCGTGGCCAGGAGCCGGTCACGGTGGTCGGGAGGAGCAGGTCTTTGGTGGCGGTCAGCATCCTTTCTTCTGGCTCCTTGTGTGAGGTGGCTTTTGCGCGCGATTGCCGGTCGAAATCGGCACCGGCCGATCGACGTAGGGGTATGGAGAGGCTAACGCCAGAGGTCCCGTCGGGACCCGGAAATAAAGGGAGGCCGGCTCCGGTAGCAACGGCTATGACGACGGAGTCCCTCGGCGAGCCCAAGACCCAGATCGACCGCGCGCTGCTCGCGGTCGGCGGCGTCGTGATCATCGGCGCCATCATGTCGATCCTCGACACGACCGTCGTCAACGTCGCCATCAACAAGCTGGCGATCGCCTTCGGTGCCCCGCTCTCCTCCATCCAGTGGGTGGCGACCGGGTACACGCTGGCGCTGGCGGCGGTGATCCCGCTCAGCGCCTGGGCCTCCGACCGTTTCGGCGCCAAGCGTGTCTATTGGGTCGCGATCGTCCTCTTCATCCTCGGCTCGGCCGCCACCGGCCTGGCCTGGAGCACCGGCTCGCTGATCACCTTCCGGGTGCTGCAGGGCCTTGGAGGCGGCATGATCATGCCGGCCGGGATGACGATCCTGGCGCGCGCCGCCGGGCCCCAGCGCCTGGGTCGGATCATGAGCGTGATCGGGATCCCGATGCTCCTGGGCCCGATCCTGGGGCCGATCCTGGGCGGGTTCCTGGTCGACCAAGTGTCCTGGCGCTGGATCTTCTACATCAACGTCCCGATCGGCATCGTGGCCGTGATCCTGGCCGTGATCGTGCTGCCCCGCGAGCGGCCAGCCCAGGGCGACGCCGCCCGGCTCGACGTGCTCGGCGCGCTGCTGCTCTCGCCCGGTCTGGCGGCGTTCGTCTACGGTCTCGCGCAGAGCACCTCGCACGGCGGGTTCTCGGATCCCCGTGCCTGGGTGCCAGCGGCCGCCGGCGTGCTGCTCATGGCCGCCTTCGCGGTGCATGCGCTCACCGACCGCAACCCGCTGCTCGACCTGCGTCTCTTCGGCAACCCGTCGGTGGGCGCGACCGGGCTGGTGATGGTCATCTTCCTGATTGGCGCCATGGGGTCGATGCTCTTGGTGCCGCTCTATTTCCAGCTCGTGCGCGGGGACTCGGCGCTGCAGGCCGGCCTGCTGCTCGCGCCCCAAGGGGTGGGGGCCATGATCTCGATGCAGCTGGGCGGCCGGCTCACGGACCGGATCGGAGCCAGCCGGGTGATCGCCCCCGGCCTGGTGCTCACCGTGGTCGGGCTGCTCGCGTTCGCGATGCTGACCGCGCACACCCCCTACCTGCTTCTGTGCCTCGATCTGTTCGTGAGCGGGATCGGATTCGGGCTCGTCATGATGCCGTCGATGACCGCGGTGATGACCTTCGTCGCCCCGGCGGCCATCTCCCGCGCCTCGACCGCGCTCAACATCATTCAGCAGGCCGCGATCTCGATCGGCACCGCCGCCTTCAGCATCGTCCTCACCCAGGAGCTGACCCGTGAGTTCGGCGGCCAGGTGGGAAGCGGGGGCGCCCTGGCAGCGGCGCGTTCGATCCCGCCCGCACTGCAGGCGGTGGTGGAGCCGCTGGTCGCCTCGGCCTTCGCGCACACGTTCACCTGGGCGGTGGTCGTGATCGCGGTCGCCCTCGTGCCCGGGGGGTACCTGTTCGTGACCAGCTGGCGCGGGCGCGCCCGGGCGGCGCAAGAAGTGACGGAGGAGATCGTCGCCTGAGGGGCCTCCTCGGGCAGGGATCTCAGCCCTCGACCGGTTGCCGTAGACCCTGCCCGACCACCGACTGGTCCCAGGGGAAGGTGATCCAGCTGTCCGTGGAGGCCCACACGTACTCACATCGGACCACGGCGCCGGGCTTCGCATAGAGCACCGCGCAGCGCACGTCCTCGACGTGCTCGCGGCAGAAGTCCACCACCAGCTGCAGCGTCCGCCCGGTGTCGGCGATGTCGTCCACCACCAGCACCCGGGCACCCTTGATCTCGACCACGTTGAGCACCGGCGGCAGCATCACCGGCATCGCCAGCCGCTGGTTGACCCCGGTGTAGAACTCGACGTTCATCGTGAAGACGTTCTTGATCCCGAGGAGATAGGAGATCGCGCCCGCCGGCAGCAGGCCGCCGCGCGCCACCGCGAGCACGATGTCGGGCTCATAGCCGTCGGTGTGCACCGCGGTGGCGAGGGCGCGAGAGGCCTCCCCGAAGCGCTCCCAGGTCAGGACCTCGCCCGACTCAGCCATCATGGGCGGCCGGCGGCGCGATGCTCCGCCACCACCGCCTCGAAGACGCGCCGGTAGATGTCCCGCAACAGCTCGGGGTCGAGGTGCGCCACCTGTGCCACCGTCCCCAGCCGGGCGATAATCCGCTGCTCGCGCACCACGTCAAGTGGGGGCAGACCGACCTCGGCCTTCAGCCGGCCCACCTCGCGGGTGACGCGGAAGCGCTCCTCCAGCACCTGCACCAGGCGTTCGTCGATCTCGTCCAGCTGTTCGCGGAGCGCGGTCAGCCGGTCGCCAGGCCAGTCCGCCTCGTCGTCGGCGTCCCCTCCCACTGGAGCAGGCATGCGCCCCAGGTTAGCCCGGAGCCGAACCCGGCGAGCAGCACGCTCATGCCCGGCCGCAGGCGCCCGCTGCGCACCGCGTGGTCGAGCGCGATCGGCACCGTGGCGGTGGAGGTGTTGCCGTACTCCTCGATCGTGACCACCACCCGGTCCATGGGAAGACCCATCCGACCCGCCGCCGCCTCGATGATGCGCGCGTTGGCCTGGTGCGGGATCCAGAGGTCGATCTGGTCCGGACGCAGACCCGCGCGCTCGGCGACCTCATAGCCCATGCGAACGAAGATGTCGGTCGCGAAACGGAACACATCCGGCCCCTTCATCGCGATCTTCGGTTCGTGGTCCTGCGCCGCGAACGGGCCCCGGAAGACGTCACCGCAGGTGATGTAGTGATAGCCGCTGCCATCGGCGCCCAGGCACCAGGAACGGATGCCGGCCCCATGCTCGGCGGGACGCACGATCGCGGCGCCGGCCCCGTCGCCGAACAGGATGCAGGTACCGCGGTCGGTCCAGTCCACGTACCGGGTCAGCGTTTCGGCGCCGATCACCAGCACCGTGTCGGCCTGCTCGGTGGCGATCGCGCACTGCGCGTGATGGAGCGCGTACAGGAACCCGCTGCAGGCCGCCAGCAGGTCGACCGCCGGCGCACCCACCACCCCCAGCCGTTCCTGGATCCGGCAGGCGGTGGAGGGGAAGGGCGCGTCCGGCGTCGAGGTGCTGAGCACCAGCAGGTCGACGTCGCCGGCGGTCAGACCCGCCTCTCGGAGGGCCGCCTCGGCGGCGTGCACGCCAAGCTCGAAGGTGGTGGTCCCGGGCTCGGCCACGTGGCGCCGCCGAATGCCGGTCCGCTGGCGGATCCAGGCATCGTCGGTGTCGACCATCCGCTCCAGCTGAGCGTTGGTGAGGACGTGGTCGGGGACGAAGGTGCCGAGCGCGGTGATGGCCGCCGGGCGACCCCCGGTTCGGTGAGAGCGCAGGCGAACCTGGTCCGAGCGCTGGCGGGGTCGCTCTTTGAGCTCCACCGCCGGTCAGGCTCGAGCTTCGGCGCCGCAGTGAGCCTCCAGGAAGGTCCAGAGGTCGCCCACGTTCTTCATGCCCTCGAGCGTCTCTTCCGGCAGCTCCACGTCGTACTTGTCCTCCACCGCGCTGATCAGCTCCACCAGGTCGAGCGAGTCCGCCGCCAGGTCGCGCTGGAAGCTGACGTCCTTCTGGACCTGGTCGGGGTCGACGCCGAGGATCTCGGCCGCCAGCTCTTGCAGCTCCGTGAAGTCGAGGGTGTCTGGCATTTGAGGTGCTCCTTTCGTTCCTTGTTCGTCAGTTGAGGTCGATCCGCCGCATGACGAGCGTCGAGTTGTGGCCGCCGAACCCGAACGAGTTGGAGGCCGCGACGTCGACGCGGGCGGGGCGGGCGTGGTTGGGGACGTAGTCCAGGTCGCATTCCGGATCCGGGTGCTCGAGGTTGATGGTGGGCGGGATGACGCCGCGCTGGATGGTGAGCACGCACGCCGCCGCCTCCATCGCTCCCGCCGCACCCAGCAGGTGCGCGTGAACCGACTTCGTCGAGCTGACCTGGAGCCGCTGCGCGTGGGCTCCGAACACGGCCTTGATCCCCTTCGTCTCGGCGATGTCGCCCACCTTGGTCGAGGTGCCGTGGGCGTTCAGGTAGTCCACCTCCTGGGGTTGGACGCCCGCTCGCTGCAGCGCCTTGCGCATCGCCCGCTTGTTTCCCTCGCCCTCCGGGTGGGGAGCGACGTAGTGGTACATGTCGGAGGACGCGCCGTACCCGACGAGCTCCGCCAGGGGCCGGGCGTCGCGCCGCAGCGCGAACTCGAGCTCCTCCAGGACGAAGACCACCGCGCCCTCGCCCATCACGAACCCGTCGCGGTCGGCGTCGAACGGCCGGCACGCCCGGGCCGGCTCGTCGTTGCGCGTCGACGTGGCCTGGATCTGGCAGAAGGCGGCCATCACCAGCGGCGTGATGGTGGCCTCCGTCCCGCCCGCGATCATGGCCTCGGCGTCGCCGCGCCGGATGATCTCGGCCGCCTCGCCCAGGGCGTGGCCGCTGGAGGAGCAGGCGCTGACGATCGAGTAGTTGGGACCCCCGGCGCGCACCTGCATGGAGACGATGCCCGACGCCATGTCGCTGATCATCATGGGAACGGTGAAGGGGGACACCCGGCGCACCCCGCGTTCGACGAGAACGCCGTGGTTGCGTTCGATCTCCTCCATGCCGCCGACGCCGGAGGCGATGATGACGCCCACGTCGTCGGGATCTTGCCGGCCGGGGTCGAGGGCAGCCTGGTCCAGCGCCTTGCGGGAGGCGGCGAGCGCGAACTGAGCGAAGCGGGCCATGTGGCGTGCCGACTTCTTGTCCATGAAATCCGCCGGATCGAACCCGCTGACCTCGGCGGCGATCTTGGTCGAGTAGGACTCGGTGTCAAAGCGAGTGATCTGCCCCACCCCGGACACGCCCTCGATCAGGTTGGACCAGACGGTCTCGGTGTCGTGGCCGATGGGCGTCACGAAGCCCATGCCGGTCACCACCACGCGGCGCTGCTGCGTTGCCATCGAGTGGTAAGCGTATCGACCCGGCGTCGAAACCTGGCTGGGTGCGCGGTGGTAAACCGGCCCGCCAGGCTTGGACACGGTGTCGAGGAGGAACTGACCCCGGCCCGATTGGGGAGGTCTAGAGCAGGTTGCGGAGGTCGAGCGCGAAGAGGAGACGCTGCCGTTCCGCGGGGCTGGCGGGGTCACCGCCCAGGAGCCGGCCCAGCTGCTCCATGCGGTAGAGGATCGTGTGCCGGTGCAGGCCCAGCTCGGCCGCCGCCTCCTTGATCGAGCCGTGCTGCAGGACCGCCTCCAGCGTCACCAAAAGCACGCCTCGCGGATCGTTGCGCAGGAGGTTCCCGAGCACCTGATCCACGTAGCGCTCGATCACGAACGGGTTCTGGGCCAAGAGGAGGTACGGGGCCACCTCGTCGTGATGGTGGACGGTCGCCTGGGGCCGCAGTTTGCGCCCGATGTCGACCGCCTGCTGGGCCTCCACATAGGAACGTGAGACGCCGTGCAGCCCGGGGTACAGCCCTCCCACGCCGGCGGCCGGGCGGCCGCCACCCCGCCGCACCGATTCCAGGACGGCTTCGATGTCCGCGTCCGGCACCGCCGCTTCGGCGGGCAGCAGCACGGCCAGGGTCTGCACGTCGCTGGCCTCGGCGAGGGCGCGGGTCGGCAGCGCCAGCGCGCGGGCCACCTCGGTGGCCGGCCGCTCCAGCTTCACCACCAGCGCCACGTAGGAGGTGGCCAGCGGCTGATTCAGGGCCAGCGCCTGCTTGCGCACCTCGAGATCGGAGTCGAAGGTCTCGGAGATGAGCGCGTGGAAGAGACGGCTGCGCGCGCGCAGGCCTCGCAGCGAGTGATGCTCCCGGGCGCGGATGTAGGTCCTGGTGATCTGGTGCGTGATCTCGTCGAGGGCGGTGAAGACGTAGGTCGCGATCGTCATCACCGCTTCCGGCGTGGCCTGGGGGTTGCCCCGCCAGGCGTCGATGATCGCGTCCCAGGCCACCCGGGTGGCGATCCGATAGGCGTTGAGGACGGGCTCCACCGACTGTGCCGAACGCGCCTGCAGGATGCCGAGTTGGGCCACCTCGCGGATCTCGCGCGGACCGCCCAGCCGTCCGTCGCGGGCGGATTGCAGAAAGAGGCCGATGCCGGCGTCGCAGGTCCGCAGGATGGCGTCCACGCGCGGCTGCGCGCCGGCCTCCTCGTCCCAGGCCACCAGGCTCGCGACCGCGCGCGCCATGTGGCGCGCCAGGCGTGGCCGGCGGCGCTCGATCTCGGCCACGAGGGTCGGATCCAGCGCCTTGCGCGGGCGGGCGAGGGGCGGCGCGGCCACCGCCGGAGTGTAGGAGAGGTCGTCGCCATCGCCCGGCGGCCACCGGGACCAATAACCCAGCGTGTCCGGGCGTTCGGCAGTTGACACCCCCCGGGGTGCCGTTCCAGAATGCTTCGACCTTACCGGCGGACGAGCCCGTCCCGAGCGCGCAGAGTTGGACGAACCGGGATCCCCGCCACGTGGTCAGATGTGTTTCTCCACATGACGAGGGTGGACCGTATTAGCGGCTCTGGAGATGCCAGAGCGGAGGATTTTCGCCTATGTTTCGTCGGGTTCGATATCTCGCCGCATGCGCGGTGGCAGGGACCGCGGCCCTTGTCGTCGCCGCTTGCGGAGGTGCCTCAGGCACGGGGGGAGGTGGCTCGACGGGCTCGGTTGCCGTGCCCAAGAATATTTCCGTCAGCTCGTTCAACCTGTCGTTCGACGCCCTCAAGTTGATGAAGCCGGTGACCAAGCACGGCAAGGGCCTGGTGGGCGTCGTGCTTCCCGACACCACGTCCTCGGTGCGGTGGGTCGACTTCGACGCGCCCTATCTCAAGAAGGCGTTCGAGACCGCCGGCTATCCCGCGTCAGACTTCAAGATCGACAACGCGCAGGGCAGTGACGCCACCCAGCTGGCCGACGCACAGGCGGACATCGCCGCCGGCGCCACCATCCTCATCGTGTGCCCGCTCGACAGCACGGTCGGCTCACAGATCCAGCAGTACGCGCAGCAGCACGGCGTCAAGTTCATCAGCTACGACCGGGCGACGTTCACCGGCAACAAGACCTACTACGTCTCCTTCGACGGCAAGAAGGTAGGCGAGGAGATCGGCCAGGGCTTCGAGCAGTGCGTAACCCAGTGGAACGTCTCCAGCCCGCAGGTGTTCGAGCTGGATGGCGGCGAGGACACCGACCCCAACGCGGTCGATTTCGCGGGCGGGTACAACTCGGTGGTCTGGAACACCACCAAGACGCCGCTCAAGCCGCCCATGACCAACAGCAAGGGCTACAACCTGGTCGGTGACCAGATCACGCCCGCCTGGGTGAACGCCACCGGCGGCACCATCTTCCAGCAGCAGTTCACCGCCCACCCCAACATCAATGCCACCATCGAAGCCAACGACGGCCTCGGACAGGCCGTGATCACCGACCTCAGGAACGCCGGGGTCGGCCCCAAGAAGATCCCGGCCACCGGCCAGGACGCCACGCTCCAGGGGATGGTCAACATCCTCCAGGGCTACCAGTGCGGCTCCGTCTACAAGCCGGTCTACAAGGAAGCTGAGGACGCCGTGACCCTGGCGACCATCCTGCGGGCCGGTCTGCAGCCGCCCGACAAGCTCCTCAACGGCACCACCTCGCCGCCTTCGGGCGCGCAGGGCAGCACCCAGCCGGCCAGCCTGCTGACCTCGACCTGGGTCACGACCTCGAACATGGAATCGACGGTCATCAAGGACCAGTTCGTCTCGGCCTCGGCGATCTGCGCCGCGGCCGGTCAGAGCGTCTGCAGCCAGTACGGCATTTCCTGATCCGGCTATGAATCAGCCTGCACCGGACACCGAACGCATGAGTACCGCCCCCGGGCCCTCGGCCCGGCTCTCTGCGCGTGGGTTGGAGAAGCACTTCGGCCCGGTGCAGGCACTCCGTGGTGTGGACCTGGACCTGCCCGCCGGCAAGGTCACCGCCCTGTGCGGTGACAACGGGGCGGGCAAGTCCACCCTCACCAAATGCGTCTCCGGCATCTACCAGCCCGACGGCGGCCAGATCTACTGGGAAGGTCAGCCGGTGAACGTCCACGGGCCGCGGGAGGCCGCGCGGCTGGGGATCGAGACCGTCTACCAGGATCTGGCCCTGGCCGACAACCTCGACATCGTCCAGAACATGTTCCTGGGCCGTGAGCGGACCCGCTTCGGCCTGCTGGACGAAAACTCGATGGAGCAGGCCGCCGGCGACACGCTGGCCTCGCTCCACGTCACAACGGTGAGCTCGGTGCGTCAGCTGGTGGGATCACTGTCCGGCGGTCAGCGCCAGTCGGTGGCGGTCGCCAAGGCGGTCATGTGGAACTCTCAGCTGGTCCTCCTCGACGAGCCCACCGCGGCCCTCGGCGTGGTCCAGACGCGGCAGGTGCTGGACCTGATTCTCCGCCTGCGCGAACGTGGCCTGGCGGTGATGGTGATCTCGCACAACCTGAACGACGTGTTCGAGGTCGCCGACCGCGTCGCCGTCATGTACCTGGGACGGGTCGTCGTGCAGGACGACGCCAAGAAGCTCGACCGGCAAAGCGTGGTCGAGTACATCACCACCGGCGGCCAGACCCTGCCCGCCGGCGCCGGGATCGGCGATGTCCTCCAGTAACCCGGCCCCGCCCCGGGCCGGCACGGAGCCGGCGTCGCCCCTTTCCCCGACCCCCTCGGTGCGCGAGAACGGGACCCTCGGCTTCGGCCAGTACGTACGGCGCTGGTGGTCGCGCGTCCGTGGCGGTGAGGTCGGGATCCTGCCCGTCATCGCCGGTCTGATCCTGATCACCATCGTGTTCGAGATCATCAGCCCGCACCACGTTTTCCTGGCCCCCGCCAACCTGGTCAACCTCTTCCAACAGAGCGCCGTCTTCATGGTGCTGGCGATGGCCGAGTGCTTCGTCCTCCTGCTGGGCGAGATCGATCTCTCGGTCGGCTATGTGGGGGCGGTTGGTGCCGTGGTCACCGTGCAGCTGGTCCAGCCGGCGACCACCAAGTGGCCCTGGTTCCTCGCCATCATCGCTGGCGTCGCCGTCTGCGCGTTCATCGGTCTCCTGCAGGGGACGCTGATCACGCGACTCGGCCTGCCCTCCTTCGTCGTCACGCTGGCCGGGTTCCTGATCTTCAACGGCGTGATGCTGATCCTGCTCCTCCTGGGGCCGTTCTCCGGTTATCCCAGCCTCACCTCCTCCACCAACTCAAACCCGCAGTTCATCTACTCACTGATGTGGGGGGCGCTGGATCCGGTCGTGAGCTGGATCGTGATGCTGGTGGCGGTGGTGCTGCTGGGCGCAGCCATCTGGTTCAGCGATTCGCGCCGGCGCCGCAGCGGACTGGTGGCACCTCCGGTCGTGATCACGCTCCTCAAGATCGCGGTGCTGGCGGCGGTCGGCATCGTGGTGGTCGCGATCTGCGACATCAACCGGGCCAACCTCGGGGTGCTGGAAGGGGTGCCCTGGGTGATCGTGATCGTGCTCCTCGTCCTCGGTGTCTGGACCATCCTCACGGAGCGGACTCGCTACGGGCGGGCGCTCTACGCGATCGGCGGGAACCCGGAGTCGGCCCGGCGCGCGGGCATCAACCTCGCCAACGTCCGCACGCTGGCCTTCGTGCTTTGCTCGGGCACGGCGGCGATCGGGGGCATGCTGTACGCCTCCTACCTGGGCGGGATGTCGAACAACGTGAACGGCGGCCAGCTGGTGCTGTACGCGATCGCAGCCGCGGTCATCGGCGGCACCAGCCTCTTCGGGGGCCGCGGCCGGATGATGCATGGGGTCCTCGGCGGCCTGGTCATCGGCGCCATCTACAACGGCATGTACCTGCTCAGCCTCGCCGTCCAGTGGCAGTTCATCGTCACCGGCCTGGTGCTGATCGCGGCGGTCACCATCGACGCCGTCTCGCGGCGGGGCGCCGCGACCAGGTGAGGGCCGGGATTACCCCGCGGCTCACGGTCCTTTCAAGCCCAGCCCGCGGCTGAGCAGTGCCGCCACGCGCGCGGGCTGCTCCAGGTGGGCGGGGTGGCCGGCACCGGGGACGATGCCCAGACGCGAACCGGCTATCCGGGCCCGCAGCCGGTGGGCGTGCTCGAGGTACGCCTGGTCGCGCTCGCCGGCCAGCAGCAGCGCCGGAGCGGTGATTCCGGACAGGCGCTCCCAGAACGGTGGCTGGGCGGCGCCTCCCATGCCGCGAAGCGACGCGGTCAGGCCGGAGGCACGATTGGCTCGCCGCATCTGGTCGTAGGCGGCGAGCCGTTCCGGTCCGCGGTCGCGCAGCCCGGCGAAGAGCGGCAGTTCTGCCCAGTAGGACGCGAACCACCCCACCCCCTCGATCTCGATGCGCCGCGCGAGCGCCTGGTCCGACTCCAGCCGCCGCTGCCGGGCTTCTCCTTCGAAGCCTGCGTGGGCGCCGATCGTGATGAGATGCGTCACCCGCCGGGGAAGCATTGCGGCCGCGAAGAGCGCCAGCCGGCCCCCCAGCGAGTAGCCGACCAGGGCCGAACGGCCGATGCCGAGCGCGTCCCAGGTTTCCGCCAGCGCCTGAGTGGCCTCAGACATCGTCGCGCCCGCGTCGGGCGAGTCCCCGTGGCCGGGAAGGTCGACCGCGACCAGCCGCCGGCCGGTGGGAAGGAGCGACCACAGCTCCTCCCAGGAGGCGCCGCGCTGGCTGAACCCGTGCAAGAACGTCACCGCGGGGCCCGCACCGCGTTCACTTGATGCGAGCATGCCCGATCCGAACCTTACCCACTCGTTCGCGGCCACCTTCGTCGACGAGCTGGCCCGTGCCGGTTTGGAGACGGTGTGCCTGGCGCCCGGGTCCCGGTCGACGCCGCTCGCGGTGGCGTTCGCGCGGCATCCGGCGATCCGGCACCTGGTCCACCTCGACGAGCGCTCGGCGTCGTTCTTCGCCCTCGGCCGGGCCCGCGCCACCGGCCGGCCGGTGGCACTTCTCTGCACCTCGGGGACGGCGGCGGCGGAGTTCCATCCGGCGGTGATCGAGGCCGACCTGGCCCGTGTCCCGCTGTTGGTGCTGACGGCGGACCGGCCGCCCGAGCTGCAGGGGGTGGGCGCCAACCAGGTGATCGATCAGGTCGGGCTCTACGGCGGGGCGGTGCGGGCTTTCCTGGATCCGGGTCCCCCCCAGGACCTGGCCGACGGCGGCCGAGCCTGGCGGCGGCTGGCGGGGCGGGCGCTGGTGGCCGCCCAGGGTCCGCCGCCGGGTCCGGTGCACGTGAACCTGGCCTTCCGCGAGCCGCTCCTCCCCGCGCCCGGCGAGCGGGTCGAGGCGCTGGCCGCCCAGGCCCCGCCGGTGCTGGCGGCCCGGGCCCGGGCCCTGCCCGCGGAGGCCGACCTGGACCGGCTGGCAGGGCGCCTGGCGCTGGCACGGCGGCCCCTCATCGTCGCCGGTGAGGTCACCGCGGAGGACCTGGAGGCGGCCGCCGGTCCCCTTGGCGACGCGCTCGACGCGCTGGCCTCGGCGAGCGGCGCGCCCGTCATCGCAGAGCCCAGCTCAGGGCTCCGCCGGCAGGGTGGGGTCAACCTGGTCGCGGGTGCGGACGCCCTGCTCCGGGCCGGCTTCGGCACCGGCCACGCGCCCGACCTGGTGGTGCGCGTGGGGGCGGCGCCGACCTCGAAGGAACTCAACGCGCTGCTCGCGCGCTCCGGCGCCTTCCAGGCCGTCCTCGACCCCGGGTACGGCTGGCGGGATCCGGACCTGGTCGCGAGCGAGTTCTGGCGCACCGACCCGGCTGCCACCCTGGCGGCCCTTGCCGGCCGCTGCCCGGCGCCGGTGAACCCGGACTGGACCGCGACCTGGCTGCGTGCCGAGGGGAGCGCGCAGCAGACCCTTGACCGGCTGCTCGCAGAGACGGCCCTGCACGAGGGTCACGTGGTCCGGGCGCTGGCGGCGGCGTTGAGCGCGCCCGGCGTCGCACCCCTTCCCGTCTTCGTCGGATCGAGCCTGCCGGTCCGTGACGTGGATACGTTCTGGCCCCCCACCGACGGCGTCCGGCTGCTCGGCAACCGCGGTGCCAGCGGGATCGACGGCCTGGTCTCCTCCGGGCTCGGGGTCGCCGACGCCGCCGGCGGCCGAGCGGTGCTGCTCCTCGGGGACTTGAGCCTGTATCACGACATGAACGGACTCTGGGCCATTCGCCGGCACGCGCTGCGGCCGCTGCTGGTGGTGCTCGACAACAACGGCGGGGGCATCTTCGAGACGCTGCCCCAGTCGCGCCACGTGGACGTGTTCGAGGAGCTGTTCGGCACGCCGCTGGATCTGCGCCTCGAGGACGTCGCCACGCTCTACGGCATTACCGTGCGGGTGGTGGAGGAACCAGATCAGGTCGCGCCCGAGTTGAGCGCCGCCCTCGCCTGCGAGGAGCCGCTGATGCTGATCGCGCGCTTCCCCCGCCGGCGCAGTGCCGCCCTGCACGAGGAACTGTGGAGCGCCGTCGCCGCCGCCCTCGCCGAGACCTCCGATGGGACACCACCGGGGCCTGGACCGCCCGCATAAGCCCCGTTGGTGGACCTCCGGGCGCTGACCCTCACAGCGTCCGGCGCCGGCCTTCGATCGCTACGCTGAGGGCGGCGACATCCCCCAGCCGCTCTCCGAGTCCCGCGGGGACGATTTCGCAGGCCGCCGCGTTCTCAGGCAGACATTCCTGATCCACCACCCGCCGCACCACGGGCAGGAGCAGGTCCCCGGACCGGACGGCGAGGCTTCCGAGCACGACGATTTCCGGGTTCAGCAGGTCGATGAGATAGGCGACCCCGCGCCCCAGCCAGCTCGCGGACTCCTCCACCACGTGTCGTGCAAACGAGTCGCCTGCCCTGGCACGGGCCAGAATGGCGGCCGCGTCTCCTGTGCGGCCGGCCTCCTCCGCCCGCAGGTGCGCCGCCAGCCGCGGAAGGCCGCTGCCGCTGCTCAGTGCCTCCCAACTGCCCGGCTTGCCGTAGGCCTCGGGCCCCCGTGCCGTCATCCGCCAATGGCCTACTTCTCCCGCCCTCCCTGTCGCCCCGCGCAGAAGCCGGCCACCCACGATCACACCCGCCCCCAGCCCTGTTCCCAGCGTCAGGAATACGACATGGCTGCGGCCCCGGGCGGCACCAAACCGCCATTCCGCCAGCACCCCGGCACGAGCGTCATGCTCCATGAACGCCGGCACCCGATAGCGGTCTCTCAGGAGGCGCGGCAGTGGGATGTCGACCCAGTACGGCAGGTTGGGCGGGGAGCAGACGAGATCTCTCTCAAGGTCGAGGGGCCCACCGATGCTGACACCGATCGCCGTTGGGGCGCCATGGCGAGAGGTCAGCCCGTCGATCAGGCCCAGGATGCGGCCCCACATGTCCTCGAACCCTCGCTCGGGGTGAGAGGCGATCTCGGCGCGTTCCAGCACGGTCGCGTCGTCGAGGCCCGCAACAGCGCCGGTCTTCGTCCCTCCGATGTCGAGCCCCAGCAGCCACCCTGGGTCAGGGGCGGAAGGCGTCATCGATCCGTTCGCAGAGGAGATGCAGGAGGAGGAGATGACCCTCCTGGATGCGGGCGGTGTCGATTGCGGGGACCCTGAACGCGTGGTCAGCCACGGATGCCGCCGCTCCGCCGGTCGCCCCGGTCAGGAGGATCGTGGCCATATCCCGTGCACGCGCCTCTTCCAGAGCCCGGACCACGTTGGCGGAGTGTCCGCTGGTGCTGAACGCGACCAGCGCGGCTGGACCACCAAAGGCGGTCAGCTGGCGGGCGAACACCTCCTCGTACCCGTAGTCGTTGGCGATCCCGGTGACAACGCCGGGATCGGCGGAGAGCGCGAGCGCCGGGAGTGGGCGGCGGTCCTGGCGAAAGCGGCCGACCAGTTCAGAGGCCAGATGCTGGGCCTGCAGTGCGCTGCCTCCGTTGCCGCAGCTGAGGACGACGCCGTCCTGGGCCAGCACCTCGATGAGGACGCCCGCCGCCTGGCCCAATGGCTCGAGGTGGTGGCGCACGTAGGCGAGCACCTCGGCGGCTCGGTCCAGGTCGTCCGGCCAGCCGGGACCGGCCGTACCCCAGCCGGGGTCTCGACCCCTCAGCAAACCTTCCCCGGCCATCCTGCCACGTGGGCAGGCTACTCTGGCGGCCTGGGCGCCGTGCCGCATGCCAACGCCCGCGCGGAACGCCGCCGCTCCACAACTGAGGGCGTGGCTGCCCGCGCCGTGGTTTCACAAATATGATTCGGCAACGTGAGTGAGGACCGCGGTCGCCCCGCCCCGCGGCTGTTCGTCATCGCCCATGCGCACATGGACCCGGTATGGATCTGGGACTGGCGTGAGGGGATGCGCGAGGTGCTGACTACGTTCGGGGCTGCTGCCGATCGGTTGGATGGGCGGCCGGACCTCTTCTTCACCGCCAGTTCGGCGGCGTACTACGCGTGGGTTGAGGAATTGGACCCGCCGCTGTTCGAGCGCATCCGGGCGCTGGTCGCGGCCGGCCGGTGGAGCATCGTCGGCGGTCAGTGGGTCGAACCCGACTGCACACTGCCCTCAGGCGAGTCGGTGGTGCGGCAGCTCCTCTACAGCCAGCGATACCTCCAGGGCGCCTTTGGACGAAGGGCCACCGTCGCCTACAACATCGATTCTTTCGGCCACGCGTCCACACTGCCCCAGCTCTTCCGTAAGGCCGGATTGACGGCGTACGTGATGATGCGGCCGCAATCCCATGAGAAGAGACTTCCCTCGGCTCTCTTCCTCTGGGAGGGCGTGGACGGCACCCGACTGCCCACGTATCGGATTCCGTTCCCGTACAACACTGGGGGACACACGGGGCTGTCGTACGACGACGACTACGAGGCGAGCGTGGTGGCCGAGCGCGCTCCTCAACTGCTCGCTGAAGCCAAAACGGACGGGTGGCCGCGAATGTTCTTCCTCGGCGTGAGCGATCACGGCGGGGGAGCCACCGCCGCCGGCCTGAACGCGGTCTCGGAACTGGCCGGGTTCGGGAGCGAGGTCGCGTTCTCCACTCCGGACGAGTACTTCGCGGCCGTGGCCTCGCAGTCCGCTGAACTCCCGGTGGTGCGTGGTGACTTGCACCCGCATGCGGTGGGTTGCTACACCGCGGTGGCCTGGATCAAGGCCACCAACGCGCGAGCGGAGGAGGCGCTGGTGGCCGCGGAAAAGCTGGCTGCTCTGGCCGCCTGGCGAACGGGACGCTCGCCGGGCCTGGAGGACGAGGTCCGCAAAGCCTGGCAGCGGGTGCTCTTCAATCAGTTCCACGACACCCTGGGAGGCACGTGCACTCAGCAGGCGTTCGAGGCCGTCGCAGCGTTCTACGGCGAAGCGCTGAGCGTGGCTGAAGAGGTGACAACCAGGGCGACTCAACTCCTCGCGATGAGAACCGATACCTGGGTCGACGGTGCTGACCGGGCCGAGCGCGTGCAATCCCTGTATCCATTCGCCGGGCACTTTCCGCTGCCGGTGGTCATCTTCAACGCCCTGTCCTGGCCGGTCCGCGCCCCCGTCACTCTCCCGCATCCGGCCGGCCGGGCGTCGCTCGGCGGCGGAACGCCGATCCCGCTCCAGACGGTGTCCTCCAGAGAGGGCACGCGATACGACAAGCACAGTCTGCTGGTGGTCGAACTGCCACCTCTCGGTCACCAGGTTGTGTGGCTCCACGAGCCCGCGGAAGCTCCGGTTCCGAGCCCGAGCGGCCCGCACGCTGTCGCACGAGCGACTCCGGTCCGGTTGGAGAACGACCTCCTGGCCGTCGAGCTGGACCCTGCGCGGGGTGTGATCTCGGCCCTTCGCTCCAGCACCGGACGTGAGTGGATCCGGCCGGAAGGGCTCCGGCCGGTGGTCCTCGACGACCCCTCCGACACGTGGTCGCACGGGGTGGCGCGCTACGAGTCGGAAGAGCACCCGTGCCAGCTCGTGGATGCACGGGTGGTCGAATCAGGCCCGGTCCGGGCGTGCTGGCGCCTCACCTATCGCTGGGACGCCTCGACCATCTACGAGGACGTAGCCCTCTATCAGGGCCTCGACTATCTCGAATTGATCGTCCGAATCGACTGGCGCCAGCGCCGCCAATTGCTGAAACTGGTCGTGCCTCTGGCAGTGACGGAACCCGAGGTGACCGTCGGGGCCCCCTACGGAGCCGTCAGGCGGGAAGCTTACGTGGGCGAGGAGGTACTCCACCATTGGCTCGACGTCTCATCGGCGGCGGGTGGGGTGGCACTGTCGGCCGACGTGACCTATGGATATGACGTGCTTGAGGGCCGGCTGCGCCTGACGGTGCTCCGCAGCCCCCGCTACGCCGACCACCGCCGGCCGTGGCTGGAGGGGCTGGGCGACGATGCAGTCGATGCGCCGGTCACGGATCAGGGCTGGCACATGGCGTCCTTCCGGTTGTTCCCTCATGAGGAAAGGCGGCGTGCCGATGTGGCCCGGATGGCGGAGGAGCACAGCACCAGGTTCCCGTTCGTGGCCGAAACCTGGCACGCCGGGCCCCTTGGTGCCCGGGCGAGCGCGCTTGACGTCTGGCCGGACAATGTGGTCGTCTGCGCTGTCAAGAGAGCCGAGAGTGCTCAAGGCTGGATCGTGCGCACCCGGGAGACCGAAGGCAGGCCCGCGGCGGCGGACATCGCCATCACGCCGCTGGACCGGCGCTGGGGCGGGCGGCTGGGTCCTTATGAGGTCCGCACGCTCCTGGTCCCGGACGACCGGAACCGTCCGCTCCGAGAGGTCGATCTGACGGAGTTCGACCTGGCTGGCGCCGAGACCCCCGATGGTGCACCACCGGGGGCCAAACCGCCCGAATAAGCCCCGTTGGTGCACCTCCGGGGCCTAGTCGACGAGGGCGTCGAGCAGGGGGCGGAGCTTGAGCTCGGTCTCGCGCAGCTCCTGGGCCGGGTCCGAGTCCGGCATCATCCCGTTGCCCGCGAAGAGCCGGGCGGCGTCCAACCAGAGCAGCCCGCACCGGATCGCGATCGCCAGCTCGCCGTCGCCGGCCGAGTCGATCCAGCCGACCGCGCCCGCGTACCACCCCCGCTCCATCTGCTCCAGCTCGCGCGCCAGCGCCAGGGCCGGCGCCACCGGGAAGCCTCCGATCGCGGGCGTCGGGTGCAGCGCCGCACCCAGCGACAGGACCGAGGGTGGTGGGTCGGCAAGCTCGGCGCGGACGCGGGTGGCCAGGTGCTGGAGATTGGGCAGCCGCAGGATCTCGGGCCGGCCGGCGTCGACCGTCCGGGCCACCCCGCGCAGGCGCTCGATGACGAAGTCGGCCGTCACCCGGTGCTCGCGAGTGTCCTTGCCGCTCGCGAGCAGGGCCTGCGCCAGCGCCTCGTCTCCGCGCGGGTCTGAGCCGCGGGCCGTGGTCCCCGCCAGCGGCAGGCTCTCGGCAGCAGATCCCGTCCGCCGCGCCAGCAGTTCGGGCGAGGCACCCACGAACGTCGAGCCGTCGGCGCCCGTGAGCAGCCAGGTGTAGCAGGCCGGGTAGGCGCCCCGCAACGCGCGGGCCACCTTGGCGCCGGACAGGACTCCCTCGCCCCGCGCCAGCACCTCGCGCGCGAGCACCACCTTCTCGGCCTCACCGGCTCGCAGCCGCTCGCTCGCCACCGCCACGGCCGCCATCCACTCTTCCGGCGGGCGTGACGGCTGGAGCCGGAGCCGGCGTGCGGCCGGTCCCCTGGCGAGGGGGGCGGCCTGCAGGAGGCGCTGGTCGCCCCACACCTCCGTCCGTCCGTCGAACTGCAGGACGCTCACCTCGGGAACCCGCAGCAGCAGGGCGCCAAACCCCTCCCAGGGCGCCCGGGCGGCCTCCCCCGGCCGGTGCGCGAACCCACCGATGGCGACCGGCCCGCTGCCGGCCTCCTCGCCCCGGGTGCCAAGGGTCGGCGCCAGCCGGCGCCAGAGCCGGTCGGCGGCCGCGATCGGGTCGGGGTCGGACGCCGTGTCGAGCGTTCTTCCGGCGGCGTCCTCGACCGCCGCGCCCTCGGCGGTGGCGACGATCTCGAAGGCGGTCCCGATGCCGACCAGCGAGCGAGCACCGGGGTCGGTCCGCGTGAACAGCGCGACCGACTGGCCTGCGTCGGAGGCGGCCGCCGCAAGCTCGACCAGGTCCACCTCGGGCCGAGTATCGCACATCGTGTGAGCGGGCACTCTGAGAGTATCCGCACAGCGAGCGGAGCTCAGAGCTCGGGCAGGTTCTCCACGATCGCCTCCTGCGTCGTCCGGGAGATCACCACCACCGCCGGCTCCGTGCCTTCGACGTTGGACTCCACGTGGTGCGCGAACGGGGGCACGTAGATGAAGTCGCCGGGCTTGGTCCTGACCTCGCGCCGCTCCGCCCCGTCGCGATAAAGGAAGGTGGGGTGGCCGCTCACCACGTAGATCCCCGTCTCTGACACCCCGTGATGGTGCGGGCCGGAGGAGACGCCGGGCGGCACCGTGGTCAAGCCCATCCAGATGCCCCGCGAGCCCGCCAGCTCACCCGAGATGCCCGCGCACCGCTGCATGCCTGTCGTCTGCGCCGTGTTGTAAGAGCAGTCCTCCGCCGGCACATGCACCAGCGGGGGGGCCCCCCCGCTTTCCCCCCCAGGGAAGACGACACTTTCATCTGCTACAGCTCGCTGGCGCTCGCCGGGCTTCGCCCGGGTCTCCTCTCTGTCGTTCCCTAAAGCCACCCTTTCTCCTCCGCGATGCGCGCCGCCTCGGTGCGGTTGCGCGCGTCCAGCTTTTGAATCGCCGACGACAGGTGATTGCGCACCGTCCCCTCGCTCAGGAAGAGCCTTGACGCGATCTGGGCCACGCTCGCCCCGTCCACCGACGCCCGCAGCACGTCCTCCTCCCGCGGCGAAAGGGGGCTCTCTCCTTCGCTGAGCGCCTGCGCGGCGAGCGCGGGGTCGACCACCCGCTCACCGGCGACCGTGCGCCGGATGGCGACCGCCAGCTCATGGGCGGGCGCGTCCTTGAGCAAAAAGCCGCTGGCTCCGGCGGCCATTGCCCGGCGCAGAAACCCAGGCCTCCCGAAGGTGGTCAGGATCAGCACCCGCGTGGCCGGCAGGGCACGCCGCAGGGTTCCCGCGGCCGCGATCCCGTCGATCCCCGGCATCTCGATGTCGAGCAGGGCCACGTCGGGCGACGTCTGCCGCGCCGTGTCGAGCACCTGGTCACCCCGGTCCACCTGGGCCACGACCTCCATGTCCTCCTCGAGCGAGAGGAGCGCCGCCAGGGCACCCCGCACCATGTCTTGATCCTCGGCGAGCAGGATCCGGATCACGCCAGCGCGGCGGGCGCGGGCGCCCCCTCCGGCGCCAGCGGGAGCCAGGCGGTGAGGGTGAACCCGTCGACCTCGCCGGGACCGAAGGTCAGGTCGCCCCCGAGCGCGCGCAGCCGCTCCCGGAGCCCTCGCAGTCCGTTGCCGGCCCCGGACCTGTCGGCCGCGGCCGACACGCCGTCGTTCGTCACCCGGAGCCGCGCCGCCTTGTCCTCCCGAGCGAATTCGAAGCGCACGCGTCGCGCCCGTGCGTGCCGGATCACGTTCGTGGTCGCCTCGCGGACGGTCCAGGCGAGGGCGGCGTCGAGTGGGCCCGGAAGCGTGCCCGGCCCGCCGGCGACCAGGACCTGGATTCCGGTCTCGCGCAGCGTCTCGGTGGCGCCGTCCAGCTCCTGCGAGAGGCTGGGCTGGCGGTAGCCGGCGACCGCCTCGCGCACCTCGCGCAGCGCCTCCCGGGCCACCCGTTCGATATCCCCGACCTCCTGCGCCGTGCGTTCGGGCGAGCGCTCCGCCATCCGGTTCGCCAGCTCCGCCTTGAGCACGATCACTGAGAGCGAGTGCCCGAGCAGGTCGTGGAGATCTCGGGAGAAGCGGAGGCGCTCCTCGGCGACGGCGAGGCGCGCGATCTCCTCACGTGCCGCGCGCAGCCTGTCGTTCTGGATGCGCAATGCGACGTACGCCAGCACGCCGGCCCCGCTGGACAGCACCAGCATCCCCTCCAGGACGTCGCTCCACAGATCGAGCCGGGAGAGGACGCCGATCACGAACGCGAGGCAGGCCACCGCGACCAGCGCCGCCACCGCGAACCGGAAACGAGGGGCGGCTGCCATCGCGACCGCGGCGCCCGCGTAGACCAGTGTGTAGCCGAGGCCGTAGCGGCTTCCGACGCAGGCGGCGACCAGCGCCAGCAGCAGCACGAACCCGGCGGCGTAGGGCACCTTCGATCCCAGGCGCCCGGTTGCGCACAGGATCCAGAAGGCGATGTAGCAGACCACGAAGAAGACCAGCAGAGCGGTCATCGTCAGCTGGGCGATGAGGGGGAGAGCGGTGGTCCAGAGCGCGAACAGCGGGATGATCAGGTAGGCGAGCCAGATGGTGGACCAGAAAACGGGCCACGCCACGTCGTGCCGAAAGCTCGGCCAGCCGGTGAAGCGGCGCACCATGCCCATGGCGGCGATCGTACCGCCGCGTCCGCCGGCGGGGAAGTGACGCCCGGCGGGTCCTGAGCGTGACGCGTGTCATGCCCATTTCCTGATCGCCGTGACTTCTGCCGGAGGGCGCGCGTGGCCCACCATCATGGACATGACCGAACTTGCCGTCGAACTCCGCGGCGCCACCAAAAGCTACGGCTCGGTGGAGGCGCTGCGGGGGGTGGACATCGCCGTCCCCCAGGGCCAGGTGATCGCCATGCTGGGGCCCAACGGCGCCGGCAAGACGACCGCGATCAACCTCATGCTGGGGCTGCGCAAGCCGACCGGGGGCGAGGCCCTGCTCTTCGGGATGAACCCGGGCGAGCGGCGCGCCCGCAGCCGCGCCGGCGTCATGCTGCAGGAATCGGGGGTGAACGACGTGATGCACGTCGATGAGGTGGTCGACCAGTTCCGCGCCTACTACCCCAACCCCCTGCCTCGTGAGCGCGCGATCGCGATCGCGGGCCTGGAGGAGAAGACCCACAAGGCGGTCCGCACGCTGTCGGGTGGGCAGAAGCAGCGGTTCTACTACGCGCTCGCGATCTGCGGCGACCCCGACGTGCTGTTCCTCGATGAGCCGACCGTGGGCATGGACGTGGAGTCGCGCCGTGCTTTCCTGGACGGGATCCGCGAGTTCGCAGCCTCCGGCCGCACCATCGTCCTCACCACCCACTACCTGGAAGAGGCCGACCAGCTGGCCGAGCGGATCGTGGTCGTCGATCGCGGCCAGGTGATCGCCGACGGCACTCCCGGCCAGATCAAGGCCCGGGTCGGCGGACGCCGGATCACCTTCGACACCGAGCGCCACCTCGACGAAACGGAGTTCGAGGGCCTGCCCGTGCGCAGCCTGGACCTGCGCGGCCGGCGCGCCTGGATGCTGAGCGACGAGCCGGAGACGGTGCTCGCGGCCCTGTTCGCACGGGGTGTGGAGATGCGGAACCTGGAGGTCGTGGGTGCGGACCTGGAGGAGGCCTTCTTGACCCTCACCGGCCGCGACCGTAAACCCGGCACCGACGAGGAGGTCGCATAAAGTGAGCGTTCGGACTCAGGAACTGCGCCCGGTGCGGCGGCTCCAGGGGGTGGCCCCCGTCTGGTCGGTCGCGCTGGCCCAGATCAAGGCGGTGCTCATCGGCTACCGGCGCAACCCCTTCTTCGTGATCTTCTCGGCCGTCCTCCCGATCTTCTTCTACGCGATCTTCGGCCTCACCTACGGCAGCCAGCACATCAACGCCAGCTTCACCTACAACGCCCTGATCATGGGTCACATGGCGGCCTACGCGGTCAGCAACCTGGTCGTGCTCAACATCGGGATCGGCCTCGCCAACCGGCGCTCGCAGAAGCTCGACCTGCTCCAGCGCGCGACCCCGCTCCCGCCCTGGGTCGCGATCACGGCCGATGCCCTGGCCGGGATGCTGATCGCTGCGCTGTCCGTCATCGTCCTGTTCGCCTTCGCCGCCACGGTGGGGGGCACCAGGCTGGACCTGGTCACCTATCTCAATCTGCTCTGGCGGGTCCTGCTCGGATCGATCCCTTTGCTCGGGCTCGGCCTCGCCATCGGCTATGGCTTCAGCGGCAACGTGGCGCCCGCGGTGGCCAACCTGATCTACCTGCCGATGTCGTTCCTGTCCGGGATTTTCATCCCCCTCAGCGTCTACCCGAAGTTCATCCAGAACATCGCCCCCTTATTCCCCGTCTACCACTACGCCCAGCTGGTCGATCAGACGCTGGGCGCCTCCAAGCAGAGCATCTGGGTCAGCCTCCTCTGGCTTGGCGTGTGGGGCGTGGCACTGATGGGGGCGGGGATCTGGCTCTACCGGATCGACCAGCGCCGCAAGTTCAGCTGACGGCGTGCGCTCGGGCTCAGCTGAGAGCGACCTCGAACGCCTCCCGGTACCGCTCCTCGAACTGCCGGCGTGTGTAGTGGTGCGTCGTCGCCCCGGGACGCTCGACCACGTAAGCGCCCGCCAGCGCGGCGATCCGGCCCGCCTCTTCCAGGCTGCGCCCGGTCAGCAGGCCGTGCACCAGACCGCCCCGGAACGCGTCGCCCGCGCCCACCGGGTCTTCTTCGGCCGCGATCGGCGCCGCCGGCACGTGCACGGTGCGCTCGCGGGTGGCAATCTCCGCTCCGTCTTTGCCGAGCGTGGTGACCACGATCTCGGCCAGCTCCAGCAGGCCCTCGGCGTCGCGCTCCGTCCGCTGCTGGACGAGCCCCATCTCATAGTCGTTGCCGATCAGGATCCAGGCCCCGCGCGCGCTGTCGATCAGGGTCGCCGCGTCGAGGTGGGGCAGCTGGTGTGAAGGGTCGTACACCCAGGGCACCCCCGCCTCCCTGCACTCGCGGACCAGCTGCTGCATCGCGTCCGGCGCGTTGGGCCCGATGATCACCGCCGCCGGGTCCGGCACCGTGTCCGAGAGATGCAGTTCGGCGGCGCGGATCATCGCCCCCCCGTAGTAGCCGGTGAGCTGGTTGGCGTCGAGGTCCACGGTCGTGAATCCGGTCGCCGAGAGCTCGTCGGGAAGCAGCCGCAGGCCCCGGCAGTCGATCCCCAGATCCTCCAGCCAGCTTCGATAGGCCGCCGCGTCCTCGCCCGCGGTGGCCAGGATCGCGGCCGGCTGGCCGAGCAGGGCCATGGTGTAGGCGTAGTTCGCCGCCACCCCGCCGTGCCGCTTCTCCATCCGGTCGACCAGGAACGACAGGTTCAACGTCTCTGCCTTGCCGGCCAGGAAGTGGTCGGCGAAATGACCCTGGAACCGGATTATGTAGTCGAAGGCGATGGAGCCGGTGGAGACCACCGTGGGCTGGGCTGTGGGGGAAGCGGTCATTGCCCCGCCACGCTAGCAAAAGCGGAGGAGCCGGAGCTTGCCGTCAGGTGGGGCAGGCGGCGAGGTGGAGAAAGCAGCGCGTAAACGTGCCGTCGAGCACCAGGTGGGTGGCGCCGAGCGCGGCCAGCGCCACCATGGTGCCGACGTGCGCGGCGACCAACCAGCCGCGATACCGCCCGCGCCTCTGGCGCAGCCGCAGCCCCAGGCCGACCTGCCCAAAGGCGGCAAACAGTCCCAGCGTGGCGACCGCGAGCCCGATCAGGTAGGGACTGTCACCCGCGAGCGAGGAGACGGCGAGCACGGCGTGGAGCAGTGAGAGCACGGCGATCGCGAACCCGATCGAGAAGTGGGTACGCATGCGGATCAAAAAGGCATCGGCGTCGGGGCTGCGCCAGCGGTACCAGAACGGGAGCACGACGGTGACGCAGAAAAGGAGGGTGACCGCCCATCCCGAGAGCTCGGTCACCTCCTGCATCGCGCCCTCACGATGCCAGCCGGCCGGCCGGAGAGCCGCCGGAGAACGAAGACGGACGCTCCCCAGGCGTTCGCTAGCCGGGACGGCCCAGCCGGGTGACCAAGGCCTGGGCGTAGGGCCCGTATACATCGATGTGGGCGACCCGGCGCTTGCGCTCGGGCTGGATCGCGAGCAGCGGCACGCCCTCCCCAAGCGCCCACTCCTCCAGCACCTTCCGCAGACCGATCACGTGCAGAAAGGGCCTGCGCATGACCCTGCCCCCCTCGGAAACCTGGCCGTCGTACCGGTCCAGGTTGCGGTGCACGGCGATGCCGCCGGCCTCCGCCCAGGCGATCGCTTCCTTGATCTGACGCCGTTCGAAATAGCGCTCCTCCCCGCGGGGGTCGGTGTTCGACGGCGCGCTCACCGGTGGTCGGGACAGATCGGCCGGTAGGCGCAGAGCGAGCAGGGGCGGTCCCGGTGCTCAGGTCCAAGCCGGAAGTCGCCGCTCGCGATCTGTCCGGCTGCGGCGAGCGCGCGCCGCTCGGCCCCGGCCGCGTCGGGGACCACCTGGACCCGGCGCTGGTGCCGGAGGTCGTAGAGCACCAGGTCTGGGGCGTGCCCGCCGGGCAGGAGCCCGCGGGCGGCAGCGAGCCCGTAGAGCCGCAGCTGTTCTTCGTAGGCGGCCTGGAGCCGTGGATCCAGACGTGCGTTCGTCTTGTAGTCGACCAGCACGGTCCGCCCATCCACCTCGCAGATCCGGTCGACGATGCCGCGGAGCCGTACCCCGGGCCCGGCGTCCCGGGATTCGAGGAGGAGGTTGAACTCCACCTCCACCCCCAGCGTGGGCGCGGTCGCCATCGGATCGGCTGCATACCGCTCCAACATCTCGCGACCCTCGGCGGGGCCCCTGTAGTGCCCGAGCGGCGAGCCTCCCAGCTGGTGCGCGGCGGCCAGCGCCTCGTGCACGGCCGATCCCAGAACGGTGCCCGCCGACCCCTGGCCGCCTCGCCAGCGCAGCTCGTCCGGAGGTTCCGGAAGACGCCAGACCTCGGCGTACCGGTAGCGGACCGGACAGACCTCGAGCGTGTGCAGCTGCGAGAACGTGAGCCGGAGCGAGCCGTGCGCGTCCACCGCCGCCCGGTCGGCCACCGGTACCGCCGTCACGTCGCGCAGCCGCTCCACCCGTTCCAGCAGGCGCGGGACCAGGTCGGGGGCGACGCCGGTCGCGGGTGGAGGTCCGACCGCCGTCGAGCCCGGCAGGTCGAGCTGCTCGGCGGTCACCACCTGGGTCGCTTCCGGGTTCAGGAGGCCCCACTGCAGGAGCTCGGCGAAGTGGTCGTCGACCTCCACCTCGACGTCCGCCGGCCCGGGTTCCTCGCGCGTGGCGGAGATCGTGAGCTCGTCACGGGCACGGGTCAGCGCGACGTAGACGACGCGACGCCGCTCCTCCAGCTGCTGAGCCCGGCTGGCCGCGTTGGGCGTGTGCTCGTCGTACCGCGTCGTGACCTTTCCGTGCCACCACTTCATGACGAAGCCGTAGGTCTCGGGATCGAAGAACAGGTTCTCGCCGCTCTCGCGAGCAAACGGCCGCTCAAGATGGACCAGGAACACGCTCTCGAACTCGAGGCCCTTGGCGGCGTGGACGGTAAGCAGGTGGACGGCGTCGGTCGCCTCCTCTTCGGCCTCCGCGACCGGAACCGTGGCTTCCATCACCGCCTGCACCCGCGCCACGAAGTCGTCCACCCCCGCCAGCAGCTGCTGGGTCTCGAAGCGGCTGGCCATCGCGACCACCTTGTGCAGGTTGCGCAGCGCTCGCGGCCCCTCCCGCCGCGAGCGGAGCGTGGCGTGCCGAAGGTAGCCGGTCCGCTCCAGCACCTGCTGGAGGAGCTCCGCGATCGAGAGCGTGTCGGCGTGCCGCCCCAGGTCGTCGACCGCGGCCAGCGTCTCCTGGAGCCGGCGCGCCTCGTCCCCGGTCAGCTCGGGCCAGCCCTCCGCACGGGCCCGCTCGACACAGTCGCGCAGCCGTACGCCGGACTCTCGGTAAAGCGAGATGCCGTCGTCCTGCAGGACCAGGCGGCGGTGAGCGATCCGGTACAGAGCCCGGTCCGTGAGCCTGACCAGCGGCCCCTGGAGGACGCGGACCAGGGCCCCGTCATCCATCGGGTCGGACACCAGCCGCAGGAGCGCCAGCATGTCCTTCACCTCTTCCCGGTCGAAGAACCCGGATCCGGCCGAGGTCAGGTAGGGGACGCCGTGGAGCCGGAGCTGCTCTTCGAAATCGGCGGGCAGCCGGCGCACGCTGGTGGCCAGTATCGCGATCGCCCCCGGCCGGCGCCCGGCGGCGATCTGGGAGCGGATCCGGCGCACGACCCACTCCGCCTCGGTGCCCGCGTCGGGCGCCATCACGAGCGAGACACAGCGTCCCCCGGCGCCGCGCTCCGCCTGCAGCGGCGGCTCGTGCTCGAACAGAGGGTCGCGCCGGATGAAGTCGGTCGCGAGGTCAAGGATCTCCTGCCGGGAGCGCCAGTTGCGAGTGAGCGGGAGGCGCTCGCCCGGGAAGCGGCGCTGGATGTTGGCGATGTCCGCGTCGCGCCACCCGTAGATCGACTGCTTCTCGTCACCGACCGCGGTCACGTTGCCGAACCCGGGCGCGGCAAGCCGGCGGATCAGCTCTAGTTGGAGGCGGTTGGTGTCCTGAAACTCATCGACCAGGATGTGAGCAAACCGCCGGTGACACGTGTCCCGGAACCCGGGGAACTGTTCCAGGGCGTTCGTCACCCGCAGCAGCAGGTCGTCGAAATCGAGCCGGCCCAACTCCTCCAGGCGTTCTTCGTAGGCGGCATAGACGGCGTGGAGGACCTGGATCGACTCCAACTCCGCGCGTGCCTCATCCACGTGGGCCCGCTCCCCCCAGGCGCTCTGGTGGTGCGTCAGCGCGCGCTCCAGGAACGTCGCCGGGTCGACCCCTCGGCCTTTGAGCTGCAGAGCGAACGTGGGTCCGCGCCGGAGCAGGGTGTCGACATCGTCCGGCTGCAGCGCGCGCAGGTCCTCGGGGAGGCGACCGGCGGCGCCGCTTCGCAGGTCCGCGGCGAGGCTCTGCTGCAGCAGCCGCTGGTCGACGTCGTCGAGCGCCCGCAGCTCGCGGGGGATGCCGATCTCGTACGCGTGCTCCTGGAGCAGCCGGGAACAGATCGCGTGGAAGGTTCCGATCGGAGCGGTCTCCAGCGAACGGTCGAGCTCTCTCTCCAGGCGCTCCCGCCACTCGGTGGCGGCGGCGTCGGTGAAGGTGACGGCCAGGATCGACTCCGGCGCCAGGCGCTCGTGCTCGACCAGCCACCGGTAGCGCTCGACCATGGTGTAGGTCTTGCCGGTGCCGGGACCGGCCGCGATCAGGTGCGGCCGCCGCGGGTCCGCCTGGGCCGGACCGGGGAGGGCCAGGGGCCGCGCTCCTGCGTCGGTCATTCCGGCGCCGAGCCTCCGAAGGGGCAGATGGGCTGGTGCGGGCAGCCGATGTAGTGCAGGCAGGTGCCGGCCACGTCGGCCCGCGGAGCCGGCTTGAAGTCCCCGTCACGGATACGGCGGATGGCCTCGCCGGCGACGCCGCGTCCCCGCTCGATGTCCTCCCGACCGATCGGGTGCTGCGCCGCCATCCGCACCCCCAGCGCCTGGTGGTCGACCGGAAACAGGGACTGCCGGACGCCGTTCCAGACCCAGTCCTTGGGAAACCACACCGAGAGCAAGCCGGGCCGGAACCCCAGCGGCGTCCCGTCCTCGTCAACGCCTTCGCGGCACGCGATCTCGTACATCAGCAGCTGCACGTCGTGGAGGTGCTCGCCGAAGTACCTCTCGTACGTCTTGCCGATGCCGGTGCCGCGGCCTGTCTTGTAGTCGATGACCTCGCACGTGCCGTCCCCGGAGTCCACCACCCGGTCGATCTTGCCCCGCACCTGCGCCCCGTCGAGGTCGAGGACGAAGCGCTTTTCGGTGGCCAGGGTGCGCAAGCGGCGGACCGGCTGGGTGCCGGTGATGAACGCGATGTAGTTGCCCAGGATGCGCCGGACCTCGGTCTCCTCCCGGTCCCGCTCCAGCACCGCCTCGATCTGGTCCAGGTAGTCGCCGATCAGCGGCTCCACCGTCTGCTCCATCCAGGTCCGCTGGACCTCCGGAGGGCGCCCCCACCACTCGCCCTCCCGGTTGTGGAAGTTCTCCAGCACCCGGTGCAAGAAGCTGCCGCGGGTCAGTTGCACGCCCCGTGGCGGCGAGGAGAGGCCCGGGTGGTGGTTGTAGTAGTAGAGGCGCGGGCAGCGGAGGTAGTCGTTCAACGAGGTGGGGCTGAAGTGGCGGATGTCGACGTCGGAGGCCCGCTCGGCGTAGGGCTGGAAGGGGAGGCCCGCCGTTTCGTCGGCCAGCCACGCGACGTCCAGGTCGAGCGCCCGCAGCTGCCGCGCGAGCTCGGGTCCGAGCGGGAGGCCGGCCAGCAGCAGCTCGGCTTCCTGTCGCGTCAGCACCCGGTCCGGGTCCCGCGCCTCCAGGAGCCGGGCCGCGGTGACCGGGTCGGGCGCCCTCATCTGCTCCAGGAACGGCGACGGTCCGGCCGGTGCCGCGTACTCGCCCGCGAAGGTCAGGTAGAGCCGCCGCCGGGCCCGGGTCATGGCGACGTACGCGAGCCGCGCCTCCTCCGCCAGATGAGCGGCCGCGTCCCGTGGCCAGGAAGGCTGGAACCCGTCCCGCGCTTCGAGCCAGGCCTGGTCGGCCGCTCCCAGCACCGGGTGCGGCCTGGCGGCGAGGGGAAACTGGCCTTCGGCGAAGCCGCTCACGAACACCACTTCAAACTCCAGCCCTTTCGCCTGGTGGGCGGTCATGATGTGCACCGCCGCCCTCGGGTCACCGGCTTCGGCGTGGTCCGCAGACTCGGCGGCGCCGGCGATCCAGCCCGGGAGCTGAGCCGCCACGTCGGCCAGCAGCGGCGGGGAGCCGTAGAGCCGGGCCCAGACGTCCTGCAGCTCGGCGAACGCCTCCAGCGTCCCTCGCAGCTCCCCCAGGGCGCGCTCGCGGTCAGTCTCGCGGTCCTCGGGGGTCGTCGCACCGGTCAGGCGGCCGAGCACCCCGGTGTCGATCAGCACGCGGTAGGCGAGGCCGCTGAGGGGCAGCCGGCGCACCTCCCGCCGGAGCCCGTAGAACGCGACCAACGCGCGGTGGAGGGCGTCGCGATCTTCTTCGCGCAGCAGCGGGGCGAAGGCCGGGGTCGCGACCTCCGCCGGCGGTGCGGGCGCCTGGTCGCCGGGCAGGGGCTCTCCTTGCGTGCCCTGGGCAGCGGAGCCGGCAGAGGTTGGTGAGGACCAGGGCAGCGGATATCGCTCCGGCGCCTCCCGCTGAAGCCAGTGGAGGAGGTGCCGCACCACACGGGGGAAGTCACGGCCCTCCTCCTGGGCGTACGAGCGGATGCGGCCGACCGCCGCCCGTCCCACTCCGCTGAGCCCGGACCCGAGCAGACGCTCCAGGTGTCCCTCTCCCTCGGGCTCCGCCAGCGCCGCCAGGTAGGTGAGCAGGAAACGGACCACCTGGTTGCGCTGGGCGCCGCTCCGATCCCGAACCCGGTACGGCACCGCCAGCGCCGCCAGAGCTTCTTCGAACGGCGCCGCCAGCGTGAGCGTGGAGCGGAGCAGGATGGCGATGTCCCCCGGGCGGAGCTCGGGGTGATCGAGCAGCAGGGCACGGATCGCGCGAGCGACCGCCGTCGCCTCTTCGACCGGGTCTTGGCCGCTGATGAGCTGCACCGGTTCGGGCCAGCCGGAGCCCCGGCCGATCGGGTCCTCGGCCCCGGAGGCCGGGTCCACCTCGTGCAGCAGCCGCCGTCCGGCGGCGAGGATGTCGGACGGGCAGCGCCAGCTGGCGTCGAGCCGCACGGTGCGCGCCCCCGGGTAGGCCCTCACGAACTGGGTTCGGAGCAGGTCGGGAACCGTGCCCCGAAAGGCGTAGATCGACTGGTCCGGGTCGCCGACCACCAGCAGGCGAGGCCGCTCCTCGGGCGGTGCCAGCGTGCGGAGGAGGTCGAATTGGGCCGGGTCCACGTCCTGGAACTCGTCGACCAGGACGTAGCGGAACTGCCGACGCAGCGTGTCGAGGAGCGCGGGGCGCGCCCGCAGCAGGCCGATCGCCTTCGTGACCAGATCGCGGAAGTCGGAGAGCCCCGCGTCCCGCAAACGCCGCTGGTACGCGAGGTAGATGGCCGCCAGCCGGCGCATCCGCGGGCTGCCCTCGGCCTCCGCCTGGAGCATCAGCTCGAGCTCGCCGATCTGGTTCTGCTTGGCGAGGGCGACGAAGGCGAGGGCGTCCTGGGCAAAGATGCCGCTGTTCCGCACTGTGGTCAGTTCGCCCAGCTCCTCAGGGGGCATGCCCCGGAGCGTCTCCCGCATGCAGACCTGCTCCCCGAGGCCGTCGATCAGGGCGCCGGTGGCGGCCGGCTGGTAGCGCCGTAGGAGGCGCGCGCAGAAGCTGTGGAAGGTGCTGATCCAGGCCTCGTCGTAGGAGTCGCGCAGGCGCGCGTCGATGCGACGTCCGATCTCTTCCGCGGCCGCGGTCGAGAAGGTGAGCACGAGGACCGAACGGCGGTCCGCGGCGCCGGTCTCGATCAGTTCCACATAGAGGTCGCAGAGCAGACGCGTCTTGCCGGCTCCGGGGCCGGCCAGGATGCGGAGGGGACCATCCAGCGCCCGACCCGGGAGCGCGGGCCCGGACGCCGTCTCGACGGTGGTCACGAGAGAGTCCACGGTACGAACAATTGTTCACCGCCCGCGAGGAGACGGCAAGAGGACCCCTTGTTAAGCCTCCACCGCCACCGAGCCGCCACGCGCCGACCCATCATGCGCCAACCAGCCCTTCCGCACAGCCCCCGCTGGTGCACCATCGGGGTCCATCTCGCCGGAATGGCCCCCGTTGGCGCACCATCGGGGCCTACGGTGGCGGAGCAACCGCCGCTGGTGCACCACCGGGGCGCTGCTCGCGCCGGCGCCGCCGCAGCCGCACCCACTCGGCCAGCACGCCCAGCGGCCGCTCGTGATCGGGGTCCGCCAAGCGCAGCGATGCCAGCCGCTGTAGGGCCGCTTCCTCGACTCGCGCCGCCTCGGGACCGCTCATCCCGTCACCCTCCGCCCAGAGGCCGCCCACCATCTCCTCGGCCTCGGCGAGCGCAGCCCGGGCGCCGGGCCAGAGTTCTTCGTCGAGCGCGTCGGCGAGCCAGCGCAGTTCGGCTGCCACCGTAGGCGTGGCGGTCGCCGCCAGAGACCGGAGCCGGGCCGCCTGCTCCCGTACCGCTCCCGGCCGCCCGGGTGTCTCGGCCGCGGCCATGCCGGCGTCATAGAGGCGGAGCCCCAACCGCCACACCTGTTCTGGATCCCGCACTGCACCTTCCTCCATCCCGGGTTCCTGCGACGGTGCTCAACGGTAGTCGCAGGCGCCGGACATCGGGAGGACAACGCCAGGCTGCGCTGAACCCGAGGCCGCAGTCCCCCTCAGAAAGGGCCACTGGTGCACCAACGGCCCATTCCGATGCGTGCAAGTGGGCGATTGGTGCACCAACGGCCCATCCGGTGCCCGTCCGGTGGTGGCGTCCCGGACGGACCTGCCCGCGTCGAGCACCCGGGCGCGGGAGAATCGTCGCGTGGCGGCCACGCAGGCGGAGGCCGGTGGGAACGCGCCCGAGACCTCTCGTGGCCGTCTGAGCCGGCACCTGCCGCCGCTCCACCGGTCCCACGTGCGCGTCCTTCTGCTCGCCTGCGTCGCCGTGTTGCTGGTCGGGATCGACTCGCAGGCGCTGGTCCTGGCCCTGAGCGCCATCGGCCACGAGTTCCACGCGCGCCTCGCCGACCTCACCGGCCTGGGGGTGCTGATCCAGCTGGGGGCCGTGGCCGGCCTCGGGTTGGGACTGCTGTCCGACCGCCTCGGCCGGCGGTGGGTGCTGATCGTCGCGGTGGCGGGCTTCTCGCTCGCCAACGTCGCCTCGGCGGCCGCGCCCGGCCTGGTCGCGCTGGCCGTGCTGCGGGTGGTGGCGGTCTCGTTGGAGACGGGCGCCGCGGCGACGGCGACGGCGCTCGTGATCGAAGAGCTTCCGGGGGCCGCCCGCGCCTTCGGGATCTCGGTGCTGACGATCGCGGGCGGCGCCGGCGCCGGGGTCACCACCGTGTTCTGGCCCTTCATCGCGCCGCATTGGCGGATCCTCTACCTCTTCGGGGCGGCCGGCCTGTTGGGCGCGGGCGCGCTCGCCCTCTGGCTACCGGAGAGCCTGGCCTGGAGCCGGAGCGGTGAGCACCGAACCCTGGCGCTGAAAGTCCTCTGGCAGCGAGCCTGGCGCCGGCGTCTTCTGATCGCCCTCAGCACCGCCCTCTTGAGCGCCGTGCTTTACGTCCCCGCCAACCTCTTCTACGCGGACCGCGGCGACCAGCTCGGGATGGGACAGTTCGAGATCTCGGCGGTCATCGTGGTGGGCGCGCTGCTCTCGATCCCGGCCTTCTTCGCCGGCACCGCGGTCGCCGACCGCTGGGGTCGCCGGTGGCCCGCGGTGGCGTTGAGCGTGGTCACCGCGTGCTGGGTCGCGGTCGCGTTCCTCGGTGGCCCGGGCCTCTACTGGGCCGGGAACATCCTCTGGACCATCTTCGCCAGCGCCTCCGCACCGGTCACCGGAACCTGGTTCGGCGAGCTGTTTCCGACCCGCGCCCGCGCCACCTCCGGGGCCCTCTCTTCGGTCTTCGGCTCGCTCGGCGGGGTCCTCGGATTCCTGATGCTGGGCGGCCTCGGAACGGCGCACGGGTTGGGCGTCGCGATCCTGGTCTGCGCGGCCGTCGCGCTGGTCGGAGCCGGGCTGCTGGCGCTGCTGCCCGAGACGCTGGCGACTCCTCTGCCGGAGTGACGGGCACCGAACGAGCGCTCGAAATACGTGTGGTGAGCGCCAGCACGATTGTTTTCGCGCAATTCGGGTATCCTGTTCTCGCAACGGTCGACCGCGAGGCGTGTGAAGCGCTTGAGCGGGAGCCGACGTCTCGCTGGTCGAGGCGCCACCTGGGCCCCGGGTGCGCGGGGCCCCACAGAGTGCACGTGATTCACACTTTCGCTGCTGCGAATGCGGCCGGACGCGCCGCATGAGCGTCATCTATCCGGGCGACGTACTCCCGCTCTGGAATCCGGAGATCCCCGGCGAGGAGGTGCAGGCCGGACGGCTGGGCATCCGGGTCCGCCCGCACAGCCCGGCTGCGGCCAAGCTCGCCTTCATCCCGAGCGGCCCGGAGTGGCTCCGCGAGGTGCTCGAGGAACGGCGCGAGATCGACGGCTACTACCGGATGACGAAGCCGGACCGGCCGCTCGAGTTCATCGGACAGGTCGCGTCGACGCTGCTCACCGGCCGGCTGGGCCGCACGCGCTCCGGCCTCGCGCTCGAGATCACGGAGATTCAGCAGATCGAGCAGGCGTACGAGTCGGAGCGGTCGAGACTGTGGCTGCGCTATCGCGAGCTGCAGTTGGTCGACCAGTGGGACGGCGACCTGGAGGGGTTCACCGCGCTCGCGCTCCGCGAGCAGGCCAAGACGCTGCCCCTCGCCGACTCGACCTTGCGCTTCATCGAGCATCTGCGCGACTTCCGAGAGAAGCAGGCGGAAGGTGCGGTCCGGCGGTACGAGGCGGTGGAGCAGTGGATCGAGTGCCCCAACTGCGAGCTACCGGTCGAGACCTCGCAGACGCTCTACCAGTGCCCCGAATGCGGCGCCAGCCTCCGCGGCGGTGAGTACGTGCGGGCGGCGCTGCAGATCATCGACGGCGACGCGCGCGTCTATCGCGGCATCGACTCCCTGACGGTCCGCTCCCAGGGGTTCCCGGAGTACCGCGGGATGACGCTGGACCGCGTCCAGGGCGATGTGCTGTGGGTCAGCTTCCGCCGCTATGACGCCCTCCCCGACGAGGGGATCGTGCTCCCGACCGCGTCGGTGGAGATGTTCGAGGCGCAGCGCTCGGTCATCCGTCAGGTCCAGATCGGGTCCCCCCGGACGGGCGCGATGGCGGCCATGCTGTCCGACCCCGGGTGGCTCGGGTCCCCGCCTCAGGTGCCGCTGGAAGGCCGGCGGGCGCACCATCTGCCCGACCCCAACGAAGAGCAGGCGGAGGCGGTCGCGCGCGTGATGGGCATGCGGCCGGGCCAGCTGTATCTGATCCAGGGACCGCCGGGCACGGGCAAGACGACGGCGATCGTGGAGTCGATCCGCCGCATCCTGGGCCGCAACCACCAGGCGACGATCCTCCTCAGCTCTCACTCCAACGACGCCGTCGACACCGGCCAGGAGCGGCTGCTCGGGTTCTCCCACGTCCGCCAGGCCCGCATCGCCGAGCCGGGCAAGGTCCCGCGACGTCTCCGCCAGACCTTGATGGAGGGCGACGACCTCGATCAGTACAACCTGGTCGCCGGGACGTGCAACCGCCTTGCGATCGACTCCCGGCTGCGAATGCGGATGTTCGACTGGTTGATCCTGGACGAAGCCAACAAGGTGCGGGCGAACGAGGCGCTGGCCTTGCTTCCGCTGGCCAAGCGCTGGGTGATGATCGGGGACGTCAACCAGCTCCCCCCGGTGATGGAGGACGCCGCGCTCGGGTTCGAGATCAGGTCCGAGCTGGACGAGGTGGTCCGGGACGACAGCTTCTACGGCTACATGTGGGACAAGGTGCCGCGGGCGTCGCGCATCATGCTGCCCCGCCAGTACCGGATGCGGGAACCGATCGGAAAGGTGGTGTCGGACCTCTTCTACGAGGGCAAGCTCCTCCACGAGGCGCCGCACCAGAAGATGCCGCTCCCGTGGCCGTTCGACCGGGAGGTGGTGTGGGTCGACACCGGCCAGCAGGACGAGTACCGGGACGCCCAGCGCTCGGTCGCCAACGAGTTCGAGGTGGCGCTCTGCAAGGACATCACGTCGATCATCCGCAAGCGCGTGCGCAAGGCCAAGCTGGCGGTCATCGCGATGTACTCCTCACAGGTGTCGCGCCTGGTGCGGTCGCTGCGGGGGATCGTCCCGCCGGACGACATCGAGTCGGTGGATGCGTTCGAAGGGCGAGAGTCGGACGCGGTGATCCTCTCGCTGGTCCGATCCAACGAGCGGGCGGCGATCGGCTTCCTCAACGACCCGAATCGCGTCAATGTCGCCATCTCCCGTGCCCGCAAGCTGCTTGTGATCGTGGGGGACTCGAAGACGGTCATCGGCGGGGCGCCGGAGCTGTTCGGCCCCCTGTTCGAGCACGCGCAGGCCGACGGCCTGGTGGCGGGCGTCGGTGCGGTGGTCACGGCCTGCCAGCGGGTGGGCATCCGCTCGCAGGTGCAGCGGCTGTCGCGCCCGGGCCGGAGCGGTGGCCGGCGGCGGCGGCGGAAGGGTCGCGGCGAGGCCTGGGCCCCCGCAGGCGCCCCAGCGTCGCAGGGAGGCGTGTCCACGCTCGAGGCGGGCCAGACCCCGCCGGCTGGCGAGGTGGCCGTGGCTCAGCTGGTGGCGGCGGCCGATGAAGCCGGCTTCGAGCCGGGCGCCGGTGAGGCGGCGCCGCCCACTTCTGGTCCCTCCCGCCGGCGCCGGATCCGGCGCCGGAAAGCGGTGGCCGAGCCCGAGGGGGCTCCCGCAGTGGGCGCGCCCCTCGAAGCGCCTGCGGAAGTATCGTTGCCGGCCGAGATGGCGGCATCCGGCGGGCAAGCGATGCCGCCTGAGGCAACACCGGCGGACGCGGAGGCGGTCCCGGCCCAGGTGGCGGCGCCGAAGCCCCGCACGCGACGGAAGCAGGCGGTCGCCACGGTGGCCGGCGAAGAAGCGCCTGCAGCCGAGGTCGACGCACCTGGCGCGGAGGCGACGGCGGTCGAGGTGGTGGCGGCGCCACGGACGCGCCGCAAGACGGCAGCCGGCGCCGCCCCCGTCACCGAAGACGTCGCGCCGGCGGCGGACGTGGCGGCGGCGAAACCACGGTCGGGTCGGAAGACGGCGAAAGTCGTCGCGCCGGCCACTGAACAGGTCACACCGATGGTCGACGTGGAGGCGCCGAGGCCGCGGACGCGTCGAAAGCCGGCGGTTTCCGCTGCCCCCGTCACGGAAGAAGTCGCCCCCACCGTCCACGCGCCGGAGGCGAAGCCGGGCGCACGTCGCCAGCCGGCAGCCGCCGCTGCCCCCGTCACCGAACAGGCCGCCGTCCCCGTCGAGGCCCCGCACCCGCGAACGCGTCGCAAGGCCGCCGCCGCCCCCGTCACCGAGGAGGTGGCGCCGACCGTCGAGGTGAAGGGCCCTCCCGCCCCAGAGGCAGCGCCGCCTGCGGTTGAGGCGCCGAAGCCGCGAACGCGTCGGAGAGTCGCGGCCGCCGACGCGTCTGCAAGCGAGGCATCGTCCGTCGAGAGCGAGAAGCCGAAGCCGCGGGCTCGTCGCAAGACGGCGCCGGCTCAGCCCGAGGCGCCCCCGCCGGCCGGCGCCCCCGGTCGAACCCGGATTCGCCGAAGCACCGCCAACGCACCCGCGATCGACGAGACCCAACCCGTGCATGCTGCCGATGCCACCGACGCCGCTGATGTCAACGGCACGGCCGGCAACGGGGCTTCACGGCGCCGCCGCTCAAGCGCCGGCGACGCTCCGAATAGCGCCCGTTTCGCGCGAAAGGGCCATTAACGGGCTCGCGATAGCACCCGTTCCGTGCGAAACGGGGGCCGGGCTATTCGGGCGGTGTGGGGACCGAGCGGGTTTGGACCGTCGAGCCCGTCGCGCCGTTCCCTGACATCAACCCCGTGCGTTTGTTGATTTGCTCCTCGACCGACTTCTGTACCCGCTGACGGCGCTCGGCACCGCTCACGGGGTCGAGGAAGTAGGCGAGCGCGGCACCGATGCCGACCGCCACCATCGTTGTACGCAGACCCATGCGGGAACCTTACCGCGCCGGGTAGCCGCCGTCCGTGCGCGGATGGGCGCTATCCGGCGCCCGGAGAGCCCCACGTGCGCACAGTCGGCCCCTCAACCGCGCGGGCGCCCCGCCATCGCGAGGTGGTACGCCGGCGAGGGGACCGGTCCCAGCAGCAGTGGATCCTGGGTCTCCTCCATCCAGGCCCAGAGCCGCGCCTCGAGCCGGCGCTCCAGGTCCGCCACTCCGGCCTGCCCGGCGAGGTTGTGCTGCTCCAGGGGATCCTGCTCCAAGTCGTACAGCTCGAGGACGGAGCGGCGATCGCTCGCGTAGCGGCCGGGGTCGGCCCGGAAAATCGCCCCCTGCTGCACGTCCCCCGGGACCTCCACCGCGAAGGCCGACTCGAAATTGCGGATCAGCTTGTAGCGGTCGGCCCGGACGCACCGCATCGGGTCGTAGTAGCTGTGGTAGGTCTTCTCGGCGAAGACCTCCGCCCGTCCTTCCCGTGCCGTGCCCCTCGCGGCGGCGAGCAGGCTCATGCCCTGCACCGCGGACGGCAGCGGGGCTCCGGCCGCCTCCAGCACCGCCGGCAGCACGTCCACGTTGCCGGCCAGCTCCCGCACCCTGGTCCCGGGCGCGACCCCGCCCTCCGGCCATCGCACCAGGAGGGCGATGCCGATCCCGGGGTCGTAGAGCGTGCACTTCGCGCGCGGCATGGCGAGCCCGTGGTCGGCGCTGAACACAACCAGCGTCTGGCCGGCGATGCCGAGCACATCCAGCGTCTCCAGCAGGCGGCCGACCTCACGGTCCATCTTGTGGATCGCCCCCTGCAGCGCCGCCATCTCCTCGGTGGCTTCCGGAATCTGAGGCAGATAGGCCGGGACCACTACCCCGCCCGAGCGATCGGGCTCCACGCCTCCGTAGTCGTACGGGCGATGGGGCTCGAAGAAGTTGACTTCCAGATAGAGCGGGCTCGCCGCGGCGCGCAGCGCCTCCGGCAGAAGCTGCTGGAACGCGCCCGCGACCACCTCCCCGGGGGCTGCGTGGGTCGCACCGGCGTCGCCCCGGCCGAGGGCGTGGACGTGGTCGAAGCCGAGCCGCTCGAGGTGGGGCGTGATGTGCTGCAGGCCGAAGAGGTGGGTCGCGTACCCCTGCTGCGCCAGGAGACCGGCAACCGGCCGCTCGCTCGGCGCCAGGTCCCAGGCGAAGCCCTCGTGCGTGAGGCCCATGACGCCGTTGCTGTGGGGGTACCGGCCCGTGGCCAGCGAGGCGCGGCTCGGGCTGCACTGTGGGGCGGAGCAGAACGCGTGGTCGAACCGTGCCCCCTCAGCGGCCAGCCGGTCCAGATGGGGCGTGCGCACCGTCATGACCCCGTAGCAGCCGAGGTGCCGCCCGAGGTCGTGGCAGGTGATGGAGAGTACGTGTGGTGGCAGGCTCGCTTTCACCTCAGTCAGGGCCGAACCCGGACGTCTGTATACAAACGTCCCATTCCGGGCCCGAATGAGGTGCGGCTGTATACAAACGCCCGTTGCGAGCGCCGGTCACCTCAGGGACGGAAGCCGAGGTCGCGGTCGGTCGCGAACCACACCCACTCCGCGACGTCGAAGGTGGCGAACGCGTAGTTTCCCATCGGGAGCCAGTACTCGTAGTGCTCCGGCGTCGCACCCTGCCAGGCGAGCACGATGGCCCACTCGTCCGCGTAGATGTACCAGCTGCGCCGCTTGTGGCGGATCCCCCCCGGTGGGTCCCCGTAGGTGAAGACCCGCTCGAATTTGATCAGGTTGCTGTAGCTGTCGTCGCTGCCCGACTCCACCTCGCTGTTCGGGAGCTGGCTCAGACCCTGCTCGAGGCCGCTGCGCAGGTCGTCCCGATCGCTCTCCTTGACCGGCTCCTGGAGCTTTTCGACCCAGCACGAGATGTGCGTGTCGGGGTCGTCCGGGTCGGGCATCCACATCATGCCGTCGCGTCCGTCGTCGAGTGCGTCGCGATGCCAGTTGGACGGGATCCGGAACTTGAACCGGCCCTCGTGGTCGGAGAAGGTCGTCACGCCGTAGAAGCGAGGCGGCGCGGTGGGCAGCGGCTTCAGCATGCGGGCGCCGCGAGGCGGCGGAACTCGATATGGGCCTGGGCCACGGTCACGGACGTTACCTGGAATCGTCCACGGAGGGCGTCGACGAACTCGATGGCCGCCCGCAGGGCCTTCGTGCAGGCCGCGGCGCGGTCCCCGTACGGCATCCCGCTGCGAGCCAGCCAGCACAACGCCCGGAACTCGACACCCTCCCGGTCCATCCGTTCCAACTGCCCGTCCGCCAGCGGACGGTGCCACTTTTCGAACTCGCCGGCGTCGAGGTTGAGCTCGGGCGGCACCCCGCCCATCGACTGCCCGGCGTCGGTCGTGATGGGCACCTCCAGGAACTCGAGGTTTCCCGCGCGCAGACGGTCGCCCGCGTCGGCCAGATGAGGATCGGGCGCGGCCCCTTCCCACATCGCCTCGACGTGGCGCACGTGCAGGCCGGGCTCCGACACCGAACCCTGGAGGAAGCCGCCCTGCCGCAGCACTCCGAACGTCTCGTCGCTGGCCGAGAAGTCCATCGTCCGCACCGAGCGGGGACGCGACCCCACCAACTCCGAGAAGCGGTGGACGGAGACGCGGACGATCTCACGCTGGTCATCCTCGCGGTAGTGCCCCAGGTGGTGGCGGAGGCCACCGCGAAGCTCGGACGGATCCAGCAAGAGCCCGATCTCGGCCCCCGCGCTCGCGTACTCCTCCAAGAGCGGCGTGTGGTTGGCGACGACCGAGAGCGCGCAGAAGAGCGTCGGCCGGTGGCCGGCCGCCAGTAGCTCCGCGCAGAAGCTATCGATGTTGCGGGCCGAAACCTCCCAGGTGCGCGGGTGCGGGTTGGCACGGCGCTTGCGCGCCGGCGGCAGGCAGTCCATCGTGAAGAGGACCGCCAGGGGCGGGCCGGGACTCATGACACGGGCGCGGAGCCAGGGGCTCGGAGCTTGGGCGGCTCCGTCACCGTTCCGACGCCCTGCAGCTCGAGCTCTTCCGCGAAGTGACAGGCGGCCCACACGTCGGGCTCGATCTGCCGGAGCGGCGGAAACTCCTTCGTGCAGATGTCCTGGGCGTAGCGGCAGCGCGGGTGGAAGACGCAACCGGACGGCGGGTTGGCAGGGCTGGGCACGTCTCCCGGAAGCGGCGCGTACTTGGTTCGGTGGTGCGGGTCCGGCTTCGGGATCGAAGCCAGCAGCGCCTCCGTGTAGGGCATGCGGGGACGCGTGTACAGCTTGGCGGTGGGGGCGGTTTCGACCACGTGCCCCACGTACATGACCGCGACGCGGTCCGAGATGTGCTGCACCACGCTCAGGTCATGGGCGACGAAGATGTAGCTGAGCCCGAACTTTTCCTGCAGGTCCTCCAGCAGGTTGAGCACCTGTGCCTGGACCGACACGTCCAGCGCCGAGACCGGCTCGTCGCAGATGATCAGCTTGGGGTTGAGCGCGAGCGCGCGGGCGATGCCGATGCGCTGCCGCTGGCCGCCGCTGAAGGCGTGCGGGTAACGGCTGGCATGCTCGGGGCGGAGGCCGACCAGCGTCAGCAGCTCAGCGACCCGGTCGCGACGCTGCTGCGCGTTGAGCAGGCTGTGCATGCGGAGCGGCTCGCTGACGATCCGCCCCACCGTCATGCGCGCGTCGAGCGACGAGAACGGGTCCTGGAAGATCATCTGCATGTTGGTCCAGATCCGCCGCATGTCGCCGGCCCGCACCTTCGAGAGGTCGAGTGGGCCCTGCTCGGGGTCGTTGAAGAGGATCTCGCCCGCGGTCGGATCGTAGAGCCTGATCATGGTGCGGCCGGCGGTCGTCTTCCCGGATCCGCTCTCTCCCACCACACCCAGCGTCTCCCCGTCCCGGAGGTCGATGTCGACGCCGTCCACCGCTTTGACGTAGCCGACCGTCCGCCGGAAGAAGCCGCCCTTGATCGGGAAGTACTTCTTCAAGCCGCGCACCTGCAGGATCTTGCCGTCCATCTCGGGGACCTTTCCGTCCGGCGTGCGGGTTTCTTCCCGCGAAACCGTTTGAACGTCGCCGGCGCTCTTGCCGTCGACGGGCGTCTTGCCGTCGGTGGTGGCCATCAGGTGTCTCCGTCTCTGGGGGCGACCGTCGCACCCCTATCAGGCGCGCTTTCGGTCGTCGAGGTCTCGGCCCCCTCCGCTACTTCGACCAGGCCGCTGATCTCCTCCGTGGCGCCTTCGCGGCTCTCCTCGTAGAGGTGGCAGCGGACCGTGTGCTCAAGCCGCCCCGGGAAGTGGGCGGTCGCCGGCATCAGACGCTCGCAGAGCCCCCCCATGGCGTCCGGGCAGCGGGGGTGGAAGGGACATCCGGAGACCCTGGTGTAGGGGTCAGGGACGCTTCCCTTGATCACCTCCAACCGCGCGGACTGTACGCCCAGGCGCGGGATCGCTCGCAGCAGGGCCGCGGTGTACGGGTGTTTGGGGTCGTCGAAGATGTCTTCCACGGCGCCGCGCTCGACGATGCGGCCCAGGTACATGACCGCCACCTCGTCGCAGATCTGCGCCACCACGCCCATGTTGTGGGTGATGAACATCACCGCCATCCCGGTCTGCTCCTGGAGGTCCCGGATCAGGTCCAGGATCTGCGCCTCGGTGGTGACGTCGAGGGCGGTCGTGGGCTCGTCCGCGATCAGGAGCGCCGGGTTGCAGGAGAGTGCCATCGCGATCATGGCGCGCTGGCGCATGCCGCCCGAGAGCTCGTGAGGGTAGCGCTTGTAGACGGTGCCCGGATTCGGCATGCCGACCTTGGTCAGGATGTCGATGGTCCGGTCCTTGGCCTCCTTGCGATTCCTGGTCTGGTGGATCAGGATCGCCTCCTCGATCTGGTTGCCCACCGTGTAGGAAGGGTTGAGCGAGGTCATCGGCTCCTGGAAGATCATCCCCATCTGGTCGCCGCGGATCTTCCGCATGAAGTCCCCGGTCCGGCTGTGCTCGAGGACGTCGACCGGCGCCTTCCCCGGCTCCTCGTGGAGCAGGATCTGACCGTTGGTCACCTTCCCCGGCAGCGGGATCAGCTGCATGATGGCAAGCCCGGTGATGGTCTTGCCGGAGCCGCTCTCGCCGACCACGCCGACCACTTTGCCCCGGGGGACCGTGAACGACACCCCGTTGAGCGCGCTCACCACGCCCAACTGGGTCTTGAACTGAACGTTAAGGTCCTTGACTTCGACCAGTGCCTCGCCGGTCTGACCGCGGGCCTGCTGGCTGGGAGCGGTCGCTGTGCTCGTCTGATCCTGGTTCGTACTAGCCATAGGGATCCACCGCGTCGCGGAGGCCGTCGCCAATAAGCAGATAGCAGGTTACTGCAAAAACGACCACAGCGGCTGGTATCAAAAGCCAGGGATTTTGCTCCACCACCTTGATGTGGATCGCGTCCTGCAGCAGGACGCCCCAGCTGATGGCCGGCGGCAGCATGCCGAATCCGAGGAAGCTGAGCGTCGTCTCGGCCAGGATCGCGGCCGGGACGCCGAGGGCGGCAACCGCCACGATGTGACTGAACGAGTTCGGCACCATGTGGTCGAGGATGATCCTCCAGTTGGTGGCACCGGCCAGCCGCGCGCCCGCGGTGTAGTCCTGCGACCGGTAGCCCAGCACCTTGGCGCGCACCTGGCGCGCGAGCCCGGTCCAGCCGATGAAGGCCAGGATGATGGTGATCAGGAAGTAACGCCATACCACCGAGATGCCCTGCGGCAGCAGTGCTGTCAGTATGAGCCAGAAAGAGAGGGTGGGCAGCGACAGCAGGAACTCCACCACCCGCTGCGTGCCGGTGTCGATCCAGCCGCCGAAGAACCCCGACATGGTGCCGAGGATCGCCCCCAGGATGGTCCAGATCAGCACCGCCACGATGCCGACCGTGAGCGACACCTGGGCGCCCTTGAGGATGCGTGCCAGCATGTCCCGCCCCAGCTCGTCGGTGCCGAGCAGGAAGACGCGCGCGTTGCCGTTGACGCCGAACAGGTGGCGGTCCCAGGGGATGAGCCCGAAGAGCTTGTAGTGATACCCCTGGGGAAACATCGTGAGCGGCTGCGAGTTGGCGCAGTCGGGCGCGTAGGAGTAGGTCAGGGTGCTGGTGTTGAGGACCTGCTTGCTGCCGCAGACCGAGATCGCCCCGTTCGCGAGCGTGAGCGCGCTCGGGGGCCGCAGGATGTCGCTGGCGTGCGGGGTGGCCGGGTCGTACGGAGCCAGGAACGGAGCCAGGATCGCCATCACGTAGAGCACCGCCAGGGCGATCATGCCGAACACCGACAGCTTGCTCTGCACGAAGCGCCGGCGCATGAGCGTGAACTGCGATAACTGGCCGACGTCCTTGGTCTTCTTGACGTCTTCGAGCGGGATTGCGACTGCCATCGCCGCTACTCCAGCCGGATCCGCGGATCCAGCCAGGACAGGGCCAGGTCCGCCAGCAGGTTGCCGACGATGAGGAGGGCCGAGGTCACCATCAGGAACGCGATCGCCAGGTACATGTCCTTGTTCAGCAATGCCTCGTAGTAGAGAGGCCCGTCGGTGGGCAGGTTGAGCACGATCGAGACCACCAGCTCGCCCGAGAGCAGGGCGGGGAGGGCGGTTCCGAGTGACATCACCAGCGGGTGCAGCGCGTTGCGGACCGCGTGCTTCCAGATCACGACCCACTCGCGGAGCCCTTTGGCCCGCGCCGTCTGGACGTACTGATAGTTCAGCACGTCCAGCATGTTGGCGCGCATCACCCGCGACTGCCAGGCGGTGCTGGTGGCCGCGATCACGAACACCGGGATCCAGAGGTGACCCAAGAAGTCCCCGATCTTGGCGAAGCCCCAGGGCGCAGTCTGGTACTGGGGCGAGAAGAGGCCGCCGATATTGTGCTGCCCGAGTACGTTGGCGGCGAACACGAGCACGATCAGGGCGAGCAGGAACTCAGGGATCGCGACCCCCACGAACTGGACGGCAGTGACGACATAGTCAGGGCCCGAGTACCGGTGGGTGGCGGAGAAGACCCCGATCGGCACCGCGACCACCCAGGCCAGGACCAGAGCCATGACCGAGATCAGGATCGTGAAGCCGATACGGCTCCACATCAGCTGCGCCACCGGCTGCCCGAACACGATCGACTGACCGAAGTCTCCGTGGAGGATGCCGCCCATCCACTGGAGGTAGCGCTCCCACAGGGGCAGGTTGAGGCCGTATGCCTTCTCCAGCGCCTGGACCTGCTGCGTCGAGACGACGCCGCCCTGACTTTCGATCTGCTGGATCTTGATGTCGAGGGCCGTTCCCGGCGGCAGGTTGATCAGCCAGAAGCCGACGATCGAGATCACCCAGAGCAGGATGACCATGTAAAGGAGGCGGCGGGCGAGGAAGGTGATCATGGCTCAGGCCTAGCTCGTGTGCTGGCTCGGGTTCTCCCAGAACCACGCGTACGGGCTGTACTTCCCGTTCGGGACGATGGTCCAGGGGTTGGTGAAGCCGCCGGTGTAGGTCTGGTTCTGGCGCGGTACGTTCTTGAGGTCCTTCTTGGCCATGATGACCTGCGGGTAGTTGGTGACCGTGCCGGCGAAGAACGGTCCTTCGTTGATGTGGATCTTGATGATGTTCCACACCGCCTGGTTGCGCTTCATGAAGTCCGTCTCGAGCGGCGCCTGCCTGAGCAGCGTCTGCAGTTGCTCCACCGGGCCGCCCGCGTCGGGCGCGATCCAGGCCGGGTTGCGCGACCAGGGATCCAGGTTGGACTGGGCGTTGGCCTGGGGCGTCCCCTGCAGCAGGAAGTACTGTCCCTCCATCGGCGCCCAGCGCTGGTTGTCCTCGGGCACCAGCCAGTTCGCGTAGGTGAGGCAGTTGGGCCCGTCGCCCACCTCCCAGTCGCAGTAGGACTGCAGCTGGCCGGCGCCCCACTGAGTCAGGCGGCTGGTGGCCTCGACCGGCGCCGCCTGGGCGTTGAGCCCGATCGCCTGCCAGTCCTGCGCCAGCAGCTGGTTTCGGTTCGTGTACTCGGGTTTCGCGTTGGAGGCGTACTGGATCAGGAGGTTGAGCGGGCTCCCGTCGGGCATGGTCCGCCACTGGCCGTTCTTCTTGACCCCGATCGAGTCGAGCAGCGACCCCGCCTTGTTGGGGTCGTACTTCAGGAACGAGGTGCGCCACTGGTTATAGATCTGCGGGCCCTCGCCGACGTGGAACTCGACCGCCTTCGGGCTCATGGTGCCGGTCGTCTGCTGCCCCTGCTCGAAGTAGATCGTCTTCTGGGCCTCGCCCCGGTTGTAGCCCAGAGACAGTGCCTGCCGGAAGGCCTTGTTGCGGAACAGGTTGCGGTAGTTGGTGTCGTGGTAGTCGAAGTTGAAGAAGTAGACCGAGGCGGTGCCGGAGCCGCTGTCCCAATACCAGAGGTCCATGTTCTGGGTCCCCTGGAGGGTGGAGACGTCGGCCAGCCCGAGCCCGATCTGGTCACCGGAGACGAAATCGGCCTTGCCCTGCTGGATGGCAAGCCGCATCGAGTTCGGGTCCTGGTAGTTCTGGTTGGTGACGGAATCGATGTAGGGCAGCTGCTGCCCGCTCTTGTCGATGGCCCAGAAGTAGGGATTGCGGTCGAGCGTGATGTACTGGCCCGACTTGTAGCTGGAGGCCTTCCAGGCTCCCATCGTCGGGTTGTCTGGGTTGCGCAGCCAGTCGACCTTGAGGAGATAGTTGGTCGCCCAGGCGGCGCCCACCGCGGGGTTGTACTTGGGGTGGAACTGGGACATGTAGTGCTTGGGGTCCATCATCTGCGGGCCGATGCCGCCCGTATTGATGGAGCTCGCACCCCGCTTCGCCCACATGGCGATGAAGTCGACCGCCAGCGGGGTCGGCGCGTCGTACTTGAACTCCAGCGTGTTGTCGTCGACCTTGTTCATGGTCACGGGCGTGCCCTTGCTGGAGCGGAACTCCTGGGAGGCGACCCACCCGGGCACGGTGCCGATCTCGTCCTGCCACCAGAAGAGGATGTCGTCCACCGTCCAGGGCTGCCCGTCCGACCACTTCATGCCCTGGCGGAAGTGGAGGGTCAGCGTCGTGAAGTCGCTGTTGAACTCCCAGCTGTGCGCCATGTAGGGGCCGATCGAGGCGCCGTCGTCGAGCCAGCGCATCGGGGAGTGCCCCCACATCATGTTGATCAGGTTGTTCGACGTCTGCTGGTCGGTGGGGTCGGAGCAGACCCAGGTCCAGGTGCCGCCGTACTTGCCCTCCGTCATCCAGTCATGAGGGACGACGTAGGGCGGGTTGCCGACCCGCTCTTTGACCGCCGGCAGCTTTCCCGCCTTCACCATGTCCGCCAGCTGCGGCGATTCCTTCAGCGTGCCGTTGAATGGAATGTCGGTCTGGTACGCGATGTCGGTCTTGGTGATGTGATACACGCCGCGCTGGCTGACGCTGCCGCCGCCCGATGTGCTACCGCCGCCGCCGCCGCCGCTGCTGCCGCACGCCGCGACCACGGTCCCGGCGGCGGCAAGGCCTGCCAGACGCAAAAATGAACGCCGGTCCACGTTCATGGGGCTCACTGCAAGCTACCTCCTCTTCTGGCACGTGCGTATGCCTGGTGGCTGTGGTGGAGCGCCGGGACGCCGCGCGGTGCGGCCCGCAGCGGGACAACGCCGGCGCCTGAGCCGGTTGCTCGGTCTGGTCGAGCCTTCGCTCGACGCTTGGTCCAACCTGTCACCCACACCTTCTGGTGCGCGCAATATAGGGCCTCTGGGCCGGGGTGTCAATTTGGACGCAGAGTGGCGTGAACGCCGTGCCGCGTCCGTGTCGGCCGGCGTGGGCCTGGGGGCCGCGGTCGGCGATGCCGTGAGGACCCCGTGGGCGAAAGGCGAGAGAGCGGCTATCAGAGGATGTCAACGCCTGCTTCCTCGAATTTGCGACCTCTCCACTACCACCTTCACGCCGCCGGCTCCGGAGATGTGATCTCGGGCACCACATCGACCTGGACCTCCCCGCCGGCCGGGTCGATGACCGCCGCGGCCAGCACCCACCACCCGGGGTGCAGGTCCGCCGGGCGCCGGCACGTGAACAGGACCTGATGCCGGCCCGCCGGCAGGGTCACCGGGGACGTGCGCCGAGCTTGCCGGGAGGCGTCCATGGGTTGCGCCGGCCCGGCCCGCCCGACGTCCGGCTCCAGGCGGCGGCCGCACCACACCTCCACCGGTCCGGGCGCGAAGTAGGCGAACGCCACCGGCCGCTCGGAGGGCACGGTGAAGGTCGCCACCGCCCACCCTTGGTCCTCCGCCTCGCTCGCAGGTTGGGACCAGCCGGCGAAACGGAGCACGAACAGCTCGCCCAGGTCCCCGAAGTCCGGCTCGGAGGAGTCCTGGGCCACGGTCCGCCAGGACAGCTGAGGCGCCGGCGCGGCCGCGTCCGCGACGATCGCACCCGGTTCGGGCGCCGGGTCCGCCGGGGGGGCGCCCACCGCCACCCGCCACGTCGACAGGCCGGGCAGCAGGACCCGCGAGCGGTGCCTGCGGTGTACCTCCTTCCCCTCCCAGCGCACGAGGACGTCGGCGGTCCAGCGCAGGGGGTAGTGCGCCCCATCCCACCGGAAGGGAGATTCGAACACCCGATCCGTGCCGAGGACGGTCGCGGTGACGGTCACCGTACGGGTCTCGGCGCCGCGCTCCAGCGTCCAGGCCACCGACACCTCGGCCGCCGCCCCCGACTCGGGCGCGCCGGCCACCACCCACCCCAGCGTTCCTTGCGCGTCGTCGGGAGCATGATGCTCGACCACGTGGACCAGCGGCCCACCGGCACGCGCGACCGCGAGCGGGAGGTCCGGATCTCCTCCCAGGCGCTCCAGGTCGGTGCGGCGGAGCGCATCGTTCCACATCTGACCGCGGCGGGTGAGAGCGTCCGGCGCCTCCACCTCCACCGCGACCGGACCGCTCACCTCGCCGAGGCCGATGGTGGTCCTGCCCGATTCCTCGTCGTAGCTCCAGCGGTTCAGCGGGACGCCGCCGGCGCGCACCTGGCGGGGCCGGTTGGTGTGCTCGAGCCGGAGCGTGAGGCGGCGGACCTGGGGCGCCGGCTCCACCTCGACGAGGCAGCGTGCTGGATCCGGGCTCTCGACCCGGGCCGCCGTCCAGCCGCACTCGCCCTGCAGGTGCGCCCGGGTGATGCCGTCGTCGTGGTAGACGCGCGTGGCGCCGGCGGCACCGGGGAAGATCGACAGAATCAGATGCCCCAGGTCCTGCTCGGACGTGGAGGGGGCCGCCTCGGCCAGGGGTAGGATCGTCCCCGCGCGGACGAATTGCGGCACGGTCGCCAGACCGGCGAGCCGGGTGGTCCAGCGAGGTCCGGCCACGGTTTCCCCGGTGGTGCGCTCGATCCACTCCCCCGCCGGCAGCCACACGTCCCGGGCGGCGACACCGGTGCGCGGGGAGGCCGGTTCGAGGATCGGCGCGACCAGCAGATCGTCGCCCAGCAGGTACTGGTCGCGGGCCAGGTAGGCGCTGTCGTCCTCGGGCGCGAGCCAGGACAGGGGCCGCACCAATGCGCGACCCGAGTCGGAGGCCTGACGGGCGCCGGTGTAGAGGTATGGAAGGAGCTCGGCGCGGGCCCGGAACGCATCGCGGGCGGCGGCCTCCGCCTCGGGGCCGAACTCCCAGGGACGCCTCTCATAGCCGGGGCCATTGCTGCTGTGGAGCCGGAGCACGGGGCTGAAGGCGCCGAACTGCACCCAGCGCACGTAGAGCTCTGGCTCGTCGACGCCGAAGTGGCCGCCGATGTCGTGGCTCCACCACCCGTAGGCGACATTGGCGCCGGCGGCCGTGAAGCGTGGCTGGAAGCGGAGCGCCGGCCAGGTCGCGAAGGTGTCCCCCGAGAACCCGATCGGGTAGCGGTGGCTTCCCAGGCCGCCCCAGCGGCTCAGAACGAGCGGCCGTCGCTCGGGCCGGCGCAGGAGGTCCCGATGATGGAGGTGGTTCAGCCAGGGCAGCGGGTCCAGCCCCGGCAGCTCCGAGGTCTGGCCCTGCTGCCAGTCCATCCACCAGAAGTCCACTCCCTCGTCCTCCAGCGGGTGGTGGAGGACCTCGAAGTAGGCCTTCGCGAAGCGCGGATCGGCGATCCGGAAGGGGATCGGGTCGCCGCCGTGGGGATCGAGTCCCATTGCCTGTGCCATCTCGGGATAGATGGATTCGAACGGCGCCACCCCCAGCGCGGGGTGCAGGTTCAGGGTGACGTGCAGGTGGTGCCGGTGCATCCAGTCCAGGAAGCCGGCGGGGTCGGGAAAGAGGTCGCGGTTCCAGGTGTAGCCGGTCCACGCGTCCGGGGTGTGCCAGTCCATGTCGACGACGACCACGTCGAGGGGGAAGCCGTGCGCCCGGAAGTCCTCGGTCAGGGCCCGCAGGTCGCGGTCGCGGTACGCCCAGTAGCGCGACCACCAGGCCCCCAGCACCCAGCGGGGAGGGAGCGGGACCGCGCCTCCGAACCGGCTCACGTACTCGGAGACCGCGTCCGCGTACCGATGGCCGTAGCCAAAGAAGTACCAATCCTGCCGGCCGTCGGCGGGCGGAGGCGACGCCACCCAGGTGCCATCGGGGGTGAAGCGAAAGCCGGCGCCGTCGTCGAACACCGCCCACCCGGACCGAGAGGCGAGGCCGGGCTCGAGCCGGGCCTCGCCGCGGCGTCCGTCCAGGGTGCGGCGGGCGCCGCCCAGGTTCCAGCGGTCGGCCAGGCCCGGCGTCCAGTGCGCGCCGGGCGGCCCGACCAGGTCGATGCTCAGGTTGCCAGCATCGAACGCCCTGCCATCGGACAGGTGACGGAGCCGGAGGTGCTCCGTCGCCAGGACGGTGATCTCCCCCTCCCGTCGGACCTCGAACGATGGCACCTCGGCCCGCCGGTTTGGGAAGGCGTAGGTGGGTCGATCGTCGAAGGCGCCCTCGGGGGCCCACTCCAGGCGCAGCAGCCGGGAGGTGAGGACGGTGAAGCGGGCGGATCCGATGCGTACCTCGGCCGCGGGCGCTGCCACCGGGTCGCCCGGCAGGCGGATCCGCTCCCGGAAGGTGGAAGCGAGGGTGGGGGCAGCGTCGGATTCGCGCATTCGAGGTTCGGGCACCGGGCGAGTGTAGTGACACCGACCGTTGGCGCACCAACACCCCGGGGACAGGGCCATTGGTGCACCAATCCCCCACTCTGGGGGCCGGTTTTGGGCGGTTGGCGCACCAACGCCCCGATCGACGTGCCCGGTAGCCTCGGTCTGATCGTGGAACGCGGATCGGCGCTGGCGGGCAGGTGGGGGGCGTTCGTGGCCCGGCGGCGCTACTTCGTGCTCGGCCTCTGGCTGGTCGGCGTCGTCGTGCTCGGCCTGCTCGCCACGACCGCGGCCCAGCATCTGTCGCCGGCGGGCTTTCAGACCGACACCGCCGCGTCGGCGACCGCCGACACCGTGGCCAGGGTCTTCCCGGAGCGGACCTCCCCGGTCGTGATGGTCGTCTTCACCTCGCCCTCGACCCCGTACGCCGACCCCGCCTACCAGCAGCAGGTCGCGGCCTGGCGGCAGAGCCTGGAGCCGCTGGTCCAGAAGCAGCACGCCGGGATGACGGTCCAGCCGGTGCCCGGGAAAGACGGGCACACCTTCGGGCTCTTCGTCATGACGTCCCGCAACGCCGCCGATTACGTCGGTCTCGCCGACCAGGTCCAGCGGATCGATCATCCGGGGCCGGCCCAGGTCTACATCGGCGGCCTCGCGCCCGTCTACAACTCCTTTATCCAGGACTCCGAGCAGGGGGTGGCACGCTCGGAGGAGTACTCGCTGCCGGTGGCGCTGCTCCTCCTCCTGCTCGTCTTCGGCGGGGTCGTCGCCGGGGCGCTGCCCGTGATCACGGGCTTCTCCACTGTCAGCGTCGCGATCGGCGTGGTCGGCCTGCTGGCGCGTACCCACGAGATCTCGATCTTCGCCCTCAACGTGAGCACGATCCTGGGCCTGGGACTCGGCATCGACTACTCGCTGCTCGTCGTCAATCGGTTCCGCGAGGAGCTGCGCGCGGGCGCCGAGCGTTCGGACGCGGTGGCGACTACGGTCTCCACGGCCGGCGTGGCGACGCTGATCTCGGGCTCTACGGTGGCGATCGGGTTCGGAGCTCTGATGCTGTCGCGCCTCAACGTGGTGTGGTCGATCGGTCTCGGCGGGGTGATCGTGGTCGCGATCTCGGTGCTCTCCGCGTTGACGCTGATCCCGGCCCTGCTGGCGGTGTTCGGAGGCACGGTCGATCGGCTCGCCCTGCCCTTCGTGCGGGGCCGCGACACCCGCCCCTTCTGGCATGGCCTGGCTTCGCTGGTGATGCGCCGCCCCGTGCTCTGGATGGTCGCCGTCCTGTGCGTGATCGGCGTGCTGGTGTTCCCGGCCCGCAACCTCCTGCTGGGCGTGGAGGGGGTGGAGTCGCTGCCCCCCTCGGCCGCGCCGGTGACGGCGCAGAACCTGGCTCAGGAACACCTGGGGGTGCCGGTGCACGCGCCCAGCCTGGTCGTGGTGCACGGCGTCCACACCCTGGGCGAGTCGGAGTACGTCCAGGCTCGCATCGAGGCGGTGAGCGGCGGCAGCGCCGTCACCGGGCCGGCGTCGGTCCCGCCGCAGGAGTGGGATCTCTACCTCCGGAACGGCTACGCGCTCTACACGCTGACGCAGCCGGCCGCCGACAACTCGCCCCTCACCCATCAGTGGCTGAACCGGCTCCGCACGGCGCAGATGCCGCCCGGGGTGACGCTGCAGCTGACCGGCGAGGCGGCGGCCTACCAGGACTACCTGGCGGCGCTGACCTCGGACTTCCCGAAGATCCTGCTCACGGTGCTGGCGGGCACGCTGCTCCTGCTCGGGCTCGCCTTCCGTTCGGTCCTGCTCCCGATCAAGGCGGTGCTCATGAACCTGCTCTCGGTGGGGGCCGCGATGGGCGTGCTGACCTGGGGCTTCCAGGAGGGCCACTTCGCCCGGGTGCTCGACTTCCAGCCGGTGGGCTTCGTGGACGCGACGCTTCCCGTCATCATCTTCGCCGCGCTGTTCGGGATCTCGATGGACTACGAGGTCTTCCTGCTCAGCCGGATCCGAGAGGAATGGGCGGCGGGCGCGTCGAACACCCAGGCGGTGGCGGTGGGGATGGAGAGGACGGGCCAGATCATCACCTCCGCGGCCCTGATCCTGGTGGCGGTCTCCTCCACTCTCGCCTTCGCCTCCCTCACCCTCGACAAGGCGCTCGGCGTCAGCTTCGCGGTCGCGATCCTGATCGACGCGACGCTGATCCGCCTGCTGCTGGTGCCGGCCCTGATGCGCGTCCTGGGAGACCTCAACTGGTGGCCGGTGCGCCGCCGGCCCGGCCCTGAGTGACGGCGATCAGTCAGGACGTCAGCCGGGACGCGCGCGTCTATTCCGGCTTGCGGGCCGGCGCCAGCACCTGGAGGTCGAACGTGCCTTCGGTGGAGCCTGAGGTGACGGCGATTCCCCAGCACCCGGCCTTGGGAAAGACCAACTGGGAGTCGTAGACCGATTGGCTCCCGGAAACGTTGGTCTTGGGCACGGTCTTGCTGAAGTGCGTGCCCTCGACGTTGATGCCGGCCACGATCTGCAGGTTGGGCCCGGCGGCGTCGTTCTGGACGAACCACACGATCCGGGTCGGCTGCCGGGCGTGGACGGTCTTCCCGCCCTGCAGATAGGCGGTGATCCCCGACTGGCTGGGGCTGGGCTGGATCTCCGGCTGCTTGCCCGCGACCTTGATGGGGGACGCCGCGCAGATGTCGGAGGTGTTGCCGGGCTGGAGGCCGCAGCCGGTGACCGCGAGCGCGGCGAAGAGCAGCAGGGCGCACACCGGCGCCGCCACCAGCTTCCTCATCTCGATCGACTATGGCAGGGCCGGCGCCGGCCGCCGGCTCGTGATCTGGACCCGGCGCAGGATCAGCGCCGCCGCGCAGCCGACGAGGATGAGGGCGGCGCCGGTCCAGAACGCCGCCGCGGGCGCGAAGCCATAGAGCCCGCCGGCGACCAGGGCTCCCCCCGCCTCGGCCGCGTAGGAGGCGGTCTGGAACGTGCCCTGGGTCCGTCCCTGCGTTCCCGGCGGCGCCGCCTCGCTGACCCCGGTCAGCAGCGCCGGGTTGCTGGGGAGCGTGAGCGTGCCCTCGAGCAGGCCGAACAGGATGAGCACCAGGACCGACTCGATCAACGGATAGAGGAAGAGGAAGAACGCGAAGGCCAGGACCGAGCCGACCGCCGAGCGGAAGCGGCCGACGCGATCGACGAAGGTCCCGGCCAGACCGCCGAGAAACAGGATCGGGAGGCCGTAGGCGGCGAAGGAGACACCGACCTGGAAGTAGGTGGCACCACGGCTGGTCAGAAAGAGGCTCCACACGGTGTCGTAGGTCCCGAACGCCCACTGCAGGGGCATCGCGAGCGCCAGGAAAGGGGCCAGGCGCCAGAGGACGCGACCGAGCGGAAAGCGAGCGGCCTCGGTTTGGCGCCGGACCGCCGCCCCGCGCGGGCCGTGCACAGCGGGGAGAAACAGCATCATCCCGGTCGCGAAGAGGCAGAAAAAGGTGCCGACCCAGAACACCGCGCCCAGGTCGAACCCGGCGACGAAACCGCCGACCATCGGCCCCAGGACCATGCCCAGCATGTCCGAAGACCGCAGCAGCCCGAAGGCGCGGGCCTTGCGGGGGCCGCCGAGGTCGCCGATCATCGCCGCGGCGGCCGGGAGGTAGGCGCCGGCGGCGGCCGCGTGCGCCGTGCGCAGGGCGATCAGGTACCCGATGGGGAGCGGCAGCAGGTAGAGGGGAAACAGCAGGGCGTAGATCAGCAGGGAGCCCACGATCACGGGCTTGCGTCCGAAGCGATCCGCGAGCCATCCGCCCGGGTACTGCGCCAGCGCCCGTCCGACGACGCCGCCGGCGAACACGAGGCCGACGAGCAGGGCGCCCCCGCCGCGCGACCGGATGAACAAGGGAAGGATCGGGATGAAGAATCCGATCCCGATTCCGGTCAGCGCGTTTCCGGCGAGGAGGGTCCAGAGCGTGCGCCGGTCGAGTCCCGGCACCGCGGCATCCGTCGGGGGCGCTTCGTTGAAGCGTCCCACGACTGCGGATGCTACGAGGCGGCGGCCCCACCGCGCGGGCGGTACCCGATGCTCATCGACGAAGAGGCCGGTTTGGCGGCGGCCCCGTGGGAGGTGGGGTCAGTCCGCGATCTCGTCGAGTGCGGTGACCCGCTCGGGGGTGACACGCACCACCAGTTCGCCCGGCACCGCGTTGCGGGCGCCGAACTCCTCCGCCCGCTCCTTTCCCATGTAGCGGCCCCCGACCGCGGTCGCCACCCGCAGCAGCTCGGCCTGATCGTCGCTGATCGACGCGCGACCCTGGATCGCCACGTACGCATACGGCGGCTCCTGGAGGTCGACGCAGACGGCGACCCGGCCGTCCCGCGCCAGGGCCCGCGCCTTCAGCGTGGACGCGTTGGTGGTGAAGACCAGGTCGTCGCCGTCGAGCGTGAACCAGACCGGTACCACGAAGGGCTGTCCGTCCCGGCGGGTGAGCGCGAGCTTCCCGGTCCGCGTTCCCGCCTTCAGGAACGCACGCCACTCCGGGTGCGACATCTCCCGCATCCCATTCAGGCCCTGGCGGTCCCGACGGTGTCGGCGTTGGTCACCGCCGTCTCCAGCAGGCGGTGCACCGTGAGCAGGCCCGGCGGCCGCCCGTCGACCCGCACCCGGACCCGGTGGGCCTCGTGGAGCAGCATGATCGAGAGCGCGTCCGCCAACGTGGCGGTGCCCGCGACCTCGGGGATCCCGCCGCTGCCGTCGTCGGCCTCCAGAGGGGCGAGCCGGACCGGGAGCACGGCCAGCCGCTTCTGGGCACGATCCGGTCCCAGGAACTGCGCCACGAAGTCGCTGGCCGGCTGCGCCAGCACGCGCGCGGGCGCGTCGTACTGCTCCAGCACGCCGCCGTCGCGGAAGAGCGCGATCCGATCTCCCATCTTCACCGCCTCGTCGATGTCGTGGGTGACGAAGGCGATCGTTTTCCGAACTTCGCGCTGGATGCGGAGGAACTCGTCCTGCAGCGACTCCCGCGTCACCCGGTCGATCGCCCCGAAGGGCTCGTCCATCAGCAGCACCGGCGGGTCGGCCGCGAGGGCGCGGGCCACGCCGACGCGCTGCTGCTGGCCGCCCGAGAGCTGAGCCGGGTACCGCTTGCTGTAGACGCTGGGGTCGAGGCCGACCAGGTCCAGCAGCTCCTGCACCCGGTCCGCGATCCGCTTGCGGTCCCAACCCAGCAGCCGCGGGACGGTGCCCACGTTGTCGGCGATCGTGAGGTGGGGGAAGAGGCCGCTCTGCTGGATCACGTAGCCCATGGAGAGACGGAGCTTGACCGGGTCCATCCTGGTGACGTCGTTCCCGTCCAGGAGGATCTGACCCGAGGACGGCTCCACCAGCCGGTTCATCATCCGCAGCGTGGTCGTCTTGCCCGAACCGGAGGGGCCGAGCAGCATGCAGATCTCCCCTGTCTCGATGGTCAGCGAGAGGTCCTGCACCACGTAGGGACCACCTGGATACTGCTTGCTGACGTGAACCAGCTCCAGCACGGTTCGGTAACGTTACCGAATCCCGGTGACAGGTCCACTGCGGACGTTGTCATCATCCGGCCGGCGACCCACGGAGGACGAAAGTGACCCCCGCCCAGTGGGCTCAGTCGTGGTTCGACGTGCCCTGGCTGGTGGAGAACGCCGGCCAGGTCGGAGGCTATCTCCTGCAGCACATCGAGCTGACCGCGCTCGCGGTCGCGATCGGCTTTTTGATCTCGATCCCGGCCGGCTTCCTGGCCTGGAGCATCCCGGCGTTGCGGGGTCCCCTGCTGGGCACGGCGGGTGTTCTCTACACCATCCCCTCCCTCGCCCTGTTCGCGCTGCTGGTGCCGTTCACCGGCCTCACCACGGTGACGGCCGAGATCGGGCTCGTCGCCTACACGCTCCTGATCCTGATGCGCAACGTGGTGGTGGGGCTGGACGGCGTGTCGCCGGCGGTCCGGGACGCGGCCGTCGGCATGGGCTACCGACCCCTCAAGCGTTTCCTCTCCGTCGATCTCCCGCTGGCGCTGCCGGTCATCATGGCCGGGGTCCGTATCGCGACCGTCACCACCATCGGCCTGGTCACGGTGACAGCGCTGATCGGCGAGGGCGGCCTCGGGCAGATGCTGACCCTGGGCCTGAACAACGAATTCAAGACCGAGATCTGGGTGGGCGGGTTTCTGTGTGTGGTGCTGGCGATCTTGGCCGACCTCGGCCTGTCGCGGCTGCAGCGTGCCCTCACCCCCTGGAGCCGGGCCTGATGGGCCTCCTGGCGCAGCAGTGGCAGTGGTTCACCAACCCGGCCAACTGGCGGGGCACGACGGGGATCCCGACCTTGCTCAGTCAGCACGTGCTGATGTCGCTGGCGGCGACGCTGATCGCGATGGCGATCGCCCTCCCGATCGGCATCATCCTCGGGCACCTGGGCAAAGGCGGCCTGCTCGCCATCAATGTCACCAACGTGGGCCGCGCCATCCCCTCCTTCGCGCTCATGGTCTTCTTCGTCCTCGTCTTCGGACTCGGGGCGCTGCCCACGCTGATCGCGCTGATCGTCCTCGCCGTCCCGCCCGTGATCACGAACGCCTACCAGGGCATGCGGTCGGTGGATCGCGACCTGGTCGACGCGGCGCGCGGCCTGGGCATGACCGAGACACAGATCCTGCGCCGGGTGGAGGTCCCGATCGCGATTCCCGTCATCATGGCCGGCGTCCGCACCGCCGGGGTCCAGGTGGTGGCGACGGCGACCCTGGGGGCCTACGTGGCGTGGGGCGGCCTGGGCCTGTTGATCGAGCAGGGCCTGAACACGGCCACCGGCTACAGCGAGCTTCTGGGCGGGGCGATCCTGGTCGCGCTGCTCGCGGGTGTGACGGAGGGATTGCTCGCGCTGCTTCAACGGTTGTTGACGCCGGCGGGGTTGCGTAAGGTGAGCGCTTCGCGTGCCGCCGGCGCGGCCCGACCGTCCACGTCCAAAGGGAGAGCGGCCGCATGAGACCGGCCCAAAAGGAGAGACGCGAATGAAGAAGGTGGCCTACCGCGCCTTGCTGGCGGTGGTGCTGGGCCTCAGCCTGACGGCGGCCGCCTGCGGCTCGTCGGGCGGCGGCAGCTCGAACAAAGGGACGGTGATCATCGGCTCTCAGAACTTCGCTGAGAACGTCACCCTGGGCTACATCTACGGCGGTGCGCTGGCGGACGACGGCTACACCGTCGAGTACAAGCCCAACATCGGCGCGCGCTCGGTCCTGGCGCCGGCCCTGGAGAGCGGCACCATCACCATGTATCCCGGCTACAGCGCCAGTGAGCTGAGCTTCTACTCGGGTGATCCGAGCCTGGCGGGCACCGACGCGCAGGTCAACGTCGACAAGCTCAACCCCTATCTCCAGAAGAAGGGTCTGAAAGCGCTCAAGGTGTCGGCGGCGGCCGACGAGAACGCGTTCGCGGTGACCAAGGCGACCTCGGACCAGTACCACCTGACCGGTCTCGACCAGCTGGAGGGGAACGCACACAACCTGATCCTCGGAGGGCCGGTCGACTGCCCCGGCCGCAAAGACTGCCTGGCCGGGCTCCAGAGTGTCTACGGCGCCCACTTCGCGAGCTTCCGGGCGCTCGACGCCGACGGACCGCTGACCCACACCGCGCTGGAACAGAACCAGATCCAGGTCGCGGTCGTCTTCAGCAGCGACGCCATCATCGGTCAGGACCACTGGGTCATCCTCAAGGACCCCAAGCACATCTCGGTCGCCGACCAGGTGGTACCGCTGATCAATCCCAAGAAGATCGATTCCTCCGGCCAGTCGGCGCTGGACAAGGTCTCGTCGAAGCTGACCACCGAGCAGCTGGTGCAGTTGAACACCCAGGTCTCGGTCAACGAGGAGTCGTCGCAGCAGGCCGCCCAGAGCTGGCTCAAGAACCACGGGTTCAGCGGTAAGACCACCTGATCTCTCTCCCGTAATCCCACAACGAAGGGCCATCTGCCGGCAGATGGCCCTTCGTGAGCCCGGATTCGAGTACATCTGTCGGCAGATGGCCGGGCGGTTCGGCGGCGCCGGCGGTGCCTTGGGGGCGCTCGAGTGGGAGATTCTGCCTCCCCAACCGGCGCTACCGGCCCACGAGCAGATGGCGCTCGAGGAGGTCCTGCTGAACCAGGTGATCGCGGGTGAGCGCGGTCCGACCCTGCGCTTTTGGGAGTGGGCCGAGCCGGCCCTGGTCCTCGGTTCCCACCAGGTGCTGGCCAACGAGATCGACGTCGAGGCTGCCGCCGAGCTCGGCTTCACTGTCTGCCGGCGCCTGAGCGGGGGCGGGACCATGCTGGTCGAGCCGGCGCGGAGCATCACCTACACGCTGGTCGCGCCCGACCGGCTGGTGCGAGGGCTCTCGTTCAGGAACTCCTATGCCTTGCTCGACGGGTGGGTCGTCGACTGCCTGCGGGCGCTCGGAGTCCCCGCCGGCTACCGACCGATCAACGACATCACCTCGCCGGAGGGCAAGATCGGCGGTGCGGCGCAGGCACGGCGGCGGCAGACCGTCCTCCACCACACCGCGATCGCCTACGACCTGGATCCGGAGGTGGTCCCCCGCCTGATCCGCATCGGTCGCGACCGGGTCAGCGAGAAGGGGGTGAGGAGCGCGGTCAAGCGTGTCTCCCCGCTCCGCCGGTGGACCGCCCTCTCGCGCGACGAGGTAGTGAGCCGGCTGCTGGCCTGGTTCGCGCGCCTCGCCACCACCCGCCCCGTGCGCCTCGACGCGGAGACGCTGCAGCGGGCGCGCGCCCTGTCCCGGGAGAAGTACACGACATGGGCCTGGATCGACCGCCTTCGCTGACCCGGGTAGTGCCACAGCGTCCGCACTCCGCCCCTACCGGCGCGGCGTTGGCGCCGGAGTGTGGACACTCGGGCAAGTCACTCGACGACGTACCAGGTGGGCACCATCTGCTGGCTCGACTTGGGCGGCCGCTGGTACTTGCGCTCCTGGCGGGGCGGCAGCTTGATGTGAGCCACCGAGGCCGGCTGGTACGGGAACTGCCGCAGCAGGTGGGTGATCAGGTTCAGATGGGCGGTCTTCTTGGAGTCGGTCTCGAGCACATGCCACGGGGAGTCCTTGGTGTCGGTGTAGGCGAACATGTCGTCCTTCGCCTCCGAGTAGTCGACCCACCGCGCCCGCGATTCGAGGTCGGTCGTCGACAGCTTCCAGCGCTTGGCGGGGTTGGTCATCCGCTGCTGGAACCGCCTCTCCTGCTCTTCGTCGGACACCGAGAGCCAGTACTTGAGGAGGTGGATCCCGGAGCGGATGAGCATCCGCTCGAACTCCGGGCACGCCCGCATGAAGTCGTCGTACTCCTCCTGCGTGCAGTAACCCATGACGTGCTCGACGCCGGCTCGGTTGTACCAGCTGCGGTCGAAGAGGACGATCTCGCCGGCCGCCGGCAGCTGGGCCACGTAGCGCTGGAAGTACCACTGGGTGCGCTCGCGCTCCGTCGGCTTGGTGAGGGCCACCGGACTGCAGACGCGCGGGTTCAGGAGCTCGGTGATCCGGTGGATCATGCCGCCCTTGCCGGCGGTGTCGCGCCCCTCGAAGATGACCACCACGCGCAACCCCTCGCGGTGGATCCACTCCTCCCACTGGACCAGCTCGACCTGCAAACGGCGCAGCTCCTTCTTGTACTCCTTCTTGGTCAGGTGCTGCGGCGCGGCCGGCTGCTGGTCCGCGCTGGCGGCACCGCCGGGTGGGGCGCCGTCACCCCGGGCTCGCTCCTTCGTCCTCGCGTTCAGCGTCTTGGCCATCGTCCGGCTCCTCGTTCCTCGTCGGCCGGACACGCCGGTCCCGGCTCTCCCCCTCATGAAACTTGGCGAGCTCAGTCTCGTGAGGGTCTGTTGGTGGTGTTCGACACGCTAAGCGTCCTAACGTTGAATGTCGAGCCTCGGCCCCGCCGGGCTCCCCCGGCCATGTGTGCACCAAGGAGCGACCAATGACCCTGGGTTACACGGAGAAGCTCTACCTGCTCGCGTTCGACCACCGATCCTCCTTCTCGAAGGGTCTGTTCGGCCTCAAGGGCGAGCCGAGCCCGGAAGAGCTGGCGCAGATCCAGATCTCGAAGCAGATCATCTTCGAGGGCCTCCGGAAGGCGATTCCCGAGCTGCACGGCATCCCCCGGAACGTGCCCGGCCTGCTGGTCGACGAGGAATACGGGGCGGAAGTGGCACGCCGGGCCAAGATCGAGGGTTTGACCCTCGCGATGCCGGTCGAGAAGAGCGGCCAGGAAGAGTTCGACTTCGAGTACGGCCCCAACTACCAGGACCACGTGCTGCGGTTCGACCCCACCTTCTCCAAGGTGCTGGTCCGCTACAACCCGGACGGCGACCGCGACCTGAACCGGCGCCAGCTCGACCGGCTCGCCGATCTCTCCGACTGGCTCCATGGTCAGGACCGCAAGTTCCTGTTCGAGCTCCTGGTGCCGGCCACCAAGGAGCAGCTGGCCGGGGTCGACGGATCCGCCGACCGGTACGACCTGGAGGTGCGCCCGGACCTGGTCGTGCGCACCATCCAGGCGGCACAGGAAGCGCGGGTGGAGCCCGACATCTGGAAGATCGAAGGGCTCGAGCGGGAGGAGGACTCGGCCCGGGTCGCGGACACGGCGCGGGCCGGCGGTCGCGACCACGTCTGCTGCATCGTGCTCGGTCGCGGCGCCAGCGAGGAGAAGGTGGAGCACTGGCTCCGGGTGGGGGCGACCGTTCCCGGGTTCAAAGGCTTCGCCGTCGGCCGCACCATCTGGGAGGGACCGCTCAAGTCGTGGGTGGCGGGCGACCTCGACCGCGACAGCGCGGCCCAGCGTATCTCCGGCAACTACCGCCACCTGGTGGAGGTCTACGAGGAGGCGGCGAAGCAGCCCACCCGCGGCTGACCCGCATGAACCCGAGCGCCGGCGGTGGGGGCACGTCCGCGCCCGTGACGGGCCTGAGTGCCGGCATTCAGGGCACGTCCGCGCCCGACCACGTGTACGACGCCTACATCTTCGACCTCGACGGGACCGTCTATCTGGGGGAGGGGCTGCTGCCGGGGGCGAGGGACGCGATCGAGGAGCTGCGAGCGCGAGACCGGGCGGTGCGCTTCGTCTCCAACAATCCAACCCGTGACCGAGAGCAATACGCCCGCAAGCTGACGCGCCTGGGCATCCCGACATCGGCGGAAGACGTCGTCACCACGGTCGTCACCATGACGCGCTGGCTGCTCGATAACGCGCCCCACGCGGCTGTCTTTCCGATCGCCGAAGCGCCGCTCGTCCGGTCGCTCCAGGAGGCCGGGATCCGGATCTCGGAGGACCAGGCCGAGATCGACTTCGTGATCGCCAGCTATGATCGCGCCTTCTGCTACCGCAAGCTGCAGATCGCGTTCGACGCCATCCGGGTGCAGGGGCGGGCGCGCCTGATCGCGACCAATCCCGATCCGTTCTGCCCGCTTGACGGCGGACGCGGGGAACCGGACGCGGGAGCGGTCATCGCGGCCGTCCAGGCCTGCACCGGCGCCCGGCTCGAGGCCTGCACCGGGAAGCCGGACCCCATCATGCTGCGCGCGGTGCTGCGGGGCCTCGACGTGGAACCGTCGCGCTGCGTCATGGTGGGCGACCGCCTCAGCACCGACATCCGCATGGCACTCGACGCGGGCATGCCGTCGCTGCTGGTGCTGACCGGCGAGACGAGGCGCGAGGACCTGGCCGGTCTGAAGCCGGAGGACCGGCCCACCCGGGTGCTGGAGACACTGGAGCAGCTGCTCCCGCGGTGAACTCGTGGTTCCGCGGATGATGGGGGCCTGACCATGGCGGAGAGCGACTGGCGGGAGCGCGGGCTTGCACCGGAGGAACGAGCGGACCTCCTCATCGCGCGCATGACGCTGGAGGAGAAGGTGGCCCAGCTGGGCTCCGCCTGGCTCGATCGCCCCGCGACCGGCGAGGAGGTGGCGCCCCACGAGCGGGATAAGGCCGACAGCAGAGCCTGGCCCTCCTTGATCGCGCGCGGCCTGGGTCAGCTGAGCCGGCCCTACGGCACCGTGCCGGCGGACCCCACTCACGCCGGCCGCCGGCTCGCGCGCCGGCAGTCGGAGATCGTGGAGGCGAGCCGGTTCCGAATTCCGGCACTGGCACACGAGGAATGCCTGACCGGCTTCTCGAGCTGGAAGTCGACCGTCTACCCGACGCCGCTCAGCTGGGGCGCCTCCTTCGATCCGGCGTTGATCGAGGAGATGGCAGGGAAGATCGGGCGCTCGATGCGGAAGGCCGGCGTCCATCAGGGGCTGGCGCCGGTTCTCGACGTCACCCGGGACTACCGATGGGGCCGGACCGAGGAGACGATCGGCGAGGACCCGTACCTGGTCGGGTCCATCGGCTCCGCCTACGTGCGCGGGCTGGAGCGCGCGGGGGTGGTCGCGACGCCCAAGCACTTCGCCGGGTACTCCGCCTCCCGGGGCGGTCGCAACCTGGCGCCCGTCTCCATGGGGCAGCGCGAGCTGGCCGACATCGTCCTGCCGCCCTTCGAGATGGCGCTCCGCCTCGGGGGCGCCCGCTCGATCATGCACTCGTACGCCGAGATCGACGGGGTGCCGGTGGCGGCTGACGAGCGGCTCCTGACGGGGTTGCTGCGCGAGACCTGGGGCTTCGGCGGCACCGTGGTCGCCGACTACTTCGCGGTCCGCTTCCTGGTCTCGCTGCACGGCGTCGCGGCCGGGGCCGGGGACGCCGCGGGACAGGCCCTTCGCGCTGGCATCGACGTGGAGCTGCCGTGGTCGGACGCCTACGGCGCCGACCTGGTGGACGCGGTGCGGTCGGGCACGGCCGACGAGTCGTTGATCGACCGCGCTTTGCGCCGCGTGCTGGCGCAGAAGGCGGAGCTGGGGCTGCTGGACGAGGAGTGGTCGCCAGAGCCGGCCCTGGAGGGCGAGCTCCGGCTGGATGACGACGAGAGCCGCGAGCTGGCGCTGCGGGTGGCTCGCGAGTCCGCCGTCCTCCTCCGCAACCGTGAGCACCTGCTTCCATTGCGCACCGACCGGCGTGTGGCCCTGGTGGGCCCGGTCGCCGACGACCCGCTGGCGCTGCTCGGGTGCTACGCCTTCCCGGTCCACGTGGGCCCGCATCCCGAGCGCGGCCTGGGGGTCGAGATCCCAACCCTCCGCCAGGCGCTGTCAGGTCCGTTCCCCGACCTTACCTACGCGCCGGGCTGTGCCGTGAAGGGGGACGACGCTTCCGGCATCGAGGAGGCGGCCACCCTGGCCGCGGCCGCCGACGTCTGTGTGCTGGCCGTGGGCGATCGCTCAGGTCTGTTCGGGCGCGGCACCTCGGGCGAGGGGTGTGACGCGGTCGACCTGCGCCTGCCGGGCCGGCAGCCGGACCTGGTGCGGGCCGTGCTCGCCACCGGGAGGCCGGTCGTCCTGGTCCTGATCGCCGGGCGCCCCTACGCGCTCGGGGAGGAGGTCGAGCAGGCGGGGGCGATCGTCTCTTCGTTCTTTCCCGGCCAGCTCGGCGGCCAGGCCCTGGCGGAGGTCTTGACCGGAACCGTCGATCCCTCGGGGCGCCTTCCGGTCAGCGTCCCCCGCGACGCCGGCGGCCTGCCCACCACCTACCTGGCGCCGCCGCTGGCCAGGCGTTCCCAGGTCTCATCGGTCGACCCCACCCCGGCCTTCCCCTTCGGTCACGGGCTGAGCTACACCACGTTCGTCTGGGGCGAGGCTTCGATGGTCGATCAGGACGCCGGCTCAACCGGAGGCGGCCCGCCCGCGTGGCCGGTCGACGGCGAGCTGGGCGTCGAGATCGAGGTCGAGAACACGGGCGCCGTGGCGGGGGCGGAGGTGGTCCAGCTCTACCTCCACGATCCGGTGGCCCAGACGACGCGGCCCGTGGTCCGCCTGCTCGGCTTCGCCAGGGTGGCACTGGAGCCGCGGGATCGCGCCCGCGTGCGGTTCGCGGTTGACGCCGACCTGACCTCGTTCACGGGTCGGGACGGGCGGCGCATCGTGGAGCCGGGTGACGTCGAGCTGCGGCTGGGCCGCTCGAGCCAGGACATCGCCTCCACCCTGCGACTCCGCCTGCAGGGCGCCGAGCGCGAGGTCGGATACGGACGCCGGCTCCTCGCCGACTGGACGGTTGTATACAAATCGACGTCTTCCGGCGCCGGATAACCTCGGTTGTGTACGGACGCCGGTGGTTACCCCACCGGGCGGGCGGTCAGTCGAATCCCCAGCTCGTCGGTACCGACCGGCATCGCGAAGTCGAAGCGGTCGGTCATCAGGGCCAGCGTGCAGTCGGTGGACGGGAAGCCCGCCTGCTCCCCGCTCGACACCTCCTGGTAGCGGGGGCTCGCGTAGAGGTCGTCGAGCACACCGGCCGGCGCCGGCTCACCCCGCAGCAGCGCCTCCAGCAGCCGGGCGCAGGCCACGTCCTCTTCGTGGTCGGGGCGCGAGGCGACCAGGGTGACCAGCTCGCAGCCGCTCCGCCGGATTTCGCGGGCGGTGGCGCTCGCCACCACCAGCGCGCCCGCGTAACGGCGCTCGGCGCGCGTCGCCGCGGCCATCGCCTGGGTCCCGGCCGAGGAACGCTGCACCAGGACCCGCCCCTTCAGGTCGGTGCTTGTGATCTGGGTCGGCGAGTTGCTGATCGGGATTCCCGCCACCGGGAAACCGTCGACCTCGGCCGACAGCACCGACCCGGGGATACGGGCCGCCAGCGCCTTCGCCTCCGCCACCTCGCGGACCAGCCGGCAGCACTCGGCCCCCGCGGCCAGCGCGTAGGCGCTGACGCTGAAGGCGCGGAGGACGTCGATGACCACCACCGCCCCCTCCGCCGTCGCCGCGCCCGCGACGCCGCCCGCGAGCAGGACCTTCAGAGCACGCCCCTCGACAACGCCGTCCGCCACCGGGGCGCGGGCGGCCAGGAGGGATCCGTCACCCGGTAAGGATAGCGGCGCCCGTCAGCCCCACAGCCGCCTGGTCGCGAGCGCCGCCCCCTGGGCCAGGGCCTCCAGCTTGGCCCATGCGATCTGGGGGTGGATCCGGCCGCCGAGGCCACAGTCGGTGGAGCCGATGACGCTCTCCCGTCCCACCAGGCGGGCGAAGCGCTCGATCCGGTCCGCGACCAGCTCGGGATGCTCGACGACGTTGGTCGCGTGGCTGACGACGCCCGGGAGCAGGAGCTTTCCGTCCGGCAGCCGCACCTCCTCCCAGACCCGCCACTCGTGCTCGTGCCGCACGTTGCCGGCTTCGAACGAGTAGGCCTGGACGTCGATCGACAGCATCAGGTCCGCGATGTCGCGCATCGGAATGTCGGTGGTGTGCGGCCCGTGCCAGCTGCCCCAGCAGAGGTGGAACCGGATCCGGTCCTGGGGCAGGTCGCGAATGGCGTGGTTCAGCGCCTCGATCCGGGGTTGGGTGAAGCGCCGGTAGTCCTCGACCGAGGGCTCCGGGTTGATCTGATCCCAGTTCTCGGCGATCGCCGGGTCGTCGAGCTGCAGAACCAGTCCCGCCTCGATGATCGCGCGGTACTCCTCTCGCATCGCGTCGGCGCAGGCGTAGAGGAGGGCCTCCTCGCTTTCGTAGTACTCGTTCCCGATCCGTGAGCAGCTGGCGGGGGCGATCGAGGTCATGAAGCCTTCTTCCACGCCGGCCGCCTCCAGCGCCGCCTTGCAGTTGGCGATGTCGGCCGCGATGGCGGCCTGCCCGGTGTAGCTGATCGGCCCGCGGCAGACCGGGTGGTACGGTCGCCGCCGTCCCGTCGTGATCCCGCTTTCGGGGTCGTTGTAGGCCTCGGCGAACCGGGTGCGGTCCCGCCGGTCTCCGAAGCTGCTCAGCACCACATGGCCGGGCGACGACCGGTGCGCCGGCTGATCGTAGATGCCGACCGGCTCCAGCTCCAGGCCCCCCAGCCGTTTGAACGAATAGGTCCACCAGGCGCCGTAGTCGACCGGCTGCCCCATCGCCTTCCCGAACTCACCGTCACCGACGATGTCGATGCCGGCTTGCCGCTGGCGGGCGACGACGTCGCGCACCGCTTCCCGGAGGCGGGCCTGGAAGCCTGCCTCGTCCGCCGCCGCTCCCTCCTGCCGGGCGCGATTGAGCTCGATCAGTTCAGCGGGCCGGGGCAGGCTGCCCGCCTGGGTGGTCAGAATTCGCTCGCTGCTGTTGCGCACGGCGCACCTCCTCCTCGTCGCCCGTTGCCCTGGTTGTGACCCCGACCCCCGCGGGTTTTCCGGCCCGGGCCCAGCCTAGAGCGTGATCGTCTTGCCGACGCCGCGCTCGGTCGCCCGATCGTAGGCCAGCCGGGCCGCCGCCAGGTCCTCGGCGGCGTGGCCCATCGACCGGTAGACCGTGATCTCCTCCCCAGACCGCCGACCCGCCGCACGGCCCGAGATCAGCGTTCCCATCTCGGTGCCGAGGTCGGGGTCGAGCAACTGCAGCTCGTAGCAGCCCGCCGGCGGGGCGGAGAAGGCGTCCCGGGTCTCCACGAACAGGTGCCCCCGGGTCACCGTGGCCTGGTCCAGCTCGGCTCCAGCGACGTTGAAGCCGACCGAGGTGACGTGGGTTCCCGGCGCCAGCCAGGCGAAGTCGAGAATCGGCGCCGCGCTGTTGGTGCAGCAGCAGACGATGTCGGCGCCGCGCACCGCCTCCTCGAACCCGGCCACCGCGCGAGCCCCGGGGAGCTGGGCCGCCAGCTGGTGGGCGTGGGCGGGGGTCCGGGACGCGACCCGGATCTCCCGGATCGAGCGGACCCGCGGGATCGCCTCCACGTGCGCGGCGCCCTGCACGCCTGCCCCCAGGACGGCCAGGACGGAGGCGTCGGGACGGGCCAGCAGACGGGTCGAGAGCGCGGCCGCCCCCGCGGTTCGCGCGGTCGTGATATGTGTCCCGTCCATCACGCACACCAGAGCGCCGGTGGCCTCGTCGAAGAGAGAGATCACGGCCAGGTGAGAGGGCAATCCGTGCGCTTCGTTGCCTGGATACACCGAGACCTGCTTGGAGCCCAATCCGACGCCCGGGAGGTAGCCCGGCATCACGCTCAGCATCCCGTCCGGAGTGTTGGCGGCAGGACGGGGAGGGACCGAGGACCGGCCTTCCGACACGATGACGAAGGCCTGGGCGAGGCGGTCGAGAAGCTCGTCGGGATCGAGGACCTGTGCGACCTCGGCTTCACTGAGGACCAGGGGCTGCTGCACCGGCTGCGGCGGGGCGGGATGGGTCACGCCGGGAGCATAAGTCCCTGCCCCTCCTAGCCCGTCACGAGGATGCGTCCACAGTTGTCGCAGGTGAGCAGCGTGCCGCGGCGAAGCTCCTGCCGCCCGCTCGAGGTGACGGCGACGCGGCAACCCTGACAGAGACCGTCCACCACCTCCGCCACGGCGTCGGGATGGTGGGCGTGGACGCGTTCGATGGCGGCGCGCCACTCGCTGGGAAGCTGAGCCCAGGAGTCTTCGATCTCCGCCTCGATGGGCCCCATCTCCGACGTGATCGCCTCCAGGCGCCGCTGCGCGCTCTCGGCGCCGCGCGCGGCGTCGGATCGACGCGCCTCGAGTGCCTTTTCCAGCGAGCCGACCTCGGCATCCTGGCGGTCTGCCTCTTCGAGCAGGGCCAGCTCGGTGTCCTCGGCTGCCTCCAGGACCTCCTTCAGATGATCGACCTCATGACGCAGTCTCATCAGATCGGCCGGGCTCCGCACGTGGCCGCTCATGAGCTCGCGCTCGCGGGCCTTGGCACGCCGTCGCCGTTCTTCGGTCTCCTGGTCCATCTGGCGCAGTCGGACCTCGAGTTCCCGCCGGCGGTCTCGCGCCGCGGAAAGTGCGGTCTCCAGGCGAACCGTCTCCGGGTCGCCGGCCAGCACCCTCCGGAGACGCTCGATCTCCGGCCGCAGCCGTTGCTCCTGCTGGACGAGCCGCTCGTGACGCAGCGCGGCCGCGAAGGTGTTCATGCGGAGACCGGTAGGTGCGCCTTGGGGGAAGGGGCATGCGAGACCATGGCGTCAAGGTATCGTCGCACCGTCCGCAGCCGGCAGGACGGGAACCGCGCGTCCAGCGGCCAGATAAGCCCCCTTGGTGCACCTCCGGCGGCAAAACGCGCGAGATATGCCGCGTTGGTGCACCTCCGGGGAGACAAGGTGGGAGAGAAGGTCCGTCGGGACGGTTACCGTGCGCGCAGGGTCCAGGGGCGCGACCGGACCCCGGGCAGGCCGGCGAAGACGAGATAGGCGGTCGTCTCCTCGGTGGCCCAGTAGCGGTGCCGCTCGCCGGGATTGATGAGGACCAACTCCCCCTGTCGTGCGACGCCCTCCTCCTGGTCCTCGCCATAGTGCAGCATGCCCTCCGTGACGATCATCGCCACCGGCACCGCGTTGCGGTGCTCCGGCACGTGCTGACCGGCCTGCAGGCGGAGTCCCACCACGCGCATGCTTCCGCAGTCGGCGATCCGCTCCCACCCCAGCGATCGGTGCTCCACCGGGTCCAAGTATGGGCACGCCGCCCCTCACGCCTCGACGTCCGGCTGCCGTGTGCGGACCTCAGGCGCCAGAGCGCCAGGTCTGGTACACGATGTCCAGGCCGAGCGCGCAGAGCACCGCCCCCGAGGCGACCTCCAGCCAGCGCCGCGCCCTTCGCGCGAGCCGTGTCTGCCCCATCCGCGCCAGCCCGCGACCGTAGATCAGCAGCCAGGTGATCAGCAGCACTTCGAAGATCGCGATCATGAGCACGATCCGTGCCGGAGGATCGCCGGGCCGTAAGAACTGCGGCACCAGGGTGAGGAAGATGACCCCCGCCTTGGGGTTGAGCAGGTTCCCGGTCAGCCCCTGGAGAAAGCCCGCCCGCGGAGAGCAGGACGCACCGGCCGGCGCCGCCGCCCCTCGATGCGGGCGGCCGCGCCAGGCGGAGCGCAGCGTCAGCACCCCGAGGAAGCACAAATACGCGGCCCCGAGCAGACGCAGGACCGAGAAGAGGACCGCCGACCGCTCCAGCAGGGTCGCCACCCCGAGCGCCGAAGCCAGGCTCCAGCCCAGGATGCCGGTGGCCACACCGAGCACCGTCGGCAGCACCAGGCGAACCCCGCCCCGCAGGGCGTTGCGCGCGACCAGCGCCATGTCGGGCCCCGGTGCCATCACGAGCAGCGCCACCACAACCGCGTAGGCCAGCAGCCGCGGGTCGACCAGTGCCCCCATCACCCGGCGCCCGGTCGACCTGGAGAGCGCGCGTGGGTCTCCGATCGGCGGCCGGCCTCCCGGCTCACGCCGCTGTCACCACTGCTGCTGCGTCGCCATCGACATCTGGTAGATGCTGCCGCCGTTGTCCTCCAGCTTGTCGTACGCCGAGTGCACGGCGATCCGGCCGGGACCGAACATCGTGAGCCACAGATACCGGTTGGCCCACTGTCCCCACGGCGACCAGGCGCCCCCCGGGTACTCGAGGTGAAGCTGCATGGCGACCGAGGGGTCCTTGTAGAGGAGGGCGGTCGGCTTGATCAGCATCGCCTCTCCTTGTCGCAGGGTGCGCACGAACGCGTTCCCGGCCGCGTGGAGCAGCAGCAGCCCGGGCTGCTGGCGGGCCACGAACCGGTCCATGAACTGGCCCACCGGATAGTGGTACTCGACGTCGTCGCCGCTGCGGGTCGACCACCACACGTTGGTCTGGAAATATCCGTATTCGACCGTCCCCGTGGCGACCAGGAAGGCGTGCTCGCGGACGTCGACCGCCTGGCCCGGCTGCAGCGGCACGGCGACCATCTCGCCCGGCGCGTCACGAGAGAACGCGATGTGCCCCGGCCCCTGCGCCTGCGTCATGATCACCGGGAGGCCGGCGAACATGCGCTTCCAGCCTCCGATCGACATCGCCTGCACCTGCACCGTGGGGTCCCGCCAGAGCAGCACGTGATGCGTGAAGTAGACCCCCTCCCCGGGCGCCAGGTTGCAGTCGGCGACCGGGACGTAGGTGCCGGCGACCTGGACGTCCGAGCGCCCGAACTGGATTCGTGCCAGGTCGCGGATCGGCGGCAGCTCGAGCCAGCCCGACTCGCTGACCTGTCCCCGAACGTCGACCGGCGCACCGCAGTGTGGACAGGTCACCATCTGCGGGGGCACCGACAGCCGGCACCAGGGACAGGTGGCGTTGCTTGCCATCGAGCTCACTCGGTGTGGTGGTGGACGTACATCGACTGGATGCCGACCCGGCCGGGACCGGTGAGCCGCGCCAGGTTGAGGCCGGCGCCCCCGAACAGCCCGGTGGAAAGGCGCTGCGTCTCCACGTTCATGCTCACCGAGGAGTCCTTGTAGAGGAATCCTCCGGGCTCGACCAGGACCGACTCTTCCGGCTGCAGGGTGCGCTGGAAGACGTTGCCGTAGCCGTGCAGCAGCACCAGACCCTGATCCTGCTGCGTGGTGAAGCGGTCCATGAACATCCCGCTGCCGCCGAACATGATGTTCGCCAGGCCCTTGACCCGGGTGTAGGTGTAGTTGATCGAGTGGGAGGCGAGCAGGAACGCGTGCTCCCGGACGTCGATCTCGTGGCCGGGCAGGACCGGCAGGACGACGATCTCTCCCGACTGGTCGCGCGAGAACGCGATCCGGCCCGGCCCCTGCGCCACCGAGATGATGAACGGCATCCCGGCGAAGGCACGTCGCATCCCGCCCTGCAGCTTCATCACCGACATCGGGACCTGCGGATCCTTCCAGAGCATCACGTGGTGCTCGAAGAAGACCCAATCGCCCGCTCCGAGGCTGATCTCGGCAACCGGGACCACCTCTCCCTCGACCTGGCAGGTGCTCTGCGAGAACCGGAACTCCGTCATGTCGCGGAGGCGGGGAGCCTCACGCCAGCCGGAGTCGCTGACGACGTTGCGGACGTCGAGCGGTGCTCCGCACACCTGGCAGGAGGTCGCGCCGGGGGGATTCTGCGCGCGGCACCACGAGCACTCCACACGCTGGCCGGTGTCGATCATGCCAAGAGCGTAGCGACGCCGTGCCGCCCCCGCCGTCCCGACCGCACCGGTAGGCCCCATCTGCCCCGCAAGTGGGTCCTTCGCAGGCACCGGTAGGCCCCATCTGCCCCACACAAGGGTCCTTTGAAGGTCAGACCGGGGCGTTCCACTCCTGGATCACCCGCCCGTGATCGCCGTCGTGGAGCCGGCAGAGGGTGCCGGTGCCGAGCGCGAGATGGGTCGCCACGGTGATCGTGATCGAGGGCCAGGCCGTGGCGAGGGCACGGAGGAAGTGGCCGTGGGAGAAGAAGATGGCCGGCCCCGGCTTGCCGTCGAGCAGCGCCAGCGCCGCCTGGCAGCGGGCGTAGAGCTGCTCCGGCGTCTCACCGCCCGGACAGCCGTCGTGGTAGATCTCCCAACCCGGCCGGACCGCGTGGATCTGGGCCGAGGTCAGGCCCTCGTAGTCACCATAGTCAGCTTCCTCCAGCAGCGGCGTGACGGTCGCGTCCCCGAACCCCGCCAGCTCGGCGGTGCGCCGGGCGCGACCGCGATCGCTGACGAACGCCGTCTTGATCCCCAGCTCCTCCAAACGCGGTCGCAGGCGGCGCGCCTCATCCTCGCCTGCCGGGAGCAGCGGCAGGTCCGTGATGCCGGAGTGGCGGCCGTTGAGCGACCACTCGGTGGCGCCGTGCCGGGCCAGGTAGAGGTCGTAGCTCATCTGCAGGGCCCCATCGCCCCTTGGGTCATCGGCCCAACAGCTCGGGGTGGTCGTTCTCGAGTGCGCGGTGGGCGGCATCGATCACGGCGCTGGCGCGGAGGCGCTGGCCCCACTGACAGCAGACGATCCCGAGCGCGGTCCGCTTGCCCAGGGGCGCCAGGTCCTCGTCGGTCGCCTCGACCACCCGGCGCGCGGCGTGGGCGGTTCCGGACATGTCGGTGTCCGGCAGGAGGGCCAGGATGGTGGGCGGATGGCGGCCGAGGACGCCCGGCGTGTCCACGTCGCGCAGCGTCCTGGCGATGGCACCGCCGATCGCCTGCAGCACTTGGTCGTCCTGGTCCCCGGGAACGTCCGCCGCGTCGGCGACCTCGGGCACCGGCGCCGCCTGTACCAGCAGCACCCCCAGCGTGCGCCCATACCGAAACGCGCGGGTCAGCTCGTCTTCCAGGATGGGGCGGACGAACCGATCGTTGAAGAGCCCGGTCAGGCGGTCGACGATGTGCAGGGGCTGAGCGTCGGGGTCGTCGATGCGGACGCCGCAGATGTGACAGAAGGTCGCCTCCGGCACCAGCTTGCCGCCACAGGCGCCGCACCGCTGATCCTCGGACCGGCGGCGCAGGCGATCGCCCAGAGCCATACGCCGCGATAGCGTAACCCGCGGAGCTGCACCAACGGGTCCTAACTCAGCTGTTTAGAGCCCGGCGGTGCAGCACCGGGCCCTACCTGGCGCCGCGGGGGTTCAGCCGGCGGCCCGCTGCCGGTGCTTGTCGACGGCCACCAGCCAGGCCGCGGCCCACGTGTCGATAGAGGCGATCACCTGCTCCAGCGCGCGGCCCGCCTTGGTCAGTTGGTAGCTCACCCGCACCGGCGGGCCCGGGTCGACGAGCCGCTCGACCAGGCCCTCCGCCTCCAGCTCACGCAGCCGCTCGGTCAGGACCCGGTCCGAGATGCCAGGAATGCCGGTCAAGAGATGGTTGAAGCGGACCGGAGGTCCCATCAGCGCTCGTATCACCGCCCCCGACCAGCGCTTGCCGATCAGCTCGATCGCGTGTTGAAACACGGCGTCATAGTCGACCCCAGGACCCGCCATGGTGCCTGATTGTAAATGCCCGTGGCCGCCGCGGCTTGTCCGTTTTTCCGGCACTTCGGGGCAGCATCCCGCGCGCGACCGACTTCGGTCCGGCGCCTACCCGGATCCGATCTCGTCAGTGCCATCCAGGGCCAGCCAGGCGGTCGCACCGGGGGCCAGCTTGTCCCCATCGAGGCCGCCGAAGAGAGGATCTCCCAGCGCCCTTCCGCCCGCCAGAGCCCTGGGGTCGACCCTCACGTCTCGATCGGTCAGATTGACGAGACAGAGCACCGCCGGACCGGCCTCGGCGCCGCGCCGCACCGCAAGCACTCCCGCCGGCGCGTCCGGCAGCGTTTGGGGAGCGGCGGGGTCGAAGGCGGGGTGCGCGCGACGGGCCCCCAGCAGCGCCGACATCCCGGCGAAGACCTGGGCCGTCTCGGTCGCCGGATCGGCCAGCGCCGCCTCCAACGCGGCGACCGGTAGGTGTCCGTGGTTGAGGTCGCGCGCCCACCCCGATCGGCGGTAGGCCGCCTCGTCGTTGCGAGACCCGAACAGACTGTGCACGTAGATCCCGGGAACGCCCGCCAGCGCGAGCATGATCGAATGGGCAGCGAGAAAGCGGTCGCGGCGCCGGGGCCAGGGCTCGGCGGGATCGGAGAGCGCGTCGAAGAAGGTGGCGTTCAGCTCATAGGGACTCTCACCTCCGTCCGGGTCGCTCTTCATCGAGACCTGGCCGCCGTGCCGCCGTACCTGGTCGGCGAGGGCGGCCATCTCGGCCCTCGAGAGCAGCCCCCGGGCGGGGACCAGGCCGATCCCGTCGTGAGAGGCGAGGAAGTTGAAGAAGGTGGTGTCCCCTGACGGAGCCGGCAGGTCCCGCGCCCAGTCCCGTAGATGGCCGGCATCCCCGCGCCGGAACGCGTCCAGGACCAGGGGCGCGAGGGGGAATTGATAGACCATCTGCGCCTCGTCGCGCCCGTTCCCGAAGTAGCGCACGTTGTCCGCGTGCGGAACGTTGGTCTCGGTGACCAGGCTGACGCCGGGCGCCGCCGCGTCCAGGAGGTCGCGAAAGACCTTCACCAACTCGTGCGTTTGGGGGAGATGAAGACAGGTCGTCCCCACCTCCTTCCAGAGATAGCCGACGGCGTCGAGCCGGATCCGCGTGGCGCCGTGCTGAACGTAGGTAAGCAGCACGCCCAGCACCCGCAGCAGCAGCGACGGGTGGTGGTAGTCGAGGTCGATCTGATCGGCGCTGAACGTGGTCCACAACCATTGCGGACCGGACGCGGTGTCGAAGCGGGTGAGGAGCGGCGTGGTGCGGGGGCGTACGACGCGGGAAAGGTCGGCCTGGGGATCGGCGGTCAGGAAGTACTCACGCTCGGGGACGTGGCGGGCCAGGAAGGAGCGGAACCACGTGCTCTCCGCCGAAAGGTGGTTGCAGACGAAGTCGATCATGAGGTCGAACTCGCCGGCCAGCGCCTCCACGTCTTCCCAGGTTCCGAGGCGGGGGTCGACCTGGAGATAGTCCTTGATCGCGAAGCCGTAATCCGACGACCAGGGGAAGAAAGGCAGGACGTGGATGCCGGAGACGAGCTCGCGGAGGCGGCCACCGGCGAACGAACGCAGCGTACGCATCGGCGCCTCTTCCCCCTCGAAGGTGTCGCCGTAGGTGATGAGGACGACGTCCTGTTGGTCCGGCCTCCGACGGCCCCCGGCCCGGCCGTGGCGCGCGCGCCAGTCGTCGAGGCGTCCGCGCAGGATGGCCGCCGTCCGCCGCCCTTCTTCCTCGCCGTAGAGGCGGCACAGCCGCTCCTCGAGCATGCCTCGTCTGCTAGGCGGTGGCGAGGGGCACGTTCTGACCCGCAGCCATCGCCTCAAGGCCCGACGAACCGACCGTGACGCCCGTCATGTGCACCCCCAGCGGAAGGCTGGAGACGTTCAGCGAGAGGGTCAGCTGCCGTCCCACCGCGCCCGACACGTCGAACGAAAAGCCGGCCGCGCCCGCCTGGATGTTGGTCGGGTTGAAGACGACCGTCGACCCCTGGAGCGAGACGTTCTCGATCGCGGTCACCGGGACCGACGTCCCCAGCACTGAGATCGAGCCTGACACTTTGAGCTGCGACCCGGAGGCGCTGGCCGTGAAGCCGGAGGGGAGCGGGAGCGCCGAGAAGGGCACCACACCGCTGAGATCGATGGACCCCGCGGTGGCCGAGACGAGGTCGGAGCCGCTGGTCAAGAACGGCTTGGTGTGAATGTCTTTGACCGTGACCTGCACGTCGTTGACGGTGACCGATTGGGCTGTGACGGTGGGGAACGTGATGTCGATCTCCTGGTAGTGACCCGACGCCCACTGGGTGAGGAAGGGGACGTCCGGGATGTCGACCTTCGGGCTCTGGGTGAGGTTGAGCTGATTGGTCAGGCGCTGAGCGATGCGGTTGGAGGTGTAGCCCTCGCCGATCCGGTCGACCGCCACCAGCGCGGCGCCGATCACCACCAGGACGACCAGCAACCCGATCAGGGCCTTCATGCGACACGAAGCGTACGCAGGGCCGGCTCCGGGTTCCGCGTGGGAACGGGCTCCGCAGGCCACCCCCGCGCGAGAAGGAATGGGCAGAGTGTCCACACTGCGACCCTTCCGCCGGCCACGTAGGGTCCTACTGGGGACACTCTGCCGACTTCACCGCGGGTGCGGAGGAACGCGCTCCCGGAACGTGCCTGCTATCCTCAAGGTGCACGCCTCGAGCGCAGGGCTCGTCCCGCGAGTCCGACTCGGGATGGCGCCCGCCGGTTCGCTGCCAACGTCCCGGCGGGCCGCTTTATGTCTGGGCCATGGTGGCGTTCCTTCAGGCATCGCCGATCCCTGCCTGCAGCGTCGACTGCCGGCCGAGCTCTGCCAGCGACTCGTGGTCCCGCGTGAGGCGACCGGAAGCCAGATCCTCGACCGCCCCTTTGGCCCACCGCGACACGCTCTCCGGTCGGTACCCACCTCCTCCACCAGCCCGGCCGAAACCAGTCGCTCCACCACGATGTATGAGCTGCAAGCCGTCGGCCCGTGGGAAGATGCGGATCGGTGGAACCTGAGCAGCATCTCCACGCCCTCGACGACGCCGGCGCCGCGTACGCCGAACTTGCCGGCGGGGCGGCGGCCGGGGTGCCGGTCCCGACGTGCCCGGGCTGGAACGTGGAAGACGTGACGCGCCACCTGGGGAAGGTCCACCGCTGGGCGGCGACCGTGGTCGCGACGCCGCACCGGCGGCCGCTGCCGTTCGAGCCCTTCCCGGCCCCGGCGCCGAACACCGCCGGCGAGCTGGTCCCCTGGTTCCGCGACGGACACGCGGCACTGGTTCGGACGTTGCGAGACGCCCCACCGGACCTCGATTGCTGGAGCTTTTTGCCGGCGCCGACGCCCCGCGCTTTCTGGTGCCGGCGGCAGGCCCACGAGATGGTGATTCACTTGGTGGACCTGGCGCTGGCGCTCGGGATGCACGCCGACCGCGCGCCCGCCCCGTTCGCAGCGGACGGCATCGACGAGCTGCTCTGGGGCTGGATGCGAGGGCGCCGGGCGGAGCGGGAAGAGGACGAGGGGCGGTCGCTGCGCATCGTCGCCACCGACCACGATCTCGACTGGCGGCTCTCCTTTCCGGGCCCGCGCGGCGTGACGCTGACCCCGGGGGACCGCGCCGGCCCCGCCCCTGCCTGCACCGTGCGGGCTCGGGCCGTCGACCTCTACCTGCTGCTCTGGAACCGGCGCTCGGCGGATGGCCTGGCCGTCGAGGGCGACGTCACTGTCATCGATCGGTGGGCGTCAGGCCGCCAGGTGCACTGACCGGACGTTCACCGCTCGCGTTACCGTTGGCGGTGGGATGGCCGACGACACCGGCGCCCTCCAGCGCGCTCGCCGGATGGGCGAGGAGGCCCAGCGAACCTGGCCGGTCCGGATCGTGATGAACTTCATCCAGGACCGCGGCCCCAATCAAGCCGTCCTGGTGGCGTGGAACCTCCTCTTCTCACTGATCCCGATCGTCCTCATCCTGCTCGCGGTGGGCGGCTTCCTGCTGCACCTGGTGGGTATCGACGAGAACTCGATCCGCACGTTCGTGTTCGAGTTCGCACCGGCGGGCAACGGGACCCGCCCCGCGCTGGTCGCCGCCATCGCCGGGGTCCAGCAACATTCGGGAATCTTCGCCCTCCTGGCCCTGATCACCTTCCTCTGGAGCGCCTCGGCATTGTTCGGCTGCCTGGAGCAGGTGATGGCCGACAGCTACCGGATCACGACCCGCAACATCGTCCTGCAGAAGTTGATCGCGGTCGGCCTCATGCTGCTCTTCTGCGTGCTGGTCGTGGTAGGGATCGGCGCCACCACCCTGACCGCGTTCCTCCGCCAGCTCCAGCTGCCCTACGTCCCGGAGTGGATCACGCACGGCGCCACCGGGCCGGTCCTGAGCGCCGTGGTGGGGATCCTGAGCGGTCTGGTCCTCTTCTTCACGCTCTTCTGGCTCCTCCCCAAGCAGCACCCCCCGCCCCAGCACGTCCTGCCGGGCGCCGTTTTCAGCGGCGTCCTGTTCTACCTGCTGACACTTATCTTTCCTCTCTACCTGACCCTGAACCAGGGGATCAACCGGTACGGGAGCGAGTTCGCGTTCCTGTTCACGCTGCTGTTCTTCTTCTATTTCGTGGGCCTCATCACCGTGCTCGGCATCCACATCAACTCGACCCTGTTTCCGCTGCCCCAGGACCATCGCGACCCTGCGCCGCCCGCCACCGCCGTCAGCCGGCGCATCCCGCGCCCCGTCTTCGGCGTGCTCGGTGGAGCGCTCGCGTTCGCGCTCGCGGTGACGGCGGGGAGCGCTCGCCTGTCCAGACACCGTTGAGGAGGAACCCGCCATGACCGACATCAGCCGTTTTCCGGTGCCCACCCTCGACGAGCTGCCCGAGGACCTGCGCGAGTACGTGCTGCGGACGCAGGAGCGAAGCGGGTTCGTCCCCAACGTGTTCCTGGCGCTGGCCCACCGCCCCGAGGAGTGCCGCGCCTTCATCGCCTACCACGACGCCCTGATGGAACGTGAGAGCGGACTCACCAAAGCGGAGCGGGAGATGATCGTGGTCGCGACCAGCGCGATCAACGACTGCCTGTACTGCGTGGTGGCCCACGGCGCGCTGGTCCGGATCCGCGCCAAGGATGCGCTGGTCGCCGACCAGGTCGCGGTCGACTACCGGACCGCCGACATCACCCCGCGCCAGCGGGCGATGCTCGATTTCGCGGTCAAGCTCGCCGGCCGGCCGCAGATGATCGCGGACGCGGACTTCACCCGGCTTCGCTCGCTCGGCTTCGACGACGAGGACATCTGGGACATCGGCGCCGTCACCGCCCTCTTCGCGCTCTCCAACCGGATGGCTCACCTGGCCCGGATGCGTCCCAACCCGGAGTTCTACCTCCTGGGACGGGTGCCGAAGGAGACCTACTCGGAGCTGACCGCCGGCTCCTGACCGCCGCGGCGGGGAGGTGGGGAGGGGCGTGTGACCACGGGGCAGGGGTGGCGTGTTATACCTGCGATGAGCCGGCAGCCCCCGGGCGGTAGCCCGTCTCCGCAGCAGTGCTCCCCCGACCGTCTCTGGTACTGGGACGGGGCTCGCTGGCTGCCCGTCCCCGAGGGCGGACAGCCGCCGGAGCCGGCGGCGCCCTGGCAGCGGGGCGGGATCGGCAGCCGGGCCTGGGCGCCGCGACCCCCCGCGCCGGCGCCGCCACCGCAGGCGCCGGCACCGCAGCCCGCGCCGGCGCCCGGTCCCGCGGTCGACGTCACGCCGCCCGGGATGGTCCGTGGGCGGCGCCGGCGCTCGTACCTGGTAGGCGTCGCGATCGTCCTGGTGGCGCTCATCGTCCTGAGCGGTATCGGGTCGGCCTCGGTGATCGCGATCCGCAACCACCAGGCCACTGTCCCCAGGTCGGAGCCCGCCGCGCTGACGATCTTCGAGATGCCGTACACGAAGGGCATCCGCTCGGCCCGGTTCCGCGAGGTCCAGCGGGTGGGGGGACTGGCGCTGACCGGCACCGGCGTGATCCACTTCACGCCCGACCACGCGTTCTCCGAGTCGTTGAGCGGCCCGGGCGGCGTCTTCGAACGGGATGTCGAGGTGGGGGGCGTCGCCCACCAGGCGATCACCGGCTCCCGCTATCGGGCCACGGAGGCGGAGCTGGTCCACCTCGAGTCGCTGGGCTGGGACGGCGGCCCGGCCCCGGCCGGCTCGAGATCACCTCTCGGACCAGGCTCGACGGTCAGCCGGCGTGGGTCTTGAGGCAGGGCGGCACCTCCAATCGGTGGGTGATCGCGGAACAGACGGGTGATCCGCTGCAGGCGGTGCTCGATGGGAACGACATCTACGAGTTCAGCGACTGGGGCCGGGCGCCCGCCATCGAGGAGCCGGCCGCGAACCAGGTTTCCACCGGCCTCTACCGTGGCGCCGGCAACACGGCGGTGGTGGCGCCGGCAGCCACCGTCACGGTCCTCAAAGAACAGCCCGACCCGACTGCCGTCGCCACCGACCCCGCCGGGTTCAGGACCATCGCGCTCGAGCTCGCCTACAAGAACACCGCGTCCGCCGCCTCCGACTTCGATGACAGCCCTTCGCTGGTCTCCGCCGCCGGCGTGTTCGCGACCGCCGGCTTCACCACGCTCACGCCGTCCCTCCAGGCGGGCACCGGAGTGGCACCCGGGCAGACCATCACCGGCTGGGTGGGGTTCATGGTGCCCCGGCAGGAGACGAACTTTCACCTGCTCTTCGGCGAACAGATCGACCAGTTCCAGTCGCTCGATTACCTGATCTCCATCTCGGTCCAGGCCCCCGGCTGATCGCTCGCACTGGGGTGGAGGACGGGCGGGAATCCTGACTTCAGCGCGAGCAGCGACGTCTCGGGCGTGAGCACGGTCGCAGTGCCGTGAGGGCGGTGGCCGGCGGGCTGCCAGCCGGCGAAGGAGAACGTCAGCGCGCGGTCTCCGACCAGGAGCGTCGGGGTTCCGCTCACGACGATCACGGTCCCGTCCGGTAGATCGCGAGCGGGGGCCTCGCAGGTTCGCCGGTCCCGGGCGCGCTCGAGCCCGCGTCCGGACTTCATCCGCTCGGCGGCCAGCCGCTTATCGATCTCCAGCGCCGGCACCGGCCGGTCCCAGCGCAGGGCGTCGGTCACCGCCCGCTGGTAAACGAGGTAGTCGCCCCGCCGGCAGAAAGCGCACGGCCGGTGCCCGGCGGCCAGGGCCACCGCGTCGTCGAGGAAGAAGATCGGCGTCCAGGCGTGCGGCCGCGCCAGCGGCACCCGCTGGTCCCGGTAGCTGAGGCGGCACACGATCCACGCCGAGGACTGATGGTGGCGAACGACCTGCTCGCGGTCGTCGACCAGGCAGCCCCGGTTGCCGGTGAACAGCCCGCGCTCGCGCGTCGCGATGAGGTCGCCCCAGGGATCGACCCGGTTCCGGCGCCGCCCTGCCCTCCCACCCATCTCCCGGCCCCCACTATCCCCCGTTTCGCACGGCAGGGGTGGCATGGAGCCCCGCATGGTCGCCGTTCCGTGCGAAAGGGAGAAGCCCGCCTACTCGCGAGCGGGTTGGCGGAGAAGCGTGGTGGGGCCGGGCGCCGTCTCGGCCACCTTCGGTCGCAGGCTGACGCGGAAACACAGGAAGGCGAGCGCGCCGAACGGGAAGGCCATCACGCCGGCATGCAAGAGCTGCCCGAAGAGGTCCTGCCGGCTGAGGACGAGGACCCCGCCGGCGAGGGCCTGCGCGACCACGGTGGCCAGGAACCACCAGGCGCCGGCGACCAGGTCCCGGCGAGCGGGCGTTCGCCGGCGGAGGAAGAGGAGCAGGCCGATCGCGAGCAGGGTGGTGATGACGGCGCCGGTGCGGTGGACCAGGTTGACCGCCACCAGCTGGGGCGGCCCGAGCGGGGTGCAGAGCGGCCAGTCGGTCCCGCAGGCGAGCGCGGCGCCGGCGTGCGCCACGTACGCGCCGCTGTACACCATCACGTAGAGGTAGACGGCGGTCCCCCAGACGGCCGCCACCACGCCTCGTGAGGTGGGCTGGGGCCGCAGCATCCGCTCCGGCCACGCCGCCGCCGCCGCCGCCAGCAGCGCGGCCGCGAAGCAGAGGAGCGAGACCCCGAAGTGCGTGGCCAGGACCCATGCGTTGACGGGCGCCAGCACCGCCCAGGCGCCCAGCCCGGCCTGCAGGAACAGCGTCCCCACCAGGACGATCGAGATCACCCAGGCGGAGGCACGCCGCCAGTAAAGCCAGAGGAGACCGATGACGAGCAGGGCGACGAGCACGGTCTCGACTCCCACCAGGGCCCGGTGCGTGAACTCGATCGCGGTGGCGACGGCGAACTGGGGGATGAACTGACCGTGGCAAAGCGGCCAGGAGGCGCCGCAGCCGTGCTCGGAGCCGGTGTCGGTGACGGTGTCGCCCGCGATCAGGACGACGAACATCCCGAGCGCGGTGAGGAGTCCCAGCGCGGCGACGGCGCCCCGCAGAAGGGGCCGGTCACCCGAGACGCCGGGGTCTCTGGACGTCACCCGTCGAGACTACCGCCGGGGCCGGTGGACCGGCCAGAAGAAACCGGGCGGCGGCTTTCAGTTGACGCGGTCGCGCAGCACCAGACGCGCGCGGTGGAGGTAGAGGCGACTTCGAGAGGGCCCAGCGGCGTCGAGTGGGTACAGCGCCAGGCGCACGACCTGCAGCACCAACCGTGTCAGCACCTACGTGAAACGGCGGTCGTGGCAATTGGGTTCCGCCCGGCGTGCGATGCTGGGTTCATGGCGAGGTCTCCCCGCACCCTCCGTGTGGACCTCCACGGACACGACGTGATGACCGCCCTCGAGCTCTCGGCGATGCGCGTCCGCGAGGCCCAGACGAACGGATGGGAGGCGGTCGAGCTGGTGCATGGCGCGGCCGACGTGGAGGAGCCGGTGAGCGAGGGCCGCGGCCGCATCAAGTGGGAGCTGCGCCGGTCGGCGGCGAGCGGCCGCTTCGATCGCTGGATCGACCGCAACCGGACCTGGGAGAAGGCGGGCTCGCTGGTGCTCTATCTGAAGCCGAACGGCCGGCCCGGCCAAGAGCGCTGGTCGGGCGAGCCATCCCGCCGGTACCGGAGCTGAGTCCGACTCGCGCCGAGCTGACGGCGGCCTACGGGCGCACCATCCCCGACGTGCTCGCGCCGGGGATGCGGGTGCTCTTCTGCGGGATCAACCCGAGCCTGTTCTCGGGCTGGACCGGCCATCACTACGCGCGGCCCGGCAACCGGTTCTGGCCTGCCCTGCACGCCTCCGGGTTGACCCCGCGACGGCTGCGTCCGGAGGAGGACGCGACCCTGGTCGAGTACGGTCTCGGCTGCACCAACCTGGTGGCACGGGCAACCGCGCGGGCCGACGAGTTGGGCCGCGACGAGTTCCGGGCCGGTGGGGAACGCCTGCGCGGTCTGGTCGAGGACTGGAGGCCGCGCGCGGTGGCGATCGTCGGCATCGGTGCGGCCCGGATCGCGCTCGGAATCCCGGCGCTCGAACCCGGCCGCCAGCCGCAGGATCTCGGTCCGGCTCAGCTCTGGGTGCTGCCCAGCACCAGCGGGCTCAACGCGCACCACCAGCTCCCCGAGCTGATCCAGCTGTTCACGCGGCTCCGCCTCGCAACGTCGTGACACTCCGACCTTTCCGCGCCCTCACCGGCGGCTCAGGACATGCTCCCGGAACCGAAGGCGACCGGCGGCGCCGTCGAAGTCGCGCCCGAAGGGTGGTGGCTCGGTGGGGGCGACGCGAACCACGACCAGTACCGGACCGTCGCCCCTGGACAGCAGCTGCGCGCCGGCGGAAAGCTGCTCTTCTTCGACCACCGTGAGGGTGCAGCGGAAGCCCGCGCCGCGAGCCATCTGCTCCAGGCTGGCGCCGAGTGCGGTATGGGTCGTCTGGTAGCCCGTCTCGCCATAGCGCCCGTTGTCGACGCAGAGCACGGCAAGATTGCGGGGTTCCGCCACCGCGACCGTCGCCAGGGCCCCGACGTTCATCAGCAGCTCACCGTCGCCGGTGACCACCAGCACCCGCCGGTCCGGACGCGCCAGCGCGAGCCCGAGGCCGACGGAGACGGCCGCCCCCATGGCTCCCGCCATCGTGAAGAGGTGGGGACGGTCACCCGTGAGCGCGGCCACGTCTTTCGACGGGCCACCGAGGCCGCTGACGATGAGAAAGTCCCGATGGTCACCGAGCAGCGCCGGCACCGCCGCCTTCCGGTCCAGGGAGAAGTCGGAGGCGCCCGCCCCGGCGCTCGCCTCGGTTCGCGGCTTGGACATCCCGACCTCCCCTGATCGGCCGCTCAAAATCGCTTGGCGCCGATCAGCCGCTGCGTCAGCAGCAGCGCGACCGCCTGCCCGCCCTGGTAGACCATGGTCGCCGCCTCGTGCGCGGTCGGCACCACGTTGTCGGCGCGATCCACACGCAGCGTGATCACACCCATCGCGTGCAGAACGGGTTCGACCGCTTGACCCATCGGGTACTGCCACGGGTTCCCTTCGCCGAAATCGCCTCGCATGCTGACCAGGAGCAGCATCGGAAACCGCGCCGCCTTGACCAGCGAGAGAAAGTTGACGCAGTTCCCGACGCCGCTGCTCTGCAGCAGCAGGACCGCCCGCGCGCCGCCCAGGTCGGCGCCCGCGATCACACCGACGCCCTCCTCTTCGGTCGTCAGCGGGATCGCGTGTACCTCCGGGTCGCGCAGCGCCAGCTCGATCAGGACCTTGTGGCCGGCGTCGGGCACGTAGCCGAACTGCGAGACGTCGTGACTCCGCAGGGCGGCATAGAGCTCCGCGGGCCAGGCCGGGGCGGTCGCCGCCTCCGAACCCGCCATGACCGTGGTGGCCATCCTGTCCTCCTCAGGTCCAACCCCGTCGATCCCCCGATCGTAGCCGAGCACGACCCTTTTCCTCAGGCCGTGACGGCGCGCCGGCGCAGCTCGTACCCGAGGATCGCGACCGCTGTCGCTACGTTGAGCGACTCCACGCCGGGGGCCATCGGAATCGAGATCCATCCGTCCACCAGCCTCACGACCTGGGGCGAGACGCCGGCGGTCTCGTCGCCCACCACGAAGACCGCCGGCTGCGGCATTTGGGCGTCGGGCAGCGGATCGCCCTGGCTCGCGCCCAGGCCCAGCAACGGCAGGCCCGTCTCCCGCACGCTCGCCGCCGCCTCCTCCGCCGTCCGGCAGCGCAGCACCCGGGCCTGGAACGCGACCCCCGCCGACGCCTTGATCACGAGCGGGCCCAGGTCGGCCGTCCCCACCCGGGGCAGGATCGTGGCCGCGAACCCCATGGCGGCCGCCACCCGCAGGATCAGCCCCACGTTCTGAGGGTTGTGGACACCGTCCAGGAGCAGCAGATGACCGCTGATCGGAGCGGCCAGACGGTCCTCCAGCGTCTGCAGGGCGGGCGCCTCCACGTCCGCCACCACACCCTGGTCGTGGCGCCCGTTCCCGGCCAGCGACTTCACCCGCCCCGGCGAGGCGTGCGCCACCCGCACCCCGGCCGCGCGCGCGACCGTCTCGATCTCTCTCACGATCGAGCCCTCGGCGTTGGTGGCCACGATCACTTTCGCCACGCGACGTGAGGGGTCGCGCAGCACCTCCAGCACCGGCTTGCGCCCGTAGACGGTGAGGTAGGCGACTTTCGGCGTTCGCACCGCGTACCAGTTTCGCCTCCTGCCGCTCGCGAAGCCGGTTGCATGACGGCGCTGGGCGGTGGTGCCGGTGCCTGCGACCGGGGCTGTAAAGAGGGAGGAGGCCGACGTCGAACGGGCGTACGCTGACGACCATGTCAGGGGCGCTCGACCAGTTCACTCCGGCCACGCGCTCGTGGTTCGAGGCGGCGTTCGCGGCGCCCACCGAGGTGCAGGAGCGAGGATGGCAGGCGGTGGCCCGAGGGGCCCATACGCTCATGACCGCGCCCACCGGCAGCGGCAAGACCCTGGCCGCCTTCCTCTGGTGTCTGGACCGCCTCGCGGCGGAGGCGGCGCCGCCTGCGCGAGAGCGGTGTCGCGTCCTCTACCTCTCCCCACTGAAGGCGCTGGCGGTCGACGTGGAACGCAACCTGCGTGCGCCCCTGGCCGGCATCCAACGCCAGGCCGAGCGCCTGGGGCTGGAGATGCCCGACCTGACCGTGGGCATCCGCACCGGTGACACCCCGGCCGAGCAGCGGCGGCAGATGGAGCGTCACCCGCCGGACATCCTTATCACCACCCCGGAGTCGCTGTTTCTGCTCCTGACCAGCGCCGCCCGCGCGGTGCTGACCGGCCTCCGCTGGGTAATCCTGGACGAGATCCACGCCGTTGCCGCCACCAAGCGCGGCTCCCACCTGGCGCTCAGCCTGGAGCGCCTCAGCGAGCTGACGGCACAGGATCCCCAGCGCATCGGGCTCTCGGCCACGCAGCGCCCGCTGGAGCTGATCGGGAAGTTCCTCGGTGGCGGCCGCCCGGTCGAGATCGTCGACGCCGCCCGCCCGAAATCGCTTGCGATCACGATCGAGGTTCCGGTCGACGACATGTCGGACCTGCAGGTGGGCGCTCCCCCGCCCCAGCTGGCGAGCGGCAACGCGGCCGGGCTGGGTGACGGGCCGCCGGCACCCAGGCGCTCGATCTGGCCCGCCATCTACCCGCGTCTGCTGGACCTGGTGCTGGAACACCGCTCGACGATCGTGTTCGTCAACGCCCGCCGGACGGCCGAGCGTCTGGCCGCCCGGCTCAACGAGCTCGCGGCCGAGGGCGGTCATCCGGCGGAGGGAGAGCCGGAGCTGGTCCAGGCCCACCACGGCTCGCTGGCGCGAGAGCAGCGGACGGAGATCGAGGACCGGCTGAAGAGCGGCCGTCTGCGGGCCATCGTTGCCACCAGCTCCCTCGAGCTCGGGATCGACATGGGAGCGGTGGACCTGGTGGTGCAGGTGGAGTCGCCGCCCTCGGTCGCGGCCGGCATCCAGCGCATCGGCCGCGCCGGGCACTCGGTCGGCGAGACCTCGCGGGGCACGATCTTCCCCAAGTTTCGAGGCGACCTCCTGGAAGCGGCGGTGGTGGTCGAGCGCATGCACGCCGGCGAGATCGAGCACACGACGATTCCGCGCAACCCGATCGACGTGCTGGCGCAGCAGATCGTGGCCGCGGTGGCGATGGACGAGTGGGGGGTCGCCGACCTGCACCGGCTGGTAAACCGCGCCCTCCCCTTCGCCGACCTCGGCCGGCGCTCGCTGGAGGCGGTGCTCGACATGCTGGCCGGGCGCTACCCTTCCGACGAGTTCCGGGACCTGCGGCCGCGCCTGGTCTGGGACCGCACCACCGACACGCTGCGTGCCCGGTCGGGGGCGCAGCGCCTGGCGGTGCAGAACGCGGGCACCATCCCCGACCGCGGCCTCTACACCGTGAACCTGCTCAGCGACGGGCGGCGCGTCGGTGAGCTGGACGAGGAGATGGTCTTCGAGACCCATCCCGGCGAGACCTTCGTGCTTGGCGCCACCACCTGGCGGGTGGCCGACATCACGCAGTCGCAGGTCCTGGTCGAGCCGGCGCCGGGCGAGCCGGGCAAGGTGGCGTTCTGGCACGGCGACGGCGTCTCGCGGCCGGCCGAGCTGGGGCGCGCGGTGGGCCGTGTGTCGCGCGAGCTCCACGCACTGCCGCGGGAGGAGGCGGTGTCGCGGCTGCGGGAGCGGAGCGGGTGCGACGAGCGAGCGGCACGGAATCTCCTGCAGTACCTGGACGACCAGGCGGCGGCGACCGGGGCGGTGCCGGACGACCGCACGATCGTCGTCGAGCGGTTCCGCGACGAGGTCGGCGACTGGCGGGTGTGCCTTCTGACGCCGATCGGCGGCCGGGTGCTGGCGCCCTGGGCGCTGGCGCTGCAGGCGCGCCTGCGCGAGCGCTTCGGCATCGAGGCCCAGACGCTTTCCACCGACGACGGCCTGGCGATCCATCTGCCGGACGCCGACCGCCCCCTCGACCCAGTCGACCTCCTGATCGAGCCGGAGGAGATCGAGGACCTGGTCGCGGCGCAGCTTCCCGGTTCGGCGCTGTTCGCGGGGCGCTTCCGCGAGAACGCGGCCCGTGCCCTGCTGCTCCCCCGGCGCCGGCCCGGGCAGCGGACGCCCCTCTGGCAGCAGCGCCAGCGGTCGTCCAACCTGCTCCAGGTCGCCGGTCGCTACTCCGACTTCCCCATCCTGGCCGAGACCTACCGCGAGTGCCTGGCCGACGTGTTCGACCTCCCGGCGCTGAAGGAGGTCCTGGAGGGCATCCGCTCGCGCGAGATCCGGGTCGTCGCGGTCGACACCGAGCGTGCGTCCCCCTACAGCGGCTCGCTGCTGTTCGAGTACGTGGGTCAGTTCCTCTACGACGGGGACGCGCCGCTGGCGGAACGGCGGGCGCAGGCACTGCTCCTGGATCGTGAGCTGCTCGCCGACCTGCTGGGCTCCGAGGATCTGCGGGAGCTGCTCTCGCCGGACGTGATCGCGGCGCTGGAGCTCGAGCTCCAGGGACTGCTGGCCGAGCGGTGGCCGCGCGACCCCGACGAGGCCCACGACCTCCTGGCCCGTCTCGGCGACCTGAGCCTGGAGGAGCTCGCCGCGCGGGGTGTCGGGCGGGAATGGGTGGAGGAGCTGCGCCATGACCGCCGGGTGATCCCGATCCGCGTCCCTGCCGGCGAGCGGTGGATCGTCGCCGAGGATGCCTCCCGGTACCGCGACGCCCTCGGCGTGGCTCTCCCGCCCGGGCTCCCGGAGGCCTTTCTGGAGCCGGGCCCTGACCCGTTGCTGCAGCTGATCCGCCGCTACGCGAGGACGCACGTTCCCTTCTCCGCCCAGGACCTGGCCTCCCGCTGGGGCGTCGGGACCCGGACTGCCGCCGGGTGGCTGGACGGACTGCAGCGCACCGGGACGCTTATCGCCGGCGAGTTCGGAAGCGGGGGCGCGCGCGAATACTGTCATCCGGAGGTCCTCCAGACGCTGCGCCGGCGGTCGCTGGCCGCCCTGCGGCGGGAGGCGGAGGCGGTTCCCCAGGCCGCCCTGGCCCGGTTCCTTCCCGACTGGCAGGGGGTGGGTTCCTCCGACCGCAGCCCGGACCGCGCGCACGGGGTGGTCCGCTCCTTGCAGGGGCTGGCCCTACCCGCCTCGGTGCTCGAGCGCGACGTGCTGACGGAGCGCATCGACGGCTACAGCCCGGCCTTCCTCGATCACCTGCTGGGGTCGGGCGAGGTGGTCTGGATCGGGCGCGGGTCCCTCGGCCCCGGCGACGGCAAGGTGGCGCTCTACCAGCGCGACGACGTGGAGCGGCTGCTCCCGGAGCCCGGCGATCCCGCCGCGGGCCGGCTGCAGGGGCAGATTCGCGACCACCTTCGCGCGCGGGGCGCGTCCTTCTTCCGCGAGCTCTGGCAGGCGGTACGGGCGCCGGAGGATGAGCTGCTGGACGCGCTGTGGGACCTGGTCTGGGCGGGCGAGGTGACCAACGACACGTTCGGGCCCCTGCGCGTGGGCACCGCACCCCGCCGCCGGCCGCCCCCGCACCCGATGCGGGCCAACCCCGTCAATCCCCGCGCCGCCGGTCGCTGGTCACTGGTGAGCGCCCTTGGCGGGGACGGTGTACGGCCCACCGAGGTTGCGCTGGCACGGGCCACCTCCCTGCTCGAGCGCTACGGCATCCTCGCCCGCGAGGCGGTGCTGGCGGAAGGTCTGCCGGGTGGATTCGCGTCCCTCTATCCGGTGCTGCGGGCGATGGAGGAGTCGGGACGGATCCGGCGGGGCTACTTCGTGGAGGGGCTGGGCGGGTCGCAGTTTGCGATGCCGGGTGCGATCGAGCGGCTGCGGGCGCACCGGGAGCCGGACGGCGAGGTGACCGCCGTCGCCGCCACCGACCCCGCCAACCCGTTCGGGGCGGTCCTCCCCTGGCCGGCGGCGGAATCCCCGGACGGCGAGGCCCCGGTGCCGCATCTGGCCCGGGTGGCCGGCGCTTACGTCGTACTGGAGGAGGGTGACCTGCGCCTCTACCTGGAGCGCGGCGGGCGCACGCTCTGGACCCGCGGCGAGATCACGGTGCGGCAGGTCACCGAACTCCGTCGGGTGGCGACCCGCGCCGGGAAAGTCGAGGTGCAGCGTATCGACGGCGAGCCGCCCCACGCGTCGCGCCTTGAGCCGGTCATGCGCGAGGCCGGGTTCGGAACCACGCCGCGCGGCCTGGTCGCCTGGGCCGTACCTGCGGGTCGCTGACCCGGACCAGGCGTGCCCGAAGGCGACACCATCTGGCGGGTCGCCGCCGCCCTCCGGATCCGGATCCTGGGACAGGTGGTCGAGCGTTCGTCGCACACCGGGCTCGAAGGCCGCCGGATCGAAGCCGTCGACGCGATCGGGAAGCATCTCGTGATCCGCTTCGAGGGCGGCTGGGCGGTGCGCACCCATCTCGGTCTGGAGGGCAGCTGGTGGGTCTTCCGGCTTGGCGAGCGATGGCGGAAACCCGCCTGGCAGGCACGTTTGGTCCTCGAGACCGGGGAGTGGGTCGCGGTCTGCTTCCTGGCGCCCACGGTGGAGGTGACCCGCCGGCCCGAGGAGTCGCTGCGGGGCCTGGGGCCGGATCTGCTGGCCGCCGACACGGACCTGGCCGCGGTGGTGCGGCGGGCGCGGGCCGCGGACCCACGGACGCCGCTCGGCGAGCTGCTGCTCGACCAGCGGGTGGCGGCAGGGATCGGGAACGTCTATCGCTGCGAGACCCTGTGGGCGAAGCGGCGGAGCCCCTGGCAGCCGCTGGGTGAGCTCGACGACGCGGCGCTCGGCGACCTCTACGCGTACGCCGCCGCCTCGCTTCGCCTCAACCTCGTCGGTCGGGGATTCGGGCGTCGCTTCCCCGGTCACGCCGCCCCCGCCGTCCACGGCCGCGGTGGCCGCCCCTGCCCCCGATGCGGCACTCGCATCGAGGTCCGCCGGCAGGGCTCGCTCGCCCGCTTCACCTACTTCTGCCCCTCCTGCCAGCCCGACCCGCCTCCCCAGTAACCCCGTTTCGCACGGAACGGTGCCCATTCGGAGCGAAATGGCACCCCTTGCGCGCGAAACGGGGATTACGCAGAGGCGCAGGATGGGGAGGTGATCGATCACCTCTCCCTGCAATGTGCGGACATGCCCGCGAGCGCGGCCTTCTACGACGCCGTCCTGGCGCCGCTGGGGGGCGGGCGCGCGATGGACTTCGGTGAGATGGCCATCGGGTATGGCGTCTCTCCCAGCCCCGACTTCTGGATCGGGAAGCAGGCGACCGGCGACGGCTTCCGCGAGAGCCACGTCGCGTTCACCGCCGGGACGCGGGAGGCGGTCCGGGCATTCTTCGCCGCCGCCACCGCCCAGGGGGCCGAGGTGCTTCACGAGCCGCGGGAATGGCCCGAGTACCACCCCGGCTACTACGCGGCCTTCGTGCGAGACCCGGACGGCAACAACGTCGAGGCGGTCTGCCACACGCCGGAGTAGACCCCGGTCCCGGGCAGGCAGGATGAGGCGGACGGTGGGCGGCGAGCGCATCCTCCTCGGCCGCCCGCTGCCGCGCCGGGTGCGACTTCTGCAGCGAGTGCTCGCGATCGCGGTCCTGGTCATCACGGGCGGAGGCGCCCTGATCAGCCTGGTGGGAAACCTGACCGGCCGCTTCACGGGGGCCGGCTGGGGGATCCTGGCGCTGTTCGCCGTCGGGGGCGGCCTGCTCGACTTCCTGCTCCTACGCTTCGTGCTCCAATCGGCGGACTACCCGGCCCTGCAGGGCGACGTATTGAGCGGGTTCACCCTGTTCGACGGCGTCTTCCAGGTGGATCTCGCCGCCGTCGAGTCCGCCTCCGTCGTGGTCGGCGATCCTCGCGTGGCGGGAGGATCGGCGGCGCTGCGCCTGACCGGCGTCGGCCCCAGGAAGCGGCGGCTGGCGCGGTTCTTTCTGGAGACCAGCGGCGCCCGCGTGCTGGGGCCGGCGGACTGGCTGCTGATCGCCCGCGCGCTCTCCCACAACCCCGATCAACCCGGGGTCAGGGAAGCCATCATGTGGCTGCGTCAGGAGGCCGCCGACCGATCCTGACCGGAGCCTGGCAAGCGTGCGCGGTACCGTTGCGTCGAATGCGTGCCAACCCGTCCGTCCGGTCTCGGGCCCTCGCCGCCGCCGCCCTGCTCACCCTGATCGCCGTGGCGATTCTCCCGCTGGCGGTGCGGGCGGCTCCCACCACCCGGCAGGTGCTGCCCGCCTGGGATCGCACGCTGGCCGCGGCTCCGCCGGCGGCGGAGCGGATCGCGGCGACGACCGCCTTCTACAACCAGATCGAGTCCAGGGTGGCGGATGGTCAGGGGCTGCTCCTGAACGACCAGCAGTGGGCCAACTGGACCGCCCAGTACGACGTTCTTGACTACGGGCTGGAACAGCTCTGGAGCGTGGGCTGGGACGGCGCCGGCACCACAGTCGCCTACATCGTTTCGAACCCTGACAACACGTTGAGCTCGGTGCTGCAGCAGTACGACCAGACGCTGGGCCTGCCGCCGGCCAGCCTGACACAGATCACCTATCCGGCTGCCACTCCCGGCTCCACCTGTGACGTCCAGAGTCTCTGCGATCCGACCGAGGATGAGCTCGACGCGGAGTCGATCCACACCATGGCGCCCTACGCCCACATCCTCTTCGTCACCACCCCGGTGGTTGAGACGTTGGGAATGCAGGGCTGGCCGCAGATCGCACAGGCCATCGAGTACGTCGCGGACCATCACCTCGCCAACGTGATCTCGGTCTCCGAGGGCGACGGCGAGGCCAATTTTGTCAACGACCCCGAGAACAAGGGCGTCAGCGCCTCGGCGGCGATCCACTCTCTGGACCCGGCCCTGCTCGACGCCGCCGCCCAGAACGTCCCGGTCCTCTTCGCCGCCGGCGATTGCGGGCCCACCGAGGCGCAGCTCCTCAACGAAACCGGCCAGTGCACCCCGAACGTGGGCGTCACCGCGGGACACCCCGTCGATAGCCCCTGGGTCACGGCCGTAGGCGGCAGCATCCCCAACCCGGGCCTCGGCAACCCGGGCGGCCGCACCGCCCCCGACTCCTTCTGGACCGCGCCGGGCGGTCTCAACAGTGTCCAGGACGCCGGCGGCGCGGGCATCTCGAAGCTGTACCCGAAGCCCGCCTGGCAGGATGGGATCCCGGCCCTGGCCAAGGTCCACGGGCGTGCCTATCCGGACATCACCCTGGACTCCGACGACGGGACCTCACAGGCGTCCCCCACCCTGGCCGGCATCCTCGCCATCGCCACGCAGATGAAGACCGGTGACCTGGGGACGATCAATCCGGCGCTCTACGCCATGGGGTCCAAGGGGACCGCGGCCGGGATCGTGGCCATCCAGTCGGGCCAGACCAACTCCACGCTCGGCGTCAACGGGTATTCGACCGGTCCCGGCTACTCCATCGCCGCCGGGTGGGGCACGATCTGGGCGCCTACCTTCGTGCGCACGCTGGCGAAAACGGTGAACACCCTCCCCGCGGTGGCGGCGGCGGCGCAGCTGTCGAAGCTGGAGCGGCGCGTCTCACTTTCCGCCCGGTCTCTGCCTGAAGGCGACCAGCTGGTGGTGACCGGCAAGGGCTTCATCCCGGGCGCCACGCCCAACGGCACCAGGATCAGGGACGGATTCGGCGCCTACCCCCCACTGAAGGGGCAGCCCGGATCGGACCGGGGCGGCGCCACCGCCTCGCCTTCCTCGAACACACCGGGCCAGCCCTGGGACACAATCGGGGCGGCGGTCACCAACGCCGCCGGTCAGAACGTCCACCCGGCGGTGACGATCGGCCGCCCGAACGACCAGGGGACGGTTCAGGTGAAGGTGGACACCTCGAATCTGAAGCCGGGCCGGTACACGATCACGATCGAGGGGGACGTGCTGACGGAGGCGGCGTCGTTCCTGGTCACGGGGGGCTCGCCGAAGCCCTGGTGGAACCCCTTCTGAGCGATCCGCGGCCGCGGGCCTAGCGGCGCCGGTCGGCCGCCGCCTGCGGTGAATCGGGGCTGATCTGCATCAGCTCGACCGGGTTGCCGTCAGGGTCGTCGATCCACGCCTGCCAGTTGTGGTCGGCGCCCTCATTGGGGCCGCTCGTGATACGGACCCCCTTGGCCGCGAGCTTCTCCGCCACCGCCCGCAGGTCGTCAACCAAGAGGCAGAGATGGCTGTAGCCGGTGGCCCGGCTGCGCGGCTTCACCTCGCGCTCGCCGTTGGGGAAGAGCTCCAGGAACTGGTTGGGTCCGACGTGCAGATACACGATCCAGGGCGACGGCTCTCCCTCGCGATCGAGGCGGAACGCCTCCTGGATCCCGAGCGTCCCACAGTAGAAGTCGAGCGTGCGCTGCAGGTCGCGGATGCGAAAGGCGGCGTGGCCGAGCCCTTGGATCATGGACAATTCTCCTTCTCGAATGCGGAAGATGTACACGGCGATCGTGCCGGAACTCGGACACTGACGACAACCCGGGCCCGAGTTGGCAGACGGCCCGCCCCGATCCGCGCAGCCGCCACGTAGATGCGTGCACTCTATGAGATGGTCCCCTTCCCGGTGTCCGCCGGCCCCGGGCAACGCCGAAGGTGGTGAACCAGCTGGGGCGCCGGCGGCCGCCCATTGAGTGTGGAGGAGTGCAAGATGTCGAGCGCCAACCCCCTGGCGGTCCAGCTGTACACGTTCCGGAACACCGCCCCGGCTGAACGCCCGGCCTTGCTGCAGGCGCTGGCCGAGGCGGGCTACGGCGCGGTCGAACCGTTCGGTGATCCCGCGGCTGCCTCGCAGCTCAGAACCGAGCTGGACCAGGCGGGCCTACGCGTCTGCGGCCTCCACGCCAACGTGGAGCGATACGGACTGGAGCAGTGGATTCACGCCGCCCGTGCTCTCGGCACCGACACTCTGATCCTGCCTTTGCTCAAGTGGGACGGGTGGGGCGACGCCGCCGAGGTGCGCAGGCTCGCGGGGCAGGTCAACGACCTGGGGCGGCAGGCGGCGGCCGAAGGTCTGCGCGTCGGGTATCACAATCACTGGTTCGAAATGGTGCAGGTGGACGGGCGCTCCGCCCTGGAGCTGTTCGCGGACGCGCTCGATCCAGACATCCTGCTCGAAGTGGACACGTACTGGGCAGCGGTCGGCGGCCAGGACGTGGTCGCCCTGCTTGGCCGCCTCGGCGAACGGGTCCGCTACCTCCACCTGAAGGACGGTCCGGCCGACAAACCGGAGTCGCCGATGTCCGCGGTCGGCACCGGCGTGATGCCGATCGCCGAGATCATCGCCGCCGCCCCCGCCGTGGAGTGGAAGGTCGTGGAGCTCGACGAGTGCGCGACCGACGTCCTGACCGCGGTCCGGGACAGCGCCGGCTGGCTCCGCGCGCACGGCTTCGCCCCCGCGGCCCGATGAGCGCCTCCAGGACGGTTGGCGTGGGGATGGTCGGGTACGCCTTCATGGGGCGCGCCCACTCGCAGGCGTGGCGCACGATCCAGCACCAGCCGGACGTGGCGGTGGAGCCCCGCATGGCGGCGATCTGCGGCCGCGATGCCGCCGCGACCGAGGTCGCGGCGCGGCGCCTGGGCTGGGCCGCGTCCGAAACCGACTGGCAGGTCCTGATCGCTCGCGGCGACGTCGACCTGGTCGATATCTGTACGCCGGGCACGACCCACGCCCCGATCGCGATCGCAGCCCTCGAGGCCGGCAAGCACGTGCTCTGCGAGAAGCCTCTCGCGAACACCGTGGCGGAGGCGGAGGAGATGGTCCGCGCGGCCGAAGCGGCCCCGGGGGTGGTCGCGACCGTCGCCTTCAACTACCGGCGGATTCCAGCCCTGGCGCTGGCGCGGCAGTTGGTGGCGGCGGGCACGCTCGGCGCGCTGCGCCAGGTGCGAGCGGTCTACCTGCAGGACTGGCTGGTCGACCCCGACGCCCCTATGGCCTGGCGGCTCCGGCGCGAGGAAGCCGGTTCGGGCGCCCTGGGCGATCTCGGCGCCCACATCGTCGACCTGGTCCAGTACCTGACCGCGGAGCGCCTGGTCGAGGTCGCGGGACGCGCCGCCACCTTCGTGAAGGAGCGCCCGGGCGCGGGCGGCGCGCGCGAGCCGGTCACGGTGGATGACGCGGTGCTGTTCTCGGCCTCGCTCTCCGGCGGCGCCATCGGCTCCTTCGAGGCCACCCGGTTCGCCACCGGCAGCAAAAACGCACTCCGGGTGGAGCTGGACGGGCAGGAGGGCGCACTCCGCTTCGACCTGGAGCGGCTCAACGAGCTGGAGGTCTACGAGCGGTCACAGCCGCACGCCGGCTTTCGCCGCATCCTGGTCACCGAGCCCGACGACCCGTACCTTTCCGCCTGGTGGCCGCCCGGCCATGTGCTGGGCTGGGAGCACACCTTCGTGCACCAGGCTCGCGACCTGCTGGCCGGCGTCGCCGCGGGCACCCCGGTCGCGCCCACCTTCGCCGACGGCCTCCGGGTTCAGCGCGTGCTCGCCGCGGTGGAGGAGAGCGCGCGCGAGGGTGGGTGCCGGACGCCGGTCGCGTCCTGATCCGAGCTACCGAGGAGCGTCATGAGCCGAACCTTCACGTTGATGACCGGCCAGTGGGCCGACCTGCCGCTGGAGCGCGTGTGCGAGCTGGCGCACGGATGGGGATACGACGGCCTGGAGCTGGCCAGCTCGGGCGACCACTTCGACGTGCACCGTGCGGTGAGCGAGCCCGGCTACGTGGACGGCCAGCGCCGGCTGCTGGAGCGCTACCAGCTCACCTGCCAGGCCATCTCCAACCACCTCGTCGGGCAGGCGGTCTGCGACCACCCGATCGACGAGCGGCACCGCGCTATCCTGCCGGCCCGGATCTGGGGCGACGGCGACCCGGAGGGAGTGCGGCGCCGGGCGGCCGCCGAGATGGCCGACACCGCCCGCGCCGCGGCCGCCTTCGGGGTGCGGACGGTGACCGGGTTCACCGGCTCCTCGATCTGGTACACGCTGGCGATGTTCCCGCCCACGCCCGCCGCCATGATCGAGCGGGGGTTCCAGGACTTCGCCGAGCGCTGGGGACCCGTCCTGGACGTGTTCGACGAGGAAGGCGTCCGGTTCGCCCATGAGGTGCATCCGAGCGAGATTGCCTATGACTTCTGGACCACGGAGCGGGCCCTGCAGGCGGTCGACCACCGGCCCGCGTTCGGACTCAACTTCGACCCCAGCCACTTCGTATGGCAGGACCTGGACCCGGCGGCGTTCCTGCTCACCTATCGGGATCGCATCTACCACGTGCACTGCAAGGAGTCCCGGCGGCGGCTCGACGGACGCAACGGCCGGCTCGCCTCGCACCTCCCCTGGGGGGACCCGCGTCGGGGCTGGGACTTCGTCTCCGCGGGCCGGGGGGACGTACCCTGGGAGCTTTTGTTCCGGGTGCTGCGCGCGATCGGCTACGAGGGGCCTTACTCGGTCGAGTGGGAGGACGCCGGGATGGATCGTCTGGTGGGGGCACCGGAGGCGTTGCAGTTCCTCCGCCACTTCGACTTCGAGCTTCCCGCTGCGGCCTTCGACGCCGCCTTCACCTCCGAGCGGTGAGGCAGGACGACGTGATGACAGACACCGACCAGTCAGGAGCGGAGGTGTTTCCGGAGGGATTCCTCTGGGGCGCCGCGACCGCCAGCTACCAGATCGAGGGGGCCGCGGAGGCCGACGGCCGTGGTCCCTCGATCTGGGATTCCTTCAGCCACGCGCCGGGCCACGTCGTCAACGGTGACACCGGCGACATCGCCGACGACCACTACCACCACCTGGAAGAAGACCTGGACCTGATGGCGCGGCTGGGCCTCCGCGCATACCGGTTCTCGGTCGCCTGGCCCCGGATCCAACCCAGCGGACGCGGGACGCCGAATCAGGCCGGTGTCGACTTCTACCGCCGGCTGGTCGACGGCCTGCGGAACCGCAACATCCTGCCCGCGCTGACGCTCTACCACTGGGATCTGCCCCAGCCGCTGGAGGACGCAGGAGGCTGGCCGGCTCGCGAGACCGCCGAGCGCTTCGCCGAATTCACCGAGATCGTGGCCCGGGCGCTCGGTGACTCGGTCGATCTCTGGATCACGGTCAACGAGCCCTGGGTGGCAGCCTGGCTCGGCTACGCGACCGGTCGCCACGCGCCCGGCCGTACCGACATCGGCCAGGCACTGGCCGCCTCCCACCACTTGCTCCTCGGCCACGGCCTGGCGGTGCAGCGGCTGCGGGCGGAGCTGGCGCGGGAGGCGCGGGTCGGCATCACGCTGAACCTCTCTCCCGTGCACGCATACGGCGATACCGAGGCCGACCGCTCGGCGCAGCGTCTGGTGGACGGCAACCTGAACCGGCTCTTCCTGGACCCGCTCTTCAAGGGTCACTACCCCGAGGACATGGAGCGGCACTACCTGAACCGGGAGCCTGGCCTGTCGGTGGTCCAGGCGGGCGACCTGGAGACCATCTCGCAGCCGACCGACTTCCTCGGCATCAACTACTACAACCCGCGGAACGTGATCGGACTGGCGACGCTCCGCGAGGGCGTGGCCCCGGCCGGCCTCGCGTACAACGCCGGGCGACGAGGCTCGCCGGAGGCCCAGGACCGCGCGCTTTCGGATGACCTGGGCGCCGCCGACGTCTGGCCGCTGCAGCTGGAGACCACGCCGATGGGCTGGACCATCGAGCCCGATGCTTTGCACGAGCTCCTGGTCCGGGTCCACCGCGAGTACGGCCCCCGTCCGCTCTATGTGACCGAAAACGGCATGGGGGCCGACGACTACGCCGACCAGGAGGGCCGGGTGGTCGATCACCGCCGGATCGGTTACCTGGATGGCCACCTCCGGGCTGCCCGGCGTGCGATCGCGGAGGGCGCCGACCTTCGCGGGTACTTCGTGTGGTCGCTGCTCGACAACTTCGAGTGGGCGCTCGGCTACTCGCGACGGTTTGGCCTTGTCTTCGTCGACTATCCGACGCAGCGGCGCATCCCCAAGGCCAGCTTCGAGTGGTATCGGGAGGTGATCGCGCGCAACGGAGTGCCGGCGACGCCAGCCTGAGTCCCGAGGCCGGGACAATGCCCGACGCGCCCGACGTGTTGGTGGTGGGCGGAGGCAACGCCGGTCTGTGCGCGGCATTGAGCGCGGCGGATCGCGGTGCGCGAGTGTTGGTGCTCGAGCGCACCCCGTTGCCCTGGCGGGGTGGCAACAGCAAGTACACCCGTGACGTGCGCGTCGCGGGACCGGAATACGACGACCAAGAGTTCCTGGAGGATCTGCTCGAAGTCACGCGGGAAGGCACTGATCTCGACCTGGCATCGTTCACGATCGCTCGCTCCCGCGAGCTCCCGAGGTGGATGGAAGCTCACGGCATCCGCTGGCAACCCCCACTGAGCGGGACGTTGCAGCTCTCGCGGACCAATCGGTTCTTCCTCGGCGGCGGCAAGGCGATGCTCAACGCCTACTACGCGCGGGCGGAGCAATCGGGTGTGGCGATCAGGTACGAGTCGAAGGTGTGCGATCTGCGGTTCGAGGAGGGCCGCTTCGCTGCCGCTCTGGTCGAGCAATCCGATGGCAAGCACTGGGTCTCCGCGCGCTCGGTCGTGCTCGCGTCCGGCGGGTTCGAGGCCAACCTGGACTGGCTACGCGAGTCCTGGGGCGCCGCAGCCGACAACTATCAGGTTCGCGGTAGTCGCGCCAATGACGGTCTGGTCCTCTCGCTGCTGCTGGCACGAGGCGCCATGAAGCGGGGCAATCCACAGGGATTCCATTGTGTCGCCTGTGATGCGCGGTCCCCTCGTTATGAAGGTGGGATTGTCACGCGCGTGGACTCGATCCCGTTCGGCATCGTCGTCAACAATCGAGCTGAGCGGTTTTACGACGAGGGCGAGCAACTGTGGCCAAAACGATATGCCCGGTGGGGTGGGCTCGTTGCATTTCAGCCCGATCAGATCGCGTATTCGATCTTCGATTCACAGTCGTGGGGTCAGTTCCTCCCGCCGCTTTATCCCCCATACAAGGCCCAAACCATCGCCGAGCTGGCCCGTCAACTGGAACTGGACGCAACGGCACTGACCCGGACCGTCGACACGTTCAACGCCGCGGTGAAGGGGGAGGGCAGGTTTGACGCCAAGCAGCTTGACGGCCTCGCGACTCGCGGCCTCGCACCACCGAAAAGCAACTGGGCCAGGCGCCTGGATCGGCCGCCGTACTACGGGTACCCGATGCGGCCTGGTGTCACCTTCACGTATCTGGCCGTTGGCGTCGACCATGCCGCGCGAGTCGTTCGCCACGACGGCAGCAAGTGGTCGAACGTCTTCGCGGCGGGTGAGATCATGGCGGGGAACGTCCTGCGCGCGGGCTACCTGGCCGGGTTCGGGTTGACCATCGGTTCGGTGTTCGGTCGGGTCGCGGGGGAGGAGGCCGCACGGTATGCCCGAATTGCTTGACCTGCTCGAGGGGGCCGACTGGCAGTTCTCGGTCTGCAACTCCTGCCGCTATTGCGAGGGATACTGTCCGGTGTTCCCCGCCGCGGAGCAGATGCCGGCCATCGGGATCGGTGAACTGACACGGCTTTCCAACCTGTGTCATGAGTGCCGTGCGTGCTATCAGGCTTGCATGTACGCGCCGCCGCACGAGTTCGGGGTCAACATCCCCGAACTGCTCAGTGATGCCAGAACGGCGAGCTACCAGGCCTTCGCCTGGCCGGGCTTGCTGCGCGGCGCCCTCGCCCGTCCCTGGCGCACGGCAGCGATTGCTGTCACTGCCGGCACCCTGGCTGCGTTGGCAGCTGCTGCCGTGGGTACCGGCATTGGCGGAATTGGGCTTGCGCGGTCAGGACCGGGCGCGTTCTATCAGGTGATCGGCCAATCGGTGATGACAGGCGGCGGCTTGATTTTGGGTCTGGTACCGCTGCTCGTTCTGGTCGCGTGTTTCTGGCGGTTCTGGACTGTCATGGGGGGAACGGCTCGGCAGCTCCTGCAACCGCGGTCTTACTGGACCGCGCTGCGCGAGGTGCTCGGGCTGCGCTACCTGGGGGGCGGCGGCGGAGGGTGCTACTACCCGGACGCCAATTCGCCTTCGCAGGCCCGGCGGATGCTCCACCAGGCGGTGGTGGGTGGGTTCGCCCTCGCTTTCGCGTCCACCAGCATCGCCGCGTTCGAGCAGCACGTCTTGGGGATCCTTCCCCCTTACCCGTTCTGGAGTGCTCCGGTGCTCCTGGGGACGGCGGGCGGGATCCTCTTGATCGTCGGCGGCGGTGGACTGCTCCTCCTCCGTGCCCGCGAGCGGGAGTTCGACCGCACGCTGGCGAGTCCGGTGAGTCGCGCCCTGAGCCTCAGCTTCCTTGGTCTGCTGCTCTGGATCGCGATCACGGGACTGCTGCTGCTGGCGCTCCGTGACACGAGGGCGATGGGCCCACTTCTCATCTTTCATCTGGGTGGCGTGGCGGCGCTGTTCCTCACGGTTCCGTACGGGAAGTTTCTCCACGCGATTCCGCGATTCGGCGCGCTCTGGCTTCACAACCAGGGCCGCGCGGCGAGGTGACGAATGCGAGCGCAACCGAATGAGATCGGTGTCAACGACCTTGAGACGGCACCGGCGGCCGGACCGCTAACGACGGCGAAGGCACGTGCCTCACCGCCAGCTTTCTCGACTACACGATCGCGTCATCTGGCGAGGTGCCGGTCCCGGAGCTGCACGAGGTCCACGCCCAGGGCACCGAGTCGAATCCCGAAGGCATCAAAGGCGTCGGTGAAAGCGGAACCCTTCCGGTCATGGCCGCGATCTCATCGGCGGTCGAACAAGCGGTTCGGGCGGTCAACCCCTCCGCGGTGGTGTCCGAATTGCCGCTCGACCCCCAGCGAGTCTTGCGACTGTTGGGCACGCTCAGCTGAGGGGCCAAGATCCGGCTCCCCTCGCGGCCTGGTCCGGAAGGTGGCTCAAGCGTTGACGGTCTCGCGCGCCTTCGCCACCACCCGGGCCACCGACGGGAGGTACCAGTCTTCGAGCGGCCCGGGCGGGTAGGGCGTGTCCCAGGACGTGACGCGCCGCACCGGCTGGTCGAGCGAGAAGAAGCACTCCTCCTGAAGTGTGGCCGCGATCTCGGCCCCGAACCCGCCCGTGAGCGGAGCCTCGTGGATGACGATCGCCTTCCCGGTGCGTGCCACCTCGCCCGTCAGCAGTTCCAGGTCGAGGGGTACCAGCGTACGGAGGTCCAGCACGCCGGCATCGATCCCCTCCTCGGCCAGCTGGTCCGCCGCCGACAGCGCCAGATCGACGGCCGCCGACCAGGCGATCAGGGTCACGTCGTCACCCGCGCGGGCCATCCGCGCCTCGCCGAAGGGCACCGTGTAGTCCCCGGCGGGGACCTCCTGCCGTCCTTTGCGGTACAGCCGCTGCGGTTCCAGGTAGAGGACCGGGTCCGGGTCCCGGATCGCCTCCAACAGCAGACCCTTGGCGTCGCCGGGCGTGGAGGGGCAGACGATCTTGAGACCGGGAGCCTGCACATACTGGGCTTCGATGGCGTCGGGGTGGAACTCCGGCGTCCGGACCGCGCCGCCGAAGGGAGCCCGTACCGTGACCTGAGCGGTGCGCCGGCCGCGGTTGCGGAACCGTGTCCGCGCCAGCTGCCCCGCCATCTGGTGGAACGCTTGGTGGGTGAAACCGAGGAACTGGATCTCGGCCACCGGCTTCATGCCCGACATGGCGAGACCGATGGAGGAGCCGATGATCGACCCCTCGGCCAGCGGCGTGTCGACCACCCGTTCGGGGCCGAACTCGTCGATCAGACCCTTGCTGGCGCGGAAGACGCCTCCCAGACGACCCACATCGAGACCCAGCAAGAGGACCTTTTCATCGCGCCGCATCTCGTAGGCGAGGCCGTCGTGGATGGCCTCGATCACGTTCAGCTCAGGCATCGTGCTTTTGCGTCTCCAGGAAGTCGAGCAGCTCCTTGCGCTGCCGGCGCAGGCGCTCGGGCGGGGTCACGTAGGCGAAGTTGAAGACGTCCTCCGGCAGTGAGGCCGGTTGGGACTCCGCCCACTCCACGGCCGCGTCGAGCTCCTCTCGGATCTCGCCCGTCATGGCCTCCTCGGCGGCGTCGCTCCAGAGGCCGGTGCCGCGCAGATACGTGGTGAGGCGTGTGATCGGGTCCAGCTGCTCCGCCTCCTCCAGCCACCCGTCGGGGAGGTACGCCCGTGGGTTGTCGGTGGTGTTGTGAAAGCTGAGCCGGTACGTGATGGTCTCGATCAGGCTCGGACCCTCGCCCCGGCGCGCTCGGGCAACCGCGTCGCGCGCCGCCTGGTAGACGGCGAAGAGGTCGTTGCCGTCGACCTGGACGCCCCCGAAACCGTAGCCCTCGGCACGGCGGTAGAGCTCACCGGCCGACTGCTGCGCTCCGCTGGTCGAGATCGCCCACCCGTTGTTCTGGATGACGAAGACGACGGGAGCTCGCTTCACGCCCGCCAGGTTCATCGCCTCGTGGGCGTCGCCCTCGCTGGCCGCACCTTCGCCGAGGAAGGGGACCACGACCCCGGGCTTGCCCTGCAGCTTGAGCCCCCAGGCCAGACCCACCGCCTGCGGGATCTGGGTCGCCAGCGCTACCTGGGTAGGCAGCGCGTTGACGCCTTCCGGGGTCCGCCCGGCCATCACCTTCCCCATCAGCGCGGCCAGGTAGACGCCGGCCGGGATGCCGTGGCGCAGCACCGCCGGCACCTCCCGGTAGGAGGGGAAGATCCAGTCGATGTCGGGGTTGAGCGCCATCGAGACGCCCATCACGGACGCCTCCTGCCCCTTCACGGGGGAGACGGTCCCCAGCCGCCCCTGGCGCTGAAGGCCGGTGGCGCGCGCGTCGAACATGCGGGAGAAGAGCATCCAGCGCAGGGCTTCGATGGTCTGGGCCTCGGTCAGTGTGGGTTCGGCGCCCGCCACCAGCCGCCCGTGCGGGTCGAGGATGCGCCGCCGGTAGGGCGGGATCGGTGCGTCCTGGACGTTGAGGGTGTCGGTCAAAGCACCTCCTTGGTTATGAGGCTATTTTGGCGCTGCTCGTCGCCGGTGGCGGGTTTGGGGGTTCGCGAGAGATTTGGGTCCGTTCGTCTGGTTCGGGTGGAGGGCTCGGCTCACTGAGGGGATTGGGCGGGTAGAGGGCACCGCGGGTCCCTGAATCACCGGGGCCGGGGCGCTCGGGTATGATCGCGTTCTGCCTCGAGCGTGCTGCCGTCAGCACAGAGGCGACGCGTCGGGGAGTAGCGCAGTCCGGCAGCGCACTTGGCTGGGGGCCAAGGGGCCCCGGGTTCGAATCCCGGCTCCCCGACCATCCGTTCGTCAGAGGCTCCCGGCGAATTCGATCCGGCCCACTTGGCTTCCCGTGGGCGTCGATTTAGCGCCCCGTGGGAACCTCGCCGGAAAGGCGGGTGCCAAGTGGGTTGGGCTGCCCTGCCACCTTGGAGGTGGTCAGGATGACGGGTGTGAAGGGGTCGCTGGGGTCGTCGAGGGCGCCGGCGGGCCGGCGCGGAAGTCACTGTTGGAGGCGGGTACGAGCACTTTCCGCTAGACCGCATGGGCAACCGGGCGTCGCCGAACACGCTGGCTCACTACGACTACATGATCTGGCCTTTCCTGGTGTGGGCCGAGGGGGAAGGCGTCAGACGTTTCGAGGACCTCAAGGTCGAGCGGCTGCGCTAGGCACGAGGGTTCCCCAACTCCATGCCAGTGCCTCGGATCTCGGCACCGACGTCTGGGATCCTCCGAGCACGCGCCCGTGCCGGTTTTGCCCAGGCCGGTCCGGGCGGTCGAGCGACCGCGCACGCGGCGGATATACTGCCCGTGCAGTCGTCCCACGACCCGAGGTGGGAGTGGCCAAGACGAGAGTTGCCAGCACATGATCCGCTTCGCCATCAACTTGGTCGCCACAGTCGTGCTCGCCGGGATCGCGCTGCTCGTCGCGGCCGCGGTGATCCCGGGGGTTCACGTGCAGCCGCGGGGCTTCGTAGTCGCCGTGCTGGTGTTCGCGGCGGCTCAGGCGATCCTGTCCCCCTTCGTCTTTAACATGGCCCGCAAGTATGCCTCGGCCATGCTCGGGGGTATCGGCCTGGTCAGCACGCTGCTTGCGCTCTTCCTGGCAAGCCGGTTCTCGGGTGGCCTGACCATCGATGGCGCGACGGCGTGGATCGTGGCGCCGATCATCGTCTGGATCGTGACCGCGCTGGGCGGCTGGATCGTGGTCGGCCTTGTGCTGCGACGATGGCTCGACCGCCGCCGCGGGAGCGTGGCTCGCGCCCGACCATCCCCGCGCTCCACGCGCTAAGGCGCGCGTCTAGCTTCGACGGGGCGGAGGTCCGCGCGGGGAATTGCGGAGACTTCGGCCGACACATCTGGGCCGCGTCCCGGGCCAGGTCGCGGGCATGGCCGGCTTGTCGGGTGGGTGACACGCTCACCGGCATCGTGGGAAACCGGCCGGCCAGGTCCCTACGCAGTTCCCCAGCGAGTTTCTCCGAGGGTCCCGAACTGGCCGGGTTGAAGAGCACCACAATCCGGTCGAATGACGTCACCACCGCGCCCCCGGTGCACCGCGCCGTACCTTCGTCGCGGCTGCCGCCAGCCATCCCCAGTGCACGTGGGCTCTCGGGAAGATCACGCTGTCGGAAACCAAGTTCAGTTCGTGGTCTCCCGAGGAGCTTTTGGGCCTGCACGGTTTGCTATTTGAGCGAGGCATGGCTCGGCGCCAGTAGGCAGTCTGACGTGCGATTCGGCCAATCGGGCTCTGCCTTCGACGCCGCCTCTGCTTGGATCGACGCGAGTTAATCCGCCGGCGCACCTGGCTGGGGGCCAAGGAGTGCCGGGTTCGATTCCGGCTTCCCGACCACCCCCGCCATCCGGAACCGGCTCGGGACATCATCCGCCGCTGGTGGCATTGGAACGCACGAGTCCCTCGTCCCCTAACACCAGAGTGCCGATTTGAAGGAGGAGGGTCCCGACCACCCAGCGAAGTCGCCGGGCGTCCGTCTTGTGGCCCCGATTGCATGCGCCAGCCAGCCGCTGCATGGCGGCTTGCTGCTGTCGCCGATCAAGCTCGACCAGCAAGGTGTCCGTGTTGACGTGGGGAACCATTCGATCAAGCCTCCTCGGACTGCGATAGTTGACCTGGGTGTGGCTGGCCCTCGGTGGGCTCGGCCCGCTCGCCGTCGCGTTGGCGATCGAGCGGAACGTGATGCCCGCTAGTGCCGACCTCAGGTTGCTCACCAACGGCGGCGAGCAGGTTCCCGAGCGCGTCGAGCAGGCCGGCGGTGCCGGACTCGCGACCGGCCGCGGCATCCGGGCCGGGACCGTGCACACCGTCGAGGTGGACGCCCTGCTCGGTGAAGGTGAGCTGGGTCCCCGGGCCGGCGCCGTCGTCGGTGGGCTCGAACACGATCGTGGTGATCGACGTCGAGGCGTGCGCCCCGTCGAGCCACATGTCGTACGTGTAGACGATCCGCTCGTTGTGCTGGATGTCGGTGTACGTGGCGCGGAACTGGGACAGCGGGCCGCCTTCGCCGCTACGACCGTCGTCGATCACCACGCCGCCGACCCCGAAGTCGTCGCTGCGCTTGACGTCGACGAAGTCGTCGCTGCCGAACCACTTGCGCTTGATCTCAGGGTCGGCGAAGGCGGCCCACACGCGGTCGACCGGAACCGGGTACTTGCGCTCGAGCACGAACGTGGCGTGGGTCTGGGTGCGGTCGGTCATATCAGTCCTCCTGTTTCGGGTGATGCCTGGCGAGATAGTCGCCCAGGCGGTCGAGCTGGCGTTCCTGCGGACGGCGGTGGGAGACGATCCAGGCGTTGGCCGGGACCAGCGCATCGGGCACGAGTAGGTACGTGCGTACCCGGCCGACCTTCTGGGACGACACGATCTGCGCCTCCTCGAGCACCCGGAGGTGCTGGACGATGGTGGGCAGTGCCATGCCGAACGGTTCGGCCAGCTGGCTCACCGAGGCCGGCCCGTGGACCAGCCGGGCAACCATCGCCCGGCGGGTGCCGTCCGCCAGTGCCCGGAACATCCGGTCGAGCTCGGCGTCGCCGCCGGTCTCATCCGAATACTTAGGCATATGACTAAGTATATGACCGCGGGGTGAGGATGTCAAGGGGCTCGGTGCGATCTGATTGGCCGGGGGTAAGGCCGGCGCTCCGCTGGGTCGAGTCCACCTTGCCGCGCGCTGTCCTGATCGGGCCGTCGAGGTGTGTCCCGGGTATCGACCTGTATGCCGACGTGCAGGGAGCGCCGCCGCGGGTCAGGACAAAGGGCGTTCGTTGCGCGCGGCCGTTACCGTGCGCTGGGTTGCGTCAGAACCGTGGCGGCACGAGCAGGCGGCCGGCCACGCCGGTAGCCACGCCGACAAGGATTCCCGCGACGACATCGGAGAAGAAGTGCGCGCCGAGGTGGAGGCGAGAGTACGCGACGGTGAGTGCCAGCACTCCAACCGCGGCGCCGCGCGCTGGGCTCTCGATAGCGACGCCCGCGGCAAGAGCTGCTCCGGTCGCGCTGTGGCCGGAGGGGAAAGCCGGCGATCGCGGCGTGCGGGCCGTCCAGCGTCGGTGCCGTATGCCGTGCGCTCGCGGCCGGCGGGCACGGATTGCCTTCTTCGCGACGAGGTTGGCGAACCCGCTCGCCGCGCCCAGAGTGATCAGGCCTCGCACCGCCGCGGCGCGCCCGCGCGCGCCGGTCAGAGCCAGGGCGGCTGTGACTGCCAGCCAGAAAGGCGTGCTGCCGGCCGCCCTTGACACAGCGAGCAGGGTGGCGTCGACGGGTTCCGGGGTACGAAGCGCGGAGAGAGCGCGGCCAATGTGCCGGTCGGCGCGCCGAATGTCGCGGGGCAGGACGCGACGTCGGGGACGATGCCCGAAGAGCATGAAGTCATCGTAGGTCCGGTCAGCCCATGATCCCAGCGACTCCGGCGCTCAGGCATGCGACTGCGGAAGAGAATCATGCCATCTGCTCGAGGTGTGCCGGTACCGCCTCGAAGAGAATCGGGCGGTGGTCGGAGGCGCCTTTGCGTAGCACGTCTACGCGGCCGACATGGAAGGCGGCGGAGGTCACGAGGTCAAAACGTCCGCCCAAGACGCCGTAGCGCTGGTACGTGCGAGTCGTGCTGCGAGTTAACTCGTAGCCAGACTCCGCCAGGTGCTTGACCAAACCGCCCGTGAACAGGGGGTAGTTGAAGTCGCCGACCATGAGCATCGGGAGCTGGCCGCCAAGCTGCCGCATACGAGCATGGGCGGCGTCGATCTGCTGCCGGCGCAGCGCGTTGCTCGCCGTGAGCGGCGCGCCGTGGAAGGAGCCGACCAGTATTTCCCGGCCCGTCCTGCTCTCACGCAGGTGCACGACGAGGAGGCGCTCGTCCGCTGGGGAGAAGATCCGTTCGTGGAGCGACCGCTTCAGCGCGAAGCTTTGGCTCTCGATGACCGAGAGGGATTCCTCGCGGACGTAGACGGCGAGTCCGAGCCGGTTGTCCGAGGTGTTGCCCACCAGTGTGAGATCACCCAGTCGCCCGGGCATTCCCTCACTCTCGCACTCTTGGACGCATAGGACGTCCGGCTGGTGCTTCGTGGCCAGGTCGGGCAACTCGCTGACGGCCGCGCACTTGTCGAGGTTGTAGCTGAGAAATCGCATCGTCGCTCCCTGATTGTCGCCCCGTCCCTGCCCCATCATGAAGCCAGGGCCAACGCCCGGGCAGTTGGCGCGTGCGGAGATCAACGTCCGAGGCCAATGTTTGCCTCCGGCAGCAGCGATGGCGCGCGGGCTCTTCGCGAGCGGCCCTACCCGACGACCTCATCCGCAACTCTGGCCACTTGAACGCAGCAGCCCGTCGTCGCCGAGGACGAGATTGTCCACGCGAAGGAGGACACTCCCGAGCGCCCTGCGAACCGCCCGGTGTGCCGTTCCTGGCCCTGGTTGCATTGCCGTGGCGAGCCGGCCGCCGGCGCACGTCCCCGCCGTCCACGCCTTCGAGGGGTGGACGCGCTGACCCCGAGCGAGCTTCGCGTCGCCCGCCTCGCGGCCGAAGGTCACTCCAACCGGGAAATCGCGCAGGCGCTGTTTGGGCGGCAGCTACAGCAAGCTTGGTATCGCATCGCGCAACCAGCTCGCTACCGCGCTGGAACTATCCCGTCAGTAACTGGGCCACGGCCGCACTGTCCGTCCCCTACTCGCCGGGTAGGAACAGGCACAACGGGTGGCCCGCCGGATCCAGCATGATCCGGAGTCGTTCTGGATTGCGGTCCGGGGGCTGCCAGGGCGCTTCGGTGCCGCCCGCCTCCACGGCTCTGGCGATCGCGGCCTCCAGGTCATCGACCATGACCTCGAAGTGCAGCATCTTCGCTTGCATGCCGGGGCGTTCCGGCCAGGTCGGCGGTTCATACCAGTCCTGGCCCTGGATGTTGAGGTGCACACCTCCGGCCGGATCGTGCAACTGCGCCCATCGCGGCGGCGCGAAGTCGCTTAGCTCGAACCCGAGCAGGCGCTCATAAAAGCGCGCCACCGGCCCCGCGTCCGCGCAGTCGATGGCGACGCCGATCCAGCGCGCCTGACGCATTGCTGGGGACGTGCTGTCATCCGGAGCGGTTTGAGGTGACATCGCTGGCATTGTGGGCCACTCAGACGTGCTCCGGGGACCCGGACAACCCCCTACGGATGGCATAGCGAACGAGCTGCGGCCGGTCATGCAGCCCGAGCTTTTCGTACATGCTGGCGATGTGGTTGCGGACCGTCTTCTCCGAGATGTCGAGCCGGTTCGCCAGCGCCTTCGTGGTCAGGCCGTCGGCCAGATGACGCAGCACGTCGAACTCGCGCGGCGAGAGCCCGTTGGGCAGCTGGTGAGGGGTGGGTTCCCAGGCGCGACCGATGTCCTGCATAACCGATCGGGGTGACACTGCGTACCCATGCGCCGCGGCGATGATGGCCGCTACCAGCACCTCGGGCTCCGCCTCCTTCAGCACGTACCCGCTGGCTCCGCTGCCGAGGGCACGGGACAGGTCGAACATGGACGCGCTCGAGTTCAGCGTCAGGATCGAAACGCCGGGCAGCTCGCGCAACAGCTCCTCGGACACTTCTTCGAACCGACCCGGAATTTGAGCGTCGACCACGACCACATCCGGACGCAGCTCGCGGGCCGACCCGAGCAGTTCGACGGCGTCAGCGGCCTGGCCGACTACCTCCAGCGCCTCGTGTCCGCTCAAAAGGCCCGCGAGTGCCCGCCGGACCATCACCGAACCCTCGGCCACCAGCACCCGGTAAGGCCCGCTTCGCGTACGAGGTGTTGCCACGCCGCGAGCCCTGCCGTCCGCGTCCCACGGGCACGCGTCGCTGGCACCGTTGCTATCCATAAACGTGATAGCATAGCAGCCCAAAGTTGCGACCGGCGGAACTCAGGTGGTGCGGAACGCAACGAGGCGCCGCCGGCTAGTCTTCCCAGTGGCTGACGATATTGACGACGTTGCCGTCCGGTGCGCGGACGAAGAACCGGCGGACACCCCATGGTTCCTTCGTCAGGGGATGGACGATCTCGAACCCGCGCCGCTGCGCTTCCTCGTACGCCGCCTCGACCTGGTCGCCGACATGGACGGAGATCACCGAGTCAAGGGGGGCGGTTGCGTCGCGGGTGACCACCTGCACGACCGCTCGACCATCAGGGGACTGGAACCTCGCGACCCAGCCCAGGTTGAGCCCTTCGACGCTCAGCCCGAGATAGTCCACGTAAAACTCACGGGCCCCGGCGATGTCGGGAACCGAGAGATTCGCCGTGATGCCGCTGGCGCGCACCAAGGAGGATGGTAACCAAGGAGGCAGAGCCACGCATGAAGCTGCACACCGACATCCCCGTCTCCGCCCAGGTGGAACGCATGCTCGCGCACCGCGGGCCTTCATCCGTCTCCATCTACGTTTCCACCGACCCCGCGTCACCGGCGGACGCCGAGCGAATCGAGTTCCGCAACCTTGCCGCCGAGGCGGCGCGCCAGCTTCGCGCGGCGGATAGCCCCGCATCGAGGTGCTGGCGATCGAGGACGAGGTGACCTCGCTGGTCGAAGACGAGGAATTCTGGCGCTACCTGGCGCGGAGCTTGGCTGTCTTTCTGACCCCGACCTCGCTCGCCACCTTCCGTCTCCCCAACCGTCTGGCGGGATTCCGTCGCAGGTGGCCCGTCCGGAATGGCTCGGCGCGTCGCGTCGACGTCGGGCAGGGGACGGACGTGAGCTGGGTCGTCCTCGCCGATCCCGAGGGGAACGAATTCTGCGTGCTCCGCGCGTTCACCGAGCAGAGCCGGCGGAGATCGCCACCGAGCGGGAGGACCGGCAGCGCCCGGCTTCGCCGTAGCTAGGTGCCGGCTCCGAGTTCCCGGAGCACGGCCTCGACGTCGATGCTGGGCAGACCGCGCCGCGAGTCGACGGCCACGATCAGCCCTCCCTGCCGCCGCGACTGTCCGGGGGCGCCGCTCGCGTCCGTGATCCAGGCCCACGCCCGCCCGCCCGCGTAGGCGGCGATCGCCTCCTCGGCGTGGAACTGCGCAGGCAGGAACGTCCAGGGCTCGGCAGGGAGCGAGAGCGCCTCCCGGAGCGCCTCATGCGCGTTGTAGGACCAGGCCGTGGCCCACGCCAGCTCGCAATGGTCGGAAAGCCGGCGGATGACCTCGGCGGAGCCGTCGGGGATCAGCACCCTCCGTCGCCACTTGCGCCAGGCCGTGACGTCGTGGGGAGTGAACGGCACTGACGACCCTTCGTCGACCGCGATCACCCCGTCCACGTCGATCGCGATCAGCGGACGTGGATCGCTGGAAGTAGCACCGGGACCGAAGCCGTACGCGCGCCGGCCGGCGATCATGCGTCGAGGACCAGCCGGGGCGTCCGCGAACGTGAGACGCAGATCATCATCGTCCCTCCGTCTTCTTGCTCAGAGGAGTCGAGCACCGAGTCGCGGTGGTCGGGCGTGCCGGCGAGCACGTGGGTTTCGCACGTGCCGCACACGCCCTCCCGGCAGGAGCAGGCCGGTGCCAGGCCGTCCGCCTCCATCGCCTCCAGGATCGTCTGGCCGTCGGCCACTCCCAGCGTCCGCCGCGACCTCGCGAGGTCGATGGTGAACGCGGCGCCTTGGGCCACCAGCGTGGGATCCATGATCGGCTGGAACCGCTCCACCCGGAGCCGTCGGGAGCGGACACCCGAGCATCGATCCGCCACCGCGTCGATGAGTCCAGGAGGCCCGCAGCAGAAGATCGCGACCGGGCCGTGCGCCTCCGCGGCGAGCACGGCGTCCAGGTCCATCCGGCCGGACACCCGGCTCGGGAACACGCGCACCTTCTCGCCGTAAGCCTGCAGTTCTTCCAAATACGCCATCGTGGCGGGCGTCCGGCCCCCGTACGCGAGCCGCCACGGCCGGCCCTCTCGCTCCACCAGCTGGATCATGGGCAGGATCGGAGCGATGCCGATGCCGCCCGCGATGAACAGGTAGCACGGGCTGTCGACGAGGCGGAAATGGTTGCAGGGTCCCCTCACCGCGACGCGGTCGCCCTCCTTGATCCCTTCGTGGACGGCCACCGAGCCTCCGCGACCCCCGTCCCGCTCGCGCAGGACTGCGATCTGCCACCGCCAGTAGTCGTCGAGGTCGCCGCACAGCGAGAACTGACGGACGAGGCCGGTCGGTCCGGTGAGGTCGATGTGCGCCCCCGGCATCCAGGCCGGAAGCCGCGACCCCCTTTCGTCGGCCAGTGTGAGGCGCACGACACCATCCGCGATGTGCTCGCGGCGCGCGACCACCAGACGGAGATCTACGGCGTCCCCGACCGCTGGGGTTGCGGCGGCCGCCCGCGGGGTGAGCGCGGCCACCACCTCAGCTGCCGCCGGCCTCGGAGAGGACGAAGTTCCCACCCTCGATCTTGACCTGCGCCTGGTTCGGGTCGAAGGTGACGCCGGCCGGATTCTCACCCGCCGCGACTCGCTCGATCTGGCGCCGCAGCGTGCGGCGCAGCATGGTGACGCCCTGGTCGGTGGTCGAGAGGCTCTCGAGCGAGTGAAGCTGGAACACTCCCTGGCTTCGCTGCGACTCGTAGTCACCGGGCATGTCTCGATGCTCGGCGTCGGTAAGCGCATGCCAGGGCTTGCCGCCATAGGTCGACCGCCCGCTCCCTATCACGTGGCCGGCGGGGACGCGCCCGATCACGTAGATGCGAAAGCTCTCGTCGTCGAGCGGGAGCACCCAGCCGACCTGGGCGGTTCGACCCAGCGTCAGCCTTGGATCGGCTACGACGCGAAGGTTGGGAAACATGACCTCGGTGATCCGGTGCAGCGTCGAGCCGTCGGCAAGTTCGCGGTTCTGGACCGAGCGGACGCCGTTCGGCGTGTAGGAGAAGGTCACCTCCGGCATGATCGCCATGTCCTCCACGAACTGCATGCCGCTGAAGCGCGCGTGCAGGATCGGCACATGGAACGGATCCATGACGTTCTCCCAGTGCTGCAGCCAGTTGAAGTCGCACAGCACGGGCCCGCCGCTCCCGATGCTGGTGTCGTCGGCGACGATCTCCTCGCCTTCCGCGAGCGGGTCCTCGAACACGTCGTAGGTGGGGAACGCAGGCTTCCGGTCGGGCGGTCCCAGATAGGCGAAGAGCAGGTCGTGGTAGGTCACGAGCGGATACCAGGGCTGCCGGACGCGGTCGCGGTAAAGGCCGCCCAGGGGCTCGCACGGCTGCTCCAGGCAGTAGCCCTCGGCGTCGAACACCCACCCGTGGTAGCAGCAGCGCAGGCCATGGTCCTCGGCGGCGCCGTAGTAAAGAGAGGCGCCGCGGTGAGCGCAGCGGGGGACCAGCAGGCCGGGTCTCCCTGAGCGATCCCGGAACAGGATCAGCTCCTCGCCCAGGACCTTGATCAGCTTCGGCGTCGTGGTCGCATCGCGCGCCATCGCGACCGGCTGCCAGTAGCGTCGCATGAACTCCCCGCAGGGGGTTCCGGGGGAGACGAGCGTGAGCTCCTCCAAGAAGGTCCCCTGCGGGCGCCCGTACCCGGTGCCAATGTCCATGGTGCCCTCCCGTCCGACGTGGTCTGGTGCGGCGAAGATACGCGGACAGGAGAGGCGGGGGGTCAGCTCACCGCCTTCTTCATCAGCTCGACGATCCTCTTCTCTTCAGCGGCGCCCAACTTCGCCAGCGCATATTCGGTCGGCCACATGTCACCGTCGTCGAGCTTCGCCTTGTCGCTAAAGCCCAGGGTCGCGTAGCGGGTCTTGAACTTCTTTGCCGGCTTGAAGAAGCAGATGGTGTTGCCGCCCTTGGCGTAGGCGGGCATGCCGTACCAGGTCTTCGGTGAGATCTCGGAGTCGGCGCCTGTGATGATGGAGTGGAGCCGCTCCGCCATGTCGCGGTCGGAACCCGTCATCTCGGCGATCTTCTCGAGCGCCATCGTTTCGCCGTCCGCCTTGTCCGCGCGCTGCTCGCGAACGGCGTCCTTCATCGCGGCGCGTTCATCGTCCGAGAATCCCTCGTACCTCTTCTCGGCCGCGGTCGTGCTGCTGGCGGACTTCTGCTTGGACTTCATCGGAGTCTCCTCCCCTGCCGGTCTGACGAGAACGACGCTCATGCTATGGGGCCTGCCGGGGGTGGCGCTTCTCCAAATCTGCTCAATCGCGGCAGCCCGGGAGGTCGGACTCAGGCGTCCACGTAGGCGGCGAGATGCTCACCGGTGAGAGTCGAGCGGGCGGCGACCAGGTCGGTAGGAGTGCCCTCGAAGACGATCCGGCCACCGTCGTGGCCGGCGCCGGGACCGAGGTCGATGATCCAGTCGGCATGTGCCATCACCGCCTGGTGGTGCTCGATCACGATCACCGACTTCCCGGAGGCGACGAGCCGGTCGAGCAGCCCCAAGAGGTGCTCCACGTCCGCCAGATGGAGGCCCGTGGTCGGCTCGTCCAGGACGTAGACACCGCCCTTGTCGGCCATGTGGGTGGCCAGCTTCAGCCGCTGGCGCTCGCCGCCTGAAAGCGTGGTGAGCGGCTGGCCGATCGTGAGGTACCCGAGCCCCACGTCGTCGAGCCGCTCCAGGATGGCGACCGCCGCCGGGGCGCGCGCCTGGCCGGCGCCGAAGAACGCCCGGGCTTCCGCCACCGGCATGGCGAGCACCTGGCTGATGTCCCGGCCGCCCAGGTGGTACTCCAGCACCGAGGCCTGGAACCGCTTCCCCTCGCAGTCGTCGCAGACGGTGGCGACTCCGGCCATCGTGGGCAGATCGGTGTAGATCACGCCGGCGCCGTTACAGGTCGGGCAGGCGCCCTCAGAGTTCGCGCTGAAGAGTGCCGGCTTCACCCCGTTGACCTTCGCGAACGCCTTGCGGATGGGGTCCAGGAGCCCGGTGTAGGTGGCCGGATTGCTGCGTCGCGAGCCGCGGATCGGGGCCTGATCGACGGACACCACCCCGGCGCTGGCCGGGATCGACCCGTGTACCAGCGAACTCTTCCCGGACCCCGAGACCCCGGTGACGACGGTGAGCACCCCGAGCGGGATGTCGACGTCGACGTCGCGCAGGTTGTGAGTCGACGCACCGCGAATCTTCAGTGCGCCCCTGGGCTTTCGAACCGTCTTCTTGAGCGCGGCACGGTCACCGAGGTGACGGCCCGTGATCGTCCCGCTCGTCCGCAGCTCCTCGACGCTCCCCTGGAAGCACACGCTGCCACCGGCGGCACCGGCGCCAGGGCCGAGGTCCACGGCGTGGTCGGCGATCCCGATCAGCTCCGGTTTGTGCTCCACGACGAGCACGGTGTTGCCCTTGTCGCGCAGTCGCAGCAGCAGGTCGTTCATGCGCTGGATGTCGTGGGGGTGCATTCCGATGCTGGGTTCGTCGAAGACGTAGGTGACGTCGGTCAGCGAGGAGCCCAGGTGGCGCACCATCTTGACCCGCTGCGCTTCGCCGCCCGACAGCGTGCCCGCCGGCCGCTCGAGCGAGAGGTACCCGAGCCCGATCTCGGCGAACGACTCGAACGTCTGCCGCAGGGTCGCCAGCAGCGGTGCCACCGACGGCTCGTCGAGCCCCCGTACCCACTCCGCGAGGTCGCTGATCTGCATCGCGCAGGCGTCGGCGATGCTGATCCCTTGGATCTTCGAGGATCGCGCGGGCTCGGCGAGCCGGGTGCCGCCGCATTCTGGACAGGTGGTGAAGGTGACCGCGCGCTCCACGAACTCCCGGATCCGGGGCTGCAGCGACTCCCGGTCCCTGGAGAGGATCGACTTCTGGACCTTGGGGATCAACCCCTCGTAGGTGAGGTTGACGCCGTTCACCTTCACCTTGACCGGCTCGTGTTGGAGGAAGTCCTCCATCTCCTTCTTGGTGTAGTCCCGGATCGGCTTTTCGGGGTCCACGAAGCCTGACTGCTTGTAGACCTCGACGGTCCAGAAGTTGAAGGGCGTCCAGCCCGGGATCTTGAACGCGCCTTCGGAAAGCGACTTGGAGTCGTCGAAGAACTGGGTGAGGTCGAGATCGGAGACCGTCCCATATCCCTCGCAGCGGGGGCACATGCCGCCCAGGCGGTTGAACGTCGCGACCACCGTTTTCCGGCTGCCGCGTTCGACGGTGATGCCGCCCTTGGCGCTCACCGAGGGAACGTTGAACGAGAACGCGTTGGGTGGCCCGATGTGTGGCTGCCCGAGCCTGCTGAACAGGATGCGCAGCAGCGCGTTGGCGTCGGTGGCGGTGCCCACGGTGGAGCGGGGGTCCCCGCCCAACCTTTGCTGGTCGACGCTGATCGCGGTCGTGAGCCCCTCCAGGACGTCGACGTCGGGGCGTGCCAGCCGCGGCATGAATCCCTGCACGAAGGCGCTGTAGGTCTCGTTGATCAGCCGCTGGGACTCGGCCGCGATGGTGTCGAAGACCAGTGAGCTCTTGCCGGAGCCGGAGATGCCCGTGAACACGGTCAGCCGGCGCTTTGGGATCACGACGCTGATGTCCTTGAGGTTGTTCTCGCGCGCGCCGTGCACCCGAATCACATCGTGGCGGCCGTCCTCGCGCGCGCGCGCGTGTGCGTGCGTGTCAACCGTCCTGGCTGTGCTGCTCATCTCGTCGCCATCCCTTGCGCTTCGCGATCTACTGGCTCCCTCGCTGCCGGCTGGGGGAGGCTCAGCTCGAGCTCGCCGATCGCTGCGCCGCGGCGGCGGGCTGCAGCACCCGGAGCTGGTTGCCGAAGGGGTCGCGGGCGCCGAAGTCGGTGCCGTAGAAGTGCTCGATCGGCTCCTGGGTGAACTCGACCCCCCTGGACCTCCACTGCTCGTAGAGGCCCCGGCAGTCGTCGGTCTGGAGGGCGATGAAGCCGAGCGCACCCTTCGTCAACAGGTCGCGCACCTGATCGGCGGTCTGCTCGCTCATCGACGGCGGCGCCGGCACCTCGAGGTAGATCTGGTGGCCCGGCTGACCCGGGGCGCTCACCGTGAGCCACCGCACCGGGCCCTGCTTGATGTCAGACGTGACCTCGAACCCGAGCTTGTTGGCGTAGAAGTCGAGGGCCGCATCCTGATCGAGCACGAAGAGCTTCGAGTGCGTGACGGCATAGATCATGGCTGCCACGTTAGTCCGCGGCCGGGGACGCGGCTACTCCAAAACTGCTGGGTCGGGTCCACGTCATGGTGAAGCAGTTGAAGACGGCCCGGACACCGTCGGCCCGGCGGTAGGCGGTGGCGGGCTGCCCCACGATCTCGTGGAAGGTCCGGGTGAACGTGCCCAGGCTCGTGAACCCGACGTCGAGGCAGATGTCGGTCACGCTGCGGTCGGTTTCGCGCAGGAGGAACATGGCCCGCTCGATCCGGCGGCGCTGCAGGTATCGGTGGGGTGTCTCTCCGAACGTGGCCCGGAACCTGCGCGTGAAGTGCGCCTCGGAAACGTGCGCGATCCGGGCAAGAGCCGGGATGTCGAGAGGCTCGGCGTAGGCGCGGTCCATCGCGTCGCGGGCCCGCAGCATGCGGCGGTTGGCCGCCTCGGCCGCGCGGGTCATGGCGCCATCTCACCACACGAGCGATCCCGCATGGGGTTGGTAGGTGCGCGAACCCCACTCACACCACCCCCCGTTTCGCACGGAAGGGCGCTTATCCGGCGTGCGATGGGGCCCGTTCCGTGCGAAAGGGGGCCTATGGGCGCGCTAGAGGTTGATGATGCGACGGGTGGCATCCTCGGCCAGGTCCTCGATCGCCGGCCACGGGAAGCGCGGCCGCTGGATCCGCAGCAAGACCAGCCCGTGGCTGGCCGCCCAGATCAGCGTCGCCAGATGGAACTCGTCGGAGTCGGGCCGCCCCAAAGCGTCCAGGCATCTCCGGACGGCGCCCACCTGCGCCTCGAAGGTTCGCCGCCCGGGTGCCTGGTCGAACCCGAACGTCATGGTGGGCCCGAGCGGTGTCTGGAACATGAGCTGGTAGTAGGTCGGGCTCTCGAGCGCGAACCGGCAATACGCCCTGGAACGCGCGAGCAGCGCCTGGCACGGGTCCTCGGTGGTGGCTTCAATCTCGCGCTGTGCCGCCTCCAGTCTCTCGAAGTGCCGATCCGCGACCGCGATCGCGAGGTGCTCGACGTCAGGGAAGTGCAGATAGACAGAGGTCGCCGCGATGCCCAGTTTCCTCGCCACCCCGCGCAGGGAGAGTGCCTTCGGGTCGGACGACTCCTCGATGAGCTCGCTGGCGGCCCGGATGATGTCGTCTCGAAGCCGGACTCCCTGTCCCCGGGGGTTCCGGCGATGGCGCTGGTTTGCTGGGCGTGCCACCCGCGATGCTCCGTTCGACACCGCCATGTTGACAGCGTAGCAAAACGGCGTTAGGCTACGACGTAGCCTTATCGTTTCAACTCTACTTTGAGCCACTCAAGGAGTACCGACGATGGAAACCGCCCACGACGTCGAGCCTGTTCGGTCGCAGCGCCACGGGGCCCCGCGATTGCTCCGCTGGATCGCCGCGGCGGTGATCCTGCTGGGGGCTTTCTTGCTCGCGGTCGGTGGCCCGCTGACCGCTCCGCCGCTGCAGTCGATCGCGGCCGCCTACCTGACCGACCGGAACCTGGCGCTGGCCGCGATCCTGGTGGCGCTGCTGGCATGGGCACCCCGCCGAACGCTGGGTGTCGTCGTTCTGATAATGGCGGCCATGCACGGAGTGGACGCGGTGTTCGACGCCTTGCTGCGAAACATCCCGGCGGCCGCCGGCTCGGCTGTCTTTGCCGGCACCTTCCTGGTGGTGGGCGTGTGGCTTCTGCGCGGCGGCGATGGCCGGCTGCTCGGTATGAGTGGCAAGGCCGCGCCCGTTCGGGACGTCGCCCGCTGAGTCCCCTCCCCATGCGCCACCCGAATCCCGGAGCGTCCGCACGGCAGGGCCTACGACGCGCGATGTAGGCCCGGAGTGTGGACTCTGGGGACTAGTCGTCCGTCGGTCGCGCCTGGCCCTGGCGAGTCACGGCGATCCCGAGCCCTGGCCTGTGGGTGCTGACCAGGCCGATCGTGCCGGATGGCTCGCCCGGGTTCAACTCGGAGAGCACACGGCGAAGCGCGACCACGACGTTCCGGACCGTGCGCACATGCCGCTCGAGCTCGGGAGACGGGCGCCACCGACGCGCCAGCTCGAGCTCCACGAGGAGGTCGGTCAGATCCTCGCACACCACGTCGTGCAGCTCGGGAGCGAAAGGAGGTCTCTCCAGGGGGTCCTCCAGATCCAGATCGAGTTCGCCATGATAAATCGTCAGGCCGTGGTTGGTCACAGCACGCTCTCCCTCCGCCGGGCGGTGATAGGGGTGATCCCGCTGCCAAACAAGCGCCGGCGGAGGTCTTCCAGGGCCCGCGCGCGTTCGGCACGCAGCCTCGACGCCAGCTCACGACTGCGCTCGGCAAGGAATCCCGGCTCGGCCAGCGCGACCCGGATCGAGCCGGCCATGAGATGGGGTTCGTTGGCCGTGTACAACGCGCCGTCGCCAAAGCGCTGGCGAAGGCCGGACAGGTCGGACAGGACGAGCGGGCGGCCCATACCCGCGGCCTCGAAGGCGGCCCGATTCATGATGTGGGGGTCGGTGCTGAAGACCGTCACCACGTCGGCCGCCAGCATCTCGCCGAGGAACCTGGGGTAGGGCAGATAGCCGGTGAAGGTGACATTCGCCGGCGCCGTCGAGCGCAGCTGCGCCGGGAGGGCACGAAAGTCGCCCGTGAAGCGCACCTCGCAGTCGCCGAGGAGGCGAGCGGCTTCGATCGCCTCGGCCACCGGCTCGTTCGCGTCCAGGCTCCCGGCGATCAGCACCCTTGGCTTCGACCCGCGGGTGACCTCCCCCGCCTCGCTCGGGTCCGGCACGTCGTCGGGGAGCAGCATCGCGGCCGCGGTCCAGGCATCGACGATCCTTTCCGCCTCCTCCGTGTGCACCAGCACCGCACGGCAACCGGTGAAGAGGCGCTTGAGCAGCGGCTGCGCCCAGGCCCACCTGGGGTTGTGAAAGGTGGCGGTGTGGCAGTCGACGACCAGCGGCGCTCCAGTTCTCCGGCACCAGAACCAGGTCACCAGGGGAAGGACCACCGGCGGGGTCACCGCGACCACGAACTTCGGGCGCCGGCGCCCGAGCAGCGTCCAGGTCCGCCGCGCGCAGGCCAGGTAGCGGAACGGCAGTAGCGCGGGATGGCGCGGAACGCCGCTGGTAACGAAGACCGCTTCTGCGTCCAGCCCGCGGGCGAGAGCTTTTGTGCGGGCCTGAAAGGGTGCCCAGGCAAGGACCAGGCCCGGTGTCGAGGAGCCTTTTACAGGACGCTCTCCCGGGGCTGGGCTCTTCGCGTCGCGGCGAACGTGACCGTTGATAGATGCCGGCTTGTATCCTTTCAACGAGCACCAGAATGTCACCCGGGGCGCCATCGCTTCAATAGAGCGAACGGCCCGGGCTGATTGGGCAAATCCGCTCCACCACTCAGATCAGCGGTGTCTCCGTCAGTACGCCGAAACCCGAGCATGACAGCTCATCGCGGCGCCCCAGGAGGCGCTTACGGAGGCGGCCAGCGTGGTCGTCGGCGCCTTACCCAGAGCCTTGGGGCGTCTGCCCTATTGACTCAACGGCCTGAGGAAGGTGATAATGCCGCTGGGTAGTTCGGTGATTAGGCTGTTATCCGTTCCTGACGCCCTGGGTCGCATGCCGCGGGTACGGCGGTCCTGGAACGGGGTCGTGCGCTCTCTGCTGTTGCTTGCCGTTGCCGCAGCCGTGGGGGGTGCTGCGGCCTTGCTGCTGCATCTGACAGCATATGCTGCCGCAATTCCAACGGCCACTCAAAGTCCGGTTCCCACCGTCGTCCAGCCGGTGCAGCAGGCGACCTCTACGGCAGCCACGCCGGTGACCCAGGCGACTCAACCCGTTGCCCAGGCCGTGCAGTCGACCACCTCCACGGCGGCCACGACTCCCAGCACACAGAGCACTCAGGCAACCTCGGCCCCGGCCCCGCAGCCGGCCGCGTCGACCCCCTCCACCCCGACCACGACCACGGCGCCGGCGGCGTCGACCACCTCCACCCCGACCACGGCCCCAGCACCGCAGCCAGCGGCGTCGACCTCCTCAACCCCGACCACGACCACCCAGCCGGCGACGTCGACCGCCTCCACCCCGACCACGACCACGGCGCCGGCGGCGTCGACCACCTCCACCCCGACCACGACCCCGCAGCCGGCTACGTCGACCGCCTCCAGCCCGACCCCGGGCGCGTCGACCACCTCCGGCCCGACCCCGGCCACGCAGCCGGCGGCGTCGACCCCCTCCACCCCGACCACGACCACGGCGCCGGCGGCCGCGTCGACTGCCTCCGCCCCCTCGCTGGTCCCTAGCGCGGGCACCGTGACGGCTCCCGTCACGCCGAGCACTCAGTCGACCACCGCCCCGACCACGCAGCCGGCCGCGTCGACTGCCTCCGCCCCCTCGCTGGTCCCTAGCGCGGGCACCGTGACGGCTCCTGTCACGCCGAGCACTCAGTCGACCACCGCCCCGGCCACGCAGCCGGCGGCGTCGACCGCCTCCACCCCGACCGCGACCACAACCCCGGCCACGCAGCCGGCCGCGTCGACTGCCTCTGCCCCCTCGCTGATCCCGAGCGCGGGCACCGTGACGGCTCCCGTCACGCCGAGCACTCAGTCGACCACCGCCCCGGCCGCGCAGCCGGCGGCGTCGACCGCCTCCACCCCGACCACGACCACGACCCCGGCCACGCAGCCGGCCGCGTCGACTGGCTCCGCCCCCTCGCTGGTCTCTAGCGCGGGCACCGTGACGGCTCCCGTCACGCCGAGCACTCAGTCGACCACCGCCCCGGCCACGCAGCCGGCGGCGTCGACCGCCTCCAGCCCCGGCCTCGACTGGTCCCTCGCGTCTCTAGCGCGGGCACCGTGACGGCTCCCGTCACGCCGAGCACTCAGTCGACCACCGCCCCGGCCGCGCAGCCGGCGGCGTCGACCGCCTCCACCCCGAGCCACGCAGCCGGCCGCGTCGACCGCCTCCGCCCCCTCGCTGGTCCCTAGCGCGGGCACCGTGACGGCTCCCGTCACGCCGAGCACTCAGTCGACCACCGCCCCGGCCACGCAGCCGGCGGCGTCGACGGGCTCCAGCCCGGCCTCGGCCACGACCCCGGCCACGCAGCCGGCGGCGTCGACCGCCTCCGGCCTGGTCTCGACCGTCACCGCGGCCACGCAGCCGGCCGCGTCGACTGCCTCTGCCCCGTCGCTGGTCCCTAGCGCGGGCACCGTGACGGCTCCCGTCGCGCCGAGCACTCAGTCGACCACCGCCCCGGCCGCGCAGCCGGCGGCGTCGACGGGCTCCAGCCCGGCCTCGACCCCGGCCACGCAGCCGGCCGCGTCGACCGCCTCCAGCCCGGCCTCGACCACGACCCCGGCCACCCAGCCGGCGGCGTCGACCGCCTCCGGCCTGGTCTCGACCGTCACCGCGGCCACGCAGCCGGCCGCGTCGACCGCCTTTAGCCCGGCCGCGACCACCGCACCCCGGCCACGCAGCCGGCCGCGTCGACCGCCTCTAGCCCGGCCGCGACCACCCAGCCGGTGGCCTCGACCGCCTCTAGCCCGGCCGCGACCACCGCCCCGGCCACCCAGCCGGCGGCGACGATGGCCTCCGCCCCGTCCCTGCTCTCTAGCGCGGGCACCGTGACGGCTCCCGTCACGCCGAGCACTCAGTCGACCACCGCACCGGCCACGCAGCCGGCGGCGTCGACCGCCTCCACCCCGACCGCGATCCCGGCCACACAGCCAGCGTCGTCGACCGTCTCCGGCCTCGTCTCGACCGTCACCGCGGCCACGCAGCCGGCGCCGTCGACCGCCTCGGCTCCAGCCTCGACCACCACACCGGTCACGCAGCCGGCGCCGTCGACGGCCTCCGCCCCGGCCTCAACCACCACACCGGTCACGCCGCAGCCAGCGCTGTCGACCGGCTCGGGCCTGCCCTCGACTATCACGTCGGTGGCTTCGACCGTGGGCGCGGTGGCAGCTCCTGTCGTGCAGAGCGGTCAGTCCGCCGCCTCGCCGGTCACTCAGCCGGCGCAGTCGTCCCTGTCCGTCCCGGCCTTGACGAGCGGGGCCACTGCTCCCGCGGCGCAGGTCGCCCAGTCCACCGCATCTAGCGTCCCGTCGGTCGCCTCGACCGCCGGCGCCGCCGCTGCTCCGGTGACACAGACCGTCCAGCCCACGGTCGCCCCGGTTGCCTCCACGGTCGGAGCGGCCACCGCTCCTTTCACGGGGGTCGCGCAGGCCGGAGCGGCCTCGGGGGCCTCGACGGTTAGCGCGACGACAGCGCCCGTTACCCCGGCCGCGGCTCCGGTCGTTTCGAGCGCCGTCGCCCCGGTGGCGCAGGTGAGCTCAACCGTCGGCTCGACCGGAGCCCCCATCACCCAGGCTGTGACGCCGGTCGTCTCAACCGCAGTGGCGCCAGTGACCCAGGTGACGGGCTCGATCGTGACCCCGGTGGTCCCGAGCGTCGTGACGCCGGTCACCCAGGCAGTGGTGCCGGTCGTGTCCACTGTCGGGTCGACGGTGGCTCCCGTCACCCAGGCGGTAGCACCGGTCGCCTCGACCGTCGTTACGCCCGTCAGCCAGGCGGCAGCACCGGTCATCTCGACTGTCGTGACGCCGGTCACCCAGGCGGTAGCACCGGTCGTATCGACGGTCGTGACGCCGGTCACGCAAGCGGTCGACGGTGGCTCCCGTCACCAAGGCGGTGGCACCGGTCGTCTCGAGCGTCGTGACGCCGGTCACTCTGCCGGTGGCGCCGGTCGTGTCCACTGTCGGGTCGACGGTGGCCCCCGTCACCCAGGCGGTAGCACCGGTCGTCGACGCCGGTCACCCAGGCAGTGGCGCCGGTCGTGTCCACTGTCGGGTCGACGGTGGCTCCCGTCACTCAGGCGGTGGCACCGGTCGCCTCGACGGTCGTTACACCGGTCACCCAGGCGGTGACGCCGGTCGTGTCCAGCGTCGGGTCGACGGTGGCCCCCGTCACTCAGGCGGTAGCACCGGTCGTATCGACCGTCGTGACGCCGGTCACCCAGGTGGTGGCGCCGGTTGTCTCCGCCGTCGGGTCGACGGTGGGCCCCGTCACCCAGGCGGTAGCACCGGTGGTCTCGACGGTCGTGACGCCGGTCACTCAGGCCGTGGCGCCGGTCGTGTCCACTGTCGGGTCGGCGGTGGCTCCCGTCACCCAGGCGGTAGCACCGGTCGTATCGACCGTCGTTACGCCGGTCACCCAGGCGGTAGCACCGGTCGTCTCGACCGTCGTTACGCCGGTCACCCAGGCGGTAGCACCGGTCGTCTCGACCGTCGTTACGCCGGTCACCCAGGCGGTAGCACCGGTCGTCTCGACCGTCGTTACGCCGGTCACCCAGGCGGTAGCACCGGTCGTCTCGACCGTCGTGACGCCGGTCACCCAGGCGGTAGCACCGGTCGTCTCGACCGTCGTTACGCCGGTCACCCAGGCGGTAGCACCGGTCGTCTCGACCGTCGTGACGCCGGTCGCTCAAGCGGTGGCGCCGGTCGTGTCCACTGTCGGGTCGACGGTGGCTCCCGTCACCCAGGCGGTGGCGCCGGTCGTCTCGAGCGTCATGACGCCGGTCACCCAGGCGGTAGCACCGGTCGTCTCGAGCGTCGTGACGCCGGTCACCCAGGCGGTGGCGCCGGTCGTGTCCACTGTCGGGTCGACGGTGGCTCCCGTCACCCAGGCGGTGGCGCCGGTCGTATCGAGCGTCGTGACGCCGGTCACCCAGGCGGTGGCGCCGGTTGTCTCCGCCGTCGGGTCGACGGTGGCCCCCGTCACCCAGGCGGTAGCACCGGTCGTTTCGAGCATCGTTACGCCGGTGACGCAGGTGGTGGCTCCCGTCACCCAGGCGGTAGGACCGGTCGTCTCGACCGTCGTTACGCCGGTCACCCAGGCGGTAGCACCGGTCGTCTCGACTGTGGTGACGCCGGTCACCCAGGCGGTGGCGCCGATCGTGTCCGCCGTCGGGTCGACGGTGGCTCCCGTCACTCAGTCGGTAGCACCGGTCGTTTCGACCATCGTTACGCCGATGAAGCAGGTGGTGGCTCCGGTCCTGTCGACTGTCGGGTCGACGGTGGCGCCCGTCACCCAGGCGGTAGCACCGGTCGTCTCAACTGTCGTTACGCCGGTCACTCAGACGGTGGCCCCGGTCGTGTCCACTGTCGCGTCGACGGTGGCTCCCGTGATCCAAGCGGTGGCACCGGTCGTTTCGAGCGTCGTGACGCCGGTCATGCAGGCGGTGGCGCCGGCCACTCAGGTGGTCGGTTCGGTCCTGCCACCGGCCATCTCCAGCAACGGTTCCGGCGCTGTGCCGACGCACTCCGCGGCGCCCACGACCTCGACGGTCGCTGCGACGTTGGCCGCACCCGGGACCGCGGTGATGGCCTCGATCATCAATCCGATCGTTTCGACCGTCAGCAAGACGGTAGCCCATCTGGCCCAGGCTCTCGACTCCGCGGCCTCGAAGTTGTGGTCCTTCGTTGAGTCCCTGGTCAGCACCTTGAATACCGGCGGCCCCCAGCCGTCGCTGCTCCCCAGTGCGCTTTCCCCGGTAGTGCCGGCGTCGCCGCTGGCACCGCCGGCAGCTCCGTCGCCGGCAGCTCCGTCGCCGGCAGCCCCGGCGCCCGGTAACGGCCTGGCTCACGGTGCGGGCAGCACCCACACCGGGGCCACCCTGGCACCGCCGGCAGTCCTTGGCCAGAAGGTCGCCTCGCGCTCGCTCCGCGGGCCGAACGCGACCAACGACAGCTTCCTGAGCGCTCGTATCGAGCGGCCCGGCTGACTTTCTCCTCGGTCGTTTTTGTCGTCCTGTCGTCCGTAGTGGGCGACCAGCGATTTCGATTCGAGGAGACGAAGTCAGACCATGTGCATCCAATCGATCAGCGCACGTCTGCGGCTGAGCGATCTTCGATGGGCGGCACGGCTTTCGGCGGTGGTCTTCGCCGTGCTGGCGGTTGCAGCCGCCCTGAGCCAGACCGTCACCGCTCACGCCGCCTCCATTGCGGCGCCTGGTGTCAGCGCACCCGCGGCCGCCGCGGCGGCCACCACGCCCACCCATCCGGTGGTGGGACAGGCGGCGGTTCCTGCCACCGCCCCGGCGGCCAAGGCACCGGTGCAGCAGGTGGTCGTTCCCACCGCACCGGCCTCGAAGACGCAGGTGCCGGCGGCCACATCGGCGGCACCACAGGCGAACGTCAGCCCGCCCGCGCCTAAGACACAGGCACCGGCGACTCCGGCCGTACCTCAGGTCAACGCCGGCGCGACCGTGCCACAGACACAGGTGCAGACCGCGACTCCCTCTACACCCCAGGTGAAGACGACGGCCAGCGCACCCACGCCCCAGGCGGCGGTGCAGGCCGCAGCCCCGTCCGGACCCCCGGTGAAGGCCGCCGGCACGACCACGCCCACGCCTCAAGCGCAGGTACAGGTCGGGAATCCGTCCGGACCTCAGGTGAACGTCACCACCACGCCCGCACCCCAGGTGCAGGTAGGGGTCGGGGACCCGTCCCGGACGCAGGCAAACGTCACCACCACGCCCGCGCCCCAGGTGCAGGTGCAGGTCGGGGACCCGTCCCGGACTCAGATAAACGTCACCACCACGCCCGCGCCCCAGACGCAGGTGCGGGTCGGGGATCCGTCCCCGACTCAGACAAGCGTCACGACCGCGCCCGCACCCCAAGTGCAGGTACAGGTCGGGAATCCGTCCGGACCTCAGGTGAACATCACCACCACGCCCGCACCCAATGTGCAGGTGCGGGTGGGGGACCCGTCCCGGACGCAGATAAACGTCACCACCACGCCCGCGCCCCAGACGCAGGTGCGGGTCGGGGATCCGTCCCAGATTCAGACAAGGGTCACGACCACGCCCGCGCCCCCGGCGCAGGTGCAGGTCCGGATACATACCGGAAGGCTCTCCGGAGCACAGGTGAACGCGACCGCGAGCACACCCCGCCCCGTGGCACACGTGCAGGTTGCGACACCCTTGAAATCACACGCATACGTCACCGCTGGTGGACCCCTCCCGCAGGTGCAGGTGCAGGCTGCGACCCCGTCCGGACCTCGGTCGGCCATCACCACACGCGCGCCGGCGGTCCAGGTTCTAAAGACCCCGATCACGCTGATTCCAAGGGCGCCGGCGGCCGGTCGCACCACACCGTTTGGTGTTGACCCCGCCAGCTTCGCGACGGCGTCGGATCCAACGGACCCGGCGCTCGCAACCGACCCCGCGGCGACGACGTCCGACCCGGCGCCGTCCGTCCGCAGCCGTATTGACCCGCCGAACCTCTTTGCGCTCGGTGCGGGAGCCGGCCTCTTCGCGGGCGGTCCTCCGCCGGCCGGCATCCCCATCACCTGGCACTCCAGTTCAGCCAAATATCCGTCCGCGCAGCCCACGCTGCCACTGGGCGGGGAACCGTCCGGGGTGTTCCCGGAAGTGCGGCCGAACACCGGCCTGGCGATTCTGACGGTCCTTCTCATCCTCGGCGTGGTTTTGGCTCTGTGGAGGCGGCCATGGGCCCGCTCACCACGCTCATGAACCGCGGCCAAACCGCTCGCCCCGCGATCGGTCGGTTGCAGCCGATGCTGCGGCGCCTCGCGCGCCGCAGCTCGCCGCGGCCGTCCCTGGGGCGATGCGCTGACTGGATGGGCAGGATCGGAGGCGGCGAGCCCGCGCTCGGGCTCACGCCTCCCGCAGGAGGTCGGGGATGAGCATCGAAACACCGGTCACCTTGGTGATCGCAGACGACAGACCACTGTTCCGACTCGGCATGCGACAACTCATGGAACTGGACTCGCGGCTCTGTGTCGTGGGTCTGGCGGAAAACGGGCAGGAGGCAGTCGAGATCGCCCATCGTGAACGACCGATGGTCGTCTTGATGGATGTCCGCATGCCGGTCCTGGACGGGATCCAGGCGACGGCGGAAATCCGGCGGCAGCACCCGGAGATCAAGGTGCTGATGCTGTCCAACTACGCGTCCGACGGGTTCGTCACCCGGGCGCTCCAAGCCGGGGCCCGCGGCTACCTGCTGAAGGACGCCGACCCGGAGGCCATCATCTCGGGCGTCATCGCAGTCGCCCACAACGAGCTGGTGATGGCGGGCGCGGTCGCCGAACGGGTCCTCGACCTGGTCACGCACCGAATGACTTCGGAAGAGATGTATGACGGCCTTTCGCCGCGCGAGCTGCAGATCCTCGAGATGCTGGCAGCAGGCCTCGCCACCAAGCAGGTCGCATTCCAGCTGCGCATCACCGCGAAGACGACTCGCAACCACATCGCCCGCATCTACGAGAAGCTGGGCGTTCACGACCGGGCCCAGGCCGTGCTCTACGCCGCGCGCAAAGGGCTGGCCGCGCCATGAGTAATCTGCCCGCATCGATGGGCCAGACGCGAGGTCCACCCCGGGGCTTGGACCCCAGGGCGAGGAGGCACGTCTGCCTATCGCCACCGTGCGAGCCGGGGTGCGACGCTACCAGGTGACGCACTCCAGCCAGCTCAGGAGGACCGATGGCAAACCTGATCCATTCCGGGGGTAGCCCCGCATGATCGCGGACGACGTGCGCCTGGGAAAAGACGTCCAGGTCCCGCAGCCCGACCTCGTGAACCTGTACGGCTGTGAGATCGGCGACGGGACGAAGGTCGCCGCCTTCGTCGAGGTCCAACGGGATGTCGTCGTCGGCCGGAACGTCAAGATCGAGGCCTACGCCTTCCTCCCCACCGGGGTGACGATCGAGGATGACGTCTTCATCGGGCCCCACGTCTGCTTCACCAACGACCACTTTCCGCGCGCGGTGGGGCCGGACGGGAAGCTCCTTCAGCAGGGCGACTGGGCGATCACCCCAACCGTCGTGCGCCGGGGGGCCAGCATCGGCGCCGGCTCCACGATCCTGTGCGGCGTCAGCATCGGCGAGGGAGCCATGATCGGCGCCGGCAGCGTGGTGACGCACGACGTGCATCCCAACGGCATCGCCCGGGGCAACCCGGCGCGCGTCGCCGGGACGATGCGCGAATTCAATGCCCAGGTGTTGAGCGTCCGGCCCGAGAGCGGCGAAGCCGGTCCGTGACGCTGCCCGGCCGGCTTCCCCGGTCGCGATGCGGCGCCGGCGTCATCGCGGACCGGATGAAGGTGGCTGTCCTCGGGATGGTCCTCATCCTGGGCCTCGCCGCCTGCGGCCAGCCCGCGGCCCGGGTGGCCCAAGCATCCCCGTCCCCGGCCTGCCCTTCCGAAACCTCTGGAGCCCTCCCCCTGATCTCGGATCGGGGACTCAACTATGGAACGCCCCCGGGCCCGGACGGGGAGTATCTCGGTCTCACCTGGCTCCGCAGTGACATGGGCAGCGACGACAACTGGTCACAGGCGCAGCGGGGACTCCAGGCGACCCTGCCCTTCATCCAGCAGCAGCATCTGGGCCAGGTGCTTCGCGTTTTCGTGGGACTGGACCAGATCATGCTCTGGAAGGAAGGGCGCTTCCAGGGCCTCGACCCGGCCGGTGTGGACCACTTCCGGACCGCCCTCCAGATGTTTCGCAGCTCCGGCCTTCAGGTGGACGTGGTCCTCTTCGACCAGGAGCAGCAATCGACTGCGGGGAACTTTCGCTACTGGGCACTCGACGGCCGGCACCCGCAGTTGCGCGCCGGCTACCTGGAGGCGACGAGGGACTTCGTCTCCATGTTCGGTGACGATCCCACGATCGCTGCTTGGGACCTCTTCAACGAGGCCTACAACAGCCTCAGCCCTGACGGCGGTCTGCCCACGCCGCCGGCCCCGGACCCGGTGACCGCCGGCTTTTCGGAGCGGGTCGTCCACCAGTGGATGCACGACCTGTATGACACCGCCAAGTGCGCCGCGCCCGCCGCTTGGTTCACGTTCTCGGACGCGACCGCTCTCGACAGCCACCATCCCGATCCCGGCCTCTACTCGGGCTGCGTCGACTTCTACGACATCCACGTGTACCAGGCGCATCCCTACCTCCCGGATTGGAAGGCCGTCCTGAAGAAGCCCTTCATCCTCGGTGAGGTGGGCTCCCCACGTACCGGCGGGAGCGTCAACCAGGGGGAGAATGCCCGCGTGGTGCGCTACTGGCTCAGCCATGCCGCTGGGGCGGGGGTGGCGGCGGTGCTGGTCCAGGACGAGAAGGGCACCGTCTATGCGCCCGATCTGACCCGCCTCACGCCGACCGGCGTCGCCCTCTCCTCGGCCCGCTGATCCGCGTCCGGTTCGCCCTTTCCGGCCCACCGCAGGTCCGAAAAGGCGCCGCCTGCGTCCAGGCGCCGCATGGTTCATCTGACCCCATGGGCGTGGGCAACCGGCGCCGCTGGCGGTGACGTGAGGGCCCTCCAGGTAAGGAGTTGCACCCTGCCGCGCTGAGGGTCAACAGCTTATTGCCGGAGTGGCGGGGTCGGCTCGACGCTAAAGGTAACGATTTGACCCCCGGCGTGGCGTCGCGGACGAAGCCGGCCGAGGGGCGGGGAGCAGTGGATGAGGACATGCCTCACATGGAGGAGCCGGTGATCGCAAGACCCCGTCAGAACGGGAATGAACCGCGACCGATCCGGGTCGGACTGGCCGGGTACGGGTACTGGGGCCCGCAGTTGTTGCGGAACCTCAATGAGATGCCCGAGACGCGGGTGGTTTCGGTCGCCGAGCCGCGCGCGGACCGACGGCGCCGCATCGCCGAGCTGTACCCGGCCGTCCGCTGCGTGCAGAGCCACGAGCAGCTGCTGCAAAGCGGGCTCGACGCCGTGGTCGTGGCGACGCCGATCCGTACCCACCTCCAGGTGGCGAAGGACGCGCTGGCGGCGGGCAAGCACGTGCTGGTCGAAAAGCCACTCGCCACCACCTCGGACGGTGCGCTGGAGCTGATCGAGCTGGCGGCGGTTCGGGAGCGGACCCTGATGGTCGGCCACACGTTCATGTACAACCCGGCCGTCAGAGAGCTCCGCCGCCTGGTGCGGGAAGGGGCGCTGGGCGCCGTCCACTACGTCGACTCTGCGCGCCTCAACCTGGGTCTGTTCCAGCACGACATCAACGTGCTCTGGGACCTGGCCCCACACGACCTCTCGATCCTGCTGCACCTGCTCGGCCGGCGCCCGCTCGCTGTCAGCGCGCGCGGCCGGTGCTGCGTGCAGCCGGGTGTGCACGACGTCGCCTACCTGGAAGTGGTCTTCGAGGGTGGGCTCACCGCGGTGCTCCACATGAGCTGGCTCGACCCCGACAAGGTGCGCCGGATGACGGTGGTCGGGGACCGGGGCATGGCCGTCTATGACGACGTCTCCCCGACCGAGAAGATCAGGATCTACGACTCAGGTGTCGACATCCCGGCCACCGAGAGCTTCGGCGAGTTCCAGCTCTCCTACCGGCACGGCGAGATCCGGATCCCCTACATCGACTGGCGCGAGCCGCTGCGCCTGGAGTGTGAGGATTTCGTCGCCTCCATCCGGAGCGGCCTGCCGCCTCAGGCGAGTGCCCTCCAGGGCCTCATCGTGGTCGCGCTCCTGGAAGCCGCGGACCACTCACTCGCGCACGAGGGCATCCGGGTGCCGGTCGGCCTGCCCCTTCCCTCGCTGGATTCGGTCCCGGTCACGAACGGCCGGCGCCATCGCCAACCGGCGCTTCATCTGGAGCCGGCGAACGGAGGGGTCGAGGGCCTGGCGGGGGCGGTCGCGCCATGAGCAGCCCCGCCCGCGCGCACCCGACCGGGGTCTTCACCTCCGCGTCGATTCCTTTCCCCTCAGATGCCGCACGGGATCGCTGGTGGAAGCGCCCGTTCGACCTCGTGGCGGCGAGCGCCCTCCTCTTGATCACGCTTCCGCTCTTCCTGCTGGTCGCACTGCTGATCCGGCTGGAGGGGGGCGGCCCGCTCTTCTTCCGGCAGGAACGGGTGGGCCGGCTGGGCGGCCGCTTTCGGATGTGGAAGTTCCGCACCATGGTCCCGAACGTCGACGACGGGCCGCATCGAGAGGCGGCGTCCGCCTGGTTCCGTGGCGAGCCCTCGTTTGGGCGCCTCTACAAGGACCAGCGCGATCCCCGGGTGACGCGCGTCGGCCGCGTCCTTCGCCGGCTCGAGCTGGATGAGCTGCCCCAGCTCCTCAACGTGTTGAGAGGGGACATGAGCCTGGTCGGGCCCCGACCCGCGATTCCCTACGAATTGGACCTCTACCAGCCTCAGTACTTCGTCCGGCAGCTGGTGCGCCCGGGCATGACCGGACTCTGGCAGGTCACGGAGCGGGTCCGCGTCTCGGCCGCCGGGATGATGGCGCTCGACGCCTTCTACGTCGAGAAGGCGTCGCTCTGGCTCGACGTCAAGATCATGGGGCAAACCGCCCTGGTCCTGCTTCGGCATCTCCGCGGCCGGCTCGCTGCCACGGGTAAGGGAGCCACCGGATGACCGTCGGATACGCCCTGCGCCACCACTCCTTCTGGCTCCTGGGCACGTTGGTCATCTCGCTGTTGTTCGCCGGCCTGGTCGCGCACAAGCAGCAGCCAACCTACCAAGCCACCTCCTTGGTCCAGATCGACGCCACCGACGCGGTGAATCAGGGCTCGATCGACGTGACGAGCCAGGAGACGCGCGCGACGCAGGTCATCCAGCTGGTCGAGGGGACTCCGTTCCTCACCCGCGTGTGCCTGGGCGAGTCGGCGAAGGGTGTTCCGTGCACACCGTTGGGGTTGCAGCGCCAGATCAGCGCCAGCCTGGTCAAGAGCACCACCATGGTCGCGATCAGCGTGTCCGCGCCGCGTGCGGCCTGGGCCGCGAGCCTCGCCAACGCGATCGCGACCGCTGCCGTCCAGGAGCAGGCGCAGCAGGCGCAGCGCTTCTACGCGCAGCCCATCCAGAGCCGCAACGCCCAGCTCCAGCAGGTGGCGGCACAAATCTCACAGCAGGAGCAGGAGATCGCCTCGATCGACGCCGACTCGGCCATCCCGGCCGCGCAGCAGGCCGAGATGACGGCGCCGCTTTACTCGCAGCTCGACGTCCTGCAAAGTGAGTACGCGGCGCTTTCCACCGACGTCCAGAACCTGCAGCTCAACATGGTTCAGGACGAGGAGTCGATGGCGGTGGCGCAGCGTGCCCAGGCGCCCTTGCAACCGGCCGCTCCCGACCTTCGTCGCTATCTGGCCGCGGGTGTCGGCGCCGGCCTCCTCCTCGGGTCTCTGCTCATGCTGGTGGCGGCGCGCCTGGATCGTCGGATCCGCGACGGACGGCGGTTGGCCGAGGCGGCGGGCGTGCCCCTGGTGTTCGAGCTCCCCCGGGGGCGCTCGCTGGAGAAGACGGAGGAGGTCTGCGGCCCCGCGGTCGCTTCGCTGCTGGCACGGCAGCCGGACGCCCGGTCGATCCTGCTCGTGCCCGCGGACCGCGCGACCGAGATTCGAGCCGTGGCGGGGCTGGTCGGCGCTGTCATGCGCCCCTTCGGCTGGGACGTTCGGGTGGTGCTGGAGGACGGTCTGCCGCGACCGTTCCCGGACGGATCCGCGCGTGCGTCCGGGGTCGACACGGTGAACTCGGTGACCGCGCTGCAGGCGCTTCCCCGCTCAGATCAGAGCCGGTCTCTGGCCGGGAGGGCCGACGTGGTCGTCTTCGGCGCTGCACCCCCGCAGCAATCGGAGCTGGCGGTGCTGCTGGCCCCGCGCGTCGACCTGGTGGTGCTGGTGGCGTCGGAGCCGAGGAGTCGAGCCGGCACGGTCGGGCGGGCGGCCGCCCTGCTTCGCCATGCGGGGGCCGACATCACGGCGGGCATCCTGGTGCACGGCCTGGGCCGGCTGCCGGAGCCGGCGGCGGCGCCGCAGCAGGTGGCCGAGACGGCATGACGACCCTGCCGGCGGTTCCCTCCCGGGGCCGGGTGCTGATGGTGAGCCGTCACAGCTACCCGACCCACACCGTCATGCGGCGCAACGCGGAGCACCTGGCCGGTCTCGGTCTGCGCGTCGACCTGATCTGCTCCGGCGCGCGTTCCGACGCGAGGCAGGGCGCGCCGCCTCCGCCCGGACTCCGGGTGTTTCGGGTCCCGGTCCGGCACCGGCGCGGCTCGCCACTGCTCTACCTGTTCGAATACGCGGCGTTCGGCGTCGTGGCGGTCGCCCTCGCCACGCTGCTCGCTCTGCGGCACGCCTACCTGGCGGTGCAGGTCGACAATCCTCCCGACCTCCTCGTGGTCTCGGCCCTGGCCGGCCGGCTGCGGGGCGCGCGGGTGGTGCTCAACCTGGTCGAGCTGAGCCCGGAGCTCACGGCGGCCAGGCTCGGCGTCGGCTCCAGGCACGTGGTGGTCCTGCTGAGCCGGCTGTGCGAACGCCTGGCGCTGGCCCTGTCCGACCACGTGGTGACGGTCAGCGAGACGTGTCTGCGCATCCTCTGCCGCCGCGGGCTGGACCCGGCTCGGGCGACGATCGTGCCCAACGGGGTTCCGGTGCGGCAGCCGCTGGCGTCGGAGAGACAGCCCGCCCCCGCGCCACCGCGACTGGTGATCCAGGCGTCGCTCATCGAGCGCTACGGGGTCCAGGTCGCGATACGCGCCCTCGCGTCCCTGCGGCCGGATTGGCCCGACCTCACGCTGCGGGTGATCGGCGACGGCGAGTACAAACCCGACCTCCTCCGCCTGGCGAAGAGACTGCGCGTCAGGGATCGCGTCGTGTTCACCGGCTTCCTCCCGTGGGAGGACGCGATGCAGGAGGTGCGGGCCTCGACCATCGGGCTGGTCCCCGTCATCCCCGACGGCTACGGAGAGCTGCTCCTGCCCACCAAGCTGCTCGAGATGGTGGAACAGCAGGTGCCGGTCGTGTGCGCGCACCTGCCCGCGATCGTGGAGTGCTTCGGCGAAGACGCGCTCTGCTACTTCAAGCCAGGGGATGCGTCCAGCCTGGCGGACAGCATCGACCGGGTTCTGCGGGACCCCGAGCTGTGCCGGGCATTGACCGGCCGTGCCCTGGTGGCGGCACGCGGCTGCCGCTGGGCGGCGGTGTCGGCCCGGTACGTCGCCGCCCTGCTGCCCACGGCCGCGGCGCCGGTGGTCTCGACCGCGGCGAGCGGGCGGTGAGCGCGGCGCTGGTGCCGCTGCTGCTGGTCGCCGGCCTCGGCGCCCTGGCCTTGATGGGCGTCAGTGCCTGGCGGCCGGTGGTGGGGGGCGGCGCGATCTGTCTGCTGGTCCCTCTCACGGCCGGCCTCAACCTCGGCTCCCTGGCCAGTGTTTTCAAGCCGGACCAGGTCATCGTCCTGCTCGTCTTCGCCGGGATCGCGCTGCGGGAACTCTTGACCGGCCGGCGCCTGCGCTACTGCCTGCTCGACGTGGCGGTGGTCGCGTTCTGCCTGGGCGAGCTCTTGATCCCCCTCCTCGTGCTCTGGCTCGGCGACCAGGCGCTGGATCTGACGGTGCTGCACGCGATCGCGGCGCCCGCCGATTACCTCGTCGTCTATCTCGTCTTCGCCCGCGAGCCGGCGCGGCCCGAGCGCTTGCGGCTCTACTGCAACCTGGCCCTGGCCGCTGCCCTGGTGGTGGCGCTGATCGGGCTGCTGGAGCTCCTCGACGTGCCCTACGTGCGGTCGCTCATGGCCGCCGCCTATCAGAGTCCGCCGCAGCCGGGCTGGGACTCGATCTACCGGCCCGGCTCCACCGTGATCCACTTCAGCGGGCTGTCCGCGGTCTCGCTCTTCGGATACACGCTGGCGCTGGCACTGGCGGCGGGCCGGGCCGAGGGGCTGAGCCAGTGGTGGCTGGCCGCCGTCATGGCCGGTTCCCTGCTTGGCCTGCTCGCCAGCCTGACCTACGCGCCTCTGCTGATGGTCCCCGCGGTCACCCTCATCGTCTGCCTGCGCCTCCGCTGCGTCCCCCGGGCCCTCTGGATCGTCGGAGCCGGCGCCGGCGCGGGAACCATCGCGCTCGTGCCCTTCCTGTCCGGCCGCATGGCCCAGCAGCTGGGTGGTGGTGGCAGCCTGCTGATGCCGGAGTCGCTGGACACCCGGCTCCGCTACTGGCAGGAGTTCTTCTACCCGGCCTGGATCCAGCACGGGCTCTGGCTGGGCACCGGGACGGAGGTGCCGGGCGAAGTACCGGCCTACCTGTCGCAGTACGTCGACAACGCGTACCTGGACCAGGCCTTCCGGGCGGGTGTGCTCGGCATCGCGCTCGCGCTCTCCCTCTACTGCGCGATCGCGCTCACCTCATGGCGCGTCGCCGACGCCCCCGAGGGCGTCCAGCGGGCGATCGGCGCCGCGGTGCTGGCGCTTACGGCCGCGCTCTTCGTTCTCGACCTTACCTCCGAATACCTGACGTTCGCTGGCTTTTCGCAGCTGTTCTGGATGCTCGTCGGCCTGGTGGCGGCGGTGGCCCGGCCTCGGCCGGTGGAACGAGCGGTCGTCCTCGGGGCCCCGCCGCGTGGCGCACCACCGGCGCTCCGGGCCCCGCTCCGGTGGGCGCTCGCCGGGGCCGGACGGCCGGCGCCGGCGATCCCCCTCGGGCCGGCGCCCGGGACCTTTGTCCCCACGCTGCTGATGGGGGTGCCGCGAGGCCTCCGCCGGCTGAAAGCGAGGCTGGCCCACCGGTGGCGGCAGCCGGCCGGGACGGTATGGCGAACGCTTTCTGGCGCCCTCCCGCTCGCCGGCGCTTCGGCGACCGTGTTCTCGGGGTTCGCCTTCGCCCGGCTGCTCGGGTTCGTGTTCTCGGTGGCCGCCGCCCGCATCCTGCTGCCCTCGCAGTTCGGTCAGCTCTCCTACGTGCTCGCCACGGCGGCGATGGCGAGCTTCCTGGTCACGAGCGCTCCGGTCGGCCTCTCGGGCTACCTCGCCCGCCACCGTGAGGACAAGACCGTCCAGCGTGAGTACTGGTCGGCCTGGTTGCTCGTCCTCGGATCGGTGCTGATCGTGAGTCTCGCCGTCACTGCCGCCGCCGGGCCCCTGCTCGGCATCGGCGGCTGGCTCCTGCTCGGGCTGGTCGCCAACGTCGGCGGACCGGCCGTCCTCGAGGCCTACCTGGAGGTCCAGCGAGGACTGGGGCGCAACGTTCGAGGCGTCGGGTTCTACGTGGCCGCCAACCTGCTCCAGCTGCTGTTACTGATCGTGCTCTGGCGCGGCGGCCTCGCCTCGGTGCCGGTGGTGCTCTGCGTCTACGGCCTCTCCAGCGTGGCGGTGCTGCCGCTGTTCGTGCTCCTGCGACCGGGGGCAATCCGCCCTTCGCTGGCGTCCCTGCGGAGGGGTCGGGTGCGTGAGGTGCTGCGCTTCGCCCGGCCGGTGATCGCCCAGTCCGTCTTCTACAACGTCTGGCTCAGCGCCGACCTGGTGCTGGTGGGACGGCTCCTGGGCAAGGAGGCGGCGGGCTATTACGGCGCTGCCAAGACGCTCTCCAACGTGCTGCTGCTGGCGCCCATGGCGCTCGGGTTCGTGATCCTGCCCCGGATCGCGACCGCGGGCCGCGATACCAGGGCCGCCCAACTCTGGCAGGCCCTCGGTATCGCCGCCGTCGCGGCTCTACCCACCGTGGCGGCAGTCGTCGTCGGCGGCCGGCTCGGCATCCGGCTCTTGTTCGGTGCCGTCTACCTCCCGGCCGCCGTTCCTCTGCTCATCCTGGGCGCCGGATCCGGCGTCTATTGCCTGTACGCGGTGCTGAGCAACGCCTGCATCGGGCTCGGCCGCCCGGGGTCGGTCGCCTTCGCGTCGGCGGGGGCGGCGGTCTGCTCGGTCGCGGGCACCCTGCTCCTGGTGCCGCGCTGGGGAATCGCGGGCGGGGCGCTCGCCTTCACCGCGGGATCGATCCTGCAGTTCGCGGTGCTCGCGACGCTCTCGCTCCGTGCCGGCGTTCTGTCCCCGCCCCGCCCGGCCCGCGCGCCGGCCGAGGAGAGGGCGCTGGGAGCGCTCGACCCGTGATCCGGGAGCACACGATGGCCGGCTCGCGCTCGGTGCCGGTCCGGCTCGCTCGTGCCGCCGCCCTCGCGCGGCGGGTGATCTGGCGCCTCGACGACAGCCTTCGCACCCGGCTGCACGGCGAGGACCCGGGCGTGCCGCTGCGCCCGCCGTGCGAGGGCCGGGTCTCCTTCGCGGCGCCGGCCGGAAGCGTTTCGTGGGCTTCTCCGGTGAGCTCGCGGAGGGTGCACCCGCGCTCCGACCAGGTCGGCGTGCTGAGCGCGGGACCGGAGGCCGGAATGCCGGCTGCCACGGTCATCGGCGAGGTCCTGGGCCTGCGGGTCGACGGCGCCGCTCTCCCGGGCTGGGCAGGGGTGGTGGAGCGCGCCATCGCCGAGGGCTGGCCGCTGCTCGTGGTTCATCTCGGCGCCGGCAGCCAGAACGCGGCCGCCATGCGCCTGCTCCGCCACTTCCTCGAGCGAGGTGGCGAGGTCCTGATCGTGGTCGAACCGGGAGCGGAACTGGTGGCCTCGGGCTGGCTGCTGGGTCATGATCTGCCCGCGCTGCTGCGGCCCCGGATGCGGTCAGGCGGGCTTTCGTTCTCCTCCGCCGCGCCGGACGTGACCGCTTGGTTCACCGGGATCTCCGTCTCCCCGGTAGCCGTGGATCGGTGCCTGGAGCCCGTGCCCGGGGTCGACGTGCTCGCCTCGATCGGAGAGGGCGGCGCCGACCCGGTCCTGACCATGGCCCGGGTCGGGGAGGGCGCGGTGTTCGTGAGCGCCGCCGGCCGGTTGACGGGGGCGCCCCGCGACCAGCTGGAGCCCGCGCACTGGCCCGCGATCGTGCCGCCGCTCCTGCTCATGCGCCGCCTCTACGGGGAGCTGGCCTGGCACGCGCCGGGACCGTTCGCCAACCTCACCATCGACGACCCGGCGCTGACCGGGGGACGCCTCGGCCTCGACTACCCCCGGCTGCTGCGGCTCGCGGACGATGCCGGGTACCACGTCACGATCGCCACCATCCCCCGCGAGCTGACGGTGGCGGATCCCTCGGTGCTGGGCCTCCTGCAGCGCCGCCGGGACCGGCTCTCGGCCTGCTACCACGGCTGGTCCCACCGGGGCTACGAATTCTTTCTGACCGAGGCCGAGCCGGGCCGGTTCCGGGCGCGGCCGCTGGGGCAGCAGGAGCAGGCGATCGAGCAGGCGGCCGCGGCCGGCCGCGCCCTCTGGCGCCGGACCGGCTTCGCCCTCGACCGGGTGATGGTCTTTCCACACGGCGTCGGGCCGGCGCCGGCGCTGGGAGCCCTGGCGCGGCGGGGGTTTCTCGCCTCCTGCAACTTCGACGACCGGGACCCGCTCGATGCCGCTCCGCCCGCCGAGCCCGATCTCAACCTGCGCCCGGCCGACACCGCCTGGGCCGAGGTGCCGCTGCTGTGGCGGCGGGGCCTCGACGATCCCCGATTTCTCATCGACATCGGACTCGGCCGGCCGCTGCTGTCGTTCGGCCATCGCCGCGAGATCGGTCCCGCCCTGGAGCGCTTCGCCGGCTACGCGGCCCGGGTCGGCGCGGCGGCTCCGGACGCACGGTGGTGCGACCTCGAAACCGTGGCCCGGCACGCCTACCTGGTGCGCCGCGACCCCCTCGCCGGCTGGCAGGTCCTGATGACCGCCGACGACATCTGCCTGCACAACGACAGCTCCTCGCCGCGCCGGTACACGGTCCGGCGGCCGCAGCCGGCCCACCGGCCACCGCTCACCGAGTGGTGCGTGGACGTGGGGCCGGGCCGGGTCAGGCACGTGTCACTGAGGCGGGATGGAGCCTCCCGGCTGCCCGCGCCGCCGCCGGTCTGCCGTTCCGACCATCCGGCCCCCGGCATCACCGCCCGCTCGCACCCGTTTCGCGAGCTCATTTGCACCCAGGAGGTGGAGCTATGACCACGAACGTGGTCGACGTCCCGGTCCGCGTGCCCGTCGAGATCGCAGCGCCTCGGTTCGGCCCCGAAGAGGAGGCCGCTGTGCTGGAGGTGATGCGCTCGGGCAGGCTCGCGCAGGGGGAGCGGGTCCACGAGTTCGAGCGCCGGTTTGCGGAAGCGGTGGGGGCGCGGTATGCGATCGCCACCTCCAACGGCTCGACGGCCCTGCAGCTGGCACTCGTGGCGCACGGTGTCAGCCCCGGCGATGAGGTCATCACCACCGCCCAGAGTTTCATCGCCACCGCCAACGCGATCGCGCACACGGGCGCGGTGCCGGTCTTCGCCGACATCGACGAGACGTTGAACCTGGACCCGAACGCGGTCGAAGCCGCGCTCACCCCTCGTACCCGTGCCATCCTCGCCGTCCATCTCCACGGGAACCCGGCAGACCTGGGAGAGCTGAGCAGGATCGCCGGCGCCCACGACCTGCTCCTCCTCCAGGACTCCTGTCAGGCGATCGGCGCGACCTTCCGGGGCGCGGGACTGGGCCGGTTCGGCACCGCCGCCTACTCGCTTTACGCGACCAAGAACCTGACCACCGGGGAGGGCGGCATGATCGTCACCAACTCGGAACGCGTGGCGGCCGGCTGCCGGCGCCTACGCCACCAGGCGTACGGCGAGGAGCCCTACCTGCACGACGGCATCGGCCACAACTTCCGGATGACGGAGATGCAGGCGGCGATCGGGATCGTGCAGCTTGCTCGCCTGGGCGCGATCACCCGTGCGCGGCGCCGGCTGGCGGCCTGGTACGAGCTTGAGCTCGACCGCGACCGCTACCCCCGCCCGCGCATCGTGCCCGGGGCGGAGCACGTCTACCACCAGTACACGGTCCGTTTCCCGGGCGGCCAGGCGATGAGGGACCGGGCCCGCGCGGCGCTCGCGGCCGCCGGCATCGCCAGCGGCGTCTACTACCCGGTGCCGCTGCACCGGCAGCCTCCTTACCGGGCCCAGTCGGCCGCCTGTCCCGAGGCCGAGCGGGCTGCCGCGGACATGCTCTCGATCCCGGTTCACCCGGGGGTGTCGGCGGCCGACGCCGCGCGGGTGGTGGAGGTGCTGGACGGGCTGTGAGCACGCTCGTCAGCCTCGGGTCGACGCAGGCGATCAATGGTTACGCGCCGATCGCCATCGTCGGGGAGGACGTGGAGGGACCACTGGACGAGGCCTATCTTGCGTTCACCCGGCGCATCGCCAGGGCGCTGGCCAACCGGACCCGGATCATCGAGGTTTCGGTGCCGCGGGGTCGCGCGCGGCCGCCCTGGGCGCTGGTGCACGCCGCGCGTCGCGCCCAGGCGGCGGGCGCGGGCACGCTGATCTACGTCTCGCGCTCGTCCTATACGGTGCCCGCGCTCCTCCGCGCCCGGCTGCTCCGGCTCGCCGCGCCGGGTGCGACGCACGTCTTCGTCGGCCTCCAGCCGCGCCCCCTGCCGCGGTTCCGGCGTACGCTCGCGGGCCGGGTGTGGCCCGACCTGCTGCTGGTCGGCACGACCGGCGAGCGAGACCGGCTGCGCCGGCTCGGAGCGAGGACCGAGGTGATCGCCGGCGGCGTCGACCTGGACCGGTTCCGGCCGCCGGTGGACGCGGCGGAGCGGAGCCGGATCCGGGCCCGATGGGCGCTCCCTCCCGACGTGAAGCTGATCCTCCACGTGGGCCATGCCACCAGGGGCCGCAACCTTGAGGCCCTGACCGCCCTGACTGGACTGGTGGACATGCGTGTGCTGGCTGTCTTGAGCAGCCGGGACGAGCCGGCGGCAGCTCCGGTGGTGGAGGACCTTCGCCGGCGCGGGGCCATCGTCCGACAGGGCTACCTCCAGCACGTCGAGGAGCTCTACCGGGCCAGCGACTGCTATGTCATGCCCACGCCCTCCACCGACCGCGTGGTCGCCTTCCCGTTGTCGGTACTGGAGGCGCTGGCGTCGGGGCTGCCGGTCGTCACCAGGCCGGTCGGCGCGCTGCCCGGAACGCTTCGCCGGCGAGCCCGGGGTGCGCTTCTTCACCACCACGGCCGGCCTGCTGGCAGCGGTCCGGGCACAGCTGGCGGCCGCGCCGCCGACCCGCCACCTGGCGTCGCCCTTCACCTGGCAGGCCCAGGCGGACGCGATCCTGGACCTGCTGCCCTGCCGGCGGGAGCAGCCGGCATGATCGCGGCCGCTTCGGCCGGGACGGTCACGTCCCGGTCCGAGCTCGAGACCGCGAACCTGCTGAACGACATCCCCCGCCTGCGGGAGCTGCTGCGGGCGTCAATCAACGGGTGCCAGTGCCTGGACGCTTACCTCTTCGCGGCCGGCATCCAGCAGATCCTCGACGACGCGCTGCACCCCGACGTCCTCCGGCTCCGGCAGACGGCGACCGCGCTGCGCCGACGGCGGGGTCGCCGGGGTCGCGGGCTCGTCGCGGCCGCGGACGTCACCGACGCCGCCGCCGTCGCGGTCTGGTCCGCCGGGCCCGGACTCCTCCCGCCGGCCCGGCTGCTGGAGGCCCGCGACGCGGTCGGTGGCCTGGTGGGGCGGCTGGCAGGCGCCGTCATGGGGCTGCAAGGTCTGGAGGACGCCTCCACCGATCTCGACCGCGTCGATGCCTTGCTGCGGAGGCTTCCGGCTTCGGTCCTCCGGCACCCTCTCCGGCTGCCGGCCTGCTTTCGCACCTTTGACCAGACGCCGCGAGACCTGTGGCGCCTGGCCGAGATGGTCATCGAGCGGTGGCCGCGGACGCCGCTCCTCGTGGTCGGAGTCCGCACCTCCGGGTCCTATCTGGCGCCGCTCTTGACGGCGGCGCTGCAGCGCCTCGGCGGAAGTCCGGCCGCGGTGCTGACCTTGCGCCCGGGTCAGCGCTGGCTCCGAGGGGAATCCGCGGTCCTGCGCGAGATCGTCGCCGCCGCCGGGGTCGGGCTCGTGATCGACGACCCGCCCCGCTCCTGGGCGTCGGTGGCGCGCGCGGCCCAGGAACTGCGTCGCGCGGGGCTGCCCGCAGAGCGGGTCGCCCTGGTCCTCCCGACGCTGCCGTCGACCGCTCCCCTCCCCGACCGGCTCGCGCCGCACCCCACCATCCTTTTGCCCTGGCCGCGGTGGGAGGTGCATGAACGGCTCTCGCCCGCGGCGGTGGCGAAAGCACTGCAGCGCCTGGTCGGTCCTTCGGAGGCGATCAAGGCGGTCGTTCGTCTTCCTCTCGAAGCCGATGCGGCGGGGGACCGCGGCCATGCTCGCGCGCTCTACGGCGTCGGGATCGAGGTGGACCGCACCCGGGAGAGCCGTCTTGTCTACGCCAAGGGGGTCGGATTGGGCTATCTCGGGCGCCAGGCGTGCGCGGTGGCCCGGCCACTGGCGCCTTTCCTGCCCCGGGTCTACGGCGTCGACGGCGGGATCCTGTACCGGGAATGGCTGCCGGAGCGGGAACGGCAAACCGCCGCCGGCGTGACCGCAGAGGCAGCGGACCGCATCGCCGAGTACGTCGATCGAAGGGCGGCGGCGCTCTCGGTGGAGCACGACCCCACGTTCGACCTGGGTGCGCGCGGCTCGGCCCCGGGTGAGGCAGCGCTCCTGCTGAGCCGGGCGGCGGGGCGTGGCGACCTCCTGCTGCGCCCCCTCACCGAGCGCCTCGTACGCCGGCTACTGCGGGCGGGACGCCCTGCCGTGCTGGACGGGCACGTCGCGCCGGATGCCTGGTTCGGCGCTCCCGAGGCGCCCGCAAGCCTCCGCAAGATCGGCTTCGACGAGCGCGCGTTCAGCAGTCTCGACCTCACCTGCTTCGATCCCGTCTTCGACCTCGCCGACGCGGCCTGCGATGGTCAGCCCCGCGGGTTCGAGGACCGGCTCCGCGCCGCCTACGCCGAACGCAGCGGGGACATCGTCGACGCGGAGCGCTGGCTGCTCTACCGGCTGGTCCATCTGCAGGACCGGCTGCGCCACTCCGGTGCGCCGCGCTGGACGCTGGAGCGACTGATGTCGCGGTGCCTGCTCCGCTACCTGGAGGAGAGGGTGGTGGGGACCGTCGAACCCTCACCCGCCGGCCCTCTCTGCGCGTTCGATATCGACGGCGTGCTGGAAAGCGTGCGGCTTGGTTTCAGCTCCAGCACGCCGGGCGCCGCGAACGCGTTGCGCAGCCTGACGTGCCACGGCTACCGGCCGGTGCTGGTGAGCGGCCGCTCGCTCGCAGAGGTGCGTGATCGCTGCGACGCCTACCACCTCCCGGGCGGAGTCGCCGAGTACGGTGCCGCCCTCTACGTCCGTGGTGACGCTCGGGACCGGGTGCTGATCGGCGCGGAAGAGCTGGCGGCCCTGGAGCGCGTGCGGGACCGGCTCAAAGGCACTCCGGGCGTCGCGATCGACCCCGCCTACTGCTATTCGGTGCGGGCGTACGCGCCGGGATCGGCCGGAACCCGCGCGGCGCTCCCGCCGCAGGTGGTGGCGGAGGCGATCGAATTCGGTGGTGCGGGCGGGGTCCGGGAGGTGCGCGGGCGCCTCCAGACGGATTTCGTGGCCGCCGGCGCCGGCAAGGGGGCGGGCCTGCGGGCGCTGGCCGGGACGCTCGGGTCGGAGGGTGCGCGGCCGGTTCTGGTCATGGGCGACACCCAGAGCGACCTCGGCATGCTGCGGCTGGCCGAGCGGGCGCTGGCTCCCGCGAACGCGGATCAGACGCTGCGTGAGGAGGGGGTCACGATCCTCCGCCAAGCGTGCCAGGGGGCGGTGGTCGAGGGCGTGGGCCGGCTGCTCGGGCATGCCCCGGGGGGCTGTCCCTGCTGCCGCGGCCTGCCGCCGGAGCCTCGCGCCGACCTTCTCCTCAGGACGCTGGAGATGGTCGAGGGCGGTGGAGCGAGGAACGTCTGGCGCCTTCTCCAACTGTCAGCGAGGCTTTCCCGTTTCGCGTGAGACGATTGGCGTGAAAACGAAATTGCGATGTGGACGGCGTCCACATAGCGGTGATACACTTCGAGACAGACGTGAGCCACGCGGGCCCTGAGCCCGCCGGGTGAGGAGGCTTCGATGCCAGGTCCGCAGTTCGAAACGATGAAGACGCCGCCCGTCGTCTCCGAGGGGGAGTGGACGGCCGCACGCGAGAAGCTCCTGGTCAAGGAGAAGGAGCTGACCCGGGCCCGCGACGCGCTGGCCGCGGAGCGCCGCCGGATGCCCTGGATGGAGGTCAAGAAGGAGTACCACTTCGAGGGGCCGGAAGGCCGGGTCACCTTGCTGGACCTGTTCGCGGGACGCACGCAGCTGATCGTCTACCGCTTCTTCTTCGAGCCGGGCGTGGCCAAGTGGCCGGAGAGTGGATGCCCGGGCTGCTCCCTGGGCGCCGACCAGGTGTCCAACCTCGCTCATCTGAACGCGCGTGACACGACCCTGGTCTATGTGTCGCGCGCCCCGCAGGCGGATATCGAGCGCTACCGGCGGCGGATGGGCTGGCACATGCCGTGGTACACGCTGACCGACGACTTCGACAAGGACTTCGGAGTCGACGAGTGGCACGGGAACAACGTGTTCATCCGTGAGGGCGACCGCATCTTCCGTACCTACTTCATCGACAACCGGGGCGACGAGGCGATGGGGTCAACCTGGGCCTACCTCGACATCACCCCTCTCGGTCGCCAGGAGGAGTGGGAGGACTCGCCAGAAGGGTATCCGCAGACCCCGCCCTATCAGTGGTGGCGCCTGCACGACGAGTACGGGTCGGCCTCCTGACCCGACGGCGGATTGGAAGTGGGGGCGGCACCCCGTTGCGTGTGGGCGCCGCCCTCTCTCTTTCCGGCCCTTACGAACAGCTCGGGACGCAGGCCGCGCGGGCACTACGGCTCTGGGCCGAGTGGGACGGTGGCGTGGCCCTGGAGGTGCTCGACGACGGGGGAGATCCGGCCCGAGCCGGGGCGGCTGCGCACCAGCTCGGCGCCCGCGCCGACCTTCTCCTGGGGCCGTACTCGACAGGCCTGGCGAGCGCCGCCGCCCGGGCGGTGCAGGAGGACGGCGGCCTGCTGTGGAACCACGGTGGCTCGGGATCCCATGTCGAAGGCGGGTTCCCCGGCCACGTGGTCTCGATCCTCACTCCCACGACGCGCTACGCCGAGCCGTTCCTGAGCTGGTTCGCGACCGCCGGCGGCGGCACCGAGCTCTGGATCGCTCAGAGTGAAGGACGGTTCGCGCGGCAGGTGGCGCGGGGAGCGGCGGCCGGGTGTGCTCGGGCCGGCATCGCGCACCGGCGCCTCGCCTCCGCCGACCTGATGCGGGGTCCGCGGGTCCCCACGCCGTGGAGTCTGTTCTCGGCCGGGTCCCCGGAGGAGGACGCCGCAGTGGTGGCCTCGGCCACCGAGAGCGGGTCGCCGCCGCAGGTCATCTGCGCGGTGGGGGCCGGCGTGTACCGGTTCCGGGATGCGGTGGCCCGGCACGACGGGGTGCTGGGGGTGGCGCAGTGGGCGGAGGGCTGCCGCCCGGCAGTCGAACAAGGGCCGGCGGAGGCGCCCTTCCTGCGCGCCTATCGGGACCGGTGGGATCAGCCACTCGACTATCCGGGCGTACAGGCGGTCGCCGGTGCGGTGATCGCCGTGCACTGCGCGCGCGTGGCGGGCCAAACCGATCGGCCGGCCTTGTGGCGGACCGCGAGCGAGCTCCGCACCACGACGTTGTTCGGCGAGTTCGAGGTCGATCCGGCCTCGGGCGAGCAGGTGGGGCACCGGACGGTCCTCGTTCGCTGGGCCGGCGATCGCCTCACCGTGGCCTGAACCCCGATCGAGTTTTTTCCGCGCCTGACTCCACCCTCTAATGCTGCGCCTCGTACTTCGGGTCGGGGCTACGGCTGACCGCGACGGACCGGCGGAGGCATGATAGCCGCCCTCATGGTCATCACGCTCCTACTCCTGGTGATCCTGACCTTTGAAGTCAGGAATACCAGTCGCCGAGACGAGTTGCTACAGGCAGGGGGGTTGGGGTGGAGTGTCGGCGCAGGCGCCGCAAGCGTAGTCGCGCGCTTTCATCAGCCGGGCGCGACGGCCAAGGCCAGGTCGATGAACTCCGGCTCGGCAAGCTGCACACCCGGCGGCAGGTTGGGCTTGATGGTCCCGTCTTCAAACGCCTGAAATGCCTGCCGGGACTCCCACAGCTCGATCACCCGGTAGTCATTGCCGACCGCCCCGCTCCAATGGCCCTGGAACCCGGCCGCTTTCTTGAGCAGATCGACCACTCCGGCCTGGCGCATCGGCTCCACGATCTCGGCGCCGACCCCTTTGACCCCGCTGATCACGATGACAGACACTTTCCCCTCCCATGAACCACGCGTGGTCGCGCCCGGAGCCGGGCCGACCTGAGGCTGTGGTCATTCTGCAACGACGAGCAGGGTTTGCGGTATGGGCAATCTTCCCCAACCCCGGCAGAAGGCAGAAGGGCACCAGGCTGGGCCCGCCACCCCCTCGGGATCAACGCCGGCCAGCACGAGTGAGGGAGCGCGTGCCGTCGCCGCGGGCCGGGAGCCTCTCCCGCCCGAGGAAGGATGGTTAGGAAGTGGGTGGCGCGCGCCGAAGTTGCGAGCCGTCATCCGTCGATAGCGAGCCTCGAGGGCGCCTACGCAAACCCGCGCGGTGTGCTCCTCTCGATGGACCTGTCGGTGGTGGCGGCGACCGACGCGATACGGCGCCTCCGCCGCGTCCAGCCGGTCTTCGCGAGAATTCGATGACAGGTGGGCCGACGACCGGTCCCTGGCGGACATGGTCGCTCAGCTCGACGAGGTGCGCTGCCGGCTGATGGGGCTGCGGGCGCAGGTGCGGCGGTCCATTGTGGCCCTCCACCGCGGGGTCCGGATTCTGCCCCTGGCTGACCCTCCGCCGCTCGGGTCCCGGCGGGAAGCACCCACTACACTCCTTCGCGTGCCGGATCAGAGGGGGTGCAGGGCCTTGATGGTGTGGGGAGGCTGGGAGGGCCACCAGCCGGAGCGGACGAGCGCACACGTCGCGAAGCTCCTGAGAGAGTCGAGCGTCGAGGTCCTGGTCCGCGACTCGCTCGACGTCTACACCGAGCTGGAGGCCCTGGCGCCGCTGGATGTGATCGTCCAGACCTGGACCCAGGGTGAGATCACGCGGCCTCAGCTGGACGGGCTGTTGGGGGCGGTGAAGGCCGGAGTCGGGTTCGCGGGCTGGCACGGCGGCATCGTCGACTCCTTCCGTGGCAGCCCCGACTACCAGTTCATGACCGGCGGGCAGTGGGTGGCCCACCCGGACAACGTGATCGACTACTCGGTTCAGATCATCCCCGAGCGCCGGGGGCACCCGATCGTCTCCGGACTGGCCGATTTTGGGATAAGGAGCGAGCAGTATTACGTGCACATCGATCCCGGCAACGACGTGCTCGCCACCACGACCGTCGGCCGCCGGGAGCAGGCGCCCTGGGTCGAGGGGGTGGTGCTGCCGGTGGTCTGGACGCGCAGGTGGGGCCGCGGGCGGGTCTTCGTCAACACGCTCGGGCACGTCGAAGCCGACTTCCAGGTGCCGGAGGTGGGCGAGTTGACGCGCCGCGGCATCCTCTGGGCGGCGGGCGCCCTCGCCGGCTGACCGCTACGCCCTGGCCGGTGGGATGACCGGAACCGTGAGGGCGGCCGGCATGCCCTCGCCCCAGTGCAGCGTGCACCGCGCTCGTGCACTCGGCCGGTAACGCGCGGGGAAGCTGCCGCTTAAAGGATTCCACGACCAGAGCCAGCGGCCGCCCACCACCAGCCGCATGGTCTCCCCGTCGCGAAAGAGCGTCGACGAGGGAGCCAGCGCGAACTCCAGCCTGACCACCTCGCCTCCGTCCAACGGCTGTGACTGGAGCAGGGCCGGCACCGGCTGGTGCGGCGCTGAGGCGACGGGATCCAGCTCACGCATGGCGGCCCGCTGCCACCCGGTCGTCACGCGCTCACGCCCGAATCCGTAAGAGCCCTCGAACGGCACGTACTCGTGGCCGCGCCACTTCTCCACCCCGGCGAAGAGGTTGACATCGGAGGCGCCCTTGACGGAGACCCAGAGCCGCAGCGCCATCGGCCCGGTCAGCTCGGTGTCGGCGCTGAACGTGTATCGGAAGACGGCGGCCGAGCGCCGGGTCGCGAACGTCACACCGCCCGCAGGGCCCGGATCCTCACCCAGGCAGCCCTCGCGTGCCAGATAGAGGTCCCGCCACTGGGTGCGTGCCAGCGGCCACTCCCGCTCGTCGCGCACCTCCGCCACCGACGCCGCCGACTCCCGCACTTCGAGGCGGATCCGTGGTGGCGCGGGCACGTCAAGACTCTTGAGGAAGCGGTCGAAGAACGCCAGCTGCGTGGCCTTCGCCTCCTCGCCGTAGAAGGTCGCCCACTTGGGACCCCGGTGGGTGTAGGCGAAGCGTTCGGTCGAGCCGGCCTGCTGGAAAGCGCGGAAGGAGCCTCGGGTGTGAAGGTCGTGGTCCGAAAAGCTGGCGCAGACCAGCATCGGGACCTGGATACGGGAGAGGTCAGGAACCAGCGACTGCCACCACGCATCGCGGAGCGGGTGCCGGCGGCGTTCCTGTCCCAGGTCCCGCTGCTGGCGCATGCTGCGCCGGATCAGGAGCTGCCAGAGCACCGAGAAGCCGCGCTCCTCGATCCCGCCGGGAGCGAACAGGTCGCGGTAGGCGTCGGTGAAGCCCTCCCAGGGCGCGATCGCCGCCAGCCCTCGGGGCCGGAGTGCCGCCGCCCGGTACTGGGAGATGGCCAGGTAAGACACGCCGAGCATGCCGACGCGACCGCTCGACCAGGGTTGCGACGCGGCCCAGGCGACCAGGTCGGCGACGTCCTCCGCCTCCTGGTGGCTGAGCAGCAGGCCGCGGCCATCCGAGTGCCCGGCGCCGCGCAGGTCCGCATTGACCACCGCGTACCCGCGCTCCACCCACCAGACCGGGTCGGGCGCCTCCCAGCCGGTCTCACTGGAAAACACCACCGGGAGCGGCTGGCGGACCGCGCGGTACTGCACGTTGAACCGCCAGCCGACGCGCGTGTGTCGGGGCAGGGCGTCCTTGCCGTACGGATGGGCGGACAGGATCACGGGCCAGGGGCCGTCACCCGCAGGCAGGTAGAGATTCAGCCGCAGGACCGTCCCGTCCCGCGTGCGCACCTCGAGGTCACTTTCCTTGCGCAGGGCGGCGGGCGCGGCGACCACGGTGATCGGGGGCCGGAGGATGGCTCTCACGCGCCCCCACGCGTAGCGCCACGCGCCGGGCCGTCGCCAGGGTCGGTCAAGGAGGGCGGCCGGGTGGGCGGCTTTCACCGGCTCCATGGTGCGGCTCCGGGCGGGCCCCTGGTCCCGCCTGCCCGATACGATGCCCGCCGTTCCGGGACAACCGCGCCTGGGACTTGGGTACAACGTCCGATTTTGCATCGCGAGCCGGGGGCGAATACTGAACCTCATGCGGGCGATCCGGCCCGGAGGCATCGTGGAGGAGGTCGAGCAGGCCGCTGCGCGCATCGACGGAGTAGCGCTGCACACGCCACTCCAGCGTTCCGAGCGTCTCTCCAAGCGCTATGCCGCCGACGTCTACCTGAAGCGCGAGGACCTCCAGCCGGTTCGGTCTTTCAAGCTTCGGGGGGCCTTCAACAAGGTGGTGTCGCTCGGTTCTGCCGCCCGCGACCGGGGGGTTGTCTGTGCCAGCGCCGGCAACCACGCGCAGGGGGTGGCGTTCGCCGCCTCCCGCCTGGGCATCGCCGCGACCATCTTCATGCCCACCTGCACCCCTGACCAGAAGCTGCACCGGGTGCTCCACTTCGGCGGCGAGCACGTGGTCATCCGTCTCGTCGGCGAGACGTTCGACGAGGCGGGCGACGCTGCCGCCGCCCACGCCGCCGAGACCGGCGCGCTCCGCGTCCCACCTTTCGACGACCCGATGACGATCGCCGGCCAGGGGACGATCGCGCGAGAACTTCTGGACGATCTTCCGGGGGGGCCGGACGTGGTTCTCGCCGGTGTCGGCGGCGGCGGACTGGCGGCCGGGATCGCGGGGTACCTCCGCTGGGTCCGCCCCCGGACCCGCATCGTCGGCGCGGAGCCGGCCGGCGCGCCCTCGATGACGGAGGCGATGCGGCGAGGCCGCCCGGTCAGGGTGCCCCACATCGATCACTTCGTGGATGGCGCCGCCGTGCAGGAAGTCGGGCGGCTGACGTTCGAGATCATCGCCCGCACCCTCGATCGGATGCTCGTCGTGCCCGAGGGCGAGATCTGCAGCGCCCTCCTTGACCTCTATCAGGAGGAGGGGATCATCGCCGAGCCCGCCGGGGCGCTCTCGCTAGCCGCCCTCGGGCACCTGGGGGCGGGCCTCCGCGGCAAGAGCGTGGTCTGCATCCTGAGCGGCGGGAACAACGACGTCCACCGGTATCCCGAGATCCTGGAGCGCTCGCTCGCCTTCGAGTACGGAAGGAAGAATCGCCTCACGCTGGAGGCGATCCCCGACGACCCGGTGCGAGGGGCCGCTTAGTCGCGGTAGCGGTAGACGATCCGGCCGCGGTTGAGGTCGTACGGGGAGAGCTCGACGCGAACCCGGTCGCCCGGGGTCATGCGGATGCGAAACCGGCGCATGCGGCCGGCCGCGTACGCGATCAGCTTGTGGCCGTTCTCGAGCTCGACTTCGAACATGGTGTTGGGGAGCGCCTCGGTGATCGTCGCGTCAAAGACGATCGCCTCTTCCTTCTGGACCTCGCCCTCAGGGTTGGTGTGCTTTCGCGGCGGGCGCCGGGCGCTGCGCCGCGGTGTCGATGATCGTGCCAAGGTCGCCTAGTCTACGCGCGGCCCTCAGTTCGATCGCGGGGCCCATAGGCGGCCAGGAAGGTTCCCACCCCGGCCTCGATCCCCGGCTGTAGATCCTGCTCGACCGACTCCTCGACGCCTCTGAACAGCGCCTGGTCGAGCGGCGGACCCAGCACCAGCCACACGAACTGGACCGCCGCCGAGCGCGCCGCCGGGGCTCCGCTCAGGCGCAGGAGCCCCCGCCGGCCGAGCTCCCGGAACCTCTCCGCGATCGCCTCCACCACCCGCTCCGGCACCTGCTCGTAGTAGGTCCGCGCAAGGTCGGGAAACCGCCCCGCCTCGGCGATCACGAGCCGGCGCAGCTGCACCACCTCCGGCCGGACCACGAACGCGACGTAGCGCCGCGCGAGCGTCAGGATCTCGGCGGCCGTCCCGCCACCCAGGATGGTCGGAATCTCCTCCAGGAACGTGTCGACCCGCCTCGCGTTCGCCAGGACCAGCTCGGTGAACAGCTGCTCCTTGTCCGCGAAATGGGTGTACACGGTCTGTTTCGAGACCCCGGCGAGCGCCGCCACGTCGTCCATCGTGGTCTTCGTGTAGCCGTTCCGGAGGAACAGCGACGAGGCCGCCTGCCGGATCACGTCGGCGCTGGCCAGCCGTCCCGCCCGCCGCCTCGGCGCACGCGGAGCGCGGTCCCGAGCGCCGATCTTGCGTCCGGTACTTGACGGTCCAGTACCCACGTGGGTAGCATACTGGAATCCCGGGTACTGGGCGGTCCAGTACCGATCAGTTGGGAGGTCTCGATGCGGTTCCACGCCACGCTCGAACGTCACGGCACGACGGCGACCGGGTTCGAGGTACCGGGCCAAGTCCTGGAGGAGCTCCACGCGGGTAAGCGTCCACCCGTCCGGGTGACCGTCAACGGCTACACCTACGCGAGTTCGATCGGGTCCATGGGCGGCCGGTCGCTGCTGCCGGTGAGCGCCGGGGTGCGGGCCCAGGCGCGGCTCAGCGCGGGGGACGAGGTCGATGTGGAGATCGAACTCGACACGGCTCCGCGCGAGGTCACGATGCCGGCCGACCTCGCCTCACTGCTGGGCGCCGACCCCGCGGCGCAGCGGGCCTACGACGGTCTCAGCTACTCCGCGAAGCAGCGCCTGGTGCTTCCGATCGACCAGGCCAAAACGGCCGAGACCCGCCGCCGGCGGGTTGCCGCTGCGATGGAGGCGCTCCGCGCGGGCCGCGGATGAGCGCCGGCTCGCGCGAAGATGTGGACATTGTTCACAACCTGTGTGATACCCTCACGCGGCAACTGTCGGGGCGCGCGCCCGCCCGTTCGTCGAGGAGGCAATGATGGCCGCTCAGGAAGAGCAGGAATCCGTCCCGGAGATGCGGCTGGAGCTGGTGCCGGTGCCGGTGTCGGACGTCGATCGAGCGAAGGAGTTCTATCTGCGGGCCGGCTTCGGCGACCTGCACGACACCCAGGTCACGGAAGCGATGCGGGTGGTGCAGTTCACGCCGCCCGGCTCCTCGTGCGCGATCGTGTTCGGCACCGGCATGGGCCCCATCACCGACATGGAGCCGGGCTCGGTCAAGGGCCTGCACCTGGTGGTGGAGGACATCCAGAAGTCGAGGAATGCGCTGGTCCGGCGGGGGGTGGACGTGGGAGCGATCCAGGAGATCGGCGGCGTGAAGTACGCCTGGTTCAGCGACCCTGACGGAAACCTCTGGGGCTTGCAGGAGTGGCCGGCCAGCTACAGGCCGTAGCCGCGGGACAGCAGATGGCGGACACCGATGCGGTACGTCCCTTCCGGATCCAGGTCCCCGAAGAGCAGCTCGAGGATCTGCGGCGGCGCCTGACCGCGACCCGGTGGCCGGACCAGCTGCCGGGAGTCGGCTGGTCCTACGGGATTCCGCTCGCCGAAGCGCGGGCCCTGGCCGAGCGCTGGCGGGCCGGCTACGACTGGCGGGTCTGGGAGGCGAGACTCAACGGGCTGCCTCAGTACGTGACCACGGTCGAGGGCCAGACCGTCCACTTCCTGCATGTCCGGTCGCCCCGTGCCGGCGCGCTGCCGCTGATCGTGACCCACGGCTGGCCGGGGTCGATCGTCGAGTTCCTGCAGGTGATCGAACCCCTGACCGACCCCGCCGCCCACGGTGGAGATCCGGCCGACGCGTTCCACCTGGTGGTGCCGTCGATTCCCGGTTTCGGGTTCTCGGGCCCAACCGTGGATGCCGGCTGGACGCCCGCCCGCGTCGGTCGTGCCTGGGCCCAGCTGATGCGCCGGCTCGGCTACGAGCGGTACGGGGCCCAGGGTGGGGACTGGGGGTCGACGATCTCGCGCCAGCTCGGGATCACCGCCCCCGACCACACGGTAGGCGTGCACCTCAACACGCTCTCGCTCCGGCTCGACGAGGACACCCTGCGGTCGCTTTCACGGCTCCCGGCCGGCGATCTCAGCGGGTTCACCGAGCGCGAGCGCCGGCACCTCGAGAGCCTCGTTCGCTTCCGAACCGAGGGCTCCGGGTACGGGAGGATCCAGTCGACGCGGCCGCAGACCCTGGCCTACGCGCTCACCGACTCACCCGCCGGTCAACTGGCCTGGATCGCGGAGAAGTTCTGGGAGTGGACCGACCCAGCCCACCGGGTGGATCCCGACCTGCTCCTCACCAATGTGTCCGTGTACTGGCTGACCGCGACCGCCGGCTCATCGGCGCGCATCTACTACGAGACCGCGCATGCCCCCGACAGCTCGCAGTCGGCGCGGCTGGAGGTGCCGACCGGGATCGCGGTCTTCCCGCACGACATCGGGCCCGCAATCCGGCGGTTTGCCGAACGCGACAACCACATCGTGCGCTGGACCGAGTTCGACACCGGCGGCCACTTCGCGGCGCTCGAGGTGCCGGAACTGCTGGTGGATGACGTGCGCGCTTTCTTCCGGCCCCTGCGCTGACCGCTGGGGGACGGCGCTCTCGGGCGCCGTCCCCAACGGCGCCTCCCCTACCCCTGGGCGGACGCCAAAACCCTCATCACACTGGCGACGCCGTGCGGTCCCGGCCACGCTGCGCAGAGCGGCCGCGAGCCGCTGGTGGCAACGTTCAACAGCCGGACGACCATCCCAGTCCTCTCCTCCCGTTGACCGGACGAAGGGACTCTAGAACAATTGCCCCCCGAATGTCCAGAGGTTCTTCACGGGCCAGGTCGGGGCGCCGGCCTCGACCGCCCGGTACCTGACTCCCCGGCACCCTTTTTGGAGGCAAGTTGCCATGGCTCACGGCGAGACCGCGATCGCGCCCTGGCTCTCGGTCGAAGACGCGGAGGCGGCGGCCGCTTTTTATCGGGACGCGCTGGGAGCCGTTGAGCACCACCGGTTCGCCGACCCGGCCGGGGTGGCGCAGGTGGTCGGCCTGGCGGTGGACGGCGCCGAGTTCTGGGTCACCCTGGAACCGGACGCGAGCCCGCGCGCTCTGGGCGGGCGCTGCGTCCGGATGGTCCTGGAGACGGCCGACCCGGACCGGCTGTTCGCCCGCGCGCTCGCCGCCGGGGCACGCGAGATCGCGCCCATGTACGACGGGCACGGCTGGCACCTCGGCCGGCTGGCCGCGCCCGACGGACATCACTGGGAGATCGGCAGGCGCCTGAGCGGATAGCGGTTCTGGATCCGGGCCGCTCTTGGGTATCTCCTAGACTCGGGAGCCGCCGCCCATGGAGTCGTCCGCGCTGATCACCGCCATCGAGGAGGCGGCGACCCGTCTGCGGGGCGTCGCGCTCCGCTCCCCGTTGGAGCGTTCGGGCCGCCTCTCCGACCGTTACGGCGCGGCCGTGTGGCTCAAGCGCGAGGATCAGCAGACCGTCCGCTCGTTCAAGATCCGGGGCGCCTACAACAAGATCGCCTCACTGGGTGGCGCGGCGCGCGAGCAAGGCGTGGTCTGCGCCAGCGCCGGGAACCATGCCCAGGGCGTCGCCGCGGCCTGCGCTCTGAAGCGGATCCGCGCCACCATCTTCATGCCTACCGTCACGCCGGACCAGAAGGTGGCGCGGGTCCGTCACTTCGGTGGGCCCCACGTCGACGTCCGGCTGGTCGGTGACACCTACGACGACGCCGGCGACGCCGCGGTCGCGTTCGCCGCCGAGACGGGCGCGCTGGCGGTGCCGCCCTTCGACGACCCGATGACGATCGCCGGCCAGGGCACGATCGGCAAGGAGATCGTGGAGGACCTGGACGGGCCGCCGGAGATGGTCGTCGCAGCGGTGGGCGGTGGGGGCCTGCTGGCCGGCATCGCGGCCTACGTCAAGCAGGCGTATCCCGCGACCTCGGTGGTCGGCGTGGAGCCGGCGGGAGCGGCCTCGATGACGGCGGCGCTGGCCGCGGGACATGCCGTGAAGCTGCCGGAGATCGACCGGTTCGTCGACGGGGCGGCGGTGCAGGAGGTGGGAGCGACCACGCTGGCGGCCTTTCAGCGGTGCGTGGACCGGGTGCTGGTGGTGCCGGAGGGGAAGGTCTGCACGACCGTGGTCGAGCTTTACCAGGACGACGGGATCATCGCCGAGCCGGCGGGGGCGCTCCCCATCGCGGCGCTCGACACGCTGGCGCCCGCGATCGAGGGACGCCGGGTGGTCTGCGTGCTGAGCGGAGGCAACAACGACATCCTTCGCTACCCCGAGATCCTGGAGCGCAGCCTCGTCTATGAGGGCCGCAAGCACTACTTCATCATCGAGTTCGCGCAGAAGCCGGGCCAGCTGCGGCAGTTCGTGGACCGGGCGCTGGGGCCGACCGATGACATCGTGCGGTTCGAGTACCTGAAGAAGAACCAGAAGGAGCGGGGGGCGGCGCTGGTCGGCCTGGAGCTGCGCGACCGCCGGGATCTGCCGCCGCTGCTCCGGCGGATGGCGCAGGTGGGGATCAACTACCGCCAGCTGTCCAGCGACGAGCTGCTCTACGACTACGTCATCTGAGCGGGCCACCCGGCCCTGCGCCACGCCACGGAAAGGACGTTTGTGTGTAGATCCACCCTCTCCAGAGCCTGAACAGAGTCGGTTTGCATATATAAACGTCCTCGGGGTGGCGGTTGGTCGAGGTCAGGTCCTCAGGTGATCTGTGCCATCAAGGCATCCATCGGCATGTAGACACGAAGAGCGGTGATGTGATCATGTGCCACGTCATAGATGACGCTGTAAGGGACACGGACGGGCCGGTTGGTGGCCGGCGCTCCCGCGAAATCGCCAACATGTGTTCCGACAAAATCCGCCTCGAGAGCCGCATTCGCCTCGGTCGCAAAGAGTGTCTTGGTTTCAACCGTAGCGTCGAATGCTTGCTCGTGGAAGTACCGAATCGTCTGCTCGACAGCGGAGCGCCCCTCGGCACTCTGGTCGGTCCCCATAAACTCGAAGGTCGCATCCTCTGCGAAGAAGCGACCAAAGTCGCCGCGAGCGGTGAGCTCGCGCAGGTAGGAGTCCATCAGGGTTTTTGTGGCTCGCGCCTGCCTGGTGTGATCGATTCCGGCCGCACCTTCCAATGACATAATCTCTTTGCCTCCGGGTGTCCTCACTCGGTTTCGGTCCCACTGCTCCCGACAGCAGGATCGTAAGCAACCACTCGCCACCCGGCACCCGGGAAATCCCTGGGTTTCCTCCCTCGGGAGGCCATCCGCCCGCGCCGGCACATGCGCCGCGAGCCTCCCGATTGCCGGCCATCTGCCGGGCCGGCAGATGGCTAATTCGGCGAGGGTGAATTAAGGGTGGTGGCGAGCGTCGAGGCCGTCGAGCAGGCGCGCCAGCCCGAACTCGAAGATGGTGTCGAGGTCGAAGTCGTACGGACGGGAGACGAAACGCCGGAAGGTGGGGTAGTCGCCGGTCCCCAGCGCCCCCCGCAACTGACCCTCCTGACCCTCCATCCAGGCCTCGTTGTCCATGCCGGTAAGGAACTCCTGCTCGCGCTCCGAGTAGAGGGTGAGCGCCATTCCCCGCGCATAGTTCAGCAGCGCCAGGTAGGCGGTGAACGTGTCCCGATGCGAGAGGCCCAGCTCCGCCAGCGCGGCGAGCAGGAAATCGGCGAACGGGAGGGCACCGGGCATCGCCTGCGGACGCGTCATCGAGGTCGCCGGCGCCACCCAGGGGTGTCGGTGACAGCGTTCCCAGAACCCTCGGAGCGCGGCCTCCACCCGCCCGCGCCAGCCCGCCGGCACCGGTTGGGGCGGCTGCCACTCGCCGTACGCGCGGTCGAGCATATGAGCGACCAGGCCGTCTTTGTCGGCAAGGTGCCGGTAGAGGGCCATCGGGGCCACTCCCAACTCGCCGGCCACGCGACGCATGGAGACCGCGTCCAGCCCCTCGCGGTCGGCGATCTCGATCCCGGCCTCGACGATCCTCGCTCGCGTCAGGGCCGGTGGGGCCTCGGCCGGTGGGGGCGAAGCCGCCTGGACCCGGCCGGTGACCACGGTGCCCACCCCGGGGCGGGCGCGGACCAGGCCCCGGCGCGCCAGCTCCCCGAGCACCCGCGAGGCGGTGGCCATGGCGACATCCCAGCGGGCGACGATCCCGCGCGTCGACGGCACCCGGGCTCCTGCCACCAGGCCTCCGGCGCGGAGCTCACGCTCGATCTCGTCGGCGACCTCCAGGTAGCGAGCTCGTGTACTAGTGCGCATGGCGCCCGCTCCCAAACGCTGAATTCGGGTCCTGTACTAGTTCGTGCGTACGCCGATTATACTATGTACGCTGCACTGCATGAAAAGCGAGAACGTGCTCATCTCGGGCGCCGGCATCGCCGGCCCCGCCCTCGCCCACTGGCTCGTCCGCCAAGGCCGGCAGGTCACGATCGTGGAGCGGGCGTCCGAGCTCCGGACCGGCGGCCAGGCGGTCGACCTGCGCGGTGCCGGCCGCAGCGTGGTGGAGCGGATGGGGCTGCTCGAACGCGCTCGCGAGGTGGCGCTCGATCAGCGGGGCTTCGCCTACGTCGATGCTCGCGGCCGCTTGACGGCCCGGATGCCCGTCGATGCCTTCGACGGCGGCGGCATCGTCTCCGAGATCGAGATCCTGCGCGGCGACCTGGGGCGGGTCCTCTACGAAGCCTCGCTTCCGGTCACCGACTACCTGTTCGGCGACTCGATCACCTCCCTCCGGCAGACCGAACCAGGGGTCGAGGTGACGTTCGAGCGGGCGGCCCCGCAGCGCTTCGACCTGGTGGTCGGCGCCGACGGGCTCGGGTCCCCGGTGCGCCGCCTCGCCATCGCGTCCGATCAGCACTGCCTGAACGACCTGGGCCTGCTCGGAGCGGGCTGGACCGCCCACTCGGACATCGACCTCGGCGGGTGGTTCTTGATGTACAACGCGCCGGGCGGACTGGTCGCCAGCGCTCGTCCGGGACGCCTCCCCGGCGAGCTCAAGGCGTCCTTCGCCATCCGCACCGATCCCGGCGTCACGCCACCCGAAGACCCGCCGGCGGTGCGGGAGCTGATCGCGAACCGGTTCGCCGGTGCCGGCTGGGAGGTCCCGCGACTGCTCGCGGGGATGTGGGACGCGCCCGACTTCTACGTCCACACCACGGCCCAGGTGCGGCTCGACCACTGGTCGCGGGGTCGGGTGGTGCTGCTGGGAGACGCCGGGTACTGCCCGACGCCACTGACCGGGCTCGGTACCAGCCTCGCCCTGGTGGGCGCTTACGTGCTGGCAGGCGAGCTGGTCCGGGCGGGGGAAGACCACCGGGTCGCCTTCGCTCGCTACGAAGAGGTCATGCGGCCGTACGTCGCACAGGCGCAGGAGCTGCCTCCCGGCGGCGTCGACGGCTTTGCCCCCCGCTCTCGCAGAATGATCCGGCTGCGCTCGCTCTCGATGCGGTGGATGACGCGCTGGCCGGTGCGCCCTCTGGTCGCCCCCCTCTTCCGCAAGGCGGACGCGATCGAGCTTCCGAACTACGCGGAGGGTGTGAAGGAACAGGCGGCGTGACGAGACCCCGTTGTACGGTTTGCGGCGATGCCTGCCAGTCGCCAGCCGGATCCGCTGTTCTCCCTTGCCGACAGCTTCTCGTTCCACCGTGACGTGGAGGGCCGGCTGCGGATTGCGGTGCCGGCGGGGATGGAACCGGTGGCGGCCTGGCTGATGGGCGACGTGCAGGAGAACCTGGCCGGCGCCGACCGCTTTCGGGGTTACCTCGACCAGGCGCGCCACGCGACCGCGGTCGAGGATCGGCGCGTGGACGGCAACGCCTGCACGGTCGCCGTCTCGCAGGAGACCTCGTTCCTGATCAGCCAGTACGACCTCTGGGAGCCGCTGATCCTGCCCCGAACCGAGCTGGAGGCGGCGTTCGACCTGTTCCGCGCGCACCTGGAGGAGGAGATGGAGCGCGGATGGCGGTCGCCGGAGCGGTCTCCGGGCTGCTACCGGGCGACCGTCGGCTGGCAGGACGAGGAGACGGGCGCCTGGCATGACCATCCGGTGACCGACCACACCTTCTTCCCGGAGGGGTGGAGCACCGAGCAGGTGACGCAGACGGTGCTGGAGGCGGGGCGCTCGCGGTCGATGGCGGTCGACGTGACCACCGGCGCCTGGTCGGCGATCGCGGGCGGGCTGCACATCTTCGGTTACCTGGACGCGAAGACCGGGCGCCCGCTCACCGCCTTCCCCGTCATCGACGCCTGAGCGCGCGAAGCGAGCTCAATTAAGCAAATGAGTCGTCTTCCCTCGGGGGGGATGCGGGGGGGCACCCCCGCACGTGCGGACACCTCGCAGGCGGCCGCGCTCGAGCAGCGCCTGCGGCGGGCGATCCAGGACCTCGACCTCGCGCCCGGCCAGAGGCTGACCGAGCGGCGGCTGGAGAAGGCGTTCGAGGCCTCTCGCACCCCCGTCCGCGCCGCCCTGCTCCGGCTGCAGGCGGAGGGGTTGGTGCAGCGGGACGGCCGCGGCTGGATCGTCTCCCCCATCGACCTGGAGGAGATCCGGGCGCTGGAAGAGTTCCGCGAAGCGATCGAGACCGCCGCCGTGCGGATCGCCTGCGAGCGTGCGCCGAACCAGGACCTGGAGCGCGTCATGGCGCTCTTCCAGGCCATCACCGTCGACCCCAGCCGCGAGGAGGGTCACCGCCTCGGCACCGACTTCCATCTCGAGCTGGCCCGCCTGACCGGCAACCGTTTTCTGGTCGAGGCGGTGAGCGGCGCGATGACCCGCCTGGAGCGGCCCCGCTGGCTTGAGGTGCGTACCGAGGAGCGACGCCGCCAGGCCTGGCAGGAGCACCGTCGCGTCCTGGAGGCGATCGCGGCCCGCGACCCGGAGCGGGCGCAGACGTTGATCGTGGATCACCTGCGCCGGACGCGCGACCGGCTGCTCGAGTCGCTGGAGGCGGAGCGCCGCCGGTTCCGCGCCACCGGGCTCGCGATCGTCGACTCCCCACCCGCCGAGTGACCCGGCCGCCACCGTCCAACGCGCCGGTCCGGGGCCGTTTCTCTACATTCCGGCCCTACCGGGCGCGCTGTAGGCCCGCTTCGTCGAGAAAACGTGCCCTCATGACTCGCTCGGTGCCTCACCACCCGGCGGGTGACCCGGCCCCCACTTTCCGGTCCAGGGCCCGCCTGCTGCGTGCAGGCGGGGCTCCTTCCCGGCAGACGGCAGACTAGGGTCTGAGGCGGTGGCAGAGCAGGCCCCTCGCCCCAAGCGTGTGCCCGGACGGCTGCTGGTCGCGCTCCTCTTCGGAAGTCCCCTCAACCCGCTCAACTCGTCGATGATCGCGGTCGCGCTGGACCGCCTCCAGGGCGACTTCCGCATCACCCTGCCGACGGTCGTCTGGCTGGTCAACGGCTTCTACCTGGCGGCCGCCGTCGCGCAGCCGCTCATGGGCCGGATCGCAGACCGCTTCGGGCCCCGTCGGGTATTCCTGTCCGGACTGGTCGCGGTCACGCTGACCGGGCTGGCCGCTCCCCTGGTCCCCAACTTCGGTGCGCTGGCCGCGATCCGCGTGGTCCTGGCGCTCGGCACCTCCACCGCGTACCCCTCGGCCCTGGCGATGCTCCGCAACGCGTCGGGCGGCCGGCCGCCGGCGCGCGCCCTGGGCGTCCTCTCGATCGCGGCCAACGTGAGCGCCGGCCTCGGCCCCGTGATCGGTGGCGTGCTGGTCGCGCTCGCGGGGTGGCAGGCCATCTTCCTCATCAACGTTCCGATCGCCATCGTCGGTCTGGTCCTGTCCGCGCTCTGGCTCCCCCGTGATCCTGTCCGCGAGGGGGGCACCGGGCCGGCGGAGATCGCTCGCCTCGTCGATCCGGTGGGCGTCGCCCTCTTCAGCGTCTCGATCGCGGTGCTGCTCTGGTTCCTGTTCACGGTCTCGGCGTCCCCCAGCTGGGCCCTGCTGGCCGTCCCGCTGGTCTCGGCGATTCTGCTCGTGGTCTGGGAGTGGTACCGGAAGGCGCCGTTCTTCGACGTGCGGATGCTGGTCCGCCGGCCCCGGCTGCTCGGCGTGTACGGCCAGTTCATCCTCGTCAACGTCGTGTTCTACGGCATCTTCTTCGGGTTTCCGCTCTGGTTCGAGCAGTCGCGTGGGTTCAGTGTCCTGGCGTCCGGGCTCCTGCTGCTGCCGGTGTCGGGTATGGGCGTGCTGGTGACGCCGATCGCCGCGCGCATGATCGAGCGCTGGGGCACGCGCCTGCCGCTCGTACTCGGGTCCTCGTTCATGGTCGCGGGCTCTGCCCTGGTCCTTGTCATGGACCATTCCACCCCGGTCGCGGTCATCGCAGCCATCGGGCTCGTGGAGGGCGTCCCGACCGCGCTCAACTCGTTGGGTCTGCAGACGGCCCTGTACGTCAATGCCCCGCCCACCGAGATCGGGACCGCCGGCGGGCTCCTGCAGACCTCGCGCTACCTGGGCGCGATCTCGATGACGACCCTCCTGGGCCTGATCTTCGGCGCCCGCGCGTCCGACGCCGGCCTCCACGTGATGGGCCTCATCATGCTCGGCATCTCGGTGATCCTGGTCCCGCTCAGCGTCGCCTTTTCAGACCGCCGGCGGGCGCCGGAGTGAGGGGCCCGGTCACCAGCCGCGCACGGAGGAGATCGTGATCCGGAGCTTGTGCGGAAACTGTCGGTCGAACTCCGCCGGACTCCGATAGGGACCGTTCGCGATCGCGGTGCCGTACTTGGCCTGGTACGCCGGGTCCTGGTCGGAGGCCGGGATCTCGGGCGCCTCGGCGGCGGCGGCGCGGAGCACCACGATGTCGTCCCCGCCGGCGCCGGAGTTGAAGTGGAGCGACACCTGGGGACGCTCCTTTATGTGCTGCATGCGGTGCGCGCCCCGCGCGTTGTAGACCACCACCGCGTCGGCGCCGTCCCAGAGGAACCAGACCGGGTTGGGCTGCGGCGCGCCGTCCCTGCCCACGGTCGTCAGCCAGGCCACTTTCTCGCTGCGCAGGCGCTCGGCGACGCGCTTGCCGAAGGGAGTCGTCTCATCGATGGGTTGGTTCGCCACGGTGCTCCTTACGCCCCGCCCTGTGCGCCGTATTCCGGTGGCTGGACGCGGATCCGCGCCTCCGCCGGCGGGCGGGGCACCGGCACCGCGACTCGCACGTCGGCGTCGGCCACGGTGACGCGCCCCGGCACCAGCAGGACCGGGTCGCAGTCAAGCTCCTGCACCTCGGCCAGATCATCGCTCAGGGCCGAGAGGCGCAGCACCAGGTCGCGCAGACCGCCCGCCACCGCCCGGTCGTCCCGCAGCGGACGGAGAACCGGGGTGCGGAGCAGGCGCCCCACCATCTCGTCCGCCTCCTGCTCGCCCAGCGGCAGCAGCCGCGTCTCCAGCAGGTCGGGGCGGTCCGCCTGAGGCACCGCTCCGCCGACGGCGAGCACGGGGCCGAAGACCGGGTCCTGCGCCACTCCCAGCACAAGCTGAACCGCTCCGCGCAGCATCGGCTGCAGGGTGAAGCTCTCGACCGGCAGCCGCGCCGCCATCGAGTTCGCCGCCTCCCGAGCCTCGTCCGCGCTGTGCAGGTTCACGATGACCCCGCCCTGGCGCCGGCGATCGGTCATCTTCGGTCCCAGGCCTCGGAGCACCAGGGGTTCGGTCCGGGACGCCCTGCGACCGGCGAGCGCCGCCACCTCACCGGCGTCGTGCGCAGCCTCCACGGGGACCTGGTCGATCCGGTAGCAGTCGAGGAGGGCCGGGACCTCGCCCGGCGCCAGCCGGCCCCGGCCGCGGCCCAGGGCGGTGGCGACGATCGCTCTCGCCTCGTCGGCGCGCGCATCCGGGGGGCGCCACGGTGGCTCGTCCGGCCGCTCCCGCCACCGCTGCCACTGGTAGACCCTGGCCAGCGCCCGCGCGGCGTCCTCCGGAAACTCGAAGCGCGGCACCACCTGCCCCTCCAGGTGCGCCCCCCAGCGGCTGGTGAAGACGCCCAACACCGGAACGCCCGAGGACAGTTCGGCCACCGTGCGTTCGATGGTCGACACCACCTCGTCGACACCGGTCAGCAGCGGCGGGATGAAGAGGACGATCAGGCTGTCGAACTCTCCCGACTCCGCCAGGACCCGTAGAGCCCGCCTGTAGACCTCCGGTCCGGCGTCGTGCGACACCGCGATCGGGTTCTGCAATCTCGCGGCCATCTCGGGCGACTCCCGCAACCGCATCCGGAGCCCGTCGCTCACGTCGGGCACCTCGAGGCCGCCCGTCACACAGGCATCGGCGCAGAGGACCCCCAACCCGCCCGCGTTGGTCAGGATGCCGACCCGGGGGCCGCGCGGGGCGGGCTGGCGCGACAGCAGGTTCGCGATGTCGAGCAGGTCGCCCAGCGACTCGGCCCGGATCACCCCCGACTGCCGGAACAGCGCCTCCAGGGTGCCGTCGTCCTCGCTGAGCAGGGCGCCGCTGGTGCTGCTCGCCCGCGCGCCCGCGGCGGTGCGCGCGCTCTTCACCACCAGCACCGGCTTCTGCCGGGCCAGGCGGCGCGCGAGCCGGGAGAACCGCCGTGCGTTGCCGAAGGACTCCAGGTAGAGCACGATCACGTCGGTGTGGGGGTCGTCCTCCCAGAACTCGAGGAGGTCGTTGCCGGAGATGTCGGCCTTGTTGCCGACCGAGACCAGGTGGGACAGGCCGAGCCCGATGAGCCGGGTGTGCTCGACCACGGCCAGGGCCAGCGAACCGCTCTGTGAGAGGAAGCCGACTCGCCCCGGCAGCGGAGCCCAGGGTGCGGCGGTGGCGTTGAAGGACGGTTCACCGGTGGTCGAGCAGATGCCGATCGAGTTGGGTCCCACCATGCGGATCCCGGTTTCGCGGCAGGCGTCCACCAGGGCCTCTTGCCGCGCCGCCCCCTCGGGCCCGGCGTCCGCGAACCCCGCCGTGACCACCACGATCGCTGGCACTCCCTTCTCGGCGCACTGCCGGACGACGCCGATCACGTCGTCGGGCGGGGTGGCGATGACCGCCAGGTCGACCGCGGCCGGGGTCTGGCGGATGTCCGGGTAGGCGGCGACCGACTGCACCACCGGGTGAGGGCTGATCGGATAGACAGGCCCCGGGAAGCCGGACGCCATCAGGTTGTGGAAGATCTCGCCCCCGACCTTCCCGCGCTGCCGGGAGGCGCCGACGACGGCGATCGAGCGCGGTGTCAAGAACCGTCGCAGCGCCGCCACCGCCGCCTGCTGGTCGCGCTTCTCGAAGCGGTCCAGGTCGGCGTCGCGCGAGGTGGGGAATTGGATGCTCACCACACCGTAGCTGGACCGTCCCTGAATCCGGTAGCCGCTGGCGCGGAACACTCCCAGCATCCGGTAGTTCTCGGGGAGCACCGCCGCGGTGAAGGTCTCGATGTCGGCCGCCGCGGCATACGTCGCGAGGTGCCCCAGGAGGAGCGTGCCCAGGCCCAGCCCCTGCAGCCCGTCCGCGATCGCCAGGGCCACCTCGGCGTGGTGAGGGCGGTCCTCGGCGTAGAACCCGTGCCCGACGATGCGCTGCCCGCGCAGGGCGAGGAGGCTGACCCGCGTCGGGAACCGGACGTCGAGGAAGGTCTCGGCGACCTTGGTGAAGTCCCCGATGGGGCCGAAGAAGCGGAGCAGGCGCGACTGTTCGGAGAGCGAGGACAGGAAGGATCGCAAGCCCTCGAAGTCGGCCCGGGTGGCTCCCCGCACGTGCACGGTGCTCCCGTCGCGGAGGACGACGTCAGCCTCCGGCGGCGGGGGCGCCGGCGGCGAGGGCCGGGGCGTGGACTCGAGCATCGCGGCACTCCCACGATAGCCCGGCCCCGCCCCCACGCCCCGCGCCCCGTCGAACTCCCTGTTGGTGCACCTCCGGGGCTTTGAGGAGTCACCGTCGCGGGTCAGGCCCAGGCCATCTCGCCGGCCGGTTGACGCACCGCGACGTTGCACCGGTTCCAGACATTGACGGTCGCGATCGCCAGCACCAGCGCCGCCAGCCCGCGTTCGTCGTAGTGGCGAGCCGCCTCATCCCAGATCGCGTCGGGCACCGGGTCGGGGTTGTCGGCGATCCGGGTTACCGACTCCGCCAGCGCCAGCGCCGCCCGCTCGGCGTCCGAGAAATAGGGCGCCTCATGCCAGGCGGCGACGGCGAACAGCTTCTCCAGCGACTCGCCCCTGCCCTCGGCCGAACGGCGCGCCGAATCCACGCAGAAGCTGCATCCATTGATCTGGCTCACGCGCAGGTGGATCAGCTCCAACACCTTCCCCGAGACGCCGCCTTTGTGCGCGGCCGCCCACATTTCTTGGGAGGGCTTCGCCGCATCCGGGATCAGCATCGCCGGGTTCTGTATCCGTGCCGCCATGGTTCTCACTCCTCGTGGGTGGTGGTCTGGAGGCCGCCGGTCACATTCCCGGCCGCGCCTCCGTCTACAGGTCTGACGGATGCGACGACAAGAATGTGACGAGAGGCTGGCGACGATGACCGACGAGGCCCTGGCCCGGGCGTTCGACGCGGAAAGGCGAGCGCTGCTCGGTGTCGCCTACCGGATGCTGGGTTCGGTGACCGAGGCCGAGGACGCGGTCCAGGAGGCCTGGCTCCGGTTGAGCCGGGTCCCACGGGGTGAGATCGCGAACCTCGGCGCCTGGCTGCGCACGGTGGTGGGACGGATCTGCCTCGACATCCTGCGCCAGCGCCGCAGCCGCCGCGAGGAGGCCCTGGGGGAACGGCTCCCCGACCCCCTGGTGGTGGACGCGCGGGGTGATCCAGAGCAGGAGGCGCTCCTCGGCGAGACGGTCGGTCTGGCCCTGCAGTGCGTGCTCGAGGAGCTGACGCCGGCGGAGCGCGTTGCGTTCGTCCTGCACGACGCCTTCGGGATGCCGTTCGAGGAGATCGCGCCGATCCTGGACCGAACCGCGGCGGCGGCTCGCCAGCTGGCGAGCCGGGGGCGGCGCCGCGTGCGGGAGATGCCCCGCGAGATCGAGACCGACCCGATCCGGCAGCGAGAGGCGGTGGACGCGTTCGTGCGGGCCGTGCGCGAGGGTGACATGGAGGCGTTGGTCGAGGTGCTGGACCCGGAGGTGGTGCTGCGGCTCGACCAGGGCGGCCGCGCCGGCGCCCGCAAGCTGGTGGGAGCCGGTGTGGTGGCGCGACAGGCGGTGGAGGGCGGCGGCTTCCGTCAGCTCCTGGCCAGCGCCCGGCCGGCAGTTGTGAACGGCGGCGCCGGACTCATCTTCATGCTCGGGGAGCGGATGCACGCGATCGTGGGATTCACCATCATCAGGGGCCGGATCGCCGAGATCGACGCGCTCGCCGACCCCTCCCGCGTCCCGGCCCTGGTCCGCCGCTGACCCCGCGCCACCCGCCAAGGACGTTTGTATACAACCGGACCCCTCGCCAGCCCATGAGACGTCGCTCTGTTATACAAACGGCCCCCCTCCACCCTCCGAGTTCAGTTTTCGAGCGCGCGAACCTCGCCGACGTTTTGCTTGGTCACCAGGCCGGGACCCGTCTGGACCGTCCCCAGCGGGTGCAGGCCGAGCCGCGCCTGCTGCGCCAGGACCTCGACCGCCAGATAGCCCTGCAAATAGGGCTGCTGGTTGATCGTGAACTCCGCCTGGCCGTCCCCCACCGCCGACAGGATCGCGGGCGAGGTGTCGAAGGTGGCCAGCTTGACCTTGCCGGTGCGGTGGCTCGCCTGCAGCGCCGCCTCGGCCCCCTCGAAACCGGGCGGCCCGAGCGCCATCAGGGTGTCGAGCGAGGGGTCCTGGCCAAGCGCCTTGTTGATCGCGGCCCGCATCTGCGGCACGCTGGCTCGGTTCACGGTCAGCATGGTCGCGCTGCCCCCGGCCGCCTGCAGCACCTGGGCGATTCCCTCGCATCGGATCCGGAGGGAACTCAGCTGCGCGTTGTGGATGACACACAGCACGTGGTGAGCGCCGTCCTGGACCAGCTGCAGCCCCGCCAGACGGCCGGCCACGAGGTCGTCCTGGCCGATGAAATCGAGCGCATCCAGGCTCTGGTAAGAGCTCTCGCCGGCGTTGAACACGAGCAGCGGCCGGAAGGTCGACACGAAGTGCCGCAGCGCGCCCTGTGCCGAGAGGTCCGGCACCGTGACCGCCATCGCGTCCGGGTTCTTGGCCAGTGCCTGGTTGATCAGCGTCGTCTGTGACGGCCGGCCGGCGGCGTCGGGTGACGTGTAGGTGAGATCGACGCCGAAGTCGTGCGCCGCCTGCCGCGCGCCCGCCTCCACCGCCTGCCAGAAGGGATCGTCGGCGAGCCCGTGAGACAGCACCGTCAGGTGCAGCTTCTTCTGGTAGTCGATGGGCACCTCCTGCGCGGCGGCGTACCCGGCCTGGTTGACGGAGTCCTGGTTGTTGATGAAGAGGGGACCGGTGATGATCTCCTGGTAGGGATGAAGACCGGAGCGGATCTGCTGCGCCAGGATCTGCACCGCGTAGTACCCCTGGAGGTACGGCTGCTGATTGATCGCGAAGAGAGCGGCGCCGGTGCTCACCCCCGACAGAATGTCCGGGGTGGCGTCGAAGGTGGCGTCCGGATGCGGGAACTTGGTCGGCAGCGTCCGGCCCGCCAGCGCCTGCCGCACCGCGGTATAGCCAAGAGGTCCCAGCGCCATCACCGAATCGATGCTCGGGTTCTGGTCCAGCGCCTGGTCGATGAGAGACGCGCTCTGCGGGGTGTCGGTCCCGGGAACGGTGATCGTCACGACGTTGCCACCGAGGGCCTGCATCACCTGCGCGATCCCCTGGCAGCGGGCGACCAGTGCCGCGTTGTCCTCCTCATGCATCACACAGAGCACGTGCCGGAAGCCGTAGGCAGCCAGTCGCTGTCCGGCCTGGACGCCGGCCGTGGTCGGGTTCTGTCCGATGTAGTCGAGCGCTCCCAGTGACTGCCAGTCGTCGATCCCGTCGTTGAAGGCGACGACCGGGGTGCCTTGGTGGACCGCGTCGGCGATCGCCCCCCGCTCGGCGTCCGCGTCGGGGATGGTGAGCGCGATCCCCTGGACGCGGGCGGCGACCGCGTGCTCGATCAGCGTCGACTCCGACGCGCTGCCCGGATTGCCGGAGGAGGCGTAGTCGAGCTTGACGTTGAAATCCTTGGCGGCCTGGAGCGCGCCCTGTCGCAGCGTCACCCAGAAGGGATCGGTCGCCGGTCCGTGGTCCACCATCGCCAGCGTGACGGGGCGGGAATAGTTGATTGTCGAGGTCGGGGGGGAGGACGAAGAGGTGCCGCCGCAGGCGGCCGGGAACAGGACCGCGATCGCCACCAGCGCGAGAGTCCTTGCAGGCCGCCGGAGCACGAACATCTTGGAGCTAGAAGGTGGCACTGAGCGGAGGCTGTTGCTGCAACCCCTGCAGCACCACCTGCGCGATGGCGAGGTCACCGGCGTCGTTGGGATGGAGCAGGTCGGCCAGCCCGAACGGGGTTCGGGTCCCGAGGGGGCCGTGGTTGGAGGCGATGTCGTACACCTGCTCGAGCGCCTCGAAGGTTCCCCCGGCGGCCTGGCACTCGCTGCTGATGACGCCGTCGAAATCCTCGGGTGTGTTCCCGAGGGTGTCGTAGATCCCGGTCTGGTGCCACTCCCCGAGACAGACCAGGTCCGCCTTTGGAGCCCCCTGGCGGATGGCGGTGATCAGGCTCTGGTAACGGGTCGTGAAGAGGCTGAGGGGCTGGTTCTCCGCGAAGTTGTTGCTGCCCATTTGGACCACCACCATGTTCGCCGGCTGGGAGAGGTCCCAGCTGAGCGCGTTGATCACCGTGGCGCCCGGGATCGCGAGGATCCGCGACTGCACGTTCTCTCCGCCCTTCTGGAGCGCGGCCACCACGTCCGCCGGGTAGGCGGCGAAGACGGACGAGGCGTACCACCCGGCGGTGACGCTGGCGCCGACGAACTCGATCGTCGCGACCGGCAGGGCCGTGGGTGTGGGTACCGGGGTGGGTGCCGCCGGCCTCCGGGTCGAGGTAGGGGCCGGCGTCGGAGTACGCGCCTGTTTCGCGCCCCCGCTACAACCGACCAGGAGAATGGCCACCGCGGCGGCCAGGAGCAGCAGCTTTTGACCCCGTTTCCGAGCCGGCCCGGTCGTCTTTCTCCTCCTTGCCACCTCACGTCCGGGGCAGAACCCTCTGATGATGCGCCAGGCCTCAAGCGCCGGGCGTAGGACAATTGCGGCGTGTCAGCCGGCCAGGACGGCGAGCGCGTCCGGGCCCAGCCTGAGGTTGTCGCCGGAGCGGGCGTCAACCTCCCCGTACTCGAGCACGATGTCGCCTCCTGAAGGAACGTCCGTCGCCGCGGTACCCCAGTTCGCCGCCACCGTGAGCCCGCCGTGCGAGACCGTCAGCCACCGCTCGCCCTCGGCGGTGCGCACGCCCTCCGTCGCCGCGGCGCCTCTCAGCCGCTCCCGGCGCAGCGCCAGCAGCGAGCGGTAGAACGTCAGCATCTCGCCGTGGTCGCCCGCCGTGCGCTCCGGCCACCGCAGCCGGGCGGAGAGGAAGGTCGATTCCGCCTCGGGGTCGGGAATGTCCTCCGGGCGCCGTCCGAAGGCGAACTCCCGCCGGCGTCCCTCGGTGGTGGCCCGCGCGACCTCGGGGTCCTGGTGGTCGCTGAAGAAGGGGAAGGGAGTCGACGCCGCCCACTCCTCACCCATGAAGAGCAGGGGGATGAACCGCGAGAGCAGCACCCAGGCCGCCGCCATCCGGGCGCGGCCGCCTGAGACCAGGTGGCACAACCTTTCCCCGGCGGCACGATTGCCGATCTGGTCGTGGTTCTGCGTGAACACGACCAGCCGGCGGCCGTCGAGGGTGTCGGTGAGCGGCGCCAGGGGCTCGCGCACGTAGCCCGCGGTCAGCGCCCGCACGAGTTGCGCGGTGTCCCCGAAGTCGGCGTAGTAGCCGGTGCGCTCGCCGGTGAGGAGCGCGTGCAGGGCATGATGCAGGTCGTCCGACCACTGCGCCGACATGCCCCAGGTCAGGAGGCGAGGGTCGAGGTGGTCACACTCGGGGATCAGCCACCGATCGGGCGAGACCTCGCGGTCGACACGCGCGCGCATCTCCGCCAGCACGTGCGTCGGCGAGTCGTCGACGATCGCGTGGACGGCGTCGAGGCGCAGGCCGTCGAGGTGCCAGTCGCGAAGCCAGGAGACGGCGTTGTCGATGCAGTAGTCACGCACCCCCCGCGAGTCGGGCCCGTCGAAGTTGAGGCCGGCTCCCCAGGGGGTCAGGTGCCGGGTCGAGAAGTAGGGGCCGAAGCGGGGCAGGTAGTTGCCCTCCGGCCCGAGGTGGTTGTAGACACAGTCGAGGATCACGGCGAGGCCGCGCTGGTGGGCCGCGTCGACCAGGCGCCGCAGCCCTTCGGAGCCGCCGTAGGGAAGGTAGGGAGCGTAGAGGTCGACGCCGTCGTAGCCCCACCCGCGATCGCCGGCGAAGGTCGCCACCGGCATCAGCGAGATCGCGGTCACACCCAGCTCCACCAGCGCGTCCAGGTGGGGGATGGCGCCCTCGCAGGTGCCGCTCTCGCCGAAAGTGCCGAGGTGCAGTTCGTAGCAGACCATCCGGCTCAGCTCAGGCGTCCGCCAGTTGTCGTCGTGCCACCTGAAGCCGGTCTCCTCCTCAACCGCCGAGGGGCCGTGCACCCCCCAGGGCTGGAGCCGGGTGCGGGGATCGGGCAGCGGCTCGTCGCCGTCCACGCAGAACGCATAGGGGGAGCCGGGCGGCACCTCCACCGGCGACTCCCACCATCCGTCGCGGCGTGCCGGCAGGGGCAGCCGCCGGCCCTCCAGGTCGATCTGGGGCCCGGTTGCGCGCGGCGCCCAGACGCGCGGTCTCACCGGCGCAGCAGCCCGACCGGAAAACGGGCCAGCAGCTCGTCCACGCGCCGCCGGCCGCCTGCCACCCGGTCCCCGCTCAGGACGTCGGTCCAGGTCCCCTCCGGCAGGTCGACCGTGCTGTCCTCCCAGCCGGCGGCGAGCCGCGTCACCAGCCGGGGCGCCAGGGCCACCACTTCGCCCCCTCGATTCCCCGTTTCGCACGGAACGGGTCTTATTCCGGGCTCTTTAGAGGCCGTTCCGTGCGAAACGGGGGCTATGTTCGTGGGCCCGCCGCCGCGCAGGACGGCGATCAGGTGGGCGCGCTTGACACCGTGCCTGGGGAGCGGGAGGTAGGCGCCGGCGAAGACCTCGGGGAGCTCACGCCGCAGCCGGAGGGCACGGGAGATCAGCAGCAGCTTGGGCAGCCCCTCCCCGGCGCGCGCCAGGCACTGCTCAGGCGTCAACCGGTCCACCTCCTCCAGCAGCCGCGCGCGGACCTCGAAGTCGACCGGCCCCCGGTTGTCGGGGTCGACCAGCCGCAGATCCCAGAGCTCGCTGCCCTGGTAGGTGTCGGGGACGCCGGGCGCCGTCAGCAGCAGCAGGCGGGCCGCTAGGCAGGTCGTCACCGCGGCCGGCGCCAGCGCCTCCACGAACTCTTCGACCGCCGCCCGGAAGGCGGGGTCGCCGAGACAGCCGTCGCAGAACGCGAGCAGCGCTCCCTCGTACCGCTCGTCAGGAGCGGTCCACGACGTGTGGCTCTTGGCCTCGCGCGCCGCCTTCAGCACGTAGTTTCGAACCCGCTCGGTCGAGATCGGCCACGCCCCGACCAGGGTCTGGTAGAGGAGGTACTCCGCGACCTGGTCCGGCAGGTCTCCGCTGCGGTGGGGCCGGGCCAGGCGGCGCAGCCTCTCCACCAGCCGGCCCCAACGCCCGGGGACCTCAGCCAGGAGCCCCAGGCGCCACCGCACGTCCTCGCCGCGCTTGGAGTCGTGCGTCATCGCGGTCACCATGGCGCGCGAGCCGGCGCCCGCCCGCTCCGACATCCGGCCCAGGAATGCCTCCGGGGAGAGGCCGAACCAGTCCGGGTCGGCGCCCACCTCGCAGAGTGCCGCCAGCCGCAGATACCGGTAGCCGGCCGTGTCCTCGATCCCCTTGGCCTGGACCGGGTCGGTGGTCTGCTGAAAGCGCGCCACGAATTCACCGTCGACGCCGTCCGGCCGGTTCAGCAGCAGCACCTGACCCAGGAAGTCGAACAGCTCCGCGTCGAGGTCAGACCGCGCCGCCCGGGCCGCCTCCACCGCCTCGCCCACGAAGCGCGCGTCCTGCTCACCGACCAGGCCCGATTCCGGCTCTACGTAGGTGCGGTAGCAGGGAAAGCGAGCCAGCACCGACCGCAGCGCGTCGGTCACCTCGGCTCGGGTGAAGTCACGGAACCGGCGGTTGGCCTCGCAGACGTCGACAAAGGTCGCGGCGAGCCGGGCGAGATCGGCCGCCAGCGCGGTGTCGAGCAGTTCCAGCCGCGCGGCCACCGTCAGCTCCCCCCAGCCGGTGTCGTTGTCGTCGCTCATGCCGAGCCAGCACCGGGTCAGCCACCCCTCCCCGTCGGAGTCGAGCAGCACCTCCTGGACCAGCGCCCCGGCGTCGTACCCGGTCGTCCCCGCCACCGGCCAGGCGGAGGGAAGGGTTTCCGTCCGCTCCAGGATCTTCTCCACCCAGATCGGGCGGCCGCCGGCGCGCTCCGCCAGCCGCTCCAGGTAGGCCCTCGGGTCGCGCAGCCCGTCCACGTGGTCGATCCGCAGCCCGTCGATCAGTCCCTGCCGGGCCCACCGGAGCACCAGCCGGTGGCTCTCCTCGAAGACGTCGGGGTTCTCCACGCGCAGCCCGACCAGCGTCTGAATGTCGAAGAAACGCCGGTAGTCGACGTCCTGCGCCCCCACCTGCCAGCGCGCGAGGCGATAGTGCTGCCGTGCCAGCAGCGCGTCCTCCCGGTCGGCGTCCTCCGCGATGGCCGCGATCTCCCTGTCCACCGCCTCCCCCAGCCGGGCATCCGAGCAGGCGGCCTCCAAAGCCGCCAGAATCCCCTCCTTTTCGGCGTCACGCTGCACCGCCTCCGCCCGCGCCGACGGATGCAGCTCGGGGAGCCGGGAGCAGCGGGCCGCGAGGGCCGACAGCAGCTCGCTCCCGGTCGCCTGGGCCGCCTGCCGCAGCAGCGTGGTGAGGCTGTCGACGGCGATCGGAAATTCCTGTTCGAAGTAGCGCACGACGAGGCGCCCGCCGTCACGGTGCAGGGTCAGCTCACCGCGCTCCAGCACCCGCCCGTAGTGGTCGCCGAGCACGGCGGCCAGGATCGTGTTCCGCAGCCGCGGCTCGGGCGGATCCCAGGCGATGTCGAAGTAGGTCGCATACCGTGAGCTGGGCCCGTTCTCCAGCAGGTCCCACCAGAGCCGGTTGTGGCGGCCGGCGATCGCCATGTGGTTGGGCACGATGTCGAGCACCACGCCCATGCCGTGCCGTCGCGCGGTGGCGCAAAACCGCTCCCACGCCGCCTCCCCACCCAGCTCCCGAGAGACCCGGCCGTGATCGACCACGTCGTACCCGTGGGTGGAACCGGGGGCGGCCTGCAGCACGGGCGAGCAGTAGACGTGAGTCACGCCGAGGCGGTCCAGGTAGGGGATCACTGCGGCCGCCCGCTCGAGCGTCAGATCGGGGCCCAGCTGCAGGCGGTAGGTGGAGAGAACGGGCTGGGGCGGCCCCGGAGGGTCCGGCATCGCCGTACCACCGTAGCCGTGTCTTCGCGGGCGTGGTGGCGCCCATGATGCGAGGCATGACTCAGGAAGTGGTCCACCTGGAGACCTCACGCGGCGCGGCGACCATCACGCTCGACTCCCAGCACAACCGCAACGCGCTCTCGCGCCGGCTGCGCAGCGAGCTGGCGACCCACCTGAGGACGGCAGTCGCCGACCCGCAGGTGCGGGTGGTGGTGCTGACCCACGCCGGGCCCGCCTTCTGCGCCGGCGCCGACCTGAAGGAGGTCCGTGACGGGGACGGCGAGGCGGAGGCGCGGTCGGTCCCGCTGCCGGAGGTGATGGCGGAGTTGCTGGAGGCGCCCAAACCGGTGGTGGCGCGGGTGGCCGGTCCAGCGCGGGCGGGTGGGATCGGGCTCATCGCCTGCTGCGACCTCGCGATCGCGTCCCGAGCCGCCACCTTCGCGCTCACCGAGGTGCGCGTCGGCGTGGTCCCGGTGCTGATCTCCGTCCCGCTGCTCCCGCTGCTGACCCGCCGCGCCGCGCAGCGCTTGATGCTGACCGGTGAGACGTTCGACGCCGAACAGGCGGTGGAGGTAGGCCTGCTGACGGCCGCGGTGCCGGAGCTGGACCTCGACCCCGAGGTCGACCTAGCCGTCACCGAGCTCTGCGCGGGTGCGCCGGAGGCGGTGGCCGCGACCAAGCAGGTGCTGGCCGCCGCCACCGGCCGCGGGGAGGAGCTGCGCCGGCGCCTGGCCACCGTCAACGGGATCTCGCAGCGCCACTTCGCCTCGGAGGAGGCGGCGGAGGGCATCGCCGCGTTCCGGGAGAAGCGCGCCCCGCGCTGGGTCCCACCACGTTGAGGCCGGCACCCGTCGTGCCAGGATAGGGAGCCGTGACCGATCATCCGTGGTGGCACGACATGGTGCTCTATCAGATCTATCCGCGGTCCTACCAGGACTCCAACGGGGACGGCATCGGAGACCTGCCGGGCATCGTGCAGCGACTCGACCACCTGCGCTGGCTGGGTGTGGACGCGATCTGGCTGTCTCCCACCTTTCCCTCCCCCAACCACGACTGGGGCTACGACGTGGCCGACTACCGTGGCGTTCACCCCGACCTGGGGACGCCGGCGGACATGGACCGGCTGATCGCGGAGGCACGGTCGCGGGACATCTCGGTCCTGCTCGACCTGGTCCCCAACCACACCTCCGACGAGCACCCGTGGTTCCGTGACGCGCTCAGCTCGCGGACGGCGCGCTACCGCGACTGGTACGTGTGGGCGGACCCCAAGCCGGACGGGTCGGCTCCCAACAACTGGCTAGACGTGACCGGGCACAGCGCCTGGACGCTGGACGAGGCGTCAGGACAGTCCTACCTCCACAACTTCCTGCCCGACCAGCCGGATTTGAACTGGTGGAACCCGGAGGTGCGGGACGAGTTCGACCGCATCCTGCGGTACTGGTACGACCGCGGCGTCGCCGGCTTCCGGATCGACGTCGCGCACGCGGTCATCAAGGACCGGCTGCTGCGGGACGATCCCCTTCCCGACGCCGGCAGCACCGTCATTGAGCGCCGGCTCCGGCGGGTGAAGAAGTACTCCATGAACCGCCCCGAGGTGGCCGAGGTCCACGAGCACTGGCGCGCGCTGTCGGACTCGTACGACCCGCCTCGCGTGCTGGTCGGGGAGACCATCACCAACCAGGTTGAGCAGTGGGCGCGGTGGTACGGGCCGGAGGGCCTGGGGCTCAGCCTGGCGTTCGACTTCCCCTTCGTGTTCTCGCCTTTTGAGGCGGGACCGCTGGGGCGCGTCATCGACGAGTCGCTGCGGGCGCTGCCGGCGGGCGCCGCCGGCTGCTGGGTCGCGTCCAACCACGACATCTCCCGCTTCCCCACCCGCTGGGCGAAGGGCGATCAACGGCGGGCGCGGTTGGGCCTGGTTCTGCTGCTCACCCTTCCGGGTGTGGCCACGCTCTACTACGGTGACGAGCTGGCGATGACCGATGTGCCGGTCGCTCCCGACCGCGTGCGTGACGGCTTCGTCGTTCCGGGCTCCTCCCACCCCGGCCGTGACCCGGAGCGGACGCCGATGCGCTGGGACGCCGGGCCGGGTGCCGGCTTCACAGCCGACGGCGTCGAGCCCTGGCTGCCGTTGGGCGGAACCACGCCCAACGTGGCCGCGCAGGCCGACGACCCCGGCTCTCCGCTGCACCTCACGCGCGACCTCCTCATCTTCCGGCGCCGGCATCCCGAGGTGCGGCAGGGTGGAGACCGGGAGGTCCGCGTCGACGAAGGGGCGGGCACGCTCCTCATCCGCCACGGCGCCGGGACCGCGGTCGCCTGCAACTTCAGCGACACCCCGCGGAAGGTCGAGGGGGTGGCGGGTCGGATCGCGATCTCGTCCACCCGCGAGCACGAAGGCGAGGCCATCACCGGCACGCTCCAGCTCGCGCCCTACGAAGGAGCCGTCATCCTCGCCGGCACCTGACCCCCGTTTCGCACGGAACGGGTGTCATCGGACGCGCTATGAGCGCCGTTCCGCGCGAAACGGGTACTTAAGGCGCGACCTACCGCAATTCCGGTAGGGTGGGCGCCATGGAGATCATCGGCATCGACCGCGCCCGAAACAGCCTGCGCGAAGTGGTGGAGAGGGTCCAGGCCGGCCCGGTCATGATCACACGCAACGGTGAGGCCGCCGCCGTGATGATCGCCCCCGACGATTACGAGTCACTCGTCGCAACGGTGGAGCTGCTGTCGAACTCGGACTACCGGCGCAAGATGGACGAGCTGAAGCGCACGTCCGGCGAGTACCTGACCCAGGCCGAGGTGGAGGCAGAGCTGGCGGCGTCGCGAACCGCCTCGTGAGTGCCGTCCGGTGGCATCGCAACGCGAGAGGACACCTCGATGAGGTACCCGTCCGGCTCCGCGAACGGATCCCCCGGGCAACCCGGCCGCTCGCCGAGTTTCCGCGCCTGGGAGTTGCGATCGACGCCGATCCGCCCGGTCAACGACGGCTGCTGGTGGCAGGGTGGAGCGTCGTCTACACCTACGATCAGGCGGAGGACGTGGTCACGATCCTGGCCCTGGTCACGCCTGGCAGGCTCCATCGCCCTTAGGGGAGAGAGCGAGCACCCGGCGAGGTCCGGCGGACGAGGGGGGGTCAACCGACGGTTTTGAGCCAGTCCCAGGTGGTGTAGACGGGGACGTAGCCAAGCTTGCGGTTGATCGCCAGCATGGGCTCGTTCTCGGCGTCGTTGAGGGTGCGGATGCTGGAGACGCCGAGCTCGATCGCCTGTCCCACCGATTCGTTCTTGACCGCCTGGGCGATGCCGCGCCCCCGGTACTCGCGGTCGCAGGCGGTGTAGCCGGTCCACACCTCACCACGCTCGACGGGGAAGTCGAGAAAGCTGAGGGCGACCAGCCGATCGCCGTCGCGGGCGGTCCAGAGCCGGTCCAGATGGAACGAAGGGGAGCTCATCTGTGACCGCAACCCGGCCTCGTCGAGGTCCGGTTCGTCGACCGAGTGCGGCATGTCCTGTCGCGTCTGGTTGATGAACGACAGAAACCGGCCCCCGCTTCGCTCCAATGGCTCCCCGCCCCCGTGCTCCAGGGTGAGCCCCTGGCTCGCCATCCGCGCGCGCGTCCGGTCCCGCAGCCCCAGGAGCCGGTCGTGGCCGCCGACCAGGTCGAGATCCTGGATGATGCCGCTCCGAACGTGCTCGAATCCGGCGGCGGCGTAGGCGTCGTTCAGGGACGCCTCGCCTTCGACCGACCACGCCGACAGCACCCCGGGGTGATCCGCCCGCGCCTTCGCCTCCAGCTCTCGCAAGGCCTCGGCCGCCGCCGCGCCGGCCTCCGGCAGCAGCGCCAGACTGAGGTTGGTGACCCGGGCCGTCCCCCAGGCGGCGCCCTCGGGATGCGAGAAGCTCGCGGTCCCGATCGCCGTCTCGCCGTCCATCACCAGGTGGCGCCGGCTGCGGCCCAGGGTCGGGTGCTGCAGGCGGTGCTTCAGCGTCGCCGGGTCGACCGGCTCCTGCGGGCGGGCGCGCGTCTCCACATCCGCGGCCACCCGGAAGTCGGCGAGGGCCACCGGTCGGAGCTGCAGTGCCACGGGCGGGTCATGTTAAGCGCCGTGCGTCCCAGATCGATTCACCCTAGGCTGCAAACATGCGTTCGAATGAGAGGAGACGATCCGCCACCCGGCAGGACCCGGCCGAGGTCCTGATCACACCAGGTGATCCGCGCTGGGAGGAGTTCCTGGAACGGCTGACCGGGCCGCTCGGCCTGGGCCTCGGCGCGGGCGGCTGGCACTGCGCCGGCGGCGAGGACAAGAGGCACAGCCGCCGCGTCCTGCTCGGCATGGGACTGTCGCCGGCGGCCGTCGAAGCCAACCTTGCATTCTTCGAGCGACACGGCGGCTACTGCGACTGCGAGGTGTGGATGAACGTGGAGGGAAGTGTCGGCTGGAGCGAGGCGGGCGACGGCGAGCCGGGTGAGAGGCCGCCGGGCCTCCTACCGGAGGGCGCGGAGCTCTGGGGAGATCAGTGGTGAGGCACGTGGCGGCGCGGTTCAGGCGATCCGCCGGAGCAGCGCCAGCGAGCGTGCCTCCAGGGTCACGGCGTCTGAGGCCCGGTACCGGCGCGCCGTCGATGACCCGGTCTCGAACACCCGGGACCAGGTCTTGCCGAAGTCTTTGTCAGGGAGCCGGAAGTCGAGCGGCTGGTAGAACGCGTTGCACAGCAGGTAAAAGGTGTCGTCTCGTTCACGGCGGCCGTACGCGTCCGTGGCCGCGATCTCGTCGCCGTTCAGGTAGACCGCCAGCGCCAGTGTCTGGCTGTTCCTCCAGTCGTCCTCGGTCATGATCCCGGCGTCGGGTCTCAGCCACACGATGTCCCCGATGTCGCGGCCCCGGATCGGCCGGCCTTGAAACCAACGACGGCGCCGGAAGATCGGGTGCTCACGGCGCAGCTGCAGAAGCAGCTTGGTGAACCGCAACAGGTCCTCGTCCCGATGCTCCCAATCCAGCCAGGAGATCTCGTTGTCCTGGCAGTAGGCGTTGTTGTTGCCCTGCTGGGTGCGGCCCATCTCGTCGCCGGCGAGCAGCATCGGGACGCCCTGCGAGAGCAGGAGCGTGGAGAGGAGGTTCCGCTGCTGGCGGGCGCGCAGCCGGAGGACGTCGGTGTCGTCGGTGGCGCCCTCCGCCCCGCAGTTCCAGGACCGGTTGTCGTTCGTGCCGTCGCGGTTGCCCTCGCCGTTCGCCTCGTTGTGCTTCTCGTTGTAGGAGACGAGATCGCGCAGCGTGAACCCGTCGTGGGCGGTGATGAAGTTCACCGACGCGTAGGGCCGGCGCCCGCTCCACTCGTAGAGGTCGGAGGAGCCGGTGAATCGGTACGCGAAGTCCGACATGGAGGCCGGCTCCCCCCGCCAGTAGTCGCGGACGGTGTCGCGAAAGCGCCCGTTCCACTCCGACCACAGCACCGGGAAGTTGCCCACCTGATACCCGCCCTCGCCGACGTCCCAGGGCTCGGCGATCAGCTTGACCTGCGAGAGCAGCGGGTCCTGCTGGATGAGGTCGAAGAACGAGGAGAGGCGGTCGACGTCGTGGAGCTCACGCGCCAGGGTCGCCGCCAGGTCGAACCGAAACCCGTCGACGTGCATCTCGCTAACCCAGTAGCGGAGGCTGTCCATGATCAGCTGCAGCACGTGCGGGTGGCGCATGTTGAGGCTGTTCCCGGTTCCCGTGTAGTCGACGTAGTAGCGCGGCTGGTCGGGCGAGAGCCGGTAGTAGGCGCCGTTGTCGATACCCCGGAAGGCCAGCGTGGGGCCCATCTGGTTTCCCTCCGCGGTGTGGTTGTAGACCACGTCGAGGATGACCTCCATCCCCGCCTGGTGCAGCGTCCGCACCATCTCCTTGAACTCGTTGACCTGCTGGCCGAGCTGGCCCGTCGAGCTGTACTCGTTGTGCGGCGCGAAGTAGCCGATCGAGTTGTAGCCCCAGTAGTTGCGAAGGTGGGCGTCGATCAGCCGCTGGTCGTGGATGAACTGGTGGACCGGCATCAGCTCGACGGCGGTGACGCCGAGTGCCTGGTAGTGATCCATGACGGCCGGGTGACAGAGCCCGAGGTAGGTGCCGCGGATGGGCGCGGGGACACGGGGGTGCAGCTTGGTGAACCCTTTGGCGTGGGTCTCGTAGATCACCGTCTGGTGCCACGGGGTGCGGGGGCGGTGGTCGCCGTTCCAGTTGAACCAGGGGTTGGTGACCACGCACTTGGGCAGGTAGGGGGCGGAATCGCGGTCGTCCCGGGCCAGGTCGTCGCGGCCGGCCGGGTACCCGTAGACCGCCGGGTCCCAGCGCACCTGGCCCTCGAAGGCCTTGGCGTAGGGGTCGAGGAGCAGCTTCTGCGGGTTGCACCGCAGCCCGTGACTCGGGTCGTAGGGTCCGTGGACGCGATAGCCGTAGCGCTGGCCGGGGTAGACGTTGGGCACGTAGCCGTGCCAGCAGAGGGCGGTCTGCTCGAGGAGATCGACCCTCGTCTCCACGCCGTGGTCGTCGAACAGGCACAGCTCGACCCGCTCGGCGACGTCGCTGAAGATCGAGAAGTTGGTTCCCGTGCCCTCGAAGCTGGCTCCCAGCGGATACGGATGGCCAGGCCAGATGTCCACGAGTGGGAAAGGGTAACTCCCGGCTTCACAGGCCGTGGTGACGGCCGTCACGGCAGGCGGAACGGCACGTGGAACCACGCCCTTGGACGCGAGCCTTGCCCGTTGGCAGGGGCGATCCGGGGCGCATATCTTGAAGTGCGATGAATACGACCGCGGCACTCGACCTCGCCCGCTGGCAGTTCGGCGCCACCACGGTCATCCACTTCCTGTACGTTCCGCTCTCGATCGGCCTCGCCCCGCTGGTGGCGATCCTGGAAACGATGCACTACCGCACCGGCGACACCGGCTACCGCCGGCTGGCTGCGTTCTTCGCGACCATCTTCCTGATCAACTTGGCGCTCGGCACGGCGACCGGCCTGGTCCAGGAGTTTCAGTTCGGGATGAACTGGTCCGATTTCTCTCGTTTCGTGGGCGACGTGTTCGGGGTGCCGCTCGCGCTCGAAGGACTGCTCGCCTTCTTCCTCGAGTCCACGTTCCTGGGCGTCTACATGTTCGGGCGGAGCCGTCTGCCCCGCTGGGCTCACCTGACCTCAGCCTGGCTCCTGGTGGTGGGATCGCTCCTCTCGGCGTGCATGATCATGGCGGCCAACTCCTGGATGCAGAACCCGGTCGGCTACACGGTCAACCCCCACACGCACACCGCTCAGATGACCGACTTCTGGGCCGTCCTCACCAACCCGATCTTCATCCTCTCGCTCCCGCACGTGGTGCTGGCCAGCTTCTTGACCGGCGGACTCTTCATGCTCGGCGTGAGCGCGGTGCAGCTCCTGCGCGGGAAGGAGGTCGAGCTCTTCCGCCGCACCATGCGCCTGGCGGTGGTCTGGGTCCTGATCACCTCCTTCCTGACCATGGTGGTGGGCGACCGGCTGGGCGACGTGGTGACCCGGATCCAGCCGATGAAGACGGCCGCCTCGGAGGCGCTCTACCAGACCGCCTCGCCGGCCTCCTTCTCCCTGTTCGCGATCGGCACGCCGGGAGGCGGCAGGCTGGTGTTCAACATCACGGTCCCCTACATCCTGAGCGTGCTCGCCACCCACTCCGCGTCCGGTGAGGTGCAGGGGATCGACGACCTGCAGCGGCAGTACGTGCAGAGGTTCGGCCCCGGGAACTACGTGCCCTTCGTCCCCGTGATGTACTGGGGGTTCCGGCTCATGGTCGGCATGGGGATCCTGGGCTTCCTGGTCAGCCTGCTGGGGCTGGTGCTGATGCGCGGCGGCCGGATCGACCGGCTGCGCGCCTTCTGGTGGGTCTCGATCGCGGCCGTGCCCGTCCCCTACATCGGGGTCAGCCTGGGGTGGATCTATACCGAGATGGGCCGCCAGCCGTGGACGGTCTACGGCCTGCTCAAGACCGCGCAGTCGATGACGCCGTCGAACAGCGCCGTCGCGGTCCTGATCTCCCTCACCGGATTCATGGTGCTCTACCTCCTGATCGGGGCCGCCGGCCTGTTCCTGCTCTGGCGCGCCATCCGGAGGGGACCGCCGACCGAGGAGCAGCTCGCCGAAGAGGGCGACGGCGAGCTGGAGATCGCGTACTGAGAGAGCACGCATGTCCCAGCAGATCCTGACCGACCTCTGGTTCGGCATCGTCGCCCTGTTCTGGGCCGGCTACCTGTTCCTGGAGGGTTTCGATTTCGGAGTCGCGATGCTGCTCCCGGTGCTCGGACGGGACCGGGTCGCGCGAGTCGCGATGATCGGGTCCATCTGGCCGGTGTGGGACGGCAATGAGGTCTGGCTCGTGGTCGCGGTCGGGGCCACCTTCGCGGCCCTGCCCGGGTGGTACGCGACCCTTCTCAGCGCCGGGTATCCCGTCTTTTTCATCGCGCTCGTGGCGCTGATTTTGCGGGTGGTGGCATTCGAGTTCCACGCCCGGGGCTCGCGCGCGTGGCGGCGCTGGTGGGAGCGCGCACTGACGGTCTGCAGCCTTGTGGCGCCGCTCGTGTGGGGACTGGTTCTGACCGTTCAGCTGAGCGGCCTCCCCGTCAACGCGCAGGGCACCTTCGTCGGTCACCCCTGGGACCTGTTCGGCGCGCTGCCCATCCTGGGCGCGCTGAGCCTGACCGCCCTGTGCGTGCTGCATGGGGCGACCTACCTGACCATCCGCGTCACCGAACCGCTGGCCTCCCAGGCCCGGCGGCTGGCGACCCTGGCCTGGGTCCCGGCGACGGTGCTGGCGGTCGCCCTGTTCGTGAGCCTGCTCGCCACCTCGAGCGAGGCGCGGTCCCACGGCGCCGTCTCGTACGCGGTCCCGGCGGTCGCGGCGCTGGCGCTGATCGGCGCCCTTCTCCTCCACCTGGCGCGGCGCGAGGTGCTTGCCTTCCTCGCGACCGGCGTCGCCATCTTGGGGTTCGTCGCCACGATCTTCGTGGGCCTCTTCCCCAACGCGATCGTGTCCTCGCTCTCGCCGCGGGACAACCTCACCCTGCTCGACGCCGCGTCGGGGCACTACACCCTGACGCTGATGACGATCGTGGCCGTGATCTTCGCGCCCGTCGTCCTCGCCTACGAGGCATGGACCTACTGGGTCTTTCGCAAGCGACTGTCCAGCCGGCCGGTGTCCAGCCGGCCGGCGGCCGCGCAGAAAATTTAGGACACGTGGGGCCGGTCGACCGGCGGCTCTGGGCGCTCGGCGGCGAGACGCGGGCGGCGCTCGCGCTGGCGGTACTCGCCGGCGGGGTGGGCGCGGCGCTGGTCGTGCTGCAGTCCTGGCTCGTCGCGGGGGTGGTCGCCGGCGCGTTCCTGAACGGCCTCACCGCCGCCGCCGCGCTGCTCCCGGTGCTCCTGCTCTGCGGCGTCGGGATCGCCCGGGGGCTCCTGGCCTGGACCGCGCCGGTGCTCGGTCAGGTGGCCGCCGCCAGGGTGCGTTCGCGCCTCCGCGCCCAGCTCTCCGACCACCTGCTCCGTCTGCCGCCGGGCCGGCTCGCCGGACAGCGCACCGGGTCGGTCGCACAGACGGCCACCGCCGGCGTGGACGCCCTCGACGGCTACTTCGCCCGATACCTGCCCCAACTCGGTCTGGCCGTCGTGGTCCCCGTCGTCTCGGTGGCCGCGATCATCCGCCTGGATCTTCTCTCGGGCGTGATCGTGGTCGTCTGCCTCCCCCTCCTTCCATTCTTCCTCTATCTGGTGGGCGCGGCCGCCGGGGCGCGGGCGCGGCGGCGGCAGCGACTGCTCGAGGACCTCGGTGGCCACTTTCTCGACGTGCTTCGTGGGCTGCCCACGCTGCGCTGCTTCAACCGGGGGGAAGCGCAGGCGGCCCAGGTGGCGGCGATCGCCGAGCGGTACCGCCAGGCCACGATGTCGACGCTGCGCCTGGCTTTCCTTTCTTCCCTGGTCCTGGAGCTGGCGGCGATGCTCTCCACGGCGTTGGTCGCGGTCGAGATCGGGCTCAGGGTCGACGCCGGCGTCCTGCCGCTTCGCGACGCCTTTTTCGTCCTCATGCTGGTGCCCGAGGTCTTCCTTCCCCTTCGTCAGGCCGGGCTCCAGTTCCACGCGGCCACCGATGCGCGGGCGGCGGCCGACCAGGTCTTCGCGCTGCTGGCGCTCGAGGCGGGGCCGGCGGGACGGATGACGCTGCCACCCGCGGTACCGCCCCTGCTCCGGCTGGAGGAGGTGACGGTGCGGCACCCAGACCGCACCGCGCCGGCCCTGGATGGTGCCTGCCTCGAGATCCAGCCCGGTGAACGGGTGGCGCTCTTCGGGCCCAGCGGGGGCGGCAAGACGACGGTGCTGCAGGTGCTTTTGGGGCTGGAGCCGCCCACGTCTGGCCGCGTCACGGTGGCGGGCGTCGACCTGCGCGAGGCAGACCTCGGGGACTGGAGGCGTCGCGTCGCGTGGCTGCCTCAGGAGGCGCGCCTCACCCACGGGACGATCGCCGAGAACGTGCGCTGGGGCGATCCCGCGGCCGGCGACGAGGAGGTCGGCCGCGCCCTGCGTGAGGCCGGGCTTCCGCCGGAGTCACTCCCGGGGGGCCTGGCGACACCGGTCGGAGAGGGCGGCCGGGAGCTGTCGGCCGGTCAGCGGCGCCGGGTGGCTCTGGCCCGGGCGCTGGTCCGCCGTGCTCCGGTGCTGCTGCTCGACGAACCGGGGGCGAACCTGGACGTGGAGCTGCAGGAGGAGGTCGGGAGGGTGCTCGACGGGCTGCCGCGGGACACCATCGTGGTCTATTGCGTGCACCAGCCCGGCCTCTTGCGGCACGCCGACCGGGTGGTGGCGGTAGAGGGCGGCTGCCTGCGATGACCGCACGCATCGCGTCGCCTTCGTTTCGCGGCCTGGGCGCCCGCACCACGCTCTCGCTCGGTCTCGGGATCCTCACCGCGGTGGCGGGGATCGGGGTGCTGTCGACCTCGGGGTACCTGCTTTCGCTGGCCGCCGAGCGCCCTCCGGTGCTGAAGCTCATGATCGCCGTGGTCGGCGTCCAGGTCTTCTCGTTCACCCGGGCCGGCAGCCGGTACGCCGAGCGGCTGACCACGCACGACGTGGCCTTGCGTGCCCTGGCCCGGGTGCGCGCCTGGTTCGTCGCGTGTCTGGAGCCGCTGGCGCCGGGGGGCCTGATCGCCTTCCGTGAGGGCGACCTGCTGCAGCGCCTGGCCGGTGACGCGGACGAGCTGCAGGACGCCCTGCCGCGCGTGATCGCGCCGGTGGTGGTGGCGGCCGGTACCACGCTGGTGATGCTGCTCCTGACCGGCCTCCTCGACTGGCGCTCGGCGCTGGTGCTGGCCGCGGGGTTGGTGGTCGCCGGGGGCGGTGTTCCACTGCTCGCCGCCCGGGCCGCGCGCGGACTCGACGAGCGTCGCGCGGTGCTGCGCGCGCGGCTCGCGACTCAGCTCGTGGACTTGCGCGCGATGGCGCCCGAGATCGCCGCCTTCGGGCGCGCGGCGGCGGTGCGGGAGGAGCTGCACGCGACCGAGGAGGCTCTCCATCGCGCCGAGCGGCGGGCGGCCCTGGTCGCCGGGCTCGGTGACGGGCTCGCGCTCGCCTCGTCGGTGGTCACGATGGCGCTGACCGCGCTGGTGGCGGTGGCGGCGGTGCGGGACGGTCACCTGGCTGGGGTCGCCATCGCGTCGGTGGTGCTGGCGATCCCGGCCGCGTTCGAACCGATCCAGGCTCTGCCGGCGGCGGTGGAGCGGTGGGACGCGGTACGGATCGCTTGGTGGCGGGTGGCCGAGGCCGCGCGGACTCCCGCCCCGGTCGTGGACCCGGTCGGCCCGGTCCCGGCGCCGCCGGCCGCCATGCTGGCCGCCGAGGGTGTGTGGACCGGGTACGCCGGCGACCGCTCGGTGCTGCGAGGAGTGGACCTGGAGCTGCGGCCCGGCGCTCGTGTCGCGATCGTGGGACCGTCCGGGGCCGGCAAGACGACGCTGGCCGCCGCGCTGGTCCGGTTCCTGCCGCTCTCGCTGGGCAGCATCCGGTTGGGCGGCGTGGAGACCGACCGGCTGGCCCAGCACGACCTGCGAGCCCAGGTCTGCCTGGTGGCTCAGGACGCCCACCTCTTCGCCGGCTCGATCCGGGCCAATCTGATGCTGGCGCGGCCGGAGGCGACCGAGGAGGATCTGGTGGCGGCGCTTTGCCGGGCGTCACTGTGGGACTGGGTCGAGAGCCTGCCGGGCGGCCTCGACACCGCAGTCGGAGAGCTGGGGTCCCGGATCTCGGGCGGGCAGCGCCGCCGCCTCGCCCTGGCGCGCGGCTACCTGGCGGCAGCCCCGACGCTGGTGCTCGACGAGCCGGGCGCGCACCTCGACGAGGGAACCGCGGACGCGCTGACACGCCATCTGCTCGGGCCGGAGGGACCTCCTACGCTGCTGCTCGTCACGCACCGCCTGGCAGGCCTGGAAGCTGCCGACCAGGTGCTGGTGCTGGAGGACGGTCGTGTGGTCGAGCGCGGCGCCCCATCCCAGCTGCTCGCGGGCCCCAGCCGGCTCCGGGCACTGCGAGGCCTCGAGCAGGGCACGTTTGTATACGAACGGCCCCCTCCGGGCTTGTTTTAGGGTTGGTCTGTATACAAACGTCCATGCAAGCGTCGGGAGGAGGAGCCGCTGGTGACGTCGAAGCAACGAGACCCCGAGCACTACCAGGTGCAGGTGACGCAGCCGCCCGACTTCGAGGACTACTGGTCGGACCTGCTGGCGCACGTCGCCGAAGTACCCCTCCAACCGTCGCTCGACTACGACGAACTTCGCTCGACGCCTGAGGTGGAGGTCTACGACGTCCACTACACGAGCCTGGACCGAGTGCGCATCTCCGGCTGGTACAGCCGTCCCCGCGAGGCGGCGATACCACCGCCCTACCCGGGGTTGCTGCTGGTCCCGGGGTACATCTCCGACCCTGTCATTCCCAAGACATGGGCCCGGCGCGGGTACGCGGCACTGGCCGTCGCCCCGCGCGGGAAGGTGCGCTCCCGCAGCCAGGTCGACGCCCGCTACCCGGGCCTTCTGGTGGAGAACAGCGTCGACCGCAACACCTACGGCTATCGGGCCTTCTTCGTGGACGCCTGCCGCGCCGTCGATTTCATGCTCAGCCGTCCCGAGGTCGATCGCCGGCGTCTCGGCGTCCACGGTTCCAGCCAGGGGGGCGCGCTCACCTGTGTGCTGGCGGCGCTCCGCCGCGACGTCATCGCCTGCGGCGCGGCCGGCGCACCCTATCTCTGCGCCTACCTGGACGCGGCGGCGCTCACCCGGTCGTACCCGTATCACGAGATCACCGAGCACCTGCGGCTCTACCCCGAGCAGAGGCCGGCCATGGAGACCGCGCTCGCCTACTTCGACGTGATCAACTTCGCACCCCTGATCCAGGCGCCGATGCTGGTCTACATCGGCCTGGAAGACGACGTGTGCCCGCCCGAGACGGGCTACGCGCTGGTGCGGGCCATGCGCTGTGAGAAGCGGATGATCGCGACGCCGCGGTGTGCCCATGACGCGGGGGCGCACTGGGTGGACGCGGACGTGGAGCGGTTCCTCGCGCATCACCTGCGTCCCAACGCAGTCTCCCCGGCCGGGGTGCCGGCATGACGATTCCGGAAGTGATCGGCAAGCGACCTGACGGCCTCGACGAGTACTGGGCCCGGGTCGACGACGAGCTGCGCGTCACTCCGGCGCAGCCCACGCTGGAGCCCCTGCCGGAGCGGTCGAGCGACGGGTACCAGGTCTTCGCCGTGCGTCTCACGGGCATCGGCCCCTACCGGCTCTTCGGCTACCTCAGCGTGCCGGCCGGAGAAGGTCCTTTCCCGGCGCTGTTCGAGGTTCCGCGATACGGCAGCGTGAACCACGTTCCCGACCACAACGACCGGCTGCGATTCGTGGTGTTCGCGCTCATGCACCGGGGTCAGCGGCTGGCGGACAGCCCGTTTGTGGCGCCCTATCCCGGCCTTCTCACGCTCGGCATCGAGGATCCCGGGACATACATCTACCGCTCCATCGTCGCCGATTGCCTCCGCGGCGCCGAGTTCCTGCTCGCACTTCCCGAGGTAGACCACGAACGGGTCGTGGTGGCCGGCGACGACCTGGCGCTCCTCACGGCGGCGCGCCGGCCGCACTTCGCCACCGTCTCCTACGCCGGGGCGCTGCTCTACCGGGCGCTGGAGGCGAGGCTGTTGTCAAGCGACTACCCGATCGAGGAGCTCAACGACTACCTCCGCCTGCGAGGGGACGCCGAGCCTGCGGTGGCGCGGTCGCTGGGCCTGGTGGATCCGCTGCATCACGCGCCCGCCGTGCGCGCCCACACGATCGCCAGCGTGGGTGATGAGGGGACATCGAGCGGCCTCTCGTTCCTGGCGCCGCTGCTCGACGCCCTCGGCGGCCCGGTGCAGCAATATCGCTTGACCTTCGAGGGCGGCACCGACCACGATCGGCTCGATGCCCTGCTGGCCGAGCGACAGGGGGTGCCGGCGATGTCGCGCTTCGTGAGGCAGCTCGGGTGACCGGCAGTGGTGGTGACCGGTACCGCGACCTTGGGGTTCGGCCCGTCGTCAACGCCGCCGCGACGCTGACCCGGCTCGGCGGGTCGCTGATGCCTCACTCCGTCTTTGACGCCATGGTGGCGGCCGGGCACGAGTTCGTGGACCTTCCCGAGCTGCAGTGCCGGGTCGGCGAGCGCCTGGCGGCATTGACGCGCAACGAGGCCGCCTACGTGTCGTCGGGCGCCGCCGGCGGGATCATGCTCACGGTCGCGGCCTGCATCGCGGGCACCGACCCGGACCGGATCGCGGCCTTTCCCGACCTGGCGGCGCTACCCCGCAACGAGGTCGTGATCCAGCGCGCTCAGCGCAACGGCTACGACTACGCCGCCCGGCAGACGGGCGCCCGGATGGTGGAGATCGAGGGGACCGAGCCCGCGCTCGAAGCGGCCATCTCGGAGCGCACGGCCTGTGTGCTCTTCTTCGCGGGTGCCCACTTCGCGGAAGGGGCGCTGGCCGCCGAGCAAGTGATCGAGATCGCGCATCGCCGGGGAGTCCCGGTGATCGTTGACGCGGCGGCCCAGATCCCACCCATCTCGACGCTCTGGCACTTCACCGCCGAGCTGGGCGCCGACGCGGCGATCGTCAGCGGAGGCAAAGGCCTGCGCGGGCCGCAGGGGAGCGGGTTGGTGGTGGGACGCCCCGACATCATCGACGGCTGCCGCGCCAACGGGAACCCCAACCACGCGATCGGCCGGCCGCTCAAGGTCGGTAAAGAGGAGATGGTGGGGCTCCTGGCGGCGGTGGAGTGGGCGCTGGAGCAGGACGAGCCCCGGGTCCTGGCCGGCTACGAGCAGTCGGTCGAGCGCTGGATCCGTGGTCTCGACGGTCTGCCCGGCGTGCGTGCCGAGCGCAGGTTCCCGAGCGAGGCCGGGCAGCCTCACGGGAGGGCGATCGTCCATGTCGCGCCGCCCTGCCGGCTGAGCCGGGATCAGGTCGTCGACGCGCTCTGGGATGGGGAACCCCGGATCGCGGTCGGGGTCCTGGGAGAGGACGCCATCGCGCTCAACCCGCAGACGCTGCAGCCGGGACAGGACGCCCTGGTCCTGGCGGCGCTGCGCCGGATCCTGCAACCCTGAAGCGAGGCCGCCGAGCGCCAGGCTCCGCGTCGTGACGTGCAGAGGAGGAACTGATCATGGGTGCCATCGAGGCGAAGCTGCAGGCGCTCGGCATCGAGCTGCCCACCAAGATCGAGTCAGGCAAGGGGCTGATCCCCGCCGTCCAGCACGGTGACCTGCTCTTCGTCTCAGGGCACGGACCGAGCGCGAACGACGGGACCTTGCTCTACCGCGGCCAGGTGGGTGCCGAGGTAAGCCCGGAGGAGGCCTACCAGGCAGCGCGTGCGACCGGGATCCAGCTGCTCCGGAGCATCCGCGACCACCTCGGTGACCTGGACCGGGTGGAGCGCGTCGTCAAAGCGCTCGGCTTCGTGAACAGCGCCCCCGACTTCCACGACCAGCCGGCCGTCATGCACGGGTTCAGCGATCTCATGGTCGAGGTCTTCGGCGCCGAGCGGGGCCGGCACGCCCGGAGCGCCATCGGGACCTCCAACCTTCCCGACAACCAGCCGGTCGAGATCGAGGTGATCGTCGCCGTCCGCCCCTGACGGCCTACCGGCCGGAGCCCTGCTCGATCGCGGCCGGGCGGCGCTGGATCTCGCGCAGCCGCCGGAGGTCGAACTTCGGCTCGCGTTGAAACGTGTAGAGCCCGTTGTGCTCCTGGTAGACGTCCGTCAGCTGGGTGTAGCAGTACCCGAACATGGTCGGGTTGTCGAGCAGGGCATCGCACAGGCCCCCAAAGCGGCGGTAGAACTCCTCCACCGTGGCCGGCCCCTCGCCGTAGCCCCAGGACGAGTCATTCTCTGCCTCGGCCGGACTCCAGCGGATGCCACCGAACTCGCTGACGAAGAACGGCTGGCCGCGGTAGGGGACCGAGATCCGGCGGTCCCCGAAGCGGTTGGCGAACGGCTCCCCTTGCTCCAGCCCCGCATGGTGGGCCCGGAATCGCCCCACATCCTGCTCGTAGTCGTGGCAGTCCCACACGTCCGACTCGGGGACCCGGTGCGAGTAGCCCGAGGCGTCCAGCACCGGCCGCGTGCGGTCGGCCGCCTTAGTGGCCAGGAACAGGCCGCGGGTCACGTCGTCGAGGTCCGTGATGCGGTCGTGCAGGGGTTGGGCGGTCTCGTTGAGCGGACACCAACCCACGATCGCCGGGTGCGAGAAGTCCCGCTCCACCGCCTCCAGCCACTGCGTGATCCAGGCCGCGGTGGGCCGCTGCCGCGATTCATCCGGCCCATAGCCGCCGCAGCCCCAGTCGCCGAACTCGCCCCAGCAGAGGTAACCCAGCCGGTCGGCCCAGTAGAGAAAGCGCTCCTCGAACACCTTCTGGTGCAGCCGCGCCCCGTCGAACCCGGCCGCCTGCGCGAGCTCGATGTCCGCTCGCAGCGCCTCGTCCGAGGGAGCGGTGAGGATGCCGTCCGGGTAGTAGCCCTGATCGAGCACCAGCCGCTGGAAGCGCGGCTCGCCGTTGAGCTCGATCGCTTGTCCACGGATGCTCACCGAGCGGAGCCCTGCGTACGAACGGGCGCGGTCGATCACCTGCCCCGCGGCGTCGAATAGCTCGAGCTCGAGCTCGTAGAGGTGGGGATCCTCCGGCGACCACAGCCGTCGCCGGTTCGCAGGCAGGGGCAGGTCGACGAAAGCGGTGCCACCGGAGCCCGCCGCCGCCTCGCCCCTCACGACGGCGCCCTCCGCGTCGAGGACGGTGGCACGTACCCCGTGGTCCTGGACCCGGCCGCCGAGGCGCTGTTCGAGCCGCCACCTGCCCGCCGGGACGTCGGGCACAAAACGCGGGCGCTCGAGCCAGGTGTCCGGCAGGGCCTCGAGCCAGACGGTCTGCCAGATGCCCGTCGTCCGCGGGTAGAAGACGCTCCACGGCTCCAGGCGCTGCGACTGCTTGCCCCGCGGCTGCGGCGGGCGGTGGTCATCGCGCGCCCGCACCACCAGCGTGTGCTCGGAGCCGGGCGCCAGTGCTCCCAGGTCGCAGGAGAAGGGGGTGGCGCCACCTCGGTGGCGCGCCACCTCGCGCCCGTCGCACCACACCGTCGCGTCGTAGTCGACCGCCTGGAACCGGAGGGTGACGCGAACGCCGGCCCAGTCCGCCGGCACGGTGAAGGTGCGCCGGTACCAGACCGCGATCAGGAAGTCCCGCACGCCGACGCCGGAGAGCTCCGACTCGGGGGCGAAGGGCACCCGGATCCGCCCCGCCAGGGGCCGACCGAGGAGGCCCCGCTCGCGGCCCGAGTCGGCCTGGTCGATCTCGAACTCCCAATCGCCGTTGAGGTTGAGCCAGCGGTCGCGCACCAACTGCGGTCGCGGGTGCTCGGGACGGGGTAGCGCCTGGGTCGAATCCACGGCCGTTTGTATACAACAGCACGTCTCTGGCGCCCGTTTGGGGTGCGTCCGTGTACAAACGTCCCACTGGCGCCGGCGCAGGAATGCGAGGACTGCGGAAGTCGTTCTCCATGTTCGTTCCCGGCCCCTTCCCCGCAGCACAGGAGATCGAAGCATGTCCGCCACCGATGAGGCCCTCGCCGCCAACGCCACCTACGCGGCGTCCTTTCAGGAGGGGTCGCTGCCGCTCCCCCCGGCCAAGAAGCTCGCGGTCCTGGCCTGCATGGACGCGCGGCTCGACGTTCACCGGATCCTGGGTCTCGCCCCCGGCGACGCGCACGTGATCCGCAACGCGGGCGGGGTGGTCTCGGACGACGCGATCCGCTCGCTGCTGATCTCGCAGCGGCTGCTGGGGACGGAGGAGATCATCCTCATCCACCACACCGGCTGCGGCATGCTCACGTTCCACGACGACGACGTGAAGCAGCAGATCGAACAGGACACCGGGGTGCGCCCGCCCTTCGCGCTGGAGGCCTTCGGAGAGCTGGAAGCTGACGTGCGGCAGTCCCTGCGGCGGTTGGAAAAGAGCCCCTTCGTGGACGCCTCCCACGCCCGCGGCTTCGTCTACGACGTCACCACCGGCCGGCTCCAGGAAGTCACCGCGTAGCTGAAACGCCGGAGTGTCCGCACTCCGACGTTAAAACTCGTCCGGTAGACCCTATGGCGTGGGCAGCCCTAACCAGGGGTCGCCTGCCGGGCTGAGAGGCCGGACACTCCTCGCGGGGGTTTGTCTGACCGGAGAGCAAAGCTCCGGCTGACCCCAATGTGATGAGGAGGCCCGGCCATGACTGGAACTGTGACATTTGTGGGGCTGGATGTCCACGCCCGCTCGACGCACGGGGCGGCGGTCGACGTGATGACGGGAGAGCTGACCAGGGTTCGGTTCGGAGAGGGGTTGTTGGCCCCCATCAGCTGGCTGGGGTCTCTGCCCGGGCCGGTGTGGGCCTGCTATGAGGCGGGGCCAACCGGGTTCGGACTCTATCGGGCGGCGACGGAGGCGGGGATCCGGGTCGACGTGATCGCCCCGGGCAAGACCCCACGCGGACCGGCGGACCGGGTCAAGAGCGATCGCAAGGACGCTGAGCTGCTCGCCCGTTGTCTGATCGCGGGCTCGCTGACGCCGGTGAAGGTTCCCTCGCTGCAGGTCGAGGGGGCGCGCGATCTGACCCGTGCCCATGACCGCTGCCGTCGCGATCTGATGACCGCCCGTCACCGGTTGTCGAAGATGCTCTTGCGCTACGGCCTCATCTACCCCAAACCAACCACCTGGACCCAGAGGCACCGGCGCTGGCTGGTCAGCCAGCAGTTCCCCGACCAGATCAGCGAGCTTGTCTATGCCGACCTGATGGCAGCCACCGACGGGCTCACCGGTCGCAAAGCCGCACTGGCCGAACGCATCTCCCTGCTGGCACTGGAGGAGCAGTACTGGCCGACGGTTGCTCGCTTGCGCTGCTTCCGTGGGGTGGATACGCTCACCGCCCTCAGCATTCACTTGGAGCTCAGTGCCGACTGGGCCCGGTTCCAGAGAGCTACCCGACTGGGTTCCTGGCTGGGGCTGACCCCATCACGTTCCCAGTCCGGGGAATCCGACCAGCAGGGCTCGATCACCAAGACCGGCTCCGGCCTCGCCCGCCGCTTGCTGATCGAGGCCGCCTGGCAGTACGCTCGCCCACCTCGCATCGGAGAGAGGCTGGCCAGCCGGCAGCAAGGCCAGCCCGATCACATCCTTCAGATCGCCAACCGAGCCCAGTACCGGGTCCATCGTGTCTACACACGGATGCGCTCGCGGGGCAAGCCCAACAACGTGATCGCCGTGGCCTGTGCCCGTGAGCTGTCCTGCTTCCTGTGGGCTGCTGCCATCGCTCCCTGACCACACCTTTCCGCACCAAGCGTCCGGCCGGGAGGTCGGGGTGCCGGGCCGCGAAGCGGCCAGCACGCGCGACGACCCTATGGGCAGCCCTCCGGGGCCACGCCCGATCGGTAGACCCGCGCAAGCTGGCAGCAGGAACCAGGGCCCTGGGGTAACCAACCCCCGCATTTCAGACTGGCACCGCCGATGACGTGCTCGGCACTCCGACCCCCGGACCTCCCCCTATTGACACCCCTATCCGGCCTGCTGCCGCCGGCGATCACCCATGCCCACGAACTACCGACTTGACAAACGGGTGCACCATATCAGGGTCACAGCGTGGACACTGCGGCGCAACCGGGCTCTGTCGCCTGACCCGCGGCGCGGACATCGGAGGCCGGTGCCGGAGGCGTCTGAGGGCGACCGCGAGCATGCATTTGACTGCTCTAAAAGGCCGTCCGCCGGGTAACGTGAACGGTTGTGTCAGGGCCTGGGGAGCGTGCCTATCCGCGTTACACGCCGGATGGTCGCTGGTACTGGACCGGGAAGACCTGGATCCCCGCCTCACAGGTCTTGGGAGATCGGCCGCCTCAGGAATACCAATACCTGGCGCTGGCGCTGCCCCGACCGGCCCGCCCGGTGGAGCCGATCACCCGCTGGCCGATCCTGGCCGCCACCGCGCTGCTGGTGGCACTGCTGGTCGCGGGGGTCGGGAACTACGCCTTTGCGCATCAGCCGCCGTCGTCGCAGCCCACTCCCGGCCCCATGCCGTCGGTCCAGTCGATCCTGAGGGCCCCCTTCACGCACCACGTCGGGAGCGCGACCTTCACCGGCGTCGGGACCTTACCCGGAAGACAGACGGCGACCGGTGAGATCTTCTTCTCTCCCCGGCGCGCCTACGAGATCACGGAGCGGATCAACGGCGCCTTCGCCCAGCAGTACCTCGACGTGGGAGGGTACGGCTACGCCCGGGAGGCACCGAGTGGCCCCTGGCAGCTGGACCCGACCTACAACGGCGAGTACTTCTACCTCGACTGGGACGGCGGGACGCCGAGCCCGAACATCGTCGTCGGCGGCCCGGTGAGGATCGACGGGGAAGAGGCCTGGCACCTCTCGGACGGGCTCGGCGACCAGTGGTGGATCGGCGTCGACAGCGGCCGTCCTCTGGAGGCGATCGACCTCGGCTACCGCTACACCTTCTCCCACTTTGGAGCCGCGCCGGCCTTGCACGCACCGACGCCGTCCCAGGTGAACACCACCGTGTACCGGGGCGGGACCGGGCAGCCGCTCCAGACGCCGATCTTCACGCTCAACGTGAGCAACCCGCAGGTCAGTTACGGCAACGGACCCACGGCGGCGCCCGGCGGGTATCGGTATCTCAGCTTCCAGGTCACGGTGACCAACTCGTCGACGGAGCCGATCGGGATCCCGATGGGGGAGCCGGTGGTCACCTCGCCGCAGGGAGGGGAGTACTGGCAGGACGCCTCCCAGGAGGCCGAGGACCTGCCCGACGGAACCCAGCTCCTGGCCCCGGGCGCGAGCGAGTCGGGGACGGTCGTTTTCGACGTCGAGCAGAACGTGACCGAGGTGCGGCTCTTCCTCTCCACGGCCCAGATGACGCCCGACCCGATCATGACCAACGACTACCTGGCGGTGATGACGGTCTCGCTCTGACGGGCCCGCCGGCCGCCCTTACTGGTTGCCGTCCCCCAGCGAGCGGCGCACGGCTTCGGTGACGATCGCGTCGTAGAGCGGACGCAGGCGGGCCACCAGGTCCTCGTCCCCGACGCGGACGCCGGTCGGGCCGAGCTGCCGGAGCAGCGCATCGGGTGCCTCGGCGCCGACGGGGTGGATCGAGATCGCGCTCAGATCCACCTCCTGGTTCCAGAAGGTGGACCGTCGGGCGCGCTCGCGGCGGGCCTCCCGCTCGACCGCCTCCTGCTCCGGGTCGGGTACCTCCTCCCCCGCCCGCAGCGTCCGCAGATCGGCGATCAGGCGATCCTCGCCGCGCCCGCGCCATCGGAAGAGGAGAAAGGGGTTTCGATCCAGCGCCTCGGCGAACGCGTAGAAGAGCGCCGCGATGTGCTTGCAGGGGTTGACCTCGTCGGGGCAGGTGCAGCTGGAGCGGAAGAGAGAGCCCTGGTCGGGGAAGAGGGCGACGTCGCAAGAGTCGAAGACGTCGACCGCTTCGTGGGGCAGCTCGCCGGCCAGCAGGCGGGCCGCGAACAGCGCCTGATGCGCCATCGCACGCTCCACGCGAAGCCAGTCCTCGGGTGGCACGGGCGGATAGGTCACGCGCACCGAGTAGGGCATGCGCCGGGTGCCGTGGACCACAGCGCGCAGCTCACCGGGCTCCACGCTCAGGTTGCGGACCCGCCCCCGCCGCGCGTAGTCGCGTCCCCGCTCGACCCGGAAACCGGAATCGAACGTCTCCAGGACGGCAAGGAAGCGCCGCGACCACCAGGACTCGCCGGGAACGTGCCCACGCCGCCTCCTCCCTCTGGCCACGTAGCTCACCGGGCGAATCCCCGATCGCCGGCACTCGGCACATACCTTGGGGTCATTCCGCCACCGCGTCCCGAGAGAGCTCGACCAGGTCGCGCAGCTCCTCGGTCGAGAGCTCGGTCAGCCACCCTTCGCCCGAGCCCACGATCTGCTGCGCCAGCGCCCGCTTGTCCTCCAGCATGCGGTCGATCCGCTCCTCCAGCGTCCCCACGCAGACCAGCTTGCGGACCTGCACGTCGCGCCGCTGGCCGATGCGGAACGCGCGGTCGGTCGCCTGGTCCTCGACGGCGGGATTCCACCAGCGGTCGAAGTGGATCACGTGGTTGGCCGCCGTCAGGTTGAGGCCGGTCCCCCCCGCCTTCAGCGAGAGCAGAAAGATCGAGGGCCCCTCACCGGTCTGGAAGCGGTCCACCATCTCGTCCCGCTGCGCCTTCGGGGTCTCGCCGTGCAGGAAGAGCACCTCCTGGTGCAGCCGCTCCGCGAGATAGCGCTGCAGCAGGCCCCCCATCTCCGCGTATTGCGTGAAGACGAGCGCGCGGTCGTCGTCGGCCAGTACCTCTTCCAGCACCTCTTCCAGCCGCTGCAGCTTGCCCGACCGGCCGGCCAGCGCGGTCCCATCGTGGAGGAGGTGGGCGGGATGGTTGAGCACCTGCTTGAGACGGGTCATGGTGGCCAGCACGTAGCCCCGGCGGGCGATGCCGCTGGACTCTTGGATGCGGGCCAGCATGTCGTCGAGGACGGCCTGGTAGAGGGTCGCCTGCTCGCGGGTGATGTTGCAGAAGACCTTGATCTCGACCTTGTCCGGGAGGTCGGCGATGATCGACCGATCGGTCTTCAGCCGCCGCAGCACGAATGGCCCGGTGAGGCGGCGCAGCAGTGACGCGGATTCGTCGTCGCGGTAACGCTCGATCGGAACCGCGAAGCGCCGCCGGAAGTCGGCTGCCGAGCCGAGCAGCCCCGGGTTGCAGAAGTCCATGATCGACCACAGCTCACTGAGCCGGTTCTCGAGCGGGGTCCCGGTCAACGCCACCCGCCGCTCCGTGGGCAGGGACCTGACCGCGTGCGCCTGAGCCGATTCCCGGTTCTTGATGTTCTGGGCCTCGTCGAGGACGATCCTGCCCCAGTCCACCCCCGTCAGCACCTCGCGATCCCGGGCCGCCAGGCTGTAGGTCGTGAGGACGAGGTCGGCCGCGGCCGCGGCGCCGGCGAACTCCTGCCCGCTCAGCCGGCCCGACCCGTGATGCACGTGGACCGTGAGGCCGGGCGCGAAGCGAGCGGTCTCGTGCTGCCAGTTGCCGACCAGAGACATCGGGCAGACCAGGAGTGTGGGGCCCGGGTTCTCGCCCTCCGCCCGCTCCAGCAGCAGGAGCGCCAGCAGCTGGATCGTCTTGCCCAGCCCCATGTCGTCGGCCAGGCAGGCGCCCAGTCCCTGACGGTCGAGAAAGCGCAGCCACCCCAGCCCGCGCTCCTGGTAGGGACGGAGCTCACCGTGGAAGGAGTCGGGGGCGCGCCGGGCGTCCGGACGCCAACCCGTGGGCTCCTGCAGCATCGCGCGCAGCCAGCCCTGGGCATCGACTCCGACGATGGGGAGGCCGGTTTCGACCCGGTGCAGCCCGCTGATCGTGCGCAGGAGCTGGGGGACGGTCATGGAGCGGGCGCCTTCCCGCTCCTGCCGCTCGAGAGCGCGCACCGCCAGCCGCAGGTCGTCCGGCCGCACCTCCACCCAGCGTCCCCGCAGCTGGACCAGGGGCAGCTTCAGCTCGGCCAGATTCCGCAGCTCCTCGACGGTCAGCGGCTCGTCCCCCAGGGCCGCCTCCCAGCGGTAGTCGCACAGCCCCTCCCGTCCCAGCAGCCCCGTGCCCAGATCATCGCCGTGGGGCCGGGCGACCAGGCGCGCTCCCAGCCGTTCCTTCTGGTCGCGCCACCAGGCGGGGAGGAGAACCCCGAACCCGGATTGCGTGAGCAGCGGGGCGCCCTCGCGAAGGAACTCGTGAGCGCCCTGAGCGTCGAGACCGAGGCGGGCCGGCGTGGGCTCATGCAGCCCCCGCTCGAGCGGCGGCCAGAGGCGGGAGGCACGGCCCAGGTCGGCGAGCAGGAGCTCCTGCGGCGCCTCCACGATCCGCCCCGGGAGCTGGAGCCGGTCCGGGGCCCTCCACACCGCGTCCGCGTCCACCAGCAGGCTGGGCTCGTCGCGCGCCTGGAGCAGAAAGTCCAGTGACCAGGGGAGATCGGGCGAGTCTGATTCGGGAGGCTGCAGCCGAAAGCAGGTGCGGAAGGGAGCGTCGGGAGGGGCCGCCGCCTGCAGCCAGGACTCCAGGGACTGGCGGAGCCGGCCCAGACGGTCGGGCGGACCGTTCATGGCGCCGCCGGAAGCGGTGAGGGCGGTGACCCAGGCCGAGGGGGCGGTCCCGTCGTAGCGAGGCGGAGGCACGGCTCGCCCGGCAACCCGGGCCGCCGCGTCGACGGTGGCGGCCAGGAAGTCCTCCGCCAGCTTCTGCGCGGTGGGGCCTTCGGGCCCGGCGTCGGAGACCTCGGCGCGGGCGGCGGGTGGCAGGGCCTCGGCCAGGGCGCGCAGGCGGTCGCGGTCGTCCGGGTCCAGGCGGGGAACCCAGCGGGCGACGTGACGCTCCCCGGCGCGGAGCAGCGCGGGCAGGAAGCGCCCGGCGGCGAGCAGCTCCAGCGCGAGCTCGCAGATCCTCGCCAGGACCTGCGCCGAGAGGCCGAGCCGGACGCCTGGTGGGGCTTCCTGGGCGAGCGCGGGAAGGGCGTCGAGGGCGACGTTGGGGTTGACGGCGAGGGTCGGCCAGCGACGCCTCAAGAGACCGGTGGGTCCGGGCAGGAGGAGCGTCAAATCGACGGCGCGGCCGCCTCCGGCCTCCCGCACCGCGGGCAGGAGCTGCAGGAGCTCACCCGCCTGGGTGCCGGTGGCGTCTTCCGGCAGCGCCGGCCCCTCCCCGCGCACCGGCTCGTGTGCCCAGAGGCAGACCTGGTGGGAGGGCGACCACAAGGCCTCGACCACCAGCACCTCTGGCGGCGGGCCGTTTCCACGCGAGATCGGGCTGACGAGGTCCGGCGAGCGCTCACCGTCGCGTGCCGTCGGCTGCGTCCCGGCCCGCTCCATCGGCCTACCCGTGGAAACCGCCAATCAGGTCGGTCACGACGGCGGTCGCGGTCGCGACCTCGCGCAGGTCGACCGACTCGTCGGCCTGGTGAGCGACGTCGATCGAGCCGGGACCGAACACGACGACCGGGATGCCGAGCGGCGCCACCAGCAGGCCGTCGGTCCCGTAGTTGACGCCGATGCCGGTCCCGTCCAGCCCTCGGGCCTCCAGCGCCTTCTTGATGGCCTGGGCCAGCGGCGCCTCGGCCGGCGTGTGGAGGCCGGTGTGGCCGCCGCCCACCGTGACCTCGATGTGATCGGGGTCCAGGGCCTCGATGCGCTCCTTAAGGTCGCTGAGGACGGCGTCCGGGTCCTCGCCGGGAATCGTGCGCCGGGAGAGCACGATGGTGCAGAAGGGCGGGATCACATTGGCCCCGATGCCGCCGGTGATGGTGGTCACGGCCATCGTGGGCGGTCCCACCAGCGGGTGCCTTTGGGACGCCAGCTCGGGCGCCAGCGTGTGCTCGATGAAGTCCAGGACCGGGGCCATGCGATAGATCGCGTTGTCCCCCTGCCAGGGTTGGGACGAGTGCGCCGCCTTGCCGCGGGTGGTGACGTCGACGTGGGTGCCGCCCTTGTGGGCGATCACCGCCCGGAGCTCGGTCGGCTCGCCGATCAGGCAGCCGACGATCCCGTGGTCGGAGGGCAGCGAGTCGGTGAAGGCGCGGATGCCGTGCCCGCCGGATTCCTCGCCGATGGTGGCCAGCAAGACGAGGTCGATCGGTGGGGGCGTGGGTGCCCGGGCGACTCGTTTGGCGGCGAGCATGAACGTCGTCAGGCAGCCCTTGGCGTCGCAGGAACCGCGCCCGTAGAGCCGGGTGCCGTCGATCGTGGCGCCGTAGGGGTCGACCGTCATCCCCTCCACCTCGACGGTGTCCAGGTGGCTGTTGAGCACCAGGGTCCGGGATCGATCCTGACCGGGGACGCGTGCGATGACGTTGTTGCGCCCGGGTTTCGCCTCCTGGGTGGCGACCTCCATCCCCTGGTCGCGCAGCCAGCTCGCGACCCAGTCGGAGAGCGCCGCCTCGCCGGGGCCCTCGCCGCCGGGCCGGACGGTCACGCTGGGGATCTTGACCATCGCGGTCAGCAGCTCCTGGACCTCGTCGATCTCGGTGTCTAGCACCTGACGTCCCCTCCTCCATAGCGCGGTGAGCAAACAGCGGCGCCCAACCGGACCAGTGTAGAAGCCCCGACCGGGGCGGTGGCATCGCAACGGTTGCGCGCGGAACGGCGCTCGGACGCGTCGAAATGGCACCCCGTATCGCGCGCAGCGGCGGCTCTTTTGCGGAGGAGGGGGAGGGCGTGCTTAGGCGGAGTCGCGGTGCTCGAGCTCGGGCACCGGCAGGCGGTCCAGGCGGTAACCGATGCCGCGCACGGTGGAGATCTCGAACGGCGCGCCGTGCATGAACTTCTCCCGCAGCCAGCGGATGTGGACGTCGACCGTCTTCTGGTCGCCGCTGAACTCCGGCCCCCAGACGTTCTGGATCAGGGCGTCCCGCGTGTGGGCGCGGCCCGAGTGACCGATCAAGAATGAGAGCAGCTCGAACTCCCGCAGCGCGAGCCGGACCTCACGCCCGTCGATGGTGGCGCGCCGGGCGGCGCGGTCGAGGACGAAGTTCCCGAACGCGTCCAGCTCGGGCAAAGAAGGAGGCCCGGGAGCGCCGGAGTCGGCGCGGCGCAGCACGGCTGCGATGCGGGCCAGCACCTCGCGGATGGAGAAGGGCTTGGTGATGTAGTCGTCCGCGCCCAGCTCGAGACCCAGGACGCGGTCCACTTCGGCGTCCCGGGCGGTGAGCATGATCACCGGGGTGGTGCCGGAGCGGCGCAGCTGCCGGCAGACCTCGATCCCGTCCATGCCCGGCAGCATCAGGTCCAGCAGCACCAGGTCGGGCGCCCCGGTCCGGGCCAGGCGGAGCCCGCTGACGCCGTCCCGGGCCAGCTGCACGTGGTGCCCGGCAGCCTCCAGGTTGAAGCGCAGTGTCTCGGAGATGCCCTCGTCGTCCTCGACCAGCACGATCCGGCTCATCTCGAGCTCCCCATTACACGCGACGTGCGCACTTCCGGAAGTTCGTTCACCCGTATCTCTCTTTGCCCCACAGGCGGTCCCGCGACACGGTGGCTTCCTCCGCGTCTCACCCGAGCTCGACGACCTGGCCGGTGTCGAGGAAGACGATGTCCTCGGCCACGTTGGTCACGCGGTCTCCGATCCGTTCCAGATCGTGCGCGACCTGGAGCAGCGTGACGATGCGGAGGACCTGGTCCGAGTCCGGCCCTCGCTCGACCGAGGCCAGCTCCTCCACCACGCCGTCGAAGATGCGCTCATAGAGACGGTCGATGTGCGTGTCCTGAGCGGCGACCGCGCGGGCGCGCTCGGTGTCGACCTCGATCAGCGCATCGAGGATGTCACGGACCTGCTGCGTCGCGAGTTCCCCCATCAGACCGAACTCGGCGCGGAGCGGCGTCCGCTCGCTCAGCTGGGCCAGCATCCCGGTCCGGCGCGCGATGCGGACCGCGTAGTCGCCCATCCGCTCCAGCTCCAGCGAGATGTACTGGATCGAGATCAGCAAGCGGAGCTGGCGGTCGTTGGGGCGCTGCTGGGAGATGACCGCGAAGCACCGCTCGCGCAGAATCGCCTGTGCCTCGTTGATCTGGCGGTCGCCATGCCTTACCACCAGCGCCTCGTCCTCGTCCAGGGCCCGCAGCGCCAGCGTGGAGCGTTCGATCTGCGACTCCACCTGGCCGGCGAGCCGCAGCAGCGCCTCGCGGAGGTCCTGCAAGTCGCGTTCGATCACGTCAGGGCCTTCTCCCAAACCGAGGTCGTGACGCGCCTCGACGTCCACTATCGAGACGTTATGCGCGCGGAGGTAAAGAGGAGATTACTGAACCGTTAAGAAGCCTGCCGCTCCGCGGCGGGGGAGGGGACGCGGACGCCGAAGACCTGCCCTCCTTCCACGGCCGCCTCGGTCCACACCGACCCCTCCATCGAAAGCGTGAGGTGGCGGACCATGGAGAGCCCGAGGCCGCTTCCCGTGCCCCCGCGAGAGTGAGCCTGATCGACCTTGTAGAAGCGCTCGAAGACGCGGTTCCAGTGCTCGGGGGAGATACCGGGGCCGTGGTCGCGGACGCGGAGCACCAGGTCTCCCCGGTCGAGCACCGCGGAGACCTCGATGGGACTGTCGGCGGGCGAGAACTTGGAAGCGTTGTCGATCAGGTTGGCGAGCACCTGAGCGATGCGCGCACGATCCGCGTTGGCCCACAGGCCGGGCGGCACCGAGACCTCCACCGGCTGCGTGAGCCGAAGCCGGTCACGCACCTCGTCGAGCAGCAGCGCGACCTCGAACGGCTCCGGGTTGCTGGTGCCGAGGCCCGAATCCAGGGCCGACAGCTGGCGCAGGTTGGAGATCACCAGTGACAGGTAGTCGACCTCGCGCAGGGCCCGATCGCTCATCCGCCGGCGCAGCTCGGGCGGCATGTCCTGCTGCTGCGATTCAACCGCCAGGCGGAGCGAGGTGATGGGCGTTTTCAGCTCGTGGGCGAGGTTGGCCACGAACTCCTGGCGCACGGACTCGAGCCGTCGCAGCTCGGTGACGTCGGTCACGTAGACCAGCTGTGTGTTCTCGCGCGGACCGTCCAGGACCTGCACCCGGGCCAGCCGCCGGCAGTGCGTCAGACGGACGTCTCCCTTGGGGCGCCGGGCGTTGACGGCGGCGACCAGGTTGGCCTCGCGGGTGGCCTCCACGATGCCCAGCGGCAGGCGGTTGACGTCGATCGGGAACAGCTCTCGCGCGGCGGCGTTGGCGGCGACCACCAGCTGGTCGGAGTCCAGCAGGAGCGCCGGGATCGGCGCCTGCTCGAGCAGGTCCAGGAAGGGTTCGCCGCCTGCCATCGTGAGTCCCAGTATCGGCCGAGTGCCCAGTCCCAGACCAGGCCCCTGGCCGCGCGCGTTACCCCGTGCCCGAGTACCGGCAATCGGGGCTCGCCTGCCCGAGAGTGGCCCGAGTGCCGGCAATCGTGCATGAGGCTCAGAAGGCGGTGCGCGGCGGTTCCAGGAGCTCGCCGAACGACTCGACCTTCGACACCGAGTCCATGTAGGCGAGGTACTCGCCCTTGGTCATCCGGGGCGTGAACCGCTCCAGCACGCCGCGCGCGACCGAGGCGTCGTCCCACAGCAGGTCGATCGCGGTCTCCGCCATCAGGATCCCGTTCCAGAGGTAGGAGATGTCGCGGTCGGCGATCGCGTAATCGGCGCCGTGGAAATGTCCGCGCGAACCGTTCATCGAGGGCTGGATGACCGGCATCAGGTGCTCCAGATCGCCGACGTCGCTGCTCGCCGTCATGTGTCCCTGCACGTCAAGGTCGTCCTCCGCGAAGTGGCGCAGCACGTTGTCGCGGAAGACCCGGTTCAACTCCTCGTTGTTCTCCTGCGGCAGGTACCCGGGGATGGTCGTGATCTCGACCTCCGCCCCCACGGCGAGAGCGCCGGCGCGCAGCGCGCGGTCGACCTTCTCGGCGGCGCTGAGAACCGCCTCCATGGTCGCGCCCCGCACGTAGGTCTCGATGCACACCTCGGAAGGGATCACGTTCACCAGGTCTCCGCCCTTGGTGATGATCGGGTGGACCCGGATGTGGTCCTGGTCCCGGAACGTCTCGCGCTGGGCGTTGATCCCCTGCAGCCCGAGCAGCGCCGCCTGGAGCGCGTTCACGCCCTGCTCCGGAGCGGCGGCGGCGTGCGCCGCCAGGCCGCGGTAGCGGACGAGCTTGCCGACGAAGCCATTTCCCGTCGACCCGAGCGTGAACTTGGTCCGCCGCACGTCGGCCCCGCCCGAATGCAGCATCATCGCCAGGTCCACGTCGTCGAACTCGCCCAGCCGGACCAGCTCGCTCTTCCCGCCCAGGAGCCCGATCTTGCCCTCGCGCCGCAGCCGCTCGCGATAGTCGAGCTCGACGTACTCCTCCGCCGGCACTGCGAAGAAGACCAGGCGGCCGCCCAGGTGCGCAAGCGCGCCCGCCCGGAGCAGACCGGTCGCGGCGGCCGCCATCCCCGCGATCTGGCAGTTGTGCCCGCAGGCGTGGACCGCCCCCGTCTCACGGTCGGCGTCCGGGTGGTCTGCGACCAGGATCGCGTCCAGCTCACCCAGGATCGCCACCGTGGGCCCGGGACGGCCGGTGTCCACCACTCCCTTGACGCCGGTCAGCGCGAGGCCGTCCAGGTGCTCGAGACCGATTCCGTCGAAGTACGCCGCCACGCGGCCTGCCGTGCGGCGTTCCTTGAAGCCGAGCTCAGGCTCCCCGTAGATGGCGTCGCCGAGTGCTGTGATCTCGTCCCGCACGTCCAGGATGGTCGCCGTCACCCGGTCCTTCAGTTCGTCTTTGGTCGTCGTCTCGATGGCCACGCGCGCTCTCCCTCTTCTCTTGGTCCGCGGTCCGGCCGCAGTCTGGTTCGCGCTCCATTCTCTCCGGACCCAGGGGGCGCCAGACGGGGAGCGGCGGCCGCCCGCGAGAATGGGTGACATGGCACAAGTCGGCAACGATCGTTCCGTCGCGCTCCACACCGGTCGCTCGATCCCGATCCTCGGTTTCGGAACCTGGCAGCTGCGCGGCCGCGGCGCCTATGACGCCGTGCGCCTGGCCCTCGAGACCGGCTACCGGCACCTCGACACCGCGACCGCGTACGGGAACGAGAGCGAGGTGGGGCGGGCGATTCGCGACAGCGGGACGCCGCGGAAAGAGATCTTCGTCACCACCAAGCTGCCGCCCGAGAACGCGGGGCAGGAGCGCAGGACGCTCGAGGCCAGCCTCCGGGACCTGTCGCTCGACCAGGTCGACCTGTGGCTGATCCACTGGCCGCCGACCGGCGGCCCCGGGGTCGACACCTGGAAAGCCCTGCTCCAGCTGCGCGAGGAGGGGAAGGCGCGGGACGTCGGAGTCAGCAACTACAGTCCGGCGCAGATCGAGACCCTGATCGACGCCACCGGCGAGGCGCCCGCCGTCAACCAGATCCGCTGGAGCCCCGCCATCTACGACGGTCCTCGCCTCGAGCACAGCCGGCGGCAGGGGGTGGTGCTGGAGGGCTACAGCCCGTTCCGTGCCAGCGACCTCGAGGAACCGGTGATCGCGGAGATCGCGGCCGCGCACGGCGTCACAACGGCGCAGGTCATCCTGCGCTGGCACGTCGACACCGGGGTGGTCGTCATCCCCAAGTCGGCGACGCCGGAGCGGATCCGGCAGAACTTCGACGTTTTCGGTTTCCGGCTCACCGCGGAGGAGGTCTCCCGCCTCAACTCGCTCGGCGAGTAGTTAACCTCCCGGCTCTCATCTCTTAACGAGCGGCGCGATACCGTGAACGGCGCTGGTGGGCTGGGGCTCGGAGGGCCCGCCAGAGCTCAGAAACACTGCTTCTCTCCCGCTCCCCGGCCGGGGCTCCCGAGGGGTCCCGGCCTCTTTATAGCTCCACTCGTAGACGCTCGGCCGGCAGGTCGGCCATCATGGTGGGGTGAGCGAAATGGTCGCTACGCAAGAAGCGGCACCCGAGGTCGGCGTCCGGTACCTGAACCGGGAGCAGTCCCGGCTCGATTTCGACTATCGCGTGCTCGCGATCGCCCAGGACCCCTCGTATCCACTGCTGGAGCGGCTCCGGTTCCTGAGCATCTTCTCCATGAACCTGGACGACTTCTTTCAGGTTCGCGTGGCAGGCCTCAAGGAACAGGAGCAGGCGGGCGCCGGGCCTACCGCCGAGGGCGACGAGAGCCCGACCCAGCAGCTGCGGGCCATCCGCGTCCGGGTCCAGGAGCTGGTCGGGCGGCAGGAGCGCGTGCTGCTCGAGGAGCTGCTGCCGGCGCTCGACGAGGCCGGGATCCGCGTGCGCGACATCTCCGACCTCACCGAGGCGGACCGGGGACAGGTGCGGGACTACTTCGCGGACAAGGTGTTTCCCGTCCTGACTCCGCTCGCGGTCGACCCGTCGCACCCGTTTCCCTACGTGTCCCACCTCTCACTCAACCTGGCGGCCACCATCCGCAACCCGGAGACCGGCATCGAGCGGTTCGCTCGGGTCAAGGTCCCGCCCCTGCTGCCCCGTCTGGTGGCCCTCCAGGACGGGTCGTTCCTGCCCCTCGAACAGGTCATCGAGCTGCACCTCGACGACCTCTTCCCGGGCATGGACATCCTCGACTACTGCCCCTTCCGCGTCACCCGGGACAACGACCTCGACGTCGACAACAACGACGCCGAGGACCTCCTCGCGACCGTCCAGTCGGAGCTCCTCCGCCAGCGGCGCGGCGCGTTCGCGGTCCGGCTCGAGGTCACCCCGGACATGCCGGCCCACATCCGTGAGCTGCTCTGCCGGGAGATGGAACTGGCCGCGGACGACGTCTACGAGTGCCACGGCCCACTCGACATCTCGGGCTTCGGGCAGCTTTGCGATCTCGACCGCCGGGATCTCAAGCTCCCGACCTGGGCGCCGGTGGTGCCGCGGGCGCTGCGCAGCGTCAACGCCTCTTCCTTCTTCTCGGTCCTGCGCGGCGGCGACCTGCTGGTCCAGCATCCGTACGAGTCGTTTCAGGCCTCGGTCGAGACCTTCGTCCGGCACGCCGCCAACGACCCCTGGGTGCTCGCCATCAAGCAGACGCTCTACCGCACCTCCAGCGCGAGCCCGATCGCGCTCGCGCTCGAGCGAGCCGCCGACGCCGGGAAGCAGGTGGTGGCGCTGGTGGAGGTCAAGGCGCGCGGCGACGAGCAGGCGAACATCGACTGGGCCCAGCGGCTCGAGAAGGCGGGCGTCCACGTCGTCTACGGCCTGGTCGGCCTCAAAACGCACGCCAAGCTGGTGCTGGTGGTGCGCCAGGAGCCCGACGGCATTCGCCGCTACGTGCACGTGGCCACCGGCAACTACAACCCGAAGACCGCGACCATCTACGAGGACCTGGGGCTGCTGTCATCGGACCCGGAGTTGGGGGCGGACGTCTCTGAGCTTTTCAACGTGCTCACCGGATACAGCCGGCAGACCGAGTATCGCGAGTTGATGGTGGCCCCGACCACCCTCCGCAAAGGCATCGAGCGGTTGATCGAGGAGGAGGCGCAGTCCGACGACGGGCGCATCGTGCTCAAGACCAACAACCTGGTCGACCCCGAGATCATCGACCGGCTCTACGACGCGTCTCAGCGCGGAGTCCAGATCGACCTCCTGGTGAGAAGCATCTGCTGCCTGCGCCCAGGCGTCCGGGGGCTGTCCGAGAACATTCGCGTCCGCTCCCTGGTCGGGCGCTTCCTGGAGCACTCGCGCATCTTCCGGTTCGGCAACCCCAGCCGCGGCGTCCGGTATTACATCGGGTCCGCCGACATGATGGAGCGCAACCTGGACCGGCGGGTGGAAGCGGTGGTGCCGGTCAAGGATCCGGCGCTGCGTAAGCGGCTGGACGAGGTGCTGGAGTTGGAGCTGCACGACGACTCACTGGCCTGGACGCTGCATGACACCAACTGGGAGAAGGTGCCGACCGAGCAGGGCCTGAACGCGCAGGAGCGTCTGTGCCAGCTGGCGACCGAGCGCGCCGGGAGGGGCCTCACCTCCGGTGCGTGACGGCGACGCCCTTCTGATCGCGGCCGGTGGCTGAACGCCGGATCACGCTCGCCGCGCCGCCCGCCTTCCACCTCCCCCCGCTCGACGACGCGGGTCAGGCCTGGGTGGTGGGAGACGAGGTCGACCTGCGTCTGGAGAGCGTCTACTGGGACACCGTCGACCTGCGCCTGGCACGGTGGGGATGCTCGCTCCGCCACCGCTCGGACGAGGGCTGGACGCTCCGCCTCCCGGCGGCCGGCGGCCGTGAGCCCGTGACCTTCAAGGGGGTCGCGCGGCGCCCGCCCGAGGCCGCGGTGGCCCTGCTTCGCGCCTACGCCCGGCGCGCGCCGCTGCAGCCGATGGCACGCCTCTCCACCTGGCGGCGCGAGGTGCCCCTCCGCGACGAGGCGGGTGAGACGCTCCTCACCGTCGTCGACGACGAGGTGTCGGTGCTGCAGGGCCGGCGGGTGGCGGCCCGCTTCCGGGAGCTCGACCTGGTCGCCGCCGAGGACGGGGCCGCCCTCACCGAGGTGGTGGTGGCGCGTCTCGGCGCCGCCGGCGCGGCCGTCACCGAGGGGGTCCCCAACCACGTCCGGGCGCTGGGCCCGATCGCCTCCGTGCCGGAGGTCGCCACGCCCGCGCTCTCCTCGGAGCCGAGCGCGGCGGAGGTGGTCACGGCCTCGATCGCGGCCGCCGTGACCACGCTGATGCAGCGGGATCCGGGAGTGCGCCTGGGCGGGGACCCGGAGGACGTGCATCAGGCGCGGGTGGCACTCCGGCGTCTGCGCTCCCATCTCCGGACGTTCAAGGTCCTGGTGGAACCGGAGTGGTCGGACGAGCTGCGGCAGGAGACGGGCTGGCTGGCGGGTGAGCTGGGTGGCGTCCGCGACCGGGAAGTGCTGTTGGAGCGGCTGGAATCCGAGATCGAGCGACTGGAGCCCCGTGACCGGAAGCCGGCGCAGAGCCTGACCGAGCGTTTGCGGGTGGAGCTGGAGCACGCGCGGGCAGAGCTGCGGGCGGCGTTTGACTCCGACCGTTACCTGGACCTGATCGAGCTCCTGATCGAGGCCGCCCGCAGGCCCCGTCTGACCGAGGAGGCCCTGGCACCCGCCGCGGAGGTGCTCCCGGCGCTCGCCCGCAAGCCGTGGCGGGCCCTCCGGCGCGGCGTGCAGACGCTGCCCCAGCCCCCCACCGACGACACTCTGCACCGCGTACGGATCCTGGCCAAGCGTGCCCGCTACGCAGCGGAGGCGGCGGCCATGGTCGTGGGCACGCCCGCCGCGACCTTCGCCAAGCGGGCGGCCAAGCTGCAGACCATCCTCGGCGAGCACCAGGACTCGGTCGTGGCCCGAGCCTGGGTCCGAGAGGCGGCCGGCACCGGCCGCCGTGGTTTCGTGGCCGGCGTGCTCTACGGGGTCGAACAGGCCCACGGCCGGCAGGCGCGCGAGGACTGGCCGGCGGCCTGGGCCAAGCTCTCCAAGCGCAAGCTGCGGACCTGGATGGGGTAGCGGCGTGACCGCCACCGAGGTCCAGGTCCGGGCGGCGGGCGGCGTGGTGCGGAGGCGCGGGCCCGCCGACCTCTGGGAGATCGTCGTCGTCCACCGGGCCCGGTACGACGACTGGAGCCTGCCCAAGGGGAAGCTCGAGGGGGAGGAGACGGTGGCGGAGGCGGCGCTGCGCGAGGTCGAGGAGGAGACGGGGCTCGTCTGCCGGCTGCTGCGGCCCTTCGGTGAGACCACCTATTTCGACCGTAAGGGCCGGCTGAAGGCCGTCTGGTACTGGTTGATGGAGTCGTCCGGCGGGCGGTTCACGCCCTCCGAAGAGGTGGACGCGATGCGCTGGCTGACCGTCCCTGAGTCGCTGCACCTGCTCACCTATCCCCGCGACCGCGAGCTGCTGGGGGCGACGCCGCTCGACGACTGACCGGCGCGCCGGAGTGCCGGCGCCCGGATGGCGTCTCTTAACCTCTGCGACACACGTCCTTAACTTGCGGGTGTGTACCTTCCGACTTCGTGACCAGTGAGGCCGGCCCGGGTATGCCAAGGTGACTCTCGACGCCGACCAACTCCTTCGTGGCGGGAGTGGCGGCACCCACCTCGACCCAGGCCCCGGCGATGTCGGTCGAGAAACTGTCGGTCAAGGCGGGGCAGAAGGAGCTCCTCCACGGCATCGACGCCGAATTCCGCAGCGAGCGCGTGAGCGCGATCATCGGCCCCACCGGATCCGGCAAGAGCACGCTCCTGCGGGCGCTCAACCGGATGCACGACGACGTGCCCGGGATCGGCGTCACCGGGGGCACGGTTCGGCTTGGGGAGCGGGACATCTACCACGACGTCGAGGGAGTGCGCGAGCTCCGGCGGCGGGTGGGGATGGTGTTCCAGCGTCCCAACCCCTTCCCCCAGTCGATCATCGATAACATCACCATCGGTCCCAAGGTCCACCGGCTGGTGCCGCGTCACCAATTGAGGGACCTGGCGATCGAGAAGCTCCAGCAGGTGGGCCTGTTCGACGCCGTCAAGGACCGGCTCAACTCGTCTCCTTTCTCGCTTTCAGGCGGTCAGCAGCAGCTGCTCTGCATCGCGAGGGCGCTGTCGGTGAACCCTGACGTGATCCTGCTCGACGAGCCGACCAGCTCCCTCGACCCCAATACGACCACCAACATCGAGCGCCTGATGACGCGGCTCCGCACCGAGGTGACGGTGATCATCGTGTCCCATAACCTGGGCCAGGTGCAGCGCGTGGCCGACAACGTTCTCTTCCTCATCCAGGGCGGCCGCGTCGAGCAGAGCGATGCGGAGACCTTTTTCCACCACCCCACCGACCCTCGTTCGGCCGAGTACATCTCGGGCGAGGTCGGTAAGGCTTAGCCGTTCTCCGTGCCTCCCCGGCAGTGCGTGGAGGGGGCCACTCCAAGGAGGTTCAAGTGCGCGTAAGTCCCGCCCTCCGGGCATCGTTCATCGCCGCCGCGGTCGGCGCCTTGCTGCTGGTGGCCGCTTGCGGCTCCACCACCAGCTCGTCGACCCCGACACCGTCCCCTGGCGGCAGCACGACCGCGGTCCATACCGGCAACCCCTCGAGCCCCGTCACGCTGACGCAGGCCGGCTCCTCGTTGATGTACCCGTACTTGCAGCAGATGGTCTCGCCGCTGAACCAGAAGTACTCCAACATCACGCTCTCGCCGGGAGCCGGCGGCTCCGGCGTCGGTCAGTCGGAGGCGGCCTCCGGGACCATCGACCTGGGTGGCAGTGACGCCTACCTGAGCCCGGCGCAGTTCCAGCAGTACCCAGGCCTGATGAACATCCCGATCGCGATCTCCAGCCAGGCGGTCAACTTCAACATCAAGGGTGTCTCCACCCTGAACTTCGGCGGCAACGTACTGGCCGAGATCTACTCCGGAAAGATCACGAAGTGGAACGACCCCGCGATCGCGTCCCTCAACCCGGGTGTGACGCTGCCGGCGAACACGATCGTGCCCATCCGCCGTGTCGACTCTTCGGGCGACACCTTCATCTTCACCTCGTTCCTCTCGCAGACGAACAGCACTTGGGCGAACGGCCCCAGCCTGGGCACCACCGTGACCTGGCCGGCGGTGCCGGGTGAGCTCGCCGTGAGCGGCAACCCGGCCATGGTCCAGACCCTGAGCGCGACGCCGTACGGGATCGCCTACGTCGGCATCTCCGTCGAGGCGCAGGCCCAGCAGGCCGGACTCGGCCAGGCCGCGCTGCAGAACAAGGCGGGCAAGTTCGTGAAGCCGGACGCGACCACGGTGAGCGCCGCCGTCGAGGAGGGCGCCAAGAAGATCCCCGAGAACCTGGCCGTCTCGCTGATCTACCAGCCGGGCGACCAGAGCTACCCGATCGTCAACTTCGAGTACATCATCGTCCAGTCCAAGCAGACCGACGCCAACAAGGCGCTCGCGATCCGCACCTTCCTGGTCTGGGCCGTCGACCCCAACGGCGGGGCGACCGAGTCCAACCTGGCGGCGGTCAACTTCCAACCCTTGCCGCGTCGGTCATATCGCCGGTCCACAAGGCGATCAACAAGGTTCAGACCGGGTAACACCGGCTCCCAAACGAGAAGAGAGACCAGCGAAGGTGGCGACCGCAGACTTCGGAGCCGAGCGCGCCCGGGCCAACCGGGAGCGAGAGCGGCTCCTCGACAAGGGCAGCGTTCACTGGGGTGACCGCGTGCTCAGGATCTTCTGCACCGGCGCCGCCTTCGTCCCCGTCCTCTTCCTCGTCGTCCTCACCGCGGTCATGGTGGTCAACGCCTGGCCGGCGGTGATCTTCAACGGCCTCAATTTCTTCACCGGCCACATCTGGACGCTGGGCCACCTGTACTCGCTGATCCCGGGGCAGCCGGCGCCCACCGTCAAGCACAATGGCGTCACCGCTCCCAAAGGGGCCGAGTACGGCGTTCTGACCCTGCTGGCGGGAACGCTGGTCAGTTCCTTCATCGCGCTGGTCCTCGCGCTTCCGATCGCGGTCGGCGGCGTACTGGTCCTGGTGGAACGAATCCCGGTCAGCATGCAGCAAGGGTTCTCGGTGTTCCTCGAGTTGCTGGCAGGCATCCCGAGCGTCGTCTTCGGCCTCTGGGGCCTCACCATCTTCGGGCCGCTGATGGCGCAGCACATATATCCGATTCTGGAGAACCTGCTTGGCTGGACGGTGATCTTCCGGGGCCCGGTGGGCACCGGTCCCGGCCTCCTCACCGCGGGGCTGGTGCTGGCGCTGATGGTGACCCCGATCATCGCCGCCACCACCCGCGACCTGGTGCGCAGCGGTGCCCGTTCTGCACAAGGAAGGCGCCCTGGCACTCGGGATGACGCGCTTCGAGATGGTGAGGGTGGTCACGCTGCCCTTCGTCCGCAACGGCGTGGTCGCCGCCACCCTGCTCGGCTGGGGGCGGGCGCTGGGCGAGACGATGGCGGTCCTGCTGATCTCCGGGAACGCGCTCAACATCTTCCCCTACAACATCTATGCACCGTTCTCCACGATCGCGGCCACGATCGCGGTGCAGCTCGACTCCGCGTTCACCGACACCACCGGCATGGCGGTGGCGGCGCTGGCCCAGGCGGGCGTCCTGCTGCTCCTGATCACGCTCGTCACCAACTGGCTCGCCCGCCTGATCGTTCGGCGTTCCTCGGGCGCCGCACTCCCCGTGGGCCGGGGGTTCTAGGCGATGCAGGCCTCAGATCTGCGAGGGGAACCGCGCCGGAATATCTTCAACACCGGCCTCAGGTCGGCGCAGGACGCGGTCTTCTGGGCCCTCTGCGGGTTGGCCTTGCTTTGCATCGTGGGACCCGCGTTGTGGATCATCGTGAGCCTGCTGAGGACCGCGGCGCCCGCGCTCAACTTGGACCTGCTCACGAAGACGACGCAGCAGGGCGGCCTTCAGAACGCGATCCTGGGCACGCTCGTCCTGGCCATCGGTGTCCTCGTCTTGGCCGGCACGCTGGGCGTCGGAGCCGGCATCTTCCTCGCCGAGTTCGCACCTGCCCGCATGGCGCGAGGGCTCCGGATCTTCCCCGAGGTCCTGGCCGGAATCCCCTCCATCATCATCGGCTACACCGGCTACCTGCTCCTGGTGATCGCGTTCCACTGGGGCTTCTCGGTGGTTTCGGCGGTGGTCGCGCTGTCGGTGCTGGTCACGCCCTACATCGTGAAGTCGACCGAGGTGTCGCTCAGCCAGGTGCCCTCGACGCTGCGCGAGGCCGGCATCGCTTTGGGACTGCCGACGGTGGTGCAGATGCGGCGCGTGCTGCTGCCGCCGGCTCTGCCCGGGATCATCACCGGGCTCATCATCGCGGTCGCCATCTCGACCGGGGAAACGGCGCCGCTCCTCTACACGGCGGATTTCTCCAACCAGAACCCATCGCTGCCTCTGCTCCACAACCCGATCGCGTACCTGACCTACGTCACCTACTACTACATCCAGCTGCCGGCGGCCAAGGACCACGCCCTTGCCAACGCCGCGGGCGCGGTGACCCTGATCATCCTGCTGTTCCTGATCCTGATCGGTCGCTTGATCTCATGGAGGTCCGCGCGGCAAACAGCGCGGATGGGGCTCTAGCAGCAGACCGGTCGCGGAGCAACCCGCAAAGGGCGATTGGTGCACCAAGAGCCCATTCCGAGCCGCCCAACTGGGCGATTGGTGCACCAACGGCCCATTCTGAGCGGGGCTGGCTGGAGCGGGCTCTTAGGCGCCGCTGACTCTGAAGAGGAGGCCCAGTACGTAGGTCCCGCCGCCCACCACGATCCCGGCGACGGTCATCTCGAGGCCCGATGACCACCAGCTTCGAAGCGTGAAGAGCGACTTCGCGGCTCCCACCGCGAAGTGGGCGACCAGCGAGAGCGCGAAGGCGATCGCGATGCCGACGGCGCCCCCCACGAAGAAGAAGGGGATGACCGGGATGATGGCACCCACACCGGTGGAGAGAAAGCCGGCGATCGCGGACTGTGTCGGATTGGAGCCGTCCTCCGACGCGCCGAACTCCTCGGCCACCAGCATCTTCAGCATCGCGTCCGGGTTCGCCGCCACCTTGTCGACCAGGGCGTCGGCGTCCTCCTTGGAGAGACCCTTCAGCTGATAGAAGAGCGACAGCTCCTCCTTTTCCTCGGCCGGGTGGCTCTGCAGCTCCTGCCGCTCCTGTTCGATGTTGGCCTGCGCCATCTCGGTCGCCGAACGCGCGGCGAGCCAGGCGCCGACGCCCATCGAAAGTGCCGATGCGATGGCGCCGGCCAGCCCCGCGGTGAGCACGAAGGAGCGGGTGGCGCCGGTGGCGCCGGAGACGCCGGCCACGATGCCGAAGACCGCCGCCAGCCCGTCGTTGGCGCCGTAGATGGCGTCCGGGACCCATCCCGTGCTGCGCCGGTGCCAGCGTTCTCGATGCAGGATCCGGTCCAGCGTCGCCTGGGGGCCCGGCGCGGGCTCGGGCCGACCGCCGCCGACCAAGTCCTGGACCGCCAGCGAGTGCGAGCGCTCGTCCTTGCGGATGTCACGCAAGACGGCGTCGGTGGCGGCGTCGCCGGTTGGCTTTCCGTAGGTGTCGAGGACCTCGTCGTCCTCGGCCGCCTCGCGAGCGCGGAGCAGACGGTCGATGGGCGCGGTGCGCGCCTGCAGCCGGAGCCAGGGCGAGATGCGCACCGTGCTCGGGTCCGGGATCGGAGCCCCCAGCTCCCGCAGCCGGGCCTCCAGCCGGGCGCGGTGGCCGGCCTCCGCGTCGGCGATCTTGCGCAGGATGTCCGCGCGGTGAGGATCCGGCTCGCGGTCGACCAGGATCTGATAGACGGCGCGGGCTTCGATCTCGCCCCGCCAGGCTCGCAGCAGCCGCTCGACGACGGCCGGATCGGGAGGAGCGGCACGGGACGACACGCATCGAGTCTACTGGATATTTTTGAGTCGCTAGTAATTAGTTGCCTCTAACCACATGGTTAGTTCCGCCCACCCGGCTCACGCTGGCGCGGGTGCTTGCCCGGGTGCTCCTCGGGAGGCTCTCGAGACCCCCGCGTGGCGTGCTGATGAACGGTTCGGGAACTGGTCGTGGTGACCATAACCGGCCCGGGGGTTGTGGTAGCGTCCCGGAGATCGAGATGGCACACCGTGGGCCGGAGGGAGGTCGCTCGGTCGCGCTGCTTACCGACCAGTACGAGCTCGGCAATCTCCAGGGCGCCCTGCACTCAGGCGTCGCGGAGCGCCGGGCGGTCTTCGAGCTCTTTCCCCGCCGTCTTCCCGACGGGCGTCGTTACGGTGTTTTCGGCGGCCTCGGCCGCATCCTGGAGCTGCTTCCCCGCTTCGTCTTCAACGAGGATCAGGTGCGCTGGCTGGAGGAGACCGGAGTGGCGGACGCGCGCACCCGGCGCCGGGTTCTGGGCCGCCGCTTCAGCGGCGATCTTTGGGCCTACCGGGAGGGCGAGATCGCGTTTCCCTTCTCGCCCGTGCTGACGGTGGTGGCGCCGTTCGGCGAGGCGGTGCTGCTCGAGACGCTCCTGCTCAGCGTCTGCAACTGGGATTCGGGGGTCGCCTCCACGGCGGCGCGGATGGTGTCCGCCGCGCACGGGCACTCGATCATCGAGATGGGGAGCCGGCGAACCCACGAGGAGGCGGCCGTCGCCGCCGCCCGCGCCGCCTACATCGCCGGGTTCGCGGCCACCTCCAACATGGAGGCGGGCCGTCGCTACGGCGTCCCCGTACGAGGGACGTCGGCCCACGCGTTCACGCTCGCCCACGCGACCGAGCTGGAGGCGTTCCAGGCGCAGGTGGCGACGCAGGGCCGGGAGACCACGCTGCTGGTCGACACCTATGACATCGAGGAGGGAATCCGCAACGCGGTGCGCGCGGCCGGCCCGCGCCTCGGCGGCATCCGCATCGATTCCGGCGAGCTCCAACAGGTCGTCCCCACCGCGCGGCGCCTGCTCGACGAATTGGGCGCGACCCAGGCGCGGATCATCCTCACCGGGGGCCTCGACGAGTACGCGATGGACGAGCTCAGCGAGTCGCCGGTCGATGGGTTCGGCGCCGGCGAGCGTCTGATCCAGCACCCGAACCCGGGCTTCGTCTACAAGCTGGTGGCGATCGGGGAGAGCGACGATGTGGAGGCGCCTTTGCGGCCGGTCGCCAAGCGCTCGGCCGGGAAGGAGAACCTGGCGGGCCGGAAGTGGGCCTATCGCGCCTTCGACGCCGAGGGGTGGGCGGAGGCGGAGTGGCTCTGGCTCGGCGAGAGTCCGCTCCCCAACCCGCCCGGAGAGCCGCTCCAGCACCAGTTCGTCGCGGGCGGCGAGATCGCGCTCCGCCATTCGGTCGAGGACGCCCGGACCTATCACGCGGCGGCCAAGGCACGGCTTCGCCCCCTCCACCGCTCGATCCAGGTGGGGCCGCCGGCGATGTCGGCCGGGCCGATCGAGGCCGGCGTCCTCGAGACACTGCCCAGGGAGGTGCGCCACCGATGACCACGCCCGGCGAGGCCGCCGCTACGACCGCCTACGACCCCGCGAACTACCCGCCCTTCGCCGTCACCGTCGACATCGTCCTCCTCACCGTGCGCCAGGGCCGGTTCAGCGTGCTCCTGGTCCGGCGCGGCCGTCCCCCGTTCGAGGGCCACTGGGCGCTGCCGGGTGGGTTTGTGGATCACGCGGAAGGGCTGGAGGAGGCGGCGCAGCGCGAGCTGGGTGAGGAGACGGGGCTCTCGGTCCTGCCCTCGGGGATGCACCTGGAGCAGCTGCGCACGTACGGGGCACCCGATCGTGACCCCCGCATGCGGGTGGTCTCGGTCGCCTACGTCGTGTTCGCGCCCGACCTGCCGGCCCCGCGCGGTGGCGACGACGCGGCGTTCGCCCGCTTCTGGTCGGTCGCGGAGCTCCACGACCCGGGAGGGCCGGCGCTCGCGTTCGACCACTCGCAGATCCTCGGCGAGGGGATCGAGCGGGCCCGGGCCAAGATCGAGTACACGCCCCTGGCGGCCGCGTTCCTGGAGGAGCCATTCACGCTCTCCGAGCTGCGCCGGATCTATGAGGAGGTGTGGGGCGTTCCTCAGGATCCCTCCAACTTCCGTCGCAAGGTGCTGTCCCGCGAAGGATTCGTCGAACCGGTGGGCGATCACACGGCGTCGCGGGGTGGGTCCGGAGGGCGCCCGGCAGATCTCTACCGGCGCGGCTCGGCGTCGATCCTGTGGCCTCCGCTGCGGCGGTTCGAGCCGGAAGAGGTCGAGGAGACCTGACCGCATCGCAAGACTGGGAGGGGAGTAGATGGATCTCGAGCTCGAGGGCAAGGTCGCCGTCATCACCGGCGGTTCGGACGGACTCGGGGCGGCGACCGCGGCCCGGCTGGTGGACGAGGGCGCGCGGGTGGCGATCTGCGGGCGCGATCAGGCCCGGCTGGAGGCGGCGGCGGCCCGGCTGCGCGAGCGTGGCGGCGACGTCCTCGCGGTCCACGCGGACGTGACGCGGGCGGCGGACGTGGAGCGCCTGATCGCGCAGACGGTCGACCGGTGGAACCGCATCGATGCGCTGGTCAACAACGCCGGTACGAGTGCGGCTCTGCCGTTCACGGACGTGAGTGACGAGGTGCTGGAGCAGGACCTGCAGCTGAAGCTGTTCGGGACTGTCCGGGCGTCGAGGGCCGCGTACCCGCACCTGCGCGCGGCGGGCGCCGGCGCGATCGTCAACGTGCTCGCGATCCAGGGAAAGACGCCGGGTGCTCGTTCGGTCCCTACCTCGGTCTCACGCGCGGCCGGCATGGCGCTCACCAAGGCGCTCTCCAAGGAGTGGGGAGCGGACGGGATCCGGGTCAACGCGGTGCTGGTCGGCATCATCGAGAGCGGGCAGTGGGAGCGCCGAGCGGCACGTGAGGACGTCCCCGTGGCGCAGCTCTACGAGGAGATGGCGAAGAGCACCCCGATCCCGCTCGGGCGCGTCGGCCGGGCCGCCGAGTTCGCCGATGTGGTGGCCTTCCTGCTCTCGGCCCGCGCTTCGTATCTGACCGGCACCGGGATCAACGTCGACGGGGGTCTGAGTCCGGCGGTCTGACGCTCTTCCGTCCCGCACCTGATCGCGCCCGGGGTCCTCCTAGGATGGGGGGTCCGCCATGGCGCCTCCTCCCCTGGTTTCCGCGCGCGGTGTGCGCAAACAGTTCGGCGATTTCGTCGCGGTCGACGGGATCGACTTCGACGTCGCGCGCGGCGAGGCGTTCGGGTTCCTGGGGCCCAACGGAGCCGGCAAGACCTCGACCATGCGGATGATCGCCTGCCTGTCGCCCCGCTCCGGCGGCGAGCTGAGCGTGCTCGGCATGGACCCGGAACGGGACGGGTCGGCGATCCGCGCCCGGCTGGGCCTGGTGCCGCAGCTCGACTCGCTGGACCTGGAGCTGACCGTGCTCGACAACCTGATCCTCTATGGGCGCTACTTCTCCCTCCCCCGGCGCGAGGCCCGGCGGCGCGCGGAGGAGCTGCTCGAGTTCGTCCAGCTGGCCGACCGGGCGAACGCCGAGGTCGACTCCCTCTCCGGCGGCATGAAACGGCGGCTGGTCATCGCCCGCGGCCTGATCAACGAGCCCGAGCTGCTGATGCTGGACGAACCGACCACCGGGCTCGACCCGCAGGCACGGCACCTGGTGTGGGATCGGCTCTTCCACCTCAAGGAGCGGGGCACCACGCTGGTCCTGACCACGCACTACATGGACGAGGCGGAGCAGCTCTGCGACCGCCTGGTGGTGATGGACCGCGCCCGCATCGTGGCCACCGGAACGCCGCCGGAGCTGATCCGCGACTACTCGTCGCGGGAGGTGGTCGAGCTCCGCCTGGGGGGCGAGCTGGACGGGGAGGTGGACCACGGCCTGGAGCACGCGCTGGCCGGCATCGCGCCGCGGGTGGAACGGCTGACGGGCCGCGCGCTGCTCTACGTCGAGGACGGCGATCGGGCGCTCGCCGAGGTGCGGCAGCGGGGGATCGCGCCCTCGATGGCGGTGGTCCGGCGAGGATCGCTGGAGGACGTCTTCCTGCGCCTCACCGGCCGGACCCTGATCGAGTGAGCGGTTCCGCCGTCTGTGCGCGAATGGGTGCTACGGCAGGCCCTGAGAGCCCCATGTGTGCACAAACGGCGTTTCTCGTGAGCGTGGTGGGGTCGTGAGCGTCGCCCTCACCGGCCGCGGCACGCTGCACGTGGTGGAGCACAACCTGCGCGTCTACCGGCGCACCTGGCACGGCTCCATCTTCAGCACCATCATGATGCCGGTCGCGTTCCTGGCCGCCATGGGGTTGGGCCTGGGCTCGCTGGTCGACCACAACACGAACGGCGTCGAGGGCTTGTCCTACGTCGCCTTCATCGCCCCCGGCCTGCTGGTCGCCAACGCGATGCAGTCCGGGTTCTTTCTGGCCTCCTACCCGATCATGGGCAAGATCCGCTGGTGGCACACCTACCAGGCGGTCCTGGCGACGCCCGAGGGGGTGCTCGAGATCCTGTTCGGCGAGCTGGCGTGGATGGTGATCCGGATGCTGCAGGGCGCGGTGATCTTCGCCATGGTGATGGTCCTGTTCCGCGCCACCAGCTCGCCATGGGTGATCGCCGCCATCCCGGTCGCCGCCCTCACCGGCCTCAGCTTCGCGGCGCCGATCGCCGTCCTGAGCGGCATCGCCCGCAACGACACGCCGTTCGCGGTGGTGCAGCGATTCGTGATCCTGCCCCTGTTTCTGTTCGGCGGCGCCTTCTTCCCGCTTGACCGGCTCCCGCTCGCGCTGCAGGTGGCCGCCTGGGCCCTCCCGCTGGCCCACGGCGTAACGCTCGCCCGCGCGCTGTCGACGGGCACGGCGACGCTCGGGCCCTCGCTGTTCCACCTGTCGGTGCTGCTCGCCTACGCGCTGGCGGGCTCGGTGGCCGCGTTCTTCGTGTTCCGGCGGACGCTGACGCCATGACCGCTCTCGAGCAGGCCCGGGCGGTGCGCGGGCGGGTGGCCCCGATCGGGGTGGTCGGCGGCTCCTCGCGCGTGGTCGAGCACAACCTGTACGTCTACCGGCGGCTGTGGCCGATGTTCCTGACCGGCTTCTTCGAGCCCGTCTTCTACCTGCTCGGCATCGGCTTCGGCATCGGCGGCCTGGTGGGGACGGTCACGGTCGGCGGCCAGCAGTTCAGCTACAGCGTCTACGTGGCGCCCGCCCTGATGGCGTCGGCTGCGATGAACGGCGCCATCTTCGACGCCACGTTCGGCCTCTTCTACCAGCTCAAGTACGCGAAGACCTACGAGGCGATGCTGGCGAGCCCGATCACGGTCGGCTCGGTGTCGCTGGGCGCCGTCGCCTGGGCGGTGCTCCGAGGCAGCCTCTATTCCGCGGTCTTCCTGGTCGTGATGGCGCTGCTGGGCCTGGTGCACAGCCCGCTCGGGGTCCTGATGCTCCCGGCGGCCATCCTGACCGGCTTTGCGTTCGCCTCCCTGGGGACGGCGGCCGCCACCTACGTCCGGTCCTGGGACGACTTCGACCTCATGAACCTGGTCCTGCTGCCCTTGTTCCTCTTCTCGGCCACATTCTTCCCGATCACGGTCTACCCCCGCGCCATCCAGTTGGTGGTCGAGCTGAGCCCGCTCTACCGTTCGATCGACCTCATGCGGGCGCTGGGCCTGGGACAGCCGTCATGGTCCATGGTCATCGACGTCGCCTACCTGGTCGCGCTCTCCGCCCTCGGCCTCGGGATCACCTCGCGCCGGATGGTGAAGCGCCTCCGCCCCTGACCCCCTCCCTCGTCTTCGTCCCCGTTTCGCACGGAAGGGCTCTTAAACCTCGCGCGCTGGGACCCGTTCCGTGCGAAACGGGGATTTTCTGGGTGGGGGTGCGGGTGGGGTGCTACGAGAGGAGGGGGCGCAAGGGCGTGCCGTCGAGAGAGTCGATGGCGATGCCGGCGCGCAGGAATGCTGCCGCGTCCCCACGGTCGACCGCCCGCAGCGCCCGCGCGTGGTCGGCCCGGGCCGGGAACAGGACGACCACGTGCGACCCCGCGATCCCCCCGATCGTCCGCAGCGCCTGCTCGGTCTCTGGCTCGGTGAGGGAAAAGCGCAGCGTGAGGTCGAAGGTGCGGGGGCGGCTGAAGGCGAGCAGGAGCGTGGCCTGGCGGCGCCCCTCGTCGAGCGACCAGGACCCGCTGGCGGAGACCGCGCTCGAGCCCCGTTCGTGCACGGTCCGGTAGGACTGACCGAGCGAGCCGTTCTCGGTCGCCGGGACGGTGACGAAGAGGCCCCAGCCCCCGGGCAGGCGCACCAGGACCGGACGGACGCCGATCGCGCGGTCGGGACGGGACGTGCTCATCCGACCGCCACCCCCACGTCGCGAAGGACCCGGTGCGCCGCGTTGTACCCGGGCGCGCCCATCACCGACCCCGCCGGATGGCACCCGGACCCCCCCGCGTACAGGCCCGGCAGCCCGGTCGCGTAGGGCACCCGGTCGGTGAACGAGTACGAGTTGTCGAGGTGGAAGATGTGGCCACCGGTGATGCCGAAGTGGGCCTCGATGCCGGGTGGAGGCAGCGCGAACCGGTCCACCACCAACTCCGAGGTCCCGGGCGCGAACCGGTCGCAGATCTCCAGCAGGTGGTCGACGTATCCGTCCAGCGCCTGCTCCCAGCTCGTGTCCACCGGCGCGTAGGGGACCGACTGCACGAACAGCGCCGAGGAGTGGTTGCCCTCCGGATCACGCAGCGAGGGGTCGAGCGTGGTGTGGACGTACCACTCGATGGGCGGCAGCTCCGGCAGCCTGCCCTCCTGCACCTCTCCCCACATCCTCCGCAGCGCACCCATCGTCCCTTCCTCGGGGAGGATGTGGATGGTGGTGCCGAATGGCCGCAGGTCCCCCTCCGAGAGGCAGGTGAAGCGGGGGAGGTCGCTCAGGGCCAGGTTCACCTTCAGCGTGGTCCCGGTCCGGCGCTCGCCCTCCACCTTCGCCCGGAGCGCAGGCGGGATCGCGTCGCCGCCGACCTGCAGCAGCCGGAACGGGTCGCAGGCGGCGAGCACCGCCCTCGCCCGCACCTCGCGGCCGCCCGCCAGCACCACCCCCGACGCGGCGCCGTCCTGCGTCAGCAGGCCCGTCACCGCGGTCCCGGTCTCGATCACGGCCCCGGCGCGCCGGGCGGTCGCAGCCAGCGCCTGCGTCACCGTTCCCATGCCGCCTCGGACCAGCATCCAGGTCCCGCCCGCGCCGGGCAGCCGGCACAGGTTGTGGACCAGGAAGTTCTGCCCCGAACCCGGCGTGTCGGGGCCTCCGGAGTGACCGGTCAGCCCGTCGGTGACCAGATACATCGCCTTCACCAGCTCGCTCTGGAACCCGAACCGATCCAGGTAGTCCGAGACCGAGCCGCGGCTGAGGTCCAGGAAGACCTCCCGCAGCTCCGGGCGGATGAAGCGTTCGGCGGTCTCTGGCAGCGGCAGCGGCTCCCGCAGCAGGGCCGGGGCGAGGTCGTCGCGGAGGGCCGCCAGCTCCGCCCCCAGGGCCTGGTCGGCGCGCCAGTCGCGCTCACTGAAGAACGCCTTGAACTGGTCCTCGTTGGCGGCGGCGTCCGCGCCCAACAGCAGGGAGCGCCGGCCGGTGGTGGGAAGGAAGTAGTGCGGGTCGCGGCGGACCAGGGGAAGATCGAGGTCGAGCTCGGCCAGGATCTCGGGCGGCATCAGCCCCAGCAGATAGGCGCCGGTCGACTGGCGGAGAAGGGGTGCACGCGGGAAGGGCGTCTCGGTACGGCAGGCCCCCCCGACGACGTCGGCCGCCTCGAACACCGCCGTCCGGAGGCCCGCTCGCTGCAGGACGGCGGCCGCCACCAGGCCGTTGTGCCCGGCCCCGATCACGACGGCATCGAAGGCGCGCGGCAAGAGGTCGGGAGCGGGGGAGGTCACGCGAGAAGGCTACCTCGCCGAGACGTCGGCGGGCACTCGATGTAGACGGGCTCGGAGATGGCGGGTGAGCGGCCGTCCCACCGCCTCCATGTCGTATTCGACGACCAGGTCCGAGCCTTCCAGGGCGTAGGTGCGCCGGCCGGCCGTCACCTCCTTCGCGGTCGGGGTTCGCGCCACCGCCACCGTGCGCAGCTCGACGTGACCATCCGCCACCGTGCCCGCGTAGACCTCGGCGATGCCGGTGGGCATCACAAGCACCAGCTCCACGCCGCCCTCGCCTGCCGGCCGCCAGAACGCCAGCTCGGTCGCCCCCGGTCGCAGTCGCGCCCCACCGCCGTCGAGCAGCCAGGCGCGGCTCACCGACTGCAGAAACGGCCGGCCGTCGCCGGTCACCGTCAGCTCCTGCTCGTACCGGAAAGGGGCGATCGTCGGATAGGAGCCGTCACCGCGCCCCGACCAGCGGCCGGCGAGGAAGGCGAGCGCCCGCAGCGCGTCGGGCAGGGTCACGCTGCCATTCTGATCCCGTGAGCAGCCTCGACTCCTTCACGTTCACGGACGACGGCGGCATTCCCAACTCGCGCCTGCCCGTGCTGCACTACCGCGACGTCGAGGGCGCCCGCGACGCGGAGAGCTGCGAGCGGCTCTTCGCGGCGCATGGCTGGTCGGGGGCGTGGCGGGACGGGATCTACCCCTTTCATCACTTTCACTCCACCTCGCACGAGGTCCTCGGGATCGTGCGGGGGACGGCGACCGTCCACCTCGGTGGGCCCCGCGGCCGCGCCTTCGAGGTGCGCCGCGGCGACGTCCTGGTCCTCCCCGCCGGGACCGGGCACAAGAACGACGGCGCCAGCGCCGACCTGCTGGTGGTTGGCGCCTATCCGAACGGCATGTCCTGGGACCTGCGCCGGGGCGATCCGCGCGAGCACGACGAGGTGGTGGCCAACATCGCGCGGGTCCCGCTGCCGGACGCCGACCCGGTGTTCGGCGCCGGCGGACCCCTCACCGAAGGCTGGGAGTAGGAGTGGGTGACCTGGGTTCAGGCGCTGCTGATCGGACTCGCCGGCGTCGCGGCGGGGGCGATCAACACCGTCGTCGGCTCAGGCACGCTGATCACCTTCCCCACCCTGGTCGCGCTCGGGTATGCGCCGGTCACCGCCAACATCTCTAATGACATCGGCCTGGTGGCGGGCGGGTTTTCGGGGACCTGGGGCTACCGGCGCGAGCTGGTTGGCACACGGCGGCTCCTGATTTGGCTGGGCCCGGCCTCACTGCTCGGCTCCGTCACCGGCGCCGTCCTTCTGGTCAAGCTGCCCGCCGCCGCGTTCGAGACCATCGTTCCGATCCTGATCGGCGTGGGGCTGGTGCTCGTCATCGTGGGTCCCCGGGTTCAGCGCCGGGCGATGGCGGCGCACAGCGACACGGACACCCTGCCGCGTCGCGTCGTGCTCACCCTGGGGGTCTTCGGCTCCGGCATCTATGGTGGCTATTTCGGCGCCGGACAAGGCGTGATTCTGATCGGACTGATGAGCGCCCTCCTGCCCGACACCCTGCAGCGCATCACCGGGATCAAGAATCTGCTGGCGACGATCGTCAACACCGTCTCGGCGCTCACGTTCCTGCTCATCGCGTTCGATCGCATCGACTGGTGGGTGGCGCTGCTGATCGCGCTCGGCTCCTTTCTGGGCGGGCTGCTGGGTGCGCGGACGGGGCGCCGCCTGCCCGCCTGGGCGCTGCGGGCGGTGATCGTGGTGATCGGGCTGGTGGCGATCCTGAGCAAGGTCATCTGACACCGAGAATCGTGAGCATGCAGAGGCCACCCGACACGATCGCCCCCGACGGCAGCGAGATCCGCTTCCTGATGCCACCGCCGCCGGCCGCTCGCGAGCGATGCGCACCGCCCGACCGCGGTGCGCGGACGGCGAGCCTGGTCGAGGTCCGGCTGCCGGCCGGCGAGCGCAGCCTACCCATACGGCACCGCACGGTGGAGGAGATCTGGTACGTGATCGCCGGCAGCGGGCTGCTCTGGCGCCGGGCTCCCGACGGCGCCGAGCGCGATGACGCTCTGGAGCCGGGCCGGACCTTCGTGATCCCCACCGGGTGGGCGTTCTCGTTCAGCGCCGCCCGGGCGGCCGATCTCGTGTTCCTCTGCCACACCTCGCCGCCGTGGCCGGGTGCGGAGGAGGCGGAACCGGCCGACTGACCGCCGCCGCACCCCACACCCGGCACCCCGCACCCCCACCCCACCCCGGCGAAATCCCAGAGTGATGTCCACGCCCCGGGGCCTAGGAGGGGTCGCGCCCGAACTGGTCACGGAAGGTGCGACGGAGGTCGGAGCGGACCTCGTCCCGCAGCAGCACGTCGGCCGCCGTCCAGGCCAGCAGCGTCGCGCCCGTGGCCAGCCGCTCGTCGGCGAAGGGAGATGCCGCCGCCTCCGCAAAGGCCGGGGTGTGCGCGCTGGTGCCGCGGGGCGAGATCTGGAGGTAGGGGTGGATCGTCGGCACCGCGTAGCTGACGTTGCCGATGTCGCTGGACCCCATCCCCACGCCGGCCGCGGACTCGTGTTCCACCCCCAGCAAGTCGGCGTTGGCACCAAAGGTCTCGACCAGCGCCGGGTTGCACTGCCGGGCCTTGTAGGACACGCCTTCGGTGAGCTGCGCGCGGGCCCGGGTCGCCAGCGCCGCCCCCTCCACGATGGCCCCGAACCGTGCTCGCAGCCGCGCCAGGTGCTCCTCGTCGCGCTCACGGAGCAGGAAGGAGGCGGCGGCGTGGTCGGGAATCACGTTGGGCGCGTCGCCGCCGTCGGTTATCACCCCGTGCACCCGGGCAGACGGCCGCAGCATCTGCCGCAGCTGGTTGACGCCGAAGAAGACCTGCAGGAGCGCGTCGAGGGCCGAGATGCCGGCCGCCGGGTTGGAGGAGGCGTGGGCGGACCGACCGAAGAACTCGACTTCCACCGGGGTGACGGCGAGCGAGCCGCGGTTGAGCAAGGTGCGGTCGGCGCCGTGGATCATCATCGCCGCCGCCACGCCGGAGAACACCCCGGCGTCGGTCATCGGCACCTTGCCGCCCGCCGACTCCTCGGCCGGCGTCCCCACCACCTTGATCGTGCCCCTGAGCTCGGGCAGCGCGTTGCGCAGCGCGATCCCGGCTCCCACCGCCCAGGTCGCGATCAGGTTGTGACCGCAGGCATGCCCGAGCTTGGGCAGGGCGTCGTACTCGGCGATGATCGCCACCACCGGCTCACCCCACCCGTAGGAGGCCACGAACGCGGTCTCCAGCCCGGCTACGCCCCGCTCGACCCGAAACCCGTGCTCCTCCAGCTCCTCGGTGAGGAGCGCCGCCGCCCGATGCTCCCGCAGCCCCAGCTCCGGATGGTCGTGCAGCGTGTGGGAGATGGTCCGCAGGTGCGGCTGCAGGCCCTCCACCTCGGCGCGAAGACGCTCTTTCACCCTCAGCAGAGGCGCCGCTTCCATCCCCGGAACCGTACGCGCCGCAGGCGGCGTCACCCAGCGAGGGGGCGATGGTGCTTACATCAAAGCAGTGCAGCTTTCCGCCGCCGACCGTGCACGCCTCTCGAAGGTGCCGCCCGTCATCACCGCTTCCTTCTGGGTGGCGAAGATCCTGGGCACCGGGATGGGCGAGGCGACCAGCGACTGGCTCCACATCGACGTCTCGTCCCTCGTCGTCGGCGCCGGCGTCGGGGTGTTCGCGTTCTTCATCGCGATGGCCCTGCAGTTCGCCGCGCGCAGCTACATCAGCTGGATCTACTGGTTCGCGGTCTCCATCGTGGCCGTGGTGGGGACGATGGGCGCCGACGGGATGCACCTGATCCTCGGCATCCCGTACTGGGCGACCTCCGGGTTCTGGGTGCTCGTCCTCGCGATCATCTTCTTCGTCTGGTACCGGACCGAGCACACGCTGTCGATCCACAGCATCGTCAACCCCCGCCGCGAGGTCTTCTACTGGCTCACCGTGATCGCGACGTTCGACCTGGGCACGGCGGTCGGTGACCTGACCGCCCTCACGTTCCACCTTGGCTACCTGGCCTCCGGGCTCCTCTTCACCGCCGCCATCTGCATTCCGCTGGTGGCCTGGCGCTTCTTCCGGATGAACCCGGTGTTGGCGTTCTGGTTCGCGTACATTCTGACCCGGCCCCTGGGCGCGTCCTACGCCGACTGGCTGGCCTGGCCTCGTGCCGCCGGCGGTCTGGACTTCGGCCATGGACTGGTGGCCCTGATCGGCGCCGCGCTGCTCTTCCTCTGCGTCCTCTACATCACGATCCGCGAGCGCCTGGCCCGGGACCAGGCCAAGGCCGACGTGCTGGAGCCGGCACAGAAATAGGCCTCGCGGGGCCTTGACTCTCCCGTTACGGGAGGCTCGCCGCTCGGTGCATGAGCACCGCACCGATGCTGTCGCGCCCCGAGCGCCTGCCCGTCGCGGCCTCCGCGTGGAGGAGGTGGCTGTCGCTCGGGATCGTTCTCTCCGGGACCTTTGTCTTCGTCCTCGACTTTTTCGTGGTCAACGTCGCGCTGCCTTCCATCCAGCGGACGCTGGGCGCCGGTCCTGACGCGGTCGAGTGGATCGTCGCCGGCTACGGCCTCGCCACCGGTGTAGGTCACGCCCACGATGGCCAGGACCTGGGCAGCCATCAACGCGGCGCCCAGGCCCAAGTCTGCTGGCCGCCTCCCTCGCCGCCGGGGAGGAGCGAATTGAGGGAGAAATCTTCTAATGGATCTATACTTCCGCCATGGCCCTGAGCATAAAGAGCGAAGAGGCCGACCGGCTCGCCAGACTGCTGGCCGCCGAGACAGGTGAAACACTCACCGAGGCTGTGGAAACTGCCCTCCGTGAGCGGCTCGAGCGCGAGCACGCGCACCGCCAGGGGGGCATGAGGACCAGGCTCGCTCGTCTCGCGGCCGAGGTGGCTGCACTCCCGGTGCGGGACACCCGCACTCCTGAGGAGATCATCGGGTACGACGGCGCCGGCCTCCCACGGTGAGCGGAGCCGCCGGCGGCCTCGTCGTCGACACGTCGGCCGCCGTGGCGATCATCCTTGGCGAGCCAGGGTGTGACGAGCTGGTAGCGAACCTTGACGCCGCCGTCGCTCGTCTGATGCCGGCCGCGGTTGTGGTCGAACTCGGGATTGTCATCGAGGCTAGGTTCGGGCCTGCCGGGCAGGACATCGTTGAGCGTTTCCTGCGTGACGCAAGGGTCGAGATCATGCCCGTCGACGCTGAGCTGGCGGCCCGTGCGATGAGTGCCTGGCGGCGGTACGGCAAGGGCCGGCATCCGGCCGGCCTTAACTTCGCCGACTGCTTCACCTACGCGGTGGCCGACCAGACCGGACACCCGGTGCTTTGTACCGGCGATGATTTCGCGGCGACGGACCTCCCCGTCCTCCGCCCCCGCGGGTAGCCGGCACGGGGCTGAGCCCTGCGTCGCGACAGACTGTCCACACTCTGGCGCTTCGGAGCGCGTTGGGGCGCAGTGTGGACACTGTGGCGTTACCGCTGGCCTTACCGCGGGGCGCCCCCGCACCCCCACGCCCCGCACTAGGATCGCGGTATGAGCTCGGTTTTCCGCCGGTCACCCGGCACCGTACTGCCCTCGATCACGCGCGGTGAGGGGGTCTGGCTCTGGGACACCGAGGGCCGCCGCTACCTCGACGGCTGCTCGGGCGCGGTGGTCGTGAACGTGGGGCACGGCCGCCGCGAGGTGGTGGACGCGATGGCGGACCAGGGCCGACAGATCGCGTACATCCACAACGGAGAGTTCACGTCGGAGGCGATGGAGGCCTTCTGCGAGCGTCTCGCCGCGCTCGCCCCGCAAGGGCTGGACCGCATTTTCCCGGTCTCCGGCGGGTCGGAGGCGACGGAGTCGGCGCTGAAGCTGGCGCGGGCCTATCACCGGCTGCGCGGCAACCCGGGGAAGTGGCGGGTGATCGCGCGGCGGGTGAGCTACCACGGCAACACCCTGGGCGCCCTCTCCATGTCCGGCCACGCGGTTCGGCGCGCCCCCTATACCCCGCTGCTCCTCGATTTCCCGCACATCGAGGGACCGGACCTCTATCGCGATCCCGACCCCGGCAGCCCCCCCAACTCCGGAAGCGCCCTCGAGGAGGCGATCCTGGCCGCCGGCCCGGAGACGGTCGCCGCCTTCATCGCCGAGCCGGTGATCGGTGCCGCCGGCGGCGCGCTGACGGCGCCTCCCGGCCACTTCGAGCGGATCCGCGAGATCTGTGATCGCTACGACGTCCTCTTCATCGCCGACGAGGTGATGACGGGGGTGGGGCGGACCGGGAGGATGTGGGGCATCCAGCACTCCGCCGCGGTCCCCGACCTGCTGGTTGCCGCCAAGGGCCTTTCCAGCGGATACGCACCCCTGGCCGCGGTCCTGGTCTCGCCGCGGGTGCACGACCTCTTCATCGAGCTCGACCAACCCTTCGTGCACGGGTTCACGTATGGAGGGCACCCGATCGGCTGTGCCGCCGGGTCGGCGGTGCTCGACATCGTGGTGCGGGAGCGACTGGCGGAACGGGCCGCCGTACAGGGTGACCGCCTCGACGTCCTGCTGCGCGAGGTGGCGGCGCGGCATCCGATCGTGGGCGACGTGCGGGGGCGCGGCCTGCTGCGCGGCATCGAGCTGGTGGCCGACCCCGAATCCAAGGCGCCCTATCCGGCGGACATGACGGTGGCGGTGCAGCTGGCCGAGGCCGCGCGGCAGCATGGGCTCTGCATCTACCCGGGCGGCGGTCACCTCCCGGGGCCGGCCGGCGACCAGTTGCTGATCGCGCCGCCTCTGGTGGTGGACGACGGCGAGCTCGGCGAGCTGGCGTCGCGCCTCGATGAAAGCCTCGGCGAGCTGGAGCAAGAGCTGAGCCGGGAAGCATCGACAGCAGTGAGGTGAGGAGATGGCCGAGCGCACCCACCAGGCGATGAACAAGCAGATCGCGCGCGAATTCGAGTCCGAATACCTCTATCTCCAGTTCGCGGCCTGGCTGGCGGCCCGCAAGCTGCCCGGGTTCGCGCACTGGATGCAGGTGCAGGCGCGGGAGGAGCGGGGCCATGCGATGAAGTTCTTTCAGCACTTGATCGACCGCGACTGGGCGATCACGCTTGGTCCGCTGGCCGCCCCGCAGGCCGGCTTCAGCACCGTCCAGGAGCTGGCGCAGGCGGTGCTCGACCACGAGAAGTACGTGACGCGCCTCATCGACGATTTGATGGAGGTGGCGGTGCAGGAGCAGGACGAGCACGCGCGAGCGCTGCTCGACTGGTTCGTCGACGAGCAGAAGGAGGAGCTCGAATCGTCGGGCAAGCTGGTGGCGGACACCCGGGCGGCGGGGGACGATCCGTCGGCATTGGCGCGCCTCGACGCCGAGCTCGGCCGGCGCGGTGGGGAAATCTGACCCCCGGCCGTGCACGAGTACGACCACCAGTTCGACCTCTCGGAGCGCCGCGTGGTGGTGGTGGGCGCCGGCAGCGGCATCGGCCAGGCGTCGGCCCACGCCCTCGCCGCACAGGGCGCGGCAGTCGTGTGCGCCGACCGCGACCTGGAGGCCGCGAAGGTGACCGCCGGCGCCATCCACGGTGACGGCGGGGTGGCATCGGCCTGGGAGCTGGACATCACCGATCCCGAGAGCGTGGCGGCGGCGGTCGCGCGGCTGGGAGCCCCCGACGCCCTCGTCGTGACCCCCTCCATCAACGTGCGCAAACCGGTCCTGGAGATCGCGGACGAGGAGGTGGAGCGCGTCCTCGACCTCAACCTCCGGGGGGTGTTCCGGGTGGTCCGGGACTTTGCCCGCTTGATGGCGGAGCGAGGCCGGGGGAGCATCGTGCTGTTCTCCTCCATCCGCTCCCAGGTGGTGGAGCCGGGCCAGGGGATCTACGCCGCCACCAAAGCCGGCACCGTGCTGCTGGCCCGGACGCTGGCTTCGGAGCTGGGGCCGCGGGGCGTCCGCGTCAACGTGGTGCAGCCGGGGGTGGTGGAGACGCCGCTCACGCGACAGATCAAGAACGATGAGGCGTGGTACCGGGCCTACGCGCAGAAGGGTGCGCTGGGGCGCTGGGCACAGCCCTCGGAGCTGGCGGGCGCGGTTTGCTTCCTGGTCTCCGACGCCGCCAGCTACGTCACCGGCTCCGAGCTCGCGGTGGACGGCGGCTGGCTGGCGCAGGATGGGCGCTTCACCCCGCCCCTCTGACACTTTTGCGGTCACCCCACCCGGGGGGTTTTGTTGCGGCCCGATATGAGTTCGGGGGGTTTCCAAATTCTGCGCGCGGGTTTAGTGTCGTCGCATGTCGCCACCCGTTCGCGATCCACAGTTCCCCGGGGTGGTGCCGTAGGTGCATCCGCACTACACGCCCGACGGCTCCTGGTTCTGGACCGGGACCCGCTGGATTCCCGCCGACCAGGTCCAGACCCCACCGCCCGAACCGGCGCCGGTCGCACCACAGCCGGCGTGGAGAGGATTCCGATGGCAGCCCTGGCTGGCGGCCGCTCTCGCCGCCCTGCTCGTCGTTTCGGTGTCGGCGGGGCTGGTCGTCAGCCGGGCCGCCGGCCGCGGGATGACGCTGCCCCAGACGCTGGCGGTGCCGGCCGCCGACAGCATCTTCTCCCTACCCTTCACCGACGACGTCGATTCGACCGCCCTGCAGGGGACGCTGACTCGCGGTGGTGTGACCGACACGGTGGTCGGTGTCCTCGACTTCGCGCCCGGCCGCGCCCTGCAGGCGACGCTCTACCGGGGAAGCACCGAGATCGGCGAGTTCCTGGATTGCGCCGGCATCGGATATCAGCTCCAGGAGCCGGGTGGTCCCTGGGTCGCGACCCCCCAGATCAGCTTCATCGACCGCGCCCTGGAATGGGCCGGTGGCCCCCCGCCACCCGACCTCCGGGTCGCCGGCTGGGAGGCGGAAGCCGGGGAGACGGCCTGGCACCTGGAGTCTTCGTCGGGTGCCTCCTGGTGGATCGGCGCGCGGACGGGGCGCCCGCTCCGCTTTTCCTACCGGAGCGCGCAGGGGAAGCTCGTGCTCACCTTCGGCGGGTTCAACGGCCAGCCGGCGCTCACGGTCCCGCCGCCCGGCAACGTCTCGACGCAGGCGGTTCAGGGCGCCCCGGGCGCGGTGGTGAGCGCGCCCGGTCTGGCGGTGGAGATCGAGGCGATCGATACGGCTCCGGGTGGACTCGCGCCGGCCCCCACCGGATATCAGTACAAAGCCCTCTTCCTGTCCTACCAGAACAACGCGCCGGTGCCGATCCGATTCGACAACGCGTTCACGCTCACGGACGCTTACGGAGCCGTCTATCAGGAGGCCGGCGGAGTTCAGATGACCCCGGCGCTGCCCCGAGAGCAGAGTCTCGGACCAGCGCAAGCGGTCTCCGGCTGGGACCTCTTCGTGGTCAGGCGCGGGACCTACGATCTGACCCTGGTCCTGGGCCCGCCGCCGGACCAGCAGAACGACGATTTCGTGGTCTCGATCCCACTCTCCTGAGCCGGGCCGGCCGGTGACAGGCCGCGACAGGCAGCGAAATCGGGCCCTTCCGGCGGAACGGTACGATGCGACTCATGCCGGAGCGGGACGATGTCGGGTACCTGACCGGGCTCTTCAGCCAGGTCCGCCTCAGCCGCCGGCAGTTGATCCAGCGCCTGGGGGTCCTCGGGCTCGGGGTGCCCACCATCTCCGCCATCCTCGCCGCGTGCGGCAGCGGCGGCGGGGGTGGGAGTGGGAGCCGGCAGTCGACGACCGACAAGATCGTGGTCGGCATGAACCAGGAGCCCACCTCCACCGACATCGTGGGCCAGGCGACGGCGGCGATCGGCGCCATCTTGAGGGACAACGTGTTCGAGGGGCTGGTCCGGCTGGACCCGGACGGCAACGTGCTGCCTCAGCTGGCGAAATCCTGGGATCTCTCCAGCGACAACACGCAGTACACCTTTCATCTGGTCACCAACGCGAAGTGGCACGACGGGACTCCCTTCACCTCGGCCGACGTCAAGTTCTCGTGGGAGCGGGCGATGGACCCGTCCACCAACCCGCCCAACCCGTACGGCGCCTACTGGGCGCCGGTCGACACCATCACCGCTCCTGACGACCACACCGTGGTGGTCAAGCTCAAGCAGTACAGCTGGAACTTCCTCTTCCACATGACGTACGCGTCGGCGGCCATCGTCCAGCAGAACAACCTCCCCCAGATCGCGACCGACCCGATCGGGACCGGGCCCTACAAGTTCCAGGACTGGGTCCACGGGTCGAACCTCACGCTCACGCGCAACGAAGACTACTGGGGGCCGAAGGCGAAGCTCAAGACGGTGCAGTTCAACTTCATCACCGAGCCCAGCTCCATGACCGGCGCCCTCACCGCGGGCCAGCTCTCGATCATCGCGCAGGTCACCGCCCCCTCGACCATCGCCTCGCTCCGGAGCAACGCCTCGTTCGTGGTCCAGGAGAAGGAGCCCTCGGGCAAGATCATCGTGGCCATGAACAACGCGTCGCCCAGGCTGAGCGACATGCGGGTGCGCCAGGCGGTCTCGGCGGTGATCGACCGTTCGGCCTGGATCCAGGGCGTGGCGTCCGGCTACGCGGTCCCGATCGGCAGCCACGCCGTCCCCAACAAGGGCGAGCCCTACTACATCGACCTCACCCACACCAACCCTTACGACCTGCGGAAGGCGAAGCAGCTGCTGTCGGCGGCCGGCGTGTCCAACCTGACGTTAAACCTCTCGGTGCCGACCGACCTCTGGTACGCCTCGCCCGGCGCCCAGATCCTGGTCTCCGCCCTCCAGCAGGTCGGCGTCACCGCCCAGGTCCAGAGCATGCAGTTCGCCCAGTGGCTGAGTCAGGTCTTCACGGGGCCGCAGTCGTACGACCTCACGATCATCGACCACGTGGAGGAGCGCGACATCTTCAACTACGGCAACCCCAAGTACTACTGGCGCTACGACAACGCCCAGGTGCAGAGCTGGCTCACCCAGGCCGACGCGACACCGGACGAGACGCAGCGCAACGCGATCTACGCGAACGTGCAGAAGGCGCTTGCCGAGGGGGCCGTCAACGGTTTCGTGATGTCGACCAAGAGCCTGGCGGTGCTCAACAAGTCGGTCCAGGGGTTCAAGGTGTCGGGGATCTCGCCCTCGATCTACATGCCCGGCGTCTACCTCGCGTAAGAGAGCGAGGTGGCCTTCCAGGTCGTGTGGCGGCTGGGGCTGCTGGTCCTCTCACTTCTGACCGCGTCGATGGCCGTCTTCGTAGTCATGAACGTGCTGCCCGGGAACCCGGCGGCGGTGATCCTGGGCACGCAGGCGACCCCGGAGGCGGTCGAGACCCTGAGCCGGCAGCTGGGGCTCGACCAGCCGGCCATCGTGCGCTACGTCGAGTGGCTGGGCGGGATGCTGACTGGGGACTTCGGCACCAGCTACATCCAGCACATTCCGGTCGCGCCTCTGATCGCGGAGCGCCTGGCGGTGACGGTGCCGCTTGCCGTCTACGCGACTCTGATCTCGCTGGTGATCTCGATCCCGCTCGGGATCGTGGCCGGGCTCAATCACCGCAACTGGCTCGGGACCTCGATCTCGGCGCTCTCGGTGGGAGGGCTCTCGATCCCCGCCTTCTGGTTGGGCCTGATCCTGGCGGCGGTGTTCGCGGTCAGACTCCACTGGTTCCCGGTCGTCGGCTTTGTGCCCTGGTCGGAGAACCCGCTGCAGTCCATCCAGTCGCTGACTCTGCCCGCCCTGGCGCTGGGGCTGATCCAGGCGGCGGTGCTGACCCGCTACATCCGCTCCGCGGTGATCGAGGTGCAGGGCGAGGACTTCCTCCGCACCGCGCGCGCCAACGGGCTCACGTTGGGGCAGGCGATCGGGCGCCACGGCCTGCGCAACGCTGCGATCCCGGTGGTGACGGTGGTCGGGCTCTCGGTGACCTCGCTGCTGGTGGGCGCGATCGTGATCGAGAACGTGTTCGCGCTTCCCGGCCTGGGCCTGTTGCTCTTTCAGTCCATCAGCAACCGCGACCTGATCACGGTCCAGGACCTGGTGATGGTGCTGACCGCGTTCGTGCTGATCGTCAACTTCCTGACCGACATCGGGTACCGGTTCCTCGATCCCCGGCTGCGGACGGCGTCGTGACGACTCCGCGCCGCGTCCCCGCCACGCTGATCGCCGGCGCCGTCCTGGTGGCGCTGGTGGTGGTGGCCGCGCTGGTTTCCTTCGTGTGGACGCCGCATGACGCGGAGCGGGTCGACGTGCCGATCCAGTTCCTGCCGCCAGGCAGCTCGGGCTACCCGCTCGGCACCGACCAGCTGGGCCGCGACGTCCTCTCGCAGCTCATGGTCGGCGCCCGAATCACGCTGCTGGTCGGGATCGTGACGGTGGCGCTGGCCATGGTCGTCGGCGTCCCGCTCGGGGCCCTGGCCGCGCTCTACCGGCGTCTGGAGGAGCTGATCATGCGGGCCAACGACGTGCTCCTCGCCTTCCCGGCCCTCCTCCTCGCGATGCTATTCGCGGCCGCCTTCCGCTCCAGCACGCTGACCTCGATGATCGCGATCGGGATCGCCTTCGTACCGGTGTTCGCACGCGTGGTCCGGGCCGCCGGCCTGCCGGTGACGGCGCAGGACTACGTCACGGCCTCACGCACCTTCGGCGCCCACGGATGGTGGCTGTTCGGGCGTCACCTGCTGCCCAACGTGCTCTCCCTGATCATCGTGCAGGCGACGGTCGCGTTCGCGCTCGCGATCCTCGCCCAGGCCGCCCTCAGCTACCTGGGTCTGGGCACGCCTCCGCCCACGCCGACCTGGGGCGGGATGCTGAGCCAGGCGCAGACCTCGTTCACCCAGGACCCCTGGCTCGCTCTCTGGCCGGGCCTCGCGATCGCGCTCTCGGTGCTCGGCTTCAACCTCCTCGGTGACGGCCTGCGCGACGTGCTCGATCCGCGCCTGGTGGAGCGGGTCGCCGCGTGATTCACCGCGGTCGGCCCTTCGGTGGCACCGCCAGGTGAGCGCGCTGCTCGAGGTTCGTGACCTGCGTGTGCTGGTGGGAGCGGTGGACGCGGTGCGCGGCGTGTCCCTGGAGCTGGCGCCGGGCCGCCGCACCGGGCTGATCGGCGAGAGCGGTTCCGGCAAGACGCTCACCGCGCTGGCGGTGATGGGGCTCCTGCCTCAGGGGCTCCGGGCCGGCGGGTCGGTCACCTTCGAAGGCCGCGAGCTGCTGAACCTTCCGGAACGGGCCCGGGCGCGGCTGCGGGGCGACGCGATGAGCATGATCTTCCAGGAGCCCCTGACGGCCCTCGACCCCATGCAGCGCATCGGAGACGCGATCGCCGAACCGCTCCGCGTTCACCGCGGCCTCGGCGCGCCGGCCGCCCGCGAACAGGTCCTGGCGCTGTTGCGGCGGGTGCACATGCCCGACCCGGAGGAGAAGATGCGCGCCTACCCGCACCAGCTCTCGGGCGGGCAGCGGCAGCGGGCGATGATCGCGATGGCGGTCGCGTGCGGTCCACGGCTTCTGATCGCCGATGAGCCCACGACGGCGCTCGACGTCACGGTCCAGGCCAGGATCTTGAGCCTGCTGCGCGAGCTGGTGGAAGAGGGCGGCGCGTCGCTCCTGCTGATCACCCACGACCTGGCGATCGTGTCCGAGACCTGCCAGGACGTGTACGTCATGTACGGCGGCCGCATCGCCGAGCAGGGATCGGTGGACGCCGTGTTCTCCCGTCCCCAGCACCCCTACACGGACGGGCTGCTGGAGGCGATCCCGCCGGTCGATGGCCCGATCGCGGGTAGACGCCTGCCCGCGATCCCGGGCGTGGTCCCCGGCCTGGGCCAGTTTCCGGACGGCTGCCCCTTCCGCAATCGGTGCCCGCGCGCCGACGAGCGGTGCGTGCGGGAGCCACCGCTGGAGGGGGACGGGCACCGCGTCGCCTGCTGGCACCCCCTCGGATGAACAACGACGAGCCCGGGGCCCTGTTCCTCCTGGAGGGGGTGTCCCGCGGCTATCGCCTGCCCCGGACGACCTTCCGGGGGCCGCGCCGGACGGTGGCCGCGGTCCATCAGGTCAGCCTCGAGATCCGGCGCGGCGAGACGCTGGGCGTGGTCGGCGAGTCGGGGTCGGGGAAGTCGACGCTGCTCCGCCTCCTGCTCGGTCTGGAGGCGCCGTCGGCGGGGACCGTCCGCTATCTGGGAGGCGACCGCCGGCGCGAGGTCGGAATCGTGTTCCAGGACCCGGTGTCGGCGCTGGACCCGCGGATGCGCGTCTCCGAGATCATCCTCGAGCCCATGCGCGTGCAGCACCTACCGGGCGGCCCCGAGCGCGTGGCGGAGCTGCTGGAGGCGGTGGGGTTGCCGCCCGGGTCGGCCTCGCGGTTCCCTCACGAGTTCAGCGGCGGTCAGCGTCAGCGCATCGCGGTCGCCCGCGCGCTCGCGCCTCGACCGGTGGTGCTGCTCGCCGACGAACCGGTCTCGGCCCTCGACGTCTCCGTGCGGGCACAGATCCTGAACCTGCTCCAGGACCTGAAAGAGGAGTTCGGGCTGACGCTGGTGGTGGTGTCGCACGACCTCTCGGTCGTCCGCCACCTCTGCGACCGCCTGGTCGTGATGCGGCAGGGGGAGATCGTGGAGCGAGGACCCACCCAAACCGTCTTCACCGCACCCGAATCCGACTACACGAAGGAGCTGCTGGCGGCCATACCCCGCGTGCGTCAGCGCCGCCCTGGGTGAACCCCCAAACGGAACGGGCCTCTCGCCACCGGGTCTGGGGCCCGCCCCGTACGGAAAATGGGGGTAGGGAGGAGTCGATGTCAGGCTGGTCGGGGGCGCGACGCCCAACCTCCTCTCTACAGCGTGCCGCGCTCGGACGATTTGGTCATCAGGGCTTTCCCTAGTTTTTGACCGCGAACGTCGATGTTTGGTACCCGGGGCATCGTTTTGGGCCTGCTCACGCCGCGCCCCTCGCCCGGAATCGGGGGTAGGAGTGCTCGAGATCAGGTCAGATAGGCGCAGCGACTGCTGCTGGGCGCGATGACGCCGACCGAGGCCACGGCTCCGAAGATGCGGCCGGAGGCGCCGGGGGCGAGCGGAAGGGACCAGAAGGAGCCGCTGCATTCGGTGGGGAGAGCGGGCGCCACGCCCTCGGCGTCGACCGCGGAGCGATGGCCGGCGCGGCAGTTGCACACGAGCTCGATCCCGGGCCGGAGGGGAACCTGCATGCCTTAACTCTGGAAGAGAGGCGACAGGCCTTCCAGATGTCATTCCTCCCACCGCTCCCACCGGCTTTGTCCCGGTCACCTGGGCGTCGCGGCAGCCCTGAAGTAGCGCCGCCCGGTCTCCGCGAAGATGCGTGTATACGCGAGCAGCTCCGCCACCTCCAGGAACTCGTCGACCTGATGCGCGATCCACTTCCCGCCCGGTCCGCAGGTGACGATGGGCACACCCGCGTCGCGGACCAGGATGGTGCCGTCGGTGGCGCCCGGCACTCCGCCCAGCACCGGCGGACGGCCCAGCACCGCCTCGTGCGCGCCCAGTGCCGCGCTGAGGAGCGGATGCCCCTCCGGAGTCTCGGTGGCGGGACGGTCGTCGATCACCTCCAGCCGGCTCCCGGGCGGAAGCCCCGCGCGGAGCCGCGCCACCAGAGCCGCGTGGCCGGTCCCGGGGGTCGTCCGCACATCGATCCCGGCCACCGCCGAGCCGGGGATCACATTCAGCTGGAGTTCGCTGCCGGCGCCCAGCCAGGTGGGGGTCAGGTAATCCCAGCCCAGGTAGCGGTGGCGGCCGCGCTCCCGCTGCAGCGCGTCCTGCGTCTGGCCCACGAAATCGAGGAAGCGCGCGAGCGGAGGGATCGGGTTCCGCCCCTGCTCCGGCATGGCGCCGTGGGCCATCTTCCCCGGCACCTCGACCCGCAGCCGCAGGGCGCCCTTCTGCGCCACGCACACCTCGTATCCCTCGGGCTCGCAGATCAGCGCGGCGTCGAGCCCGGAGGCGTGGCCCCTCCGGCAGAAGTCCTTGACCCCGAGCATGAGTCCTTCTTCGTCGACCAGCGCTCCGACCACCAGCCGCCCCCCGAAGCCTTCGCGCGCCAGCAGGTCGGCGGCGAACAGCATCGCGGCCACGCCCCCCTTCATGTCGGCGGCCCCGCGGGCGTACAGCTTGCCGTCCACCACCTCGGCCCCGAACGGGTCATGGGACCAGGCTCCGGGGTCGCCCTCGGTGACGACGTCGGTGTGGCCCTCGAACAGCAGCGCCGGGCCGGGGCGCCCGCTATCGATGGTCGCGATCACATTGGGCCGGCCCGGTGCCACCTCCTCGATCAGTGGATCCCAGCCGAACGCGCGCATTTGACCGGTCACCACCGCCGCCGCACCTTGTTCGGTCCGTTCGCGCAGGAGTCGGCGGGTGAAGTCGAGCAGGGCGTCGTCGTCGATCGCGGGCATCCTCCGCAGAATAGAGATGCGCCGACGGCCGGTTCCTGGGTCGATGGCACTCAAGACCGGAGATCAGGCGCCCGACTTCCACCTGCCCGACCAGGATGGGCATACCGTCTCGCTCGGCGACTTCGCAGGGCGGAAGCTGCTGCTCTACTTCTATCCCAAAGACGAGACCCCGGGCTGCACGGCCGAGGCCTGCGCCTTTCGGGACGCCCGGCAGGACTACGCCGACCGCGGGATCGCGATCGTGGGAGTGTCGGCGGACGACGCTGCCAGCCACCGGGGGTTCCGCACCCACCACGGGCTCGAGTTCCCGCTCCTGAGCGACGTCGACGGCGCCGTGTCCAGGGCCTACGACACCTGGGGGACGCGGAAGCTGAGCAGCGGAGGTGAGTTCACCGCCGCTTTCCGCTCCACGTTCCTGATCGACGACCAGGGGCAGATCGAGCAGGCCTGGTACGACGTCAGCCCCGAAGGTCATCCGGAGGCGGTGCTGGCCGCGCTCTGACCTCGGCCCTCCTACAGTTCGGCGATGGCGACCGCCGAGCTCCCCCGAGTCCAGGTCGGCCACTGGACCGACCTCGAGCACCGGACCGGCTGCACCGTGCTGCTCTGCGGCGCGGAGGGGGCCGTCTGCGGGGTGGTGGTGCGCGGGGGCGCGCCCGGCACCCGGGAGACGGATGCGCTCGAGCCCGGCCGCAGCGTGCAGCGGGTCCACGCGATCTGCCTCACCGGCGGGTCGGCCTTCGGTCTCGCCGCCGCCGACGGGGTCATGCGGCACCTCGCCGAGCAGGGGATCGGGCTCCAGGTGGGGATGGTCAGGGTCCCCATCGTGCCGGCGGCGGTGGTCTTCGATCTCCCCGAGGGCGTGGCCCACGCGCCGGGCCCGGAGGCGGGGCGCGCCGCCGCTCTGGCCGCTCAGGCGGCCGGGTCGAGGGCGGTTCCCGAAGGGCGCGTCGGCGCCGGCACCGGCGTCACCGTCGGGAAGCTGCTGGGGCGGGATCGACGGGTGCCGGGCGGGGTCGGGGTAGCGTCGCTGCGGCTCCCGACGGGCGTGACGGTGGGGGCGCTGGCGGTGGTCAACGCCCTCGGGGACGTGGTCGACGAGCGGGGCGGGATCGTGGCCGGCTGCGGGGGCTGGGACGCGGCCCTGGCAGGCCGGATCCCCCCGCCCGAGATGCGGACCAACACCACCCTGGCGGTGGTGGTGACCGACGCGCGCCTCGACAAGACGGCCTGCCGCGGGCTGGCGGCGCAGGCGCACGACGGTTTCGCGATGGCGCTCCGCCCCGCTCACACGGCGGGCGACGGTGACCTCATCTTCGCCCTCAGCACCGGGGAGCGGGAGCTGGATCCGATCACGCTCGGGGTGGGGGCGACCGAGGTGGTGCGGCGGGCGATCGTCCGGGGGGCGCTGGCGGGGGCCGGTGGCGGCGATGGCTGAGCACGACCGCGGCGGGACGTTCGTATACAGGAGCCGGGGTGGGTCAGCTATCGAAGGGCAGGAGAAGGTGCCGGAGGAGGCCGGCGAGCGCGGCCCGCTGGCCCGGGTCCAGCCCTGACAGGAGCTCGCGCTCCCGCTGCAGGAGCTCGGTCATGGCGGCGTCGGCCCGCCTGGCCCCCTGGGGCGTGAGCCGCACCAGCACCCCGCGGCCGTCCTGAGGGTCGGGGCGGCGAGCGACCAGACCGCGGTCGGTGAGGCGGTCGATGCGGTTGGTCATCGTCCCCGAGGTGACCATGGTGGCGTGCAGCAGCGCGCCCGGACTGAGCTCGTGCGGCGAGGGCGCCCGCCGGAGCGCGACCAGCACGTCGAACTCCCAAAGATCGAGGCCCTGAGTCTCCAGCACGCGCTGACGGGCCCGGTCGAGGTGCTTGGAGAGCCGGGAAACGCGACTCAGGACCTCCATCGGCGAGGGGTCGAGCTCGGGGCGGGCGGCGCGCCAGGCGGCGACCAGGCGATCGACCTCGTCCTCCTGCACCACCGGCTCCGGCGTCGCTTCCATGTGCCCCACCAGCCTACGGACTCTTGACGTCGAGAAAGAACTATCCGTATGGTTATCTCGATGTCGAGAGATATCTGGAGCTCGGCGCAGTACCAGCGGTACGCGGATCACCGCGCCCGCCCCTTCTTTGACCTGCTGTCAGCCGTTCGGGTGTCGGATCCCGGGTTGGTGGTCGACCTCGGCTGCGGCCCCGGCAACCTGACCGCGGCGCTGACCGCACGCTGGCCCGGGGCCACGGTGGTCGGTGTCGACTCCTCGCGGGACATGCTGGCCGCCGCCGCCGCCCACGCCGATCCGCCCCGCCTCACGTTCGTGGAGGCAGACCTGCGGGAGTGGCCGCCCGAGTTCGCCGTCGCCCGGCGCCCAGCTACTCCCGTTTCGCACGGAAGGGCCGCTAAAACCCCCCGCATGACCCCCGTTCCGTGCGAAACGGGGGTTGGGGAGGATGGAGGTGGCGCTGACTGAGCGGCCGACGGAGGTCACGGCCTACGGGGCGAGGGCGACCAGGCCCCCCGCCCAGGCCCGCACGGCGAGGGCTCGCGCCAGCGCCCCCTCGCGGTCCAGGTGACGCGGTGGCAGCGGCCATCCCGGCTGCTGCATCGCGGACGCGTAAGGACTGAGCTCGTCCAGCTCGTCCAGGTCGAAGGGGTGCTCCTGGCCGCTCCGCTCGAGCAGCCACACCAGGTCGTGCGTCGCCGGAGGCAGGTTGCTGCGCGTCGCGATCACCGCCTTGAGCGACTTTTCGATCACCTGCTGGACGTGGAAGCCGAACGCCCGGTCCGAGATCGAGGTCTCACAGACGGCGAGGCGGGCGAGCGCGAGGTCCTGGCCGGCCAGGCCCATCCACTCGTCAGCGAGCGTGCGCCAGCCGGAGCTCAACGGCCGGGCTCCATCAGCCGCGCCCCCCGCTCCGGCTGCGCCTTCAACGCCTCCCGGACCGGGTTGCCGGGGAGCCGTGCCAGGCGCCGTGCCTCGCGCTCGGAGTACACCAACACCTCCACCGGCCGCGTGAAGCTGCGGGCGATGCGGCGCAGCGCGTGCCAGCTGCGCAGCGGGACCCAGATTTCGGGCAGCACGACCACGATCCGCGGCCCCTCGTGGTCGTCTGGGCAGACGAGGACCGCGGTCGGCCGCGGGTCGTCGAACGCCTCGATGCGCGCCAGCACCGTCTCCAGCGTCGTCTCTCCCTCCGATCGCACCCGATAGCGCTTGGTCCGGCCCAGCGTCTCCGACTGCAGCAGCCCGAGGCGCTCAAGGTGCACGAGACAGCGCGCGACGGCGCCGGAATCCGCCTCCAGCGAGCTCGCCAGCTGTCTCCCGTGCATCTCCCCCCGAAGGCGAAGCGCGTCCAGGAGCCTCTGTTCGAGCGGCGTCAGAAAGATCGTTCCCACCCCGGCCGCAATGTAGCAGCAGGTGCCGGGCCCCCAACCCCGTTTTCACGGGAGACCGGCACCATGGAAGGCTCCGGTGGCTCGAGGAGGACGGGCGAGCGGGCCGTGGGGGCGGCGGCTCAGCCCATGAAGGGGTAGCGGTAGTCCTCCGGGGGCACGAACAGCTCCTTGATGGCGCGCGGGCTCACCCACCGGATCAGGTTCCAGACCGAACCCGCCTTGTCGTTGGTACCGGAAGCGCGGGCGCCACCGAAGGGCTGCTGGCCGACGACGGCGCCGGTCGGCTTGTCGTTGACGTAGAAGTTGCCGGCGGCGTAGCGCAGGCGCTCTCCCGCCAGCTGGATCGCCGCCCGGTCGCGCGCGAAGACCGCGCCCGTGAGCCCGTAGGGGGTGCTGCTGTCGATCACTTCGAGCGTCTTCTCGTAGTCGGCGTCGGGGTAGACATAAGCGGTGACGATGGGGCCGAACAGCTCCTCCCGCATCAGGCGGGAGGTCGGGTCCTCGCTCCGGATCACCGTCGGTTCCACGAACCAGCCGCCGGCGTCGTCGGTGCCGCCCCCCACGATCACCTCGTAGCCGGCGCTGTCCCGCGCCTCCGCGATCGCCTCCCGGTGGCGCTTGAAGGCACGCTCGTCGATGACCGCCCCTATGAAGTTGGAGAAGTCGGTGACGTCGCCCATCCTGATGGCCGGGACCTCGTCGAGCAGCCGCTCGCTGAGGGCGGGCCACACCGACTGGGGGATGAAGAGCCGCGACGGGGCCGAGCACTTCTGACCCTGGTACTCGAAGGCGCCGCGCACAACCGCCGTCGTCAGCGCCGGCACCTCGGCCGAGGCGTGGGCGACGATGAAGTCCTTGCCGCCGGTCTCGCCCACCAGACGCGGGTAGTTGCGATACCGGGGCAGGTTCTCCGCCACCTGGCTCCAGATGCCCTGGAAGACGGTCGTCGACCCCGTGAAGTGAATGCCGGCCAGCCCCGGGTCCGCGATCGCGGCCTGCACCAGCTCCGCCGGCGGCCCCTGGACCAGGTTGATGACGCCGTCCGGCAGCCCCGCCGCCCGCAGCAGCTGCATCAGGTAGTGCGCGGAAAGCGAGGCCAGCTGCGACGGTTTCCAGACCACCGTGTTGCCGAGCAGGGCCGGCGCCGAAGGCAGGTTGCCCGCGATGGAGGTGAAGTTGAACGGCGTGATGGCGAGGACGAAGCCCTCCAGCGGCCGGTACTCCATCCGGTTCCAGGTGCCCGAGGCCGAGATCGGCTGATCCTCGAGGATCGTGGGCAGGTAGGCGACGTTGAAGCGGAAGAAGTCGCACAGTTCGGCCGCGGAATCGATCTCGGCCTGGTACGCGGTCTTCGACTGGCCCAGCATGGTGGCGGCGTTGATCGTGTCGCGCCAGGGTCCGCTGAGGAGGTCCGCGGCGCGCAGGAAGATGGCCGCTCGCTCTTCCCAGGGGGTCGACGCCCAGGCGCCGTGGGCCCGGGTTGCCGCCTCGATCGCGGCCTCGACCTGAGACGCACCCCCCTGGTGCGCATGCCCCAGCACGTGGCGGGTGTCGTGGGGCGCGACCACCGGAGCCGTCTGCAGCGTCCGCACCTCATGGCCGTCGATCACCATCGGCAGGTCGGCCACCTCAGCGCCCATCTCCCCCAGCCGGGCCTGCAGCCGGGCCCGCTCCGGGCTGCCGGGGGCGTAGTCACGGATCGGCTCGTTGCGCGGGAGCGGGGGGTGAAAGAGTGCCTGCGTGGACACGTCGACGCCTCCTGGTGGTCCGGTCGGGTCTGGTCGGGAAGGTCGCTACGTCAGGTCGGGAAGGCCGCGGCGTACCGGGTCGCGACCGCCACGCTGAGCTGCCTTCCCAGTCTGGCACCGGCGAGCGCCGCGGTGCCGTCGAGCTGGGGAGTGCTCTGCTGCTGTCCCTCCGCCGCCGCCTGGTTGGCGAGTGCCTGCCCGAAGGCGGAGCTGATCGACGCCGCTTGCTTCTTCGTGACGCCCAGCTTTCCATGGACCAGCGTCACGTAACCGCCGGGGAAGGTCTCCTTCAGCGCCTGCTGCTGGGAGGAGGCGCCCCCGGTGTCGTGCTGCGCGGTCGCCACGGCCAGCGCGGCGGCGGCCGCCTGGGCCTGGGTCAGACTGCCGGAGACGCCGCTGGCGAGGTTGGAGCCCGCGGGACTGATGGCCTCGCTCAGAGCCGTCGTCGAGGCGGCGTAGGCGCCGGCGGCCGCCTGCTGCTCGGTCGCGCGCCCACCCGCCGCCGACTCCGCCATGCCCAGCAGATAGGCCTGCTGCTGGAGCTGGGTTTCGAGCGTGTCGCGCAGGGTGGCCGCCTTGGCCAGCGGGTTGCCGGGAAAGCCGCGGGGGTCGGTGCGCGCCACCGCCTGCGTGAGCGAGGTCCCGAACGCCACCTGGTGGGTGTACGCCGTCGCGAGCGCCTGGTAGGCGGCGGTCCAGTTGCCCGCGGCCTGGGCACCGATGAGCGCCTGTGTGTCCGCCACCTGCTGAATGAGACCGGCGTTGACCGTCGCGGCAGGGGCGTGGGTGGCGGCCGTCAGCGCCGACCTCATCTGTGCCAGGTAGGTGGTGCTCATGTCGCTCGTGGCCTGCTGCTGCGCCCCGGCGTTCTTGGTATAGAGGGCGGTCGCGTAGTCGAGGCCGGCCTTGTCGAACACGGTCAGGGCACTGGCCACCGAGTCCTCGGTCCGCGGGTCGTTGCCCGGCACGATGGCGCCGGCGACGGTGGCGTCGTCGGCGTGGAGCGCGGTGCCGTAGGTCGAGAACTCGGACGTGCGCACGCCGAGCGCGGCGTCCGTGGTGCGCGCCAGCAGCATCACGTGCGCGCCCAGGGCGAGGTCGATGCTGACACGGAGGTCCTGCGCACCGGAAGAGGCGGGAGTGCTCGAGATGCGGGCGCTGGAGGCGGTCCCGGTCCCCTCCGCCAGGGCCGGTGCGCATCCGACGAGCAAAAGCGCCGCTGCCAGGCAGGCGGCCGTGCCAGCGCAAAGGCGCCGGATCACCGCGTCACCGTACCAAGGCCGGCCTGAGCGCTGCCTCCCGCTATTCGGCCGGGGCTGGTCCGGAAAGGATGACCTCGGTGCCCGCGAGCTCGTCGTGGCGGTCGCGCAGCGTGCGCAGACCGAGCGGCAGCGCTGCGACCCGGACCAGTAACTGGGCGAGGTGGACGGGGCTGCCGTCGACGGCCGTGACGCGGGTTCCGGCCAGCCGGCCGCCGAGGGTGACGCCACCGGTCAGCGCGGGGATCAGCGTCTGGCCGGCGAGGACGGCGGCGCCCAGGAAGAGGGTCCGGGCGCCCTTCCGCCGCGGGCCGCACACGACCGCGATCGAGGTCGCGGCGGCGACGTCGAGCACGGCGGCCAGGAGCCGCCGCCAGGGTTCGGCGGGAATCCCCGGGCTTGGAACCCGGCCGCGGATCTGAAGGAGCGCGATCCTCGACACCTCGCGGTGGAAGGGGAGTTGCGTGACGCGGAAGAGCGGACGGGGCAGGCGCGGCTCGTATCCCTCCAGCGAGCAGTAGAGCCGCCCCTCACTCCACCCCACGCGGACCTCGCCGGCGGGACGGCGCGCGAGCAGTCCACCCTCGATGGGGAACACCCAGGCCGGCTGCTGGAAGCGCGGCGCCCCAAAGCGGAACAGGGTCAGCGGACCGGCGTGATACCGGTTCTGCCCGAAGCGCACGAGTCCGAAGAGGGCGCGGGCAGAACCCGAGAAGTAGCCGTCGCGCAGCGCCTCGCGCGAGGGCGCGAGCGGGGAGCGCACCTGGTCGGTCACCGCCACCGGAGCCTCGGTCACCTGCCCATGATGGCAGCGCACCCGGCACTCGCCTTGCATGCTTGGGGACACGCATGGCCGCTCACCGCCTCGAGACCAGCATCCTCGTTCAGGCTCCTCGGCCTTCTGTCTTCCGCTGGGTCGGCGACTACCGGAACGCACGCACCGTGCTGGAGGGCGTCCGCCAGTGGGAGCCGCTGGATCCGGCGCACACCACCGGGGCGGGCGCGCGGTTCTCGGTGCGCATCGCCCTGCTCGGGGTGACCGCGGGCACCATCCTGGAGTTGGATACCTGGGACGAGCCGGCCGTGATCGGGTGGCACTCCGATGGAGGCCCGGTGGATCTGCGCGGCCGGTGGACGTTCGCGGAGCACCCCAGCGGCACCCACGTCACCCTGCTTTTGGAGTACGAGCCTCCGGGCGGCGTGCTCGGCAGGTTCGGTGCCGGCCGGCTGGCGGGAGTCGCTCGCCGGCGCCTGCACGAGGGGCTGGAGGCGATGCAGGAGGCCCTGGAGGCCACCGAGTCGTAGTCGGCGACCCGATTTCGCCCTTTGCCCCTCCTCGGAGCGGGCCGTTGGTGCACCAATGGCCCTGTTCGGGTGCTCAGAGTGGGCGGTTGGTGCACCAATCGCCCTCACGGCTCCTAGCCTCGTTCCAATGCCCATCGCGGCCGGCGTGATCTTCCTGGCCACGCTGGCCGGCGTCGTGGTCCGGCCCTTCGGTCGGGGGGAGGCCTGGTGGACGACCGCCGGCGCGCTGGTGGTGCTCGGGATCGGCGCGGTGTCGCCGGCGGCCGCCTGGCACGCGCTGACCGCCCAGGCCAACCTCTTCCTGTTCCTGTTCGGCTTGATGTCGATCGCGGGCCTGGCCGACGCGGCCGGCTTTTTCGACCTGGCGGGGGCGGCCGCGGTGGCGCTGGCCCGGGGCAGCGGCCGGGCGCTCCTGCTCTGCGTCTTCGGCGTCGGCGCCCTCGTCACCGCCTTCCTCTCCAACGACGCGACCGCGCTCATCCTCACCCCGGTCGTCTACGGCCTGGTGACGCGTCTGCGGCTCCGCCCGCTGCCCTACCTTCTGGCCGCCACCTTCGTCGCCGACACCGCCTCGCTCCTGCTGCCGGTTTCCAACCCCATCAACGTGCTGGTGGGAGGTCGCCTTGAGCTCACGCTCGGGCCGTATCTCAGGCACTTCCTCCCGGCAGCGCTGGTGGTCATCCTCGTCAACGCGGCGGTCTTCCTGGCCGTCTTCTGGCGTCGCGTCGACCGCGGCTTCACCCCCGACTGGCGGACTCTGCTGGAGCGGGCGGCCCCCGACCGCACCCACCTGGGGCTCACGGTGGCCGGGTTGGTCGCCATCGCCGGCGGCTACCTGATCGCGAGCGCCATCGGGGTGCCGGTGGGGGTGGTCGCGATCGGAGGGGCACTGCTCCTGCTTCTCATCGGCCTCGCGCGCCGCCGGCCCGGTCTCGCCCAAGCGCGTGAGCACGTGAGCCTGGCGGTGTTGGTGTACGTCGCCGGGCTCTTGGTGCTGGTCGCCGCGCTGGAGGAGGCGGGGTTGACCGGTGCCCTCGCCTACTGGCTTCGCGACCTGGTGCCGTCGGGGCCGGCCGCCGTGGTCGCGGGTACGCTGGCGGCGGCGATCGGCTCCAACGGCGTCAACAACGTCCCCGCCGCCACCTTTCTCCTCTCCGCCTCCAGCGGGCTGCACCCGGCGGCGCGGGAGCCGTTTCTGGCGGGCACCCTGCTGGGCGCGGATCTCGGACCCAATCTGACGCCGGTGGGTTCCCTCTCGACCATGCTCTGGCTGGTCGCCGTCCGCCGGCGCGGGATCCAGGTGTCCGCGCTCGACTACCTGAAGCTGGGGGCGATCACCACCCCACTGCTCCTGCTCGCCGGCGGGGCCCTGGTCGCGGCAAGCTATCGGTGATGGCGACCGGGCTCGTCGTGGTGGGCGTGGGAGAAAGCAACCCGGGCCACGCGTTGCGGGGTCTCCGGGACACGTTGGGCGAGGCGCCGGAAGCGATGCTGCTGTGCCACGTGATCGACAACGGCGCTCGCGGGGAGTTGGGGTTGGCGCACGGCTTCGGGCCCCACCGCCGGCATCCGGGCCCCCACGCCCGGGAGGTGGCCCAGGCCGAGCGAGACGCCGCCGCCGGCATTTTGGAGGAGGCGGCGCGGGAGGTGCCGGGCAGCCAGACCCGGGTCGAGGAGGGCGAGCCGGGCCGGGTCCTCTGCCGTCTCGCCGGGGAGCAGAGGGCCGCGCTGCTGGTGGTGGGGGCCCGCAATGGGCCCGGGCCGGATGTGCCGAAACCGCACTCCATCGGACACACCGCGCGCTTCGTGCTCGATCACGCGCCGTGTCCGGTGCTGCTGGTGCGCCGGGGCCGGTCCCCGGTAGGCTGAGCCGTTCTCATGGACAGGGATGTGGGGCGTGCCGTGGGTCTGGCGCGGATCGGGATGCTGGCGATCGGCGCCCGGCGCCCCCTGGTCAATCCCGCCGCCTTCAACCTGGCCGCCGGCTCGGTCTGGATGACGACGTCGCGGCACGCCGTCAAGGCGCACCTTCTCCAGCGTTCGTCGGAGGCCGCCTTCCTGGTCGCGACCGGCCATGAGACGCTGCTCTTTCAGGGTCACCTCGAGAGTTACGATCCGCGCTCGCTGACGGGACCGTTGAAGGCGATGCTGGGGGGCCCGAATCTTGGATTCGCGGTGGCCGGCTACGTGCTCCGGAACGCGCCCTTCGTGGGCGGATATGCGCTCGACCTCCGGTCCATGCCCGACGCCTGGTGGCCGCACAACCGGGTGCTGCTGCGCCTGCGCGCGGCCTGGGCCCGCACTGTCTCGGAGTCCGCTCCGCCGGCCCCCGCGGCGACTCCCATCCCGGAGGTCCTCGGTCCCGCGCTGGCGCAGGTGGGGACGGCCTACGCGTGCTGGGCGGGCAGCACCGCCCCCAACCTGGCGCCCGCCTGGTGGGCCCCGGCCGGTCCCGGCGAGATCGCCGCCTGGCTGCCCCCCCGCGGCCTGCCGGGACCGCCTGCCGCCGCCGCCGGTGCGCTGGTCATCGAGCACCATCACCCCTACCGCGCCTCGCGCATGACCGGCGTCAGCCTGCACGGCCGGGTGGAGCCGAACCCCGACGCACAGGGCCTGCTGGCGGCCGCCATCGAGGGGCGCTACGGCGTGCGGCCAGCGGGCGGCACGCTGCTGCGGCTGCGCCCCGAGCGGGTGACCTCCTGGCGCGGCTTCGACGTCTCGACCCGGGCCTATCCCGAGGCGGCGGAGGAGGCCGGCGAGGCACAGGCGACCTCCGCCGATGACGAGGCCTGAGCCTTCTTCACCGCTGTTCCCGAGTGCCGGCGCCGGCAACCGGGGGATGCGGGCGGCCCAGGATTAGGGGCGTGCAGCCCCTCGACACGCTCTTCGACGCCTCGGGCGCCGGCGCCGACCTCCCCAGTCCCGCCCTGGCTCACCTCTACGGCGGTGGCCTGACCCTCCCGGACGACGTGCTCTACGCCAACTTCGTGTCGTCGCTGGACGGGGTGGTCGCACTGGAGGGGAAGGCGGGAGGCGGCCCGGGGGCGATCTCACTGCACAGCGAGGCCGACCGCTTCGTGATGGGGCTGCTGCGGGTGCTGGCCGACGCGGTCCTCCTCGGCGCCGGGACCCTGCGCGACGGGTGGAATCACCACTGGACCCCCGCGCACATCTATCCAGACGCCGCCGCCGCGTACGCTGCGCTGGAGCGGCCGGGGCCGGAGCTGGTGATCGCCACCCTGCGGGGCGACCTCGACCCGGCCCAGCCGGCGCTTCAGGACCGGGTCCTCATCCTCACCACCGACGCCGGCCGGGCCCACCTCGGCGGCCGGCTGCCGGCCGCCGCCCGCGTCCGCTCGCTGGGGCCGGACGCGCCCACCGGCGGGCGGCTCCGGGAGGCGGTGCGCGCGGAGGGGCACCGGCGGATCCTGACCGAGGGCGGCCCGACCCTCATCGCGGTGCTGCTGCGAGACCGGGTGCTGGACGAACTTTTCCTCACGCTCTCGCCCGTGCTGGCGGGACGCGAGCGGCACGACCCGGCACGGCTCTCGCTGGTCGAGGGGCTGGCGCTGCCGCCGCCAGAATTCGGCAAGGGTGACCTCAGCAGCGTCCGGCGCGACGGCCGGCACCTGTTTCTGCGTTACTTATTCGCCGGCGACTGAATCTGTTGACTCGTGAGGAGAGCAGGAGGCCCGCATGACGGAGTCGATCAAGATCAGCTACATCGGGGCGGGGAGCGCGGTGTTCGCCCGGCAGATCGTGACCGACGTCCTGTCGATCGAGGGCCTCGACCGCGGCACGTTCGCTCTGGTGGACGTTGACGAGGAGCGGCTCGACGTCGCCCGCCGGCTCACCGAGCGCCTGGTCCAGCGGTCGGGCCGGGATTGGCGCGTGGTGGCGACCACCGACCGGCGACGGGTGCTCGCGGGCAGTGACTTCGTGGTCAACTCGATCGAGGTCGGGGGACGGCAGAACGTCGGCTTCGACAACGACATCCCCCTTCGCTACGGCATCGACCAGTGCATCGGCGACACCATCGGCCCCGGCGGCATCTTCAAGGCGCTGCGCACCGGCCCCGCGTGGCTCGAGATCGTGGAGGACGTGGCCCGCCTGTGCCCAGAGGCGATCGTCCTCAACTACACCAACCCGATGTCGATCCTGACGCTGGCGGCGATCCGCCACACGGGGCTCAACGTGGTCGGGCTTTGTCACAGCGTGCAGGGGACGTCACGGCAGCTCGCCCGGTACCTCGGCGTCCCCTACGAGGAGCTCACCTGGCGCTGCGCCGGCATCAACCACAACGCGTGGTTCACGGAGCTGAGCCGGGACGGCGAGGACCTCTACCCGAACCTTCGCGAGGCCGCCCGCGTCCCCGCCACGTACGAGCAGGACCCGGTGCGGTTCGAGGTCATGCTGCACCTGGGTGCCTTCGTCACCGAGTCGAGCGGCCACTTCTCCGAGTACGTCCCCTATTTCCGCAAGCGTCCCGACCTGGTCGACCGCTACGCGCGGCCGGGGTACCTGGGTGAGTCAAGCTTCTACCGCCACAACTGGCCACGCTGGCAGGAGGAGCACCGGGCGCAAGCGGCCGCCTGGGCGGCGGGGGACGAGCCGCTGCCGGTGGGACGAAGCCTGGAATACGCGTCCTTCATCGTCGAAGGTGCCGTCTTCGGCCGGACCCAAGTCGTCTACGGCAACATCGTCAACGAGCATCTGATCGACAACCTTCCCGCCGGCGGCTGCGTGGAGGTGGCCTGCCTGGTGGATCGGCGAGGTGTGCAGCCGGTCCACTTCGGAAGCCTCCCGGAGCAGCTGGCGGCTCTCAACCGCTCCCATATGGCGGTCCACGAGCTGATGGTCGAGGCGCTGCTGCGGCGGGACCGCCAGGCCGCGCTTTACGCGCTGATGCTGGATCCGCTGACCGCGGCGGTCTGCTCCCTGGAGGAGATCGAGCGGCTCTTCGAGGAGACGTGGGAGGCGGAGCGGGCCTACCTGACGACGTTCTGACCGGCATTGCCCGGCCCCCGGCCCCCCGGGGGCTGCCGCGCGTAACGCCTGCTTGTAACCCCTTGCTGAGGGCCCCGTGGCAGGCCCGGGCGTACAGCGAGGTGGGTGCACATGAGACTCCTGACGCGGCTATCTCTGCTTGCGGGCGCGGTGCTGGGGGTGGGGTTCGTCGCTCTCCTGCCTTCGCTGGCCCTCGCGGACGGGCCGGGCGGTCATGGCGGCACGTTCGTGGGCCGGCTCCACACCGTGTCGACGATCGCGTCCACCGTCCCCGCGCCGCCCGCCAACCAGGACGTCAACCCGTACGGCACCGCGATCGTCCCGCGCACCGAGGGCACGCTGGTCCAGGGGGAGGTACTGGTCAGCAACTTCAACAACAGCAACAACCTCCAGGGCACCGGCACCACGATCGTCGAGGTGGCGCCCAACGGGTCGGTCCAGCTCTTCGCGCAGATCAACGCCGCTGCCCTGCCGGGTGCGTGCCCGGGTGGAGTCGGACTGACGACCGCACTGGTCGTGCTCCGGACCGGCTGGGTGATCGTGGGCAGCCTCCCCACCAGCAACGGGATGGCAGCCACCGCCCAGGCCGGCTGCCTGCTGGTCCTCAACAGCCAGGGCGAGGTCGTTGAGACGCTGAGCGGGCAAGGAATCAACGGCCCCTGGGACATGACCGCGCTCGACCTCGGCGGGTTCGTCTCGCTCTTCGTCACCAACGTGCTGAACGGAACGGTCGCCGCCGGGGGCGACACGGTGAACGGCGGCACCGTCCTGCGGATCGACCTCGGGGTATTCGGCGATCGACCGCCCGCGATGCTGGGTCACCCCGTCGCGATCGCATCGGGCTTCCCCGAGCGCACCGACCCCAACGCGTTGGTGATCGGGCCCACGGGCGTCGGACTTGCGCCCGGCGGCGCGCTCTACGTGGCGGACACGCTCGGCAACCGGATCGCCCGGATCGACGCCCCCCTCTTCAGAGCAAGCAGTGACGGGATCGGCGACACGGTCACGGTGGGCGAGGCTCTCAACGGCCCGCTCGGCCTGGCGGTGGCGCCCAACGGCGACATCCTGACGGTGAACTCGAACGACGGCAACCTGGTCGAGACCTCGCCGTTTGGTCCGCAGGTGGCTACCCGCACGCTCGATACCTCGGTGGCCGGCCCGGGCGCGACCCCCGGCGCCGGCGCGCTGTTCGGGCTGGCGGTCACGCAGTACCCACGTGGCGTCTACTTCGTGGACGACGCCTCCAATACGCTCAACCTTTTGCATTGAGCCCAATTCGCCGTCTGCTAGCGGATGGGTCCTCCCGGAGTACCGGGAGGGCCCATCTGTGCGCAGACGGCGCCTCAATCGACTTCGTCCGCCTCGTCGTCTTCGTACTTGAGCGCCTCGAAGGGGGTGCCGCAGCGACGACAGCGGTACTGGAGGGTGATCGCCTGCTGCCCGAAGAGCGAGATCACCTCCACATAGTGGGTGCCGCAGCCGGGGCAGCGGGGCGCGTGCCGGCGGGCCGTCTGCCGGGGGTCAGGTCCGGGTCGCGCCGGCCGGGGCATGGGCCCTCTCCTCGAGTCCCCGCAGCATGGCGAACGTCGCGTCGTCGATCGCGCCCGGCCGGGTGCGGCGGCGCGCCGGGTCCCAGCTGGACCAGTCGATCTGCAGGTCCGGCCCGTGGAGCTGGATCCGCTCTTCGAGGCGCCGGCGCAGCTCCGCCGGCCGGGCCGACAGCAGACCGGCGGCGGCCAGGCTGGCGACCTCCCCTTCGGGCGGGCCGAACAGCTCCAGGGCCTCGCGCCAGGCGTCGCCCAGCGGGCCGGTGGTGAGGTCGACGGGGTCCTGGGCGAGCCAGCTGCGCCCGTGCAGCAGGTGGTACTTCTCCTCGTTGAGCATCTTGCGGAGGCGGGTCCGCAGGACCTCCGACGAACCCTCCAGCATGGCGCGGAGCAGGACCGACAGCGCGTTGTCGATCAGGGCGTTGGCCGCGACGAAGTGCGCCCAGGAGGGGAAGGAGGAGTCGGTACAGGCCAGGTTGCGGTAGGCGGCGGGGTCTCGCTGTCGCTCGGAGCCACGCGGGTCCTCGCCGAGCGGCTCCAGGCAGCCGTAGAGCACGCGCGAGTGGCCGATCTCGTCCAGGCCCATGGCGGCGGCGGCGATGTCGGCCTCCAGGGACGGCGCTCGCACCGCCCACTCGGCGTAGCGCAGGCCCAGCAGCTGCTTGGCGTCGGCGGTGCTGAGGACGAGGTCCGAGAGTGACATCTAACCGTCCTCGCGGCCGGGCGCCCAAAGCGTGGTGATGGCATCCCGGGGCACGATCGTCATCTCGATCCAGCGCTCCTCGTCGTAGGTGGCACGGGCGTACGCGGCGGCGAGGTCCGCATCGGGAGCCACCACGCTGCCGATCTGGCGGAGCGGTTCGGGACGAGCCTTACGGGCGAAGACCTCGTAGGCCTGGACGCGGTCGTGGACGCGCTTGAACTCGCGAACCGAGTCTGCCTCGGTTTGGCTCATACGGCGAGCCCCCATAGCTGGAGCGCGTCGCGACCCTCGGGGGTGAGGAGCCGTGCCGACCAGGGCGGGTCCCAGACCACGTCCACCCGCACCTCGCGGACACCCGGCTCGCGGAGCAGCCGGCCCTCGATGTCCTCCAGGATCAGGTCCGAGGCCGGGCAACCCATGGCGGTGAAGGTGAGCGTGACGGTCGCCGCGCCGCCCTCCAGCGACACGCCGTAGACGATTCCCAGGTCCACGATGTTGACCGGCATCTCGGGATCCTCGACGTCGCGAAGGGCTTCCCGGAGCCGTGCCTCCATGACCGCCGCGGTCATCTTCAGGCGACCTCGCGGCCGTGCCGGCGGCGGAAACGGTGGAACTCTTCCTGGAACATCGCCACCATCTCGGCGTTGCGGGGCCCGCGGCCGCGCCACCGGCTCAGCACCGCGTCCCAGGTGGTCGGGTTCGAGGCGTCCCAACGCTTCTCCTCAGGGTCGAACTCGCAGGGGAAGGGATAGTCGAGCACCCACTCAGCGTCGCCCTCGGCCGGCTGCTCCCGGTGCGCCGGCACCCTGACCCCGATCTCCTCGCAGTAGGGCACGACCAGCGAAAGCCACCACTGCCGGAGCTGATCGTTGGTCTTGCCTTTGAGCCGGTAGTCGAGCTGGGTGGAGTGCCGCTTCATCGAGTCGGGGAGGCCGAACCACTCGACCGTGAGCGGGAACATCCAATCGACCGCGCGCTGCAGTTCGTCCTTGGTCGCACCGCCTGCCGCCGCCATGCGCTTGGACCAGGTGCGCCCGTTGCGGAGATGGAAGTTCTCCTCCGCCATCACCTTGTTGAGGCCGCGCTTCCAGGGGCCGTAAGAGCAGTGCTCGTGGATGTCGCCGAGGAGGCAGAACCCGGCCTGGTCATAGAACAGGTTGGCCACGATCAGCTCGGTCCAGGACTCGAGGGGGACGTCGAATGCATACGGGTAGCGGAAGCTCTTGGGGTCGCGGGAGAAGATGAGCTGCTCCTGATCGGTGCCCAGCTCCTCCAGCAGGTGGTAGGCGATGTGCGCGTGCGCCAGCTCGTCCTGGATGATCGAGATGCCGGTCATGAAGGCGTTGACTGACGGCGCCCGCTGGGTGGCCAGGTAGTAGGCGGGCGCCGAGATCAGCTCGGTGTCCCCGGACACGGTCAGCGTGTGGCTGAGCTCCCGGCGGTAGGCGGCGCTCATCTCGGCCGGCGATTCGATCAGATCACCGCGCTTCAGCAACGTCTCGAAAGCAGGGTTCTCAGACGGCGCGGTCGCCATGCGCTTCTCCTCCACGATCCCCGAACTTTATGTCGATATTGTCGGCGATCGTGGGGAACATTGCAACATTGTGCGCTCCTCCCCAGCCGCCTGGCGCGGCCTGCCCGCGGACTTGCCTCGGGCCGCGATGTTGTTGTATATTTTGACAACGCTGCTATCAGAAGAAGCGAAGGAGGCAACACTATGAAGGATCGGATGAAGGGTAAGGCGCATGAGGTCAAGGGCCGTGTCACCGGCGACACCGGCGAAGAGCTCAAGGGCAAGGCCCAGCAGAAGGTCGGCGAGGGGAAGCAGGAGGTCGAGGCCGCGACCCGGAAGAAGCAGGGGCCGGACGACCTCGATCGCTAGCGACCGGTGATAGCCCTCATCGGATTGGTCGTGATCCTGTGCGCGGGGTTGCTCGCACTCGGCTTCCTCGCGCCGCGCCTCTCACGGCGAGTCCAGGGACGCCTCGATCACGGCGCGGAGCGGGCGGAATCGTCCGCCCAGTCGAAACCAGAGCCGGTTCGGGGACCCGGTAAGCGTTCGGTGGAGGCGGTGCAGCACGCCGCCGACCGCACCAGTGAGGCGGGGCGGCATGGGCGGGACGAAGCCGAGCGCGCAGAGCGGTGACCGGCCGGCAAGTGCCACGAGACGCGGCCCAGGGTCCGTTGGGGATCCACCACCGCCACGGAGCATGACCTCGCCTCGGGAGCGCCGCGCGCCGGGGAGCGGCTCGAGTGGCCGTGCGCCTCGAATTCCTCCTCGTAGACCCGTGGGGGCCGTCCCAGTTGCGCAGGCGGCTGCACGTGGTCGGCGCGCGCTACAGCGTCGGCGTGGCCCTTCGCGCGGCGAAGGTCTAGAGAGGCGACTCCCGGCCGCCGCCGCACGACCTTGCACCCACGGCATGGCTGCGGACGCCCCAGGGTGACCGGGTAAGGCCGGCGGCACGGGACGGCGACCGCCGGGCTGCAGGCGTGAGCTGCGAAAGCGTCTTTGTCAGGCCCGCTCCACCGGGAGCCCAGCTGCTGCCCAGGCGGCGAATCCACCCTCCAGATCGGTTGCACGCCGCAGCCCGAGATCCTGCAGCGACGCCGCGGCCAGGCTCGAGGTGTAGCCCTCAGAGCAGAACACCACCACCTGTTGGTCGTGTCCGCGCACCTCGGGCAGGCGCCACGGGGACAGCGGATCGAGTCGCCACTCGAGAAGGTTGCGGTCGATCGCGAGCGCGCCCGGGATGGTTCCCCCGTCCGCCTCGCGCCGGGTCTGCGGCCGGATATCGACCAGGAGCGCGCCTGCCGCAACGGCTCGCTGGACCTCGGTTGCGGAGAGCCGGACGAGTTCCCGGCGCGCCCGCCGGAGCATCTCGTCGATTCCGAGAACGGGCGCCGGCGCCGCCTCCGCCACCGGCGTGCCGAAGTACCGCATCTGCCGCCCCGGAGGCGAGTAGGCGTGGATCGAGGTCGCGTTCACGGCGCTCAGGTTGCGCACGCGATGGACGTGGTCGAAGGCGAAGGTGGCGGTCGAGCCGGAAACCCGCTCCCACGTCCCCGAAGGGCAGACGTGGCGATCCCGGAGCGTGACACCCAGGTAGACGTCCTCGGTCAGGGTGCCTTCAATGACGGTGAGCGCGCCCTGTGCGTCGCCGTGGCCGTGGGGGCGCGTGCCCTGGCCGGGTGCCCACCCGATGAGCCAGATCTCCACGCGCGGTGTCAGCAGGAGCCGCTCATACCAGCGGTGCTCCTGGTCGTGCCGGAGCAGGGGACGCCAGAGTGAGGGCCGGGCGGCAAGCCCACGGGTCAACTCGCCGAGCGCGGTGGCGTCGAGATCGCGATCCTCATCGAGCAGGTGAGCGAGCAGCGGACGCTCCCCGTCGAGCGCAGAGATGGACACGAAGCGAACAGTGCAACCGCAACAGTTGTATTTGAGTAAGAGTTCCGTACGTGGCTTCAAAGAGCGAACGAGACCTCAGTCGGCCGCGATCGACCGATAGAACCGGAAGGCCTGGGGAAGGAGGCGGTGGTTCGCGTCGCTGAAGCGCCGAAACGCAGCCACCCCCACCCAGCCGTCGGGGAGCAGCTGGTCCGGCAGCTCGGGGTCCCCGAAGAGCGTGCGCCGGAAGGCGTGAGTGAGCCGGAAGCGGCGCCGGAAGGCCTCCTCGTCGTCGACGGGAGTGGTGTCCTCGAGCACGTCGCGGAACTCGCTGAGAAACGCCTCGTACCTGATGGCAACGTCCTCCAGGTCCCACGCGCGGCGCACGATGTCCTGGGCATCGTCAGGCCAGGTGAGGCGGGCGCGCAGGACCGTCACCTCGTCCCGCACGCCGGTCCGCTCGGCCACCGCCCGAACCTCCCCCGACAGGTCGTGGGGGGTGATGAAGAGGCCGTTCCCGAGCGAACCCAGGCCCAGGAAGCTCAATCCCTCGCGCAGCCGGTCGCGCTCGCCGCGACGGCGTTCGGGGAGCGAGTAGGCCACCACCAGCCAGCATCCGTCCCAATCCTCGCGGTGCCGGCTGTAGATGCGGCGTGCACCTTCGTCGATCAGCTGGAAGCCGCGGGGGCTGAGGCCGTACCGGGGCCGGCCGCCCTCGCGCTGCGAGACGAGCCAGCCTTCGCGAGTCATGCGGGACAGGGCCGAACGAAGGGCGGAGCTGGAGACGCCGACGACCTGGGCCAGATGGACCAGCGCCTGCGCCCGCACCTGCTCCGCGCCGGACGGGTGCACGTAGTCCCCGTAGAGGGTGAAGAGCAACGCCCTCGGGTTGAGCGGCGGTCCCTCCATCCGGCCATCGTAAATCGAGGGTTCGCGCCGCACCCTCGGGGCCGGCGGCGCGAGCGCTGCGCCGGCGGCCGGCTATTCGCCCTTCAGCCACTCCGGACGCTTACGGAAGAGCCCGCCCCAGCCCAGGTGATACCAGTGCTCCTCCTGGTAGGGAGCCAGGGCGGTGACCCCGGCCGCATCGAGGTCGGTCTCGACGTGCTGCGTGGTGATGCGGGTCACGTGTTCGGCGGGGACGACCACGACCTGGCGACGGTGCGGAAACGAGATCGCGATCCCGTGAAAAATGTCCTCTTGCTCGTCGCCCAGCAAAGACTCGGTGGTCCCGATCCGCTGACCGTTGCGATCGAGCACGGGTGCGCGGTAAGGGGCGTCGGTCCAGGCGACCTGCTGCTCGGCCATGCCTTCACCGTAACGAGCTCGAGGGCAGTTGAGTGCCCTCTCTGCACCTATAGGGGCTCCCTGGTGCCGGGATTGGCCGGAGTGTGCAGAGACCCCCCAGTGCTCAGCCCGTCACCGCCGCCGGGGCGCGGACCGGGATCCACCGCTGCATCCACTCCACCAGCGCTTCGTTTTGCGCGCGGCGGATGGGCGGGGGACCGATGATCGCGCCCGCATGCGGGACGCCCGGCAGGCGCAGCATTTCGACCGGGCAGCCGGCCATGGTCAGCGCCGCGTAGAACTGCTCGGCCTGCTCGGGCGGGCACCGCAGGTCGGACTCGCACTGGACGAGGAGAGTCGGCGTGGTGCAACGGTGCGCGTAGGTGATGGGGGACATCCTGGCGTACACCTCTGGCAGCTCATGCGGAGTCCCGCCTGTCTCAGCCGGGACGAACGTGGGGCCGATGTCCCCGACCCCGAACATGCTCACGAAGTTGGTCACCGGATTCTCGGGCACCGCGGCCTTGAAGCGATGGGTCTGGCCCACGATCCAGCAGCTCAGGTTGCCGCCTCCGGAGAGGCCGCAGACGCCGAGCCGGTCGGGATCGGCGAGGCCGTCCTCGACGGCACGGTCGACGGCCGCCATCAGGTCGTGGTAGTCGTGATTGCCCCAGTCGCCGCGGATCTTGGTCGCGAACGGGTCGCCGTAGCCGGTGGAGGCACGGTGGTTGGCGAGGATCACCCCGTACCCGGCGCCGGCGAGCAGCTGCATGTCGGCGTGGAAGTCGTGCCCGAAGGCTGCGTGGGGACCGCCGTGGATGTAGAGGATGGTGGGGTAGGGGGCCGAGCCCTCCGCCGGCTCCAGGAACCAACCCTCCACCGGCTCACCGTCGGCGCCGCGGGCCGCGACCTCGTGCACGCGGGGCAGCGCGACCCCGGCGAGCACGTCCTGGTTGAGCCGGGTGAGCCGGCGCACGTGTTCGCCCTCCCCATCCCCGTCCCAGAGGTAGAGATCACCTGGCTCGTCGAAGTCGGCCGACGTGAAGAGGACCCGCCGGCCGGCGGTGGCCAGCGGCACGTCCTCCGAACCGTCGGCGGTCAGCTGCTCGAACGCCTCGGCTCCGGAGAGCGCGACCGCGACCAGCGACACGTTCCCCCCGCGCTGCACCGACAGCACCGCCCTGCCATCGCTCAGGAAGCCGATGCGCGGCAGGAGCGGGGCCGGCGGCGTGTCGCCCTGAAAGCTGCCGCCCGCCTGCCCTTCCAGCGTCGCGGTGCGGGGACTGACGGAGGTGAGTCCGGCGTCGCTGATGAAGAGCTCCCACTTCGACCCGCTCGGTCGATCGGCGTGGAACCCGATCAGGATCGCCAGCCTCCCGTCAGGCGCGAAGTCCACCGCCACCACCGAACCGCGGGGGTGAGGGACGTCGCGAACCGTCGTCCCCTCCAGATCGACCAGCCGCACCCGGGGCCAGAAGAAGGGGTCGTCCGGCTCGAAGCCGCCGGTGTAGACGAGCGCTTCCCCGCGCGGGGTCCAGCGCGGGTTGGTGTTCATGCACGCGTCCTTCGTGACCTGCTTCGCCTCCCCGCCCGCGGCCGGCACCACCCACAGGTCTTGCTTGACGTCGTCGATGTAGCCCAGCATGTCGAAGCGATAGACCGCACGTGTGATCCGGTAGGGCCGGGCGCGGTCCCGCGGCTCGCGCTGAGGCCCGGCGGTGAAGGCGATGAGCCCGCCGTCGGGTGACCACACGGGTGGGGTTGTGATCCCCTGCTCCAGGGTCGTCACCTGCCTCGCTTCGCCGCCGTCGAGGGGGATCACGTGGATCTGGTTCTTCCCCGTCCGGTCGGAGACGAACGCGACCTCTCTGCCGTCGGGGGAGAACGCGGGCCAGGTGTCCTTCCCGGTCCCCGCCGTGAGGCGCCGGCTCTCACCGCTTTCCGCGTCCACCAGCCACAGCGCGCAGTGATCCCGCTCGGCCTTGGCGTCGGTGGTGAACTGTGCGTAGACGGCGAGCTTTCCGTCCGGCGAGAGGTCGGCGGCCTCGATAAACCGCATCCGGTCGAGGTCGTCCTGGGTGAAGCCGTGCCGGTTCTCGGTTGTCACGCGCGTGCCCTCCTCCACAGGGCCGGCAGGCCCCGGATGCTCTGTTCGCCTGGCACGCCGGCGGGTTCCGGCGTGCAACCGCTCTCCCCGCGTCTGATCCTAACTCGGCGCGCTGCCAAGACCACGCCTCGGCCCCCGGTCGGGTGCAGCATGGAAGCGGTGATCTGGTGACCGAGCAGGACAAGAAGGAGGAGTGGCGCGGCAAGGTGGGCGCGCTGGGGCGCGCAGAGGTCGACGCGTTTCTCGGGGAGGGTCACCTGATGCGGCTCGCCTGCGTCGACCACGACGGATGGCCCTACGTGATCCCGTGCTGGCATGAGTGGGACGGCGCTGCGTGGTGGGTGATACCGCGTGAGCGATCGATCTGGGCCACGTACCTGCAGCGTGAACCGAAGTGCGCGGTCACCGTCGACGAGGCCGGCCGGCAGCGGAGGGTGACGGCACGGTGCCTGGCCGATCTGGTCGAGCGTCCGAACGTCGGCGGCCGGTGGCTCCCGATCGCGGAGCGGATGGCGCTCCGGTATCTGGGCGAGAACGGCCCCAAGTACCTCATCCCCACGCTTGACAAGCCGCGGTGGCTGTTCAGGCTGCGCCCGGTCCGCCTGACCACCTGGCAGGGCGTCGGCTGGGCCGCGCGCTACGGCTGACGCCGGCCACCGTCGACCGGCCCGCTCACGCGCACGTCAAGCCGTCAGGCTCGCGGTGGTGACCCAGTGGGGATTGTTGATCGTGCCGTCGAAGTCCCTGGTCGTCTTGTATCCCTCCACGGCCCCGGTGGAGGCGCCGTCGAGCGTGGCCGCCCGGGCCCGGGCAGCGTCCATCTCCGCGTCGGTGAAGGGCGTGAAATCGGTCCCCGCTCGGAGCGCCTGGTCGACCTCCGAGAGGGAAGTGCATCCCGTGATCACGACCGAGGTGGGAAGCGAAAGGGCGTAGCGGAGGCAATCCTCGGCGCCGACCGCGCCACTCTGAGGCAGGCGACCGGCGGCCATCGGCTTCATGCCGAGCACCCCGATCCCACGCTCCACGAGGACGGGCAGGACGCGGGTCTCAAAGCTCCGGTAGTGATGATCGAGGGCGTTGAGTGGCATCTGCACCGCGTCGAATTCGAAGCCCTGCTCGAGCATCCGGAGGTGGATGGCCGGATCCTTGTGGCCGGTGAACCCGACGTAGCGAATCTTGCCCGCCTCCCGTGCCGCCACCAGCGCCTCGATGGCGCCCCCGGGGGCGAAGACCCGGTCGGGGTCGTCGGCCCGGATCATCTCGTGCAGCTGCATGAGGTCGATCCGATCGGTTCGGAGCCGTGCCAGACACTGATCGATCTGCGCGGTCGCGACCGCCTTGGTGTGGGCGTCGATCTTGGTCATCAGGAAGACCCGCTCTCGATACCCGTCCTGCAGCGCTTGCCCCATCCGCGCCTCGGCCTCACCGCCGGCGTAGTCCCAGCAGTTGTCGAGGAACGTGAGGCCGCCGTCGATCGCCTGCCGGATGAGCCGGACCGAGTCCGCCGGATCGTCGGGGTGGGCGGAATGCGCCCCGCCCAGCCCGATCGCGCTCACTCGCTCCCCGGTCTGCCCGAGTTGTCGGTATTGCATCCTGCTGTCCTCCCGCATCAATGCGCTCCGAGTCTGATTATGAAATAATGGTCACGACGATATCAGGATTTATGAGTTCGGATGATCTAGGAGAGGAGCGATGACGCGAACCCTTGTCGCAGTCGCCGTGGGGGCCTTGGGAATGTTCCTGCTCGACCCCGATCTCGGTGAGCGCCGCCGTCGCCGTGCGGTGCGGGCACTCGAATCGAACCAGGGCTCGTTCAACCAGGCCATGAAGGTGTCCCGGCGCGCCTCGCGGCAGGCCGCCCGGACGGTGGGAGAGGTCCGGCGCGAGCTCTCGGGCAACGCTCCGAGGCCTTCGGCGGGTTCCTGGCTGCTCGCTTTGACCGGCATGGCGGCAGCTGCGGCCGCCGGCGCGGTGGTGGCCTACCTCTTCGACACCGATCGGGGGGCACAGCGGAGGGTCGACCTCGGGAACACCGTCCGGCTGAAGCAGGACCAGCTGAGCCGTCAGGGAGCGAACGCCGTGGCCGCTGCCCGGCCGTCGGTGGCGCATGACCAGCCGGTCGCGCACGACGACCCGGTGGTGCATGACCAGCCGGTGGCGCACGACCCGGCGGTGGCACCTGACCCCACGGTGGCGCCCGACCCCACGGTGGCGCACGACGGGTCGCCGCAGTTCGACTGAACCCCAAGGTGTTCGCACACCGATGCTACAGGCGCAGGGTAGCGCCGGAGTGTGGACACGCACCGCACATCGAGGCCCCTCGCAGCACCAACTCCGGAGTGGGCAGGAGGACCGTTCCGCTGCGACAGCGCAGAGAACCACGAGTTCCTAACGCGGTGCGGTCGCGGAAGGCCAAGCTCTCGGTCGGCCTCTAGCTTCACAGTACGCGACGCGATCCTCAATGTTCCCCACCCGCCTCGAAGTACATCGTCAACACGGCGGATCGCCAGCTCCTAGTCTGCCAGCCGGTCACCTCGACTCTCCCCTGGCCCTCCGCACCCGCGCCATCTGCCCCCCACAGCGCCCCCACCCACCCGCTCACCTCTCCTTACCTATCACCAAGACTCCTTCCTAGGACTTCATCACCCACCAGAAACGAGCACATCGCACTCCTCGACTCGCCACCGCCCCGCTCCCGCTGCGATCACCACATCCGGGTAACCTCCTCCGCCCCTAAGGCCCCTCAGGCGCCCGGCCCCGGCTCAGCAATCAAACACCGACCAGCAGATCTCGTTCCGCAACCGCTGATCGTCAAGAACGAGCTCCCGGATCGCCTCCGGAAGCTGGTCGCGCTGCCATTGGCACTCGATGCGGCCGGCGATGTCGCCCTCACCTTCCGGGGCGGCGGCACGTGCGGCCTTGATCGCGTAGGCGGCCGCACCAAGATCATGGGCCGCGACGTGCGCGACCACCCCCGCCTGTCCCGCTGCGTACGCGGCATGCCGTGCCGCCCCGCGCAGTGGCCTGGCCGCGCCCATCGCGTGGCCGCCCGCCGCCCGAGCCTGGGTCATCGTGACCTCGCCGCGCGCCCAGGCGCGGGCATGCGCGATCGCCTGCCGCGGGCGCGGGTCCTGAGGCCGGACCGACTCGAAGAGGTCGAGGACGTGTTCCGCGCAAGATGCCGCCCAGAGAGCGAGCAGATGGTGATCCGAATCAGTGAGCGTTCCGCCCCTCCGGATCGTTACCAGACGAGGGTCGCGCACCTTGGGGAGGATCACGGGCGGCCTACCCCTTCAACGGACCGCCAATCAACCAGTGGTGGCCGAACGGGTCCACGACCCGACCCTGGCGCAGCCCATACGGCTGGTCCGCCACCGGGAACATCTCCGTTGCGCCGGCTGCGATCGCCTGGGCCGCGACCGAGTCAGGATCATCGACGTCGATCGAGAGCCGGACCGTCGTCGCGCCGACGGTTTCGGGACTTGCGGTCCTCAAGTCGGGCGCTTCCGTGGCTACCCCGACCCGGTGGCCACCGATGGAAAGCACCGCCACCTGGGGCCCGTCCGGAGCCCGCACCCGTTCCCTGTCTTCCCGCGCCCCAAAAGCGCTCCCATAGAAGTCAACGGCTGCGTCGACGTCTTTGACCGCCAGAAACGGGTAGATGTCGTTCATCCTCCCAACTCTATGCGCCTGCCGGGACGTCCCCGCCGACCGGCCGGGCGAGCTTGAGACCTGGGTGACGGCTGGATGACTTTTTCACTCTCGCCCTCGGAACTGAGAGAGCGATTGTCGATGCTGCGTCAGGTCGCGGCCGAAGAGGGCAGGACACTTGACGCTCGTTTCCCGGTTTGCGTGTACCTGGACATCAATGTGAACACCAATGAGGCGCGGGCGATGGAAGACGCGATATTGGTGTGCCGGCGGGATGGGCGGACCGCGACCGCGGAGATGTTGGGACAGTCGGCCGGGATCGGCTCTCTGGAGACCTGTCTGAGGTTTATTCGCGGCTACATCGCCTCCGGCGCCACCCACGTCGCGCTGCGACCGGTTGCCAGCGACCTGCAGGGTCAAATAGAGAGTCTGAGGCGGTTGATTGCGCCAGAGCTCAAATCAGTTGTCATTTAGCGTCGGGCGTAGTATCGGCTCTTTGAGGCCATCTGGGCCACACAACGTAGAACCTTTAGGCTACGATGTAGTAATGGAACAGGTCGGCATCCGAGAGCTGAAGCAGAACGCGAGCGCGGTCGTCAGACGCGTGGCGGCGGGGGAGGCGATGGAGATCACCGACCGGGGACGGCCGGTGGCACGGATGGTCCCGCTGCGCCTTGGGAGCACGACTGCGCAGTTGATTGCCGAGGGGCGTATGACCCCGGCGGCAGTGAGGCCGTTGGAGTATGCGCCGCTGCCCCCGGTGCCCGGCCGTCCGCTGCTCTCCGAGGCCCTCGCCGAGCTCCGACGCGATGAGCGATAGGTACGTCTACCTCGACTCCTCCGCGTTCGCGAAGCTCGTCATGATCGAACCGGAGTCGAGGGCACTTATGCGCTACCTGCGAAGACGGCCCCTGCAGGTCGCGGCGACGCTGCTGCGCACCGAGGTTCTGCGAGCTGCGATGCGGGTATCTCAAAGCCACCTGGCAGAGGCGCGCCGACAGCTGGCAAGCGTCGCGTTCGTCGACCTCGGCCGGTCACTACTGGACTCGGCTGGAACGCTTTCCCCGCCGGATATCCGGTCGCTGGATGCCATCCACGTCGCGGCTGCACTCACGCTGGGTGACGACCTGGGTGACTTCGTGACTTACGACCGGCGGTTGGAGGATGCAGCACGCCAGTGGGGTCTGACGGTTGTCTCACCTGCTTGAGCAGATTCGTTCCCAGCGCATATTCGGCCGGCCGAGGGTGCACGTCCGCCAAGGAGTAGAGGTGGGGTGGCCAATGGGGCTCGAACCCACGACCCCCAGATCCACAATCTGGTGCTCTTCCAACTGAGCTATGGCCACCACGCAGAGCCCACCGAGGTGAAGGGCGAGTTTACCAGCCCTCAACCCCCGTCCCGCCGGTGGGTTCACGAGACGCGGCAGGGTACTAGCGGATGGCGGCGCGTCGCCATTCGCTTCTCCTGTACGGTCCCGGTGGTGAGCACCGAGATCGACGGCCAGACCCGGCCGGAGCCCCCACTCGAGGGAGACGAAGTGGCGACCGTGACCGGGTTCCTCGACTACCAGCGGGCGACCCTGCTGTGGAAGACGAGCCGCCTGCCGGACGGCCAGCTTCGGATCGCGCGGCCGCCGTCGACCATCACGCTCGGCGGCCTGCTGAAGCACCTGGCCTACGTCGAGGACTACTGGTTCACCGAGGTGGTGGCCGAGCGCCCGATGCCAGAACCGTGGGCGAGCGCCCCCTTCGACGACGACCCCGACTGGGACTGGCACAGCGCGGCGGCCGAGTCGGGCGCGGCCCTGCACGCCCAGTGGCAGGCGTCGGTCGAGCGCTCACGGGCGGCGGTCGCGGACGCCCTGCGCGATCACCCCGAGGCGGGCTTGCGGGCCACGCACCCGGCCTGGGAAGGTCAGGGGCGGGTCTCGCTGCGCTGGGTGCTGGTCCACATGGTCGAGGAGTACGCGCGCCACAACGGCCACGCCGATCTGCTTCGAGAGTCGATCGACGGCGAGACCGGCGAGTGAGGTGAAGCCGCTGGGCCGGGCGCCGTTCTCGCGTATCTTCCCGGCGGTGATAAACCTGAGGCTGCCCACGCCCCGGGCGGGCGCTCTGCTCGGGCTGCTCGCCGTGGTGCTCGCTCTCGGGAACGGCCTGGTCCCGATCCCGGCCGCGGCCGCCGTCTGGGGTGGGGTGCCTCCCGGGCAGACCCACCATGGCACGATGTCGGTGCGCAATCAGACGGCGTCGATCCAGGGCACGGTCGACGGCAACCTGAGCGTCAATAACCACGCCACGGTGACGGTCACCGGCCACGTGACCGGGTGGCTTCATGCATACGGACAGAGCACCGTCACGATCGGCACTCACGGGAGGGTCGACGAGGGTGTCCTCCAGTCGACCGGGACGCTGCGGGTGCAGCCGGGAGCACAGGTCGGGGAGAGCCTCAACACCTACAACCTGTCCGGAACGGCAATCCTCGGCGGGCACGTCGCCGGCCCCGCCCGCGTCTCGGCGAGCGGCTGCCAGCTCGGCCGTCAGGGTCAGGTCTCGGGTGATCTCTCGGTGTGGGCATCGCGGGCGCAGGAGGTCCAGGTGGACGGCACGGTTGATGGGTCAGTCCACGTCTCGGGGACCGACCTTCATCTGGGCCGGACCGCGCACATCCACGGCTCGACCAAGGTCTACAGCGGCAAAGTCGTCGACGGCTGACCGGGTGGTCAACCGGCGAATTTCACGGCGTCGGGGAGGTCCGGCGAGCCTGGCGGTAGGGAGGCACCGACGTGGCCCTCGCGGTGCGTTTCCCGACCAATCACGTTCACGGGGTGTTCACGTTCGTCGGGTAACGTCAACCGGCAGATCCGAGTTGCATGACCGTGGCATCCCGCCGTCCGACCCGCTCCCGCGCGCCCGGCGCCGCTGATCGGGGCCGGGCTGCCCGACCCTTGCGCGGCTACCGCGATCGGCCGGCGCCGTATCGGACTCGCCCCGCGGTGGTGGCACCCGCGCGCCGGCGACCCCGGCGGACGGGGCGGGGTTGCGGGGTGGTCGCCCTCGCGCTGCTGGGCGTGCTTATCGTTGCGGGGTTCGTGACTGCGAGCAGCGGGGCGCTCGCCAACCTGCTCGAGGTGTCGAAGACCTCCTCGCCGCTGCGGCACGCGGTGGTCGACGCGGCCAGGAGCCAGCTCGGCTATACCACCGATCCGTCGGACACCTACTGCAACAAGTTCAGCGCCTATTGGGGCGCCGGGTCGGGCGTGGACCAGAACGGGCAGGCCTGCGCCGCCGGCACCACCTCCGAGGAGTGGTGCGCCGACTTCGCCGCCTGGGCCTGGCAGAAAGGGCGGGTCTCCTTCACCTACGGCTTTGGCGCGGGGCAGCTGAACGGCGCCTCCATCAGCTTCTACAACTGGGCGGTCGCCAACGGGACTTGGCACCCCGCCTCCAGCGGCTACCTGCCCCAACCCGGCGACGTGGCCGTGTACGGGATCAACGCCGAGGCGACGTGGGCGGCCCACGTCGCGGTGGTCACCGGCTACCAGCTGTTCACCCACGCCCCCTACGCCATCAACGGGGATGGTGACCTGGGGGCGTTCAGCCTCGTGGTGGCGATCCCCGACGAGACCCGGGCCGCGATCTCCGGCGACGAAGCCCTTTCCGGATACGCTTCGCCGCTGCGCTCATAGCGGTAGGCCCCATCTACCCGACAAAACGGTCCTTCACTGGCGCCCGGAGGCCCGATCTGCCTCACAGGTGGGGCTTGGCGGACGCCAGCGCGGCGAGGGCGAAGACGAGGCGCTCGAGTCCGAAGGCAAAGCGCGCGTCATCATCCCAGGACAGGTTCCGGCTCGCGACCGCGATGTTCGGGAAGCGATCGCCGGTCAGGGAGTCGAGGTAAGCGGCCGCCTCCACTCGCCGCGCCTTGCCCTCCTCGGGGCGGCGCGGCCAGGTCTCGCCCAGCACGAACCCGGTGATGTACGTGAGCAGCGTGTGGTAGGCATTCCATAGTTCGGAATCGTCGAGCCCCGCTTGGCGCAGGATCCCGAGCACCGCCTCCGCCATCTCCACCGCGTGAGGCCCTGACGCCCCTCGCTCCAGGATCAGCTGCGCCAGGCCTGGATAGCGCGCCAGCGTCCGGCGGTTGTTGTGGGCGAATCCGGCCAGGCGCTCAGCCCATGAGCCGCGGTCGGGGACGGTGACCTCGGCCACCAGCTCGTCGATCACGAGGTCGATCAGCTGCCCCTTGTCCCTGACGTGCCAGTAGAGGCTCGACGCCCGGCCGCCGACCTGGTCCGCCACCCGCCGCATGGTGAGCCCGGCGAACCCCTCGGTCGCCACCACCCGCCGCGCGGCGGTCACGAGGCCCTCGCGATCGAGCGGCGGCTGTTGCCGCCGCGAGGCTCGCCGGGCGAGCCAGGGCGGCTCCGGGGTGCCCTTCCGCTCGTGGTCCGTGGCCAGCTCCTTTTGCTCCAACGACAACATCGCACCCGGCTCTCGAACGGCGTGCTAGACTATCGAACAATGTTAGACGACTCCGGTGTGGGGATGACCAGGGGTGACGGCGCTCGTCCGCTCCACGAGTCGCTGCTGCTGCTCCTGCTCGAGCGGGGCGACTGCTCGGGGGGTGTCTCTCTCGATGCGGTCCTCGCCGGCGGCGTGCTCGTCGACCTGACCGACCAAGGGTGCATCGCCATCGAAGGCACTGACGTTGTCGCCGCCGGCCGCGCGCCGGCCGGAGGTGGCCTGCTCGGCGCCGCCGCCTCCAACATCGCCTCCGAGGGGCGCCGCCGTGGCGTCCGGCGGTGGATGGAGCACCTCCCGCGACAGGTTCCGAGGTTCCGGGCATGCGTCGCCGAGCGCCTGGTGAGCGCGGGGACCCTTGCCGTCGAGCAGCACCGCGCGCTCGGCCTCTTTCCGCGAACTCGCGTGGTGGTGGTCGACCCAGGTCCCGGCAGGGCGGTCGTGGAGGAGGTGCGGTCGACGCTCCTCGGCTTGCGCTCGCCGGCACTCCGGGAGGCGGAACTGGCCGGTCTGGTGGAGGCGCTGGGGCTGGTGGGGAACGTCGTCGACCGGGACCAGAGGAAGTCAGCCGCGCGTCTGGCCCGTGAGTTGCTGACCCGGAGCGACGCGGCCGTCGCGGTGGCTCAGGCCATCCAGGCCATCCGTGCCGAGACGGCGTCCGCCGCCGCCGCCGGGGCCACGGGGGCCGTGGTCGCCAGCTCGACCTGATCGATTCGCGCTGACGTCGTCCTGCGCACACCTTCCTCTAACACGCTCCCCCTCCTGTATGATGTATTACGATATGTCGCGATAGGATGAAGAAGCGCGGCGGGACTGAGACCAAAGACCGAGGCGGCCTGGGACCGGCGCCTGGTATGGTTTTGGCGTGAACGTTCTCACCGAAACGATCTCCCCGGCGGCGGTGACCGAAACCGGTACCCGTACCCGGGGCGAGGAGGTCCAGCGCCTCCTGCACGAGCTGCAGTGTCTGCTGACCGAGGCTCGGCGAACGCAGATCTCCGAGGGCGTCACGGTCGGCGAGGCGCAGTGGTTCCGCTCGGTCCTGATCACCATCGCCAAGCAGCCCAATATCACCGTCACCGAGATCGCCCGCCAGGTCGATGGACCCAAGAGCCGGGTCTCGGTGCTGGTCTCCACCCTGGCCGAACAGGGGATCCTGCGACGGGAGCCCGACCCGCATGACCGGCGCCTGGTGCACGTGTCGCTCACCGATCACGGCCAGCGCTGGCTGCACCGGATGCGCAACCAGTACCATCGTGCGTTCACGCAGCTCCTCTCGCCGCTCAGCGACGATGAGCTTGCCACCGTCGTCTCCGGCCTCGAACTGCTGCTCACGGTCCTGCGAGGGGCGGTCGGGGAGGCAGGCTTCGTGCGCAAGGAGGACCACCCCACATGGTGAGCTGGTTCAGCGGCCGTTACCTTCGCCCGCATTGGAGAGTGCTGGTGGCGATCGTCCTGCTGGTCGCCGGGCAGACGATCGGCAACCTCTACATCCCCAACCTCAACGCCGACCTGATCAACAACGGGGTGGTCAAGGGCGACGTCTCCTACATCTGGCGGACCGGCGCTCTGATGGGCGTGATCGCGGTCGCCATCGGGGTCCTGGCGGTGATCGCCGCCTACCTCTCCGCCCGCACCGCGATGGCGATCGGCGCCGAGCTGCGGGCATCTGTCTTCGGGAAGGTGCAGAGCTTCTCGATGCAGGAGATGGACCGTCTGGGCACCGCGTCGCTGATCACCCGCAACACCAACGACGTCCAGCAGATTCAGAACTTCCTGCAGGTCGGTCTGGCGATGATGATCATGGCCCCGATCACGGGCATCGGGGGCGTCATCCTGGCCGTCAACCAGGACGCCACGCTCTCGCTCCTGCTCTTCGTGGTGGTCCCGCTGATGGGCGGAATCATCGCCTTCATGCTGGTCCGGGCGACGCCGCTCTTCCGCACCATCCAGGTCAAGATCGACCGTCTGAACCAGATCGTGCGCGAACAGGTGACCGGGATTCGTGTCATCCGGGCCTTCCTGCGGACCCGCTACGAAGCCCGCCGCTTCGACGAGGCCAACACCGATCTGACCCGGACCGGGCTTGCCGTGAACCGGCTGTTCGCGTTCGCGATCCCGTTGCTGATGGTGGTGATGAACCTGTCCAGCGTGGCCGTGATCTGGTTCGGCGGCCATTTGATCGCGAGCGGCTCGATGCCGGTCGGCAACCTGACCGCCTTCCTCGCCTACATCCTGCAGATCCTGATGTCGATGATGATCGCGGTGATGATGGTCATCTTCATCCCGCGGGCGGTGGCCAGCGCCAGCCGCATCCGCCAGGTGGAGAACACCGTCCCCTCGATCGCCGATCCCGAGGCGCCCGAAACCCCTGTCCACCGGGACGGCGCGGTCGACATCAAGGACCTGAACTTCGGTTATCCGGGGGCCGAGCACCTGGTGCTTCAGGACCTCAACATCACGCTCCGCCCCGGCCAGACCTCGGCCGTGATTGGCTCCACCGGCGCCGGCAAGACGACGCTCGTCAACCTGATCCCCCGCTTCTTCGACGTCACCGGTGGTTCGGTGCTGGTGGACGGCCTCGACGTCCGGCGCCAGGAGCTGGACGCGCTGCGCTCCCGGATGGGCCTCGTCCCCCAGCGCGCCTACCTCTTCAGCGGGACCATCGCCGACAACCTGCGCTTCTCCAAGCCCGACGCCACCGAAGAGGAACTCTGGCACGCGCTCGACGTGGCTCAGGCGAGCGACTTCGTCAAGGAGATGCCCGATCAGCTCGACGCGCCCGTCGATCAGGGCGGCAGCAATCTCTCGGGTGGTCAGCGGCAGCGGATGTCGATCGCCCGCGCGCTGGTGCGCCGCCCCGACATCTACCTCTTCGACGACTGCTTCTCCGCGCTCGACGCCGCCACTGACGCCCGGCTCAGGGCGGCCCTCAAGGCGGACACCCGGAACGCGACCGTCCTCATCGTCGCGCAGCGCGTGTCGACCATCCTCCATGCGGATCAGATCATCGTGCTCGAAGAGGGCCGGATGGTGGGCGTGGGGACCCACGAGGAGCTGGTCCGGACCTGCCCCGAATACCAGGAGATCGTCGCCTCCCAGCTCGGTGAGGGGCGGGAGGTGCCCGCATGAAATCCCCAGAAAACTCCGCAAGCTCCGTTTTCCGGGGGCCCCGACGATGAGCAATGTGCGCGCTCGCGCCGGTAGCGGCCCCCGGGGCATGGGCCCGGGCGGGATGATGATGGGCGCGCCGCCCGCGCGCTCAAAGGACGCGGTGGGAGCGACCCGGAAGCTGATCCGCCGGCTGGGCCCCGAGATCCCGTTGCTGATCGCGTCGGTCATCTTCACCGCCATCTCGGTGACGCTCAACGTGATCGGACCCAAGATCCTGGGGAACGCGACCAACGTCATCTTCGGGGGCATCATCGGCAAGGCGCTGCCGGCCGGACTCACCCAGCAGCAGGCCGTCGCCTACCTGCGGGCGCACGGAGAGACGACGCAGGCCAACGTGGTTTCCGGCGCCACCAACGTCATTCCCGGTCACGGGATCGACTTCACGCTGCTGGGCCGGACCCTGGGCCTGGCCGCCCTCGTCTACATCGGTTCCGCCTTGTTCCAGTGGGCTCAGGGCTATCTGATGGCCGGCGTGGCCCAGCGCACGGTCTACCGGCTGCGGCGCGACGTGGAGGCGAAGCTGGAGCGGCTGCCGCTCAAGTACTTCGACCAGAACCCCCACGGCGACATCATGTCGCGTCTCACCAACGACATCGACAACATCACCACCACCCTGCAGCAGGGGATGTCACAGCTCCTCAACTCGCTCCTCACCATCCTCGGCGTGCTGGTCCTGATGATCACGATCAGCCCGCTGCTGTCACTGGTGGCGCTGATCACGGTGCCGATCGCCTTTGGGATCACGCTCCTGATCGCACGCCGGGCGCAGCGCCTCTATCGGGTGCAGTGGAACGCGACCGGGCAGCTCAACGGCCACGTCGAGGAGATGCACGCCGGGCACACGCTGGTCCAGATGTTCGGTCGCCGGCAGGCCGCGCAGGACGAGTTCGAGACGCTCAACCAGCGCATGTACCAGTCGAGCTGGCGCGCGCAGTTCCTCTCCGGCGTGATCCAGCCCATGATGCAGGTGGTCTCCAACTTCAACTACGTGGCGATCGCCATCATCGGCGGCTACCGGGTGGCCACCGGTACCATTTCGCTGGGTGACGTGCAGGCCTTCATCCAGTACTCCCGCCAGTTCACGATGCCGATCACCCAGGTGGCGGCCCAGTTGAACCTGTTCCAGTCCGGCCTCGCCTCGGCCGAGCGTGTCTTCGAGTTCCTGGAGGCGGATGAGGAGGTGCCGGACGCGGCCGATCCCCAGATCCTGCCGCTCCCCGCGCAGGGCGACGTCGATTTGGAGCAGGTCGCCTTCTCCTACGACCCCCAGACCCCGCTGATCGAAGACTTCACCTTGCGCGCGGCGCCCGGGCAAACGGTCGCCATCGTCGGTCCGACCGGCGCCGGCAAGACGACCGTGGTCAACCTGCTGATGCGCTTCTACGAAATCCAGGGCGGTCACATCTTCGTCGACGGCGTGGACGCCGCGCTCGCCACGCGGGACGACCTGCGGCACCGGTTCGGGATGGTGCTGCAGGACACCTGGCTCTTCGGCGGCACGATCCGGGACAACATCGGCTACGGCCGCGATGGGGCCACCGAGGAGGAGATCGTGGCGGCCGCCAAAGCAGCGCACGTCGACCACTTCGTCCGGGCCCTGCCCGATGGCTACGACACCGTGCTCGACGACGAGGCGTCCAACCTCTCCAGCGGGCAGCGGCAGTTGATGACGATCGCCCGAGCTTTCCTGGCCGACCCGCCGGTCCTGATCCTGGACGAGGCGACCAGCAACGTCGACACCCGGACCGAGGTCTTGATCCAGGAGGCGATGGCACGCCTGCGTCAGGGGCGCACCAGCTTCGTGATCGCGCACCGGCTGTCCACCATCCGCAACGCGGACACCATCGTGGTGATGGATCACGGGCACATCGTCGAGCAGGGCAATCACGAGGACCTGCTGGCCAGGCGCGGCTTCTACCACGACCTCTACCAGTCGCAGTTCACGGAGGCGGCGGAGGAGGCGGGCTGAGGCCAGCGGGGCGCCCGGTCAGGCCGGGCGGCCTGCCTCGATCTCCTGCCGTCGCAGCGCGAGCATCCGCCTTACCGCCGCGTCCGGCAGGGGATGGTCCTCGGTGAAGCGGATGGCGCCGCTGGAGAGCGAGAAGTCGCGCAGGTCCTCCCGCATCTGGTCCACGACCCACCCGCTGCAGGGATAGAGGCCCAGGTGCCGTCTGGCGGCCGCGAAGGCGAGCAGGGGGCGTCCCCGGTACCGGAAGGCCGGCATGCCGTAGCTGCGGCCCTCCTCGACGTCCGGAACCGACTCGCGGACCACCGAACGCACCCGTTCCAGCGCCGCGCGGCGCGCCGGAGGGAGGTCCTGCAGATACTCGTCGACGGGCGACACCGCACCCCGCATCGTACTGCCACCCTCAGGATGGCACTGGTTCGCCGGCGCCGTGCTTCGTCTCGCCCCGGCCGCGCGGTGAGCGGAGACAATAGCGGAGGTGAGCTTCTCGAGCGCAGACGTGCCCCCGCCGCGTACCGGCCACCGTTGGGTGTGGTGGACGCTGGGTGGCTGCGGCACCCTGGTCGTGCTCGTGATCGCGGCGGTGGTCGTCCTCGGCCTGGTGATCGCGCACAATCTGAACCCCACCGGCAACTGCCTCCCGGGTGGGTTCCCGGTCGCCCCCCACCTCGCCAAGGTGACCTCGATCCATCTCGGCAGGACTTGCACGACCGCCTACCGGACCAGCTCCAGCCGGAGTTCGGTCGAGAGCTACTACGCGGCCGCGCTGGACCAGAACGGATGGGAGGTGACCGCCGAAAGCGGTTCCACGATCCGTTTCCGGTCAGAAGCGAACTCGGCCGAGGCGGGCACGGTCACCGTCACCACCTCACGACGGGGGTTGACCGCGGTCGCGGTCGTGCTTCGCGCCGGCTGAGCGGTTCACACGGAGCGTGCGTTGATACCGTAGCCGCTCGCCCGGTCGCCGAGGCCGAAGCTCAAGATGCGCCGCGGACGGATCCGGAACATCGCCTCATCGAAGCCCGGGCCGAGGCCGCTGCCGCCCTCTGGAAGGCGCTCCGCCTCGCCGCGCACTTCCAGCATGCGGACCCGCCAGGGTTGGACGGAGACGATGTCGTCGATCACGAGCGAGACCCATGGGTTGTGGCCGACGTCCCGCCACTTCTTGCGGGAGGCGAAGTCGTGGCCTCCGATGTCAACGGTGTCGAAATCCGAGTTGTAACGGAAGCTGGTGGGAACCACGTGCGGATGGCCGTCGCTACCGGCCGTGGCGAGGCGGCACAGTCTCTGCGATTTCAGATACGCGATCTCCGCTTCGGTGAAGACACTCATCGGGACCTCTCCGGGGAACTCTACCGAGGGCAAACCAGGGCGCAGGGCCAATGGCGGCCGACCGGCAGACTAGGATGCGCAGACCGTTCGATGCCAGACAACGGTAGCGAGTAAGGAGTGGCGTGGCGGAGCATTTGCTAGCAGGAGAGGGCCCAGTCACCCTGGTCACGACGTTCCGGATCCGGGAGGGGGCTCCGGTCGATCGTTTCATCGACCTCTGGACCGAAGTCGGAACGCTGATGGCACGGCGAGACGGGTTCGTGTCGTCGCGCCTGTTTCGCGCCGTGGTCGGTGGCGATGCCGGGGAGTACATCCACGTCGCCGAGTGGACACATTCGGCACTCCTGGCCGACGCGCGATCCGACCCCGAGATCAGGTCGGTGGAGCGAGAGCTGGAGCAGCTTCTGTTCGACCGGCGCCGGGTTCTCTGCGACGCCGCCACGGAGACGATCCTGCCGCTCGACCAGGCTCGGCCTCGCTGAAGGACCTCTACCCCCGGCGGGGACGTTTGTCTACGAACGCACCCCAAATGAGCGAGTGAGAGGTGCGGCTGTATACAAACGTCCCTCATGGCGTGGCACCATCGGGCGATGCGCATCGACGTCCACAACCACTTCTTCCCGACCACCTACCTGCGCCTGCTCGAAGACCGGGCGGAAGGGGTAGAGGTTCGGACCGACCGGGACGGGCGGCGTTACCTTCAGGAGGGTGGCACCCGTCTGGCCACGCTGACACCGCCGATGACGGCGCTCGAGGACAGACTGGCCATGATGCGCGAGCAGCAGATCGACGTTCAGGTCATCTCCCTCACCGCTCCCAGCGTGTACTGCTTCGCGGAGGCGGACGCGATCGAGGCCGCGAGGCTCGCGAACGATGAGTTCGCGGAGATCAAGGGCCGGCACCCGGACCGCTTCAGGTGCCTGGCAACCGTGCCCCTCGGGACCGAAGCGCAGGTCGACGAGCTCGACCGGGCCATCACCGAGCTCGGGCTCGACGGGGTCTGGGTCGGCACCAACGTGCGTGGCCGCAGCCTGGATGATCCGGCGTTCGCGGCCTTCTGGCGCCGCGTCGACGAGCTGGGCCTGCCGGTCCTCCTTCACCCGGCGACGCCGATCTTCGGCACCGCCTTCATGGACGACTTCGCGCTGGTCCCGATGCTGGGCTTCCCGTTCGACACCACGCTGAGCGTGGTCCGGCTGATGTGGACCGGGTTCTTGGACCGGCATCCGAACCTGAAGCTGGTCACGCTCCACACCGGGGGCGCCCTTCCCTACCTGGTGGGACGGCTGGAGATGGGAGCGGACGCCTATGCCGAGTGCCGGCAGGTCGCGCACCGGCCGGACTGGTATCTGCGCCGTCTCTACTACGACACCATCTCCTATCACCCGCCCGCGCTCCGGATGCTGGTGGAGACGGTGGGCGCCGAGCGGGTCGTCTTCGGCACCGATTACCCCCATGTCATCGGCGACGTGGCGCGCAATATCAAGACGCTGCAGGCGGCCGGCTTCGGCGCGCGGACGGTGGCCGCGATCGAGTCTGAGAACGCGATCCGAGACCTCGGCTGGGGTCCCTCGTAGGGCCGGGCGCGCACACGGTGGCGGCGCCCCGCCCGCCCGCCGCCCACCCCGGCTCAGTGGGGGTCAGCGAGCGGACCGCACTTGCGACCCGAACTGTGGATCAGCCGGAATCTGGGCAGCTCGCGGCGGCCGGCCCACTTCGGTGCGTCCTTGACGAGTGGAAACGCATCAGGTATACCTACAACGCTTTTCGACGGCTGCGGAAAACAACGCGGCCGGCATGCGAATCAACCGGCGAGAGGAGGAGGCAAACCCATGGGGAGTGACGCGCTGGCTGGTAGGAGCAATCAGTCCGAAGGGGCGCACCCCCCGGCCTGGCTGGACCAGGGTCTCTCTCGCCGCCGGATGCTCGCTCTGGCAGGAGCCGGCGGCCTGTCCGCGCTTCTTTACGCGTGTGGCAGCCAGTCGCCGAGCGGACACACGAGCTCAGGCGTGTTCGCGAAGGGCGGCCAGGTTTCGGTTGGCAGCAACCAGTCGGACCCACTGCCCAAGCAAGGAATGGAGCAGGTCAACGCCGCCTTCACCCAGGCCAACGGCGGGACCGTGGTCAACATGAACACCGTCGACCACGGGACGTTCCAGGACCAGATCACCTCCTATCTGCAGGGGACACCCGAGGACGTCTTCACCTGGTTCTCGGGCGAGCGCCTCCGCTTCTTCGCCTCCAAGGGCCTGGTGTCGCCCATCGACGACGTGTGGGACGCCGTGAAGCCCAACTTCTCCAACGCCTTCGCGGTCTCGGTCAAGGGCAACGACGGGCACGTCTACGGCATTCCGGTCGACTACTACCCCTGGGCCGTCTTCTATCGCAAGAGCGTCTTCCAGGAACATGGGTACAAGGTCCCCACCAATTGGGACGACTTCAAGTCCCTCGCCAATCAGATGAAGAAGGACGGCCTGACACCCATCCTGATGGGGGACAAGGACGGATGGGAGGCGATGGGAACCTTCGACATCCTCAACCTGCGCCTCAACGGCTACGACTTCCACACCGAGCTCTGCACCGGTAAGCAGAAGTGGACGGACTCGCGTGTGACGAAGGTCTTCCAAACTTGGTCGGAGATCGTCCCCTTCTACAATCCGGGTGCCGCGGGCATGACCTGGCAAGACGCCGCGCAGTTTCTGGTCCAGAAGACGGGCGGGATGTACGTCCTCGGACTCTTTGTCGCTCAGCAGTTCCAGGCCGTGGGCCCCTCCGAGGTCGCCGATCTCGACTTCTTCCCGTTCCCGGACATGGGGTCCAAGTACGACTCCGAGAAAGCCCTCGACGCGCCGATTGACACCATGAACCTGAGCCACCAGTCGAGGACGCTGAAGCAGGATCGGGGCCAGGCCAACGCGTACTTGCGATTCTGGTCGAAGGGATCCACCCAGCTGGTGATGTTCAAGGCGACCGGTGGTGGGGCCATCCCGCCCGCCAACGACACCGACACCAGCGGCTACACTCCGTTGGTCCAGAAGTCAGTCCAGATCATCAAGCAGGCACAACGGTTGACGCAGTTCTTCGATCGCGACTCGCGACCTGACTTCGCCGGGCCGAACGGCATGCAGAGCTTCTTGCTCAGCTATCTTCAGAATCCGCAGGGAGACCCGAAGCAGCTGCAAGGCAGGATGCAGCAGTTCTGGGATTCGCTGCCGCCCGAAGCGTGAGGCGCGACCCTCAACGTCTGCCGGCGGTGGCCGAGGCGGGGCTGCGGGCGGAACCGCGGTCGCGCCCGCGGCGGCGGCGCCACCACGTACTGACCGCCAGCGACCGGGTCGCCCTCGGCCTGGTCGTGGGCATACCGGTCCTCTTCGACCTGGGCCTGATCTGGGGCCCGACGCTCGCCTCGGTTCTTCTCTCCTTCACGTCATGGGACGGCATTGGGCCGGTCACTCCCGACCTCTTCGTGGGTCTGCACAACTACGTCGAGCTGTTCACCTCTTACCTGTTCTTCCGGCCCGCGCTCATCCACAACATCCTGTACCTCCTCTTCCTGGCGGTCGTCGCCACCCCGATCGGGATGCTCTTCGCGGTCCTGCTCGACCGCGAGATCAGGGGCACCCGCATCTACCAGAGCATCTTCTATGTTCCGGTGGTGCTTCCCCTGGTCGTTGTGGGGTTCATCTGGGAGCTCCAGTACGCGCCGACGCAGGGATTCATCAACAACGCGTTCGGTCTGGTACGCAGCCATCACATCGTGGACTGGCTGGGCAATCCGAACATCAATCTGTTCGCGGTCCTGATAGCAGCCAGCTGGCGGCACGTCGGCTACGTCATGATCCTCTATCTGGCGGGCTTGAAGAGTGTGGATCCGACCTTGCGGGAGGCGGCCAAGGTAGACGGGGCGAACGAGGTCCAGACCTTCTTCTGGGTCGTCCTGCCGGTGATGATGCCGATCAACGTGATCGTCATCGTGATCACCGCGATCGAATCTCTGCGGGCCTTCGACATCGTGTACATCATCAACCGCGGGATCAACGGCCTGGAACTGCTCTCCACCTTGATCGTCAACAACACGCTGAGCGAGGCCAGCCTGGTCGGGTTCGGATCCGCCATCGCGGTCGTGCTCCTCGTCATCTCTCTGGTGCCCATCTGCGGCTTTCTCGTCACCATGAACAAGAGGATCTGACAATGGCCGTAACGGCGGCGAGAGGTCCAGCGGCCCCACTGAAGCGACGGCGCCCCGGAAAGTTGGTGCTGCACGCCTTCCTGATCGTGATGGCGGTGGTCTGGCTCTTCCCCCTCGCCTGGGCGTTCTACGAGGCGCTCCGCCCGATCAGCGACACCGCGCTGCACGGTTACCTGTCGTTGCCCTCCCAGGGTTTGACCTTGGGCAACTTCATCAACGCGTGGGGCGACGCGAACCTGCCCCGCTACTACCTCAATACGCTGATCGTCGCTGTTCCCGGCGTCACCATCACGCTCCTGGTCGCGTCTCTTCTCGCGTTTGCGATCTCGCAGTTCAACTGGAAGCTCAACATCGTCGTGCTGATGCTCTTCACCGCCGGCAACCTCCTGCCACCGCAGGTCATCATCATTCCCCTCTACTGGCTCTACCTCAGCATCCCGCTGCCAGGCTTCATCAGCGACAACGGGACGCTGTACGACCAGTACATGGGAATCATCCTGATCCATATCGTCTTCCAGGCCGGGTTCGCGACCTTCGTTCTCAGCAACTACATGAAGACGATCACAAAGGAGGTCACCGAGTCGGCTCTCGTCGATGGGGCCGGCGTGCTGCGGATCTGGTGGAGTGTCATCATGCCTCTCTCGCGACCGGCCCTGGCGGCGATGGCGACCCTGCTCTTCACCTTCATCTACAACGACTTCTTCTGGGCCTTGCTGCTCATGAAGAGCGGAAGCAAGCGTCCTATCGTGTCAGCCCTCAACAACCTGCAGGGCGAGTTCTTCACCAACTACAACCTGCTCGCCGCGGGCGCGCTGCTGGCGGCCATCCCCTCGCTGCTCGTGTTCATCTTGTTCCAGAAGCACTTCGTACGGGGCCTGACGTTGGGTGCTGCGAAGGGGTGACCGCAGGACGTCGCGGTCATGGGTGAGAGCAAGAACGGGGTGGTCGGGCTGGGTGCGCGAGTGCACCTCTTCGTGCACCCTGACGCCCGCGCACGCTTCCGCCGCCTCTTCGAGGAGGTGCTGGAGTGCTCGGTGCTGGAGCGCGACTTCGGGTTCGAGCACCCGATCCTGCTGGTGCGCTTCGGCGATGGCAGCGCGTTCAGCGTTGAGTTCACCGAACTGGCCCCGAAGGAAGTCCCACCCGGCGAGGTGGACGATCGGCACGCCTTCCGGGGTGCCTGGATCGAGTTCCGTACCACCGACCTCGCGGGGTATCAAGAACGGCTGCGCGAAGCGGGAATCCCCGAGTTCCGCCACCCCGGGAGCCCGCACGTTTACTTCAGCGCACCGGGCGGGCAGGTGTTCCGGCTGCTCGACGTCGACTACCAGGGCCCCTGACCCGGCCCCCTGCTGAGGCGGCGGGACCGGGACAACTCCGAGGGTTTTCCCGAGCGAAAGTCGAGGGCGGTCCCGATGGTCCCCTGTGACACCCCCTCGATACGGTTTAAGCGCGGAGCTCGATTGACGGATCCAACCCGGGTATAGAGCCGCCTCAAGGGTTTCGACTCTCAAGAAGAGGAGGAAACTCCGTCATGCTTAGACGGCTGTCCGTTCTGTCGTTCTGGCGGGGGGCGGCTTGGTTAGTGGGGCTGTTCTGCGTCGTCGCGCTCGCTCACCCCATGAGCGCTTAAGCCGCCCCGGCAACACGAGCGCATGCGATGAGCGCCACTGTGCAGGGCGCAACTCCTGATGAGATCGCCGTGACGGGAGTGGACGGCGCTGTGTGGGCCGAGGGATCTCACGGGTGGTTCTCTCTCGGCGGCTTGGCACTGGGAGCACCCGCGGTGGCATCCATTCCCAATCCCGACGGCACCGACTATGCCTTCCCGTCTTCGTTGTCACGGGCTCGGACCACCGCCTGTGGGTCCGTGACCTGACCCATCCATGGCAGGTGCTATCCAACAGCTACTGTCAAAACAATCCGGCCGCGGTGGTCACGTCCGCGCATACCGCGGGAGCGTACGTACTCACGGTGGCGTGCGAAGGACCTGACACCGGCCTTTGGTTCGCCCAGGAGCAGGTGTCCTCCGGGGCCTTGCCCTCGACCCTTCCGGCGCCGATGCAGCCGCTCGGCGGCATCTTGCTCACCGGCCCGGCAGTGGCCGCCGTGAATCCGGGCGGTGCTGGAGGCGTCCCCGCCGAGATGACCTTCTTCGTGCTGTCTGGACGGCCAGCACGAGCAATGGCAATAACGCGCTTCCTTGGTCGCCCCTCGGCGGACTCACCTACACCGGCGCCGCGTCTGCCGCCCTCCTGAAGATCGGCGACAACCCGTAATCACCCGCCTGCTCATGGGCCATTGGTGTACATACTGCCCCCTCCCTCCCTCAAGAAGGGGCGATTGGTGCACCAATGGCCTTATCTATCCCACCAAAGGCGGCGATTGGTGCACCAATGGCCTCACGGCTGTCGACTGAGACGTGTGCTCAGCGCGTCCGCTCGGCCAGTCGCAGCGCGTCGAAGGGGGCCTGCCCGTCGATGTCGTTGTCGAAGTAGGCATACACGTCGCGACCCGCCACCGCCCATTCGCGCATGCGAGCGGCCCACCGATCCAGGGCCTGGTCCGAGTACCCGCCGGCGTAGAGCTGCTTCTCACCGTGGAGGCGGACGTACGCGAGGTCCCCGGCGGGGGCCCCCACCGAAGGGAATCGCCCCGCGGTGTCGGCGTCCACCAGCGCCACCCCGTGGGCGAGGCAGAGCTCGACGCAGGCCGGGTCGGCGAAGCTTTGGTGGCGCGGTTCCAGCACGTGACGGAGCGGCCGGGCCGGCAGCCGGTCCGGGATCATGGCTTCCTTGAGGCGCGCATCGTGCCGGCCGGCGAGCCGGGCAGCCGCGGTCAGCGTCAACGGCAGCAGATCCAGGAAGGCACCGAGCCGCTCGGGTTCGAACGCGATCGAGGCCGGCAGCTGCCAGAGCACGGGCCCGAGCCTGGCCCCCAGCGTCAGCACCCCGGAGGCGAGGAAGTTGGCCAGCGGCGCCTCCACGTCGCGCAGGCGTTTCAGATGTGTGATGAATCGTGGTCCCTTGACCGCGAACACAAAGTGCTCGGGCGTCTCCCCGGACCAGCGCCTGAAGGTCGACGGTCGCAGCGTGCCGTAGAAGGTGCCGTTGACCTCCACCGAGCTCATCCGTTCCGCGACGTAGTGCAGCTCGTCCCGCTGGCGCAGCCCGGGCGGATAGAAGTTGCCGCGCCAGCCGGCGTAGGTCCAGCCCGAGATGCCGACGCGGATGGTGCCCGCCGTGCTCGGTTCCTACCTGCTCATGTCGAGGGCCGGCTCCGCGCCCGGCGGAAGTGGGGACACGTACGGCGTCCGCTCGGTCCGCTCCGCCAGGTCGCCGGCGGCCGCCTGCCGCAGGGTCGCGTCGGTGAGGGCCGCCAGCGCCGTGCTCGCCATCGCCTTGGCCGCGTGCACCATTCCCTTCTTGGCGTAGTCGGTCTTTCCCTGCCCGGTCATCTGCCAGGAGTGGAGGGGGGTGCCGATGGCCGAGGTGGCGCCACGCATCTGCACCGTCGGCACGACCCAGCTCACATCGCCCACGTCGGTGGACCCGTTTCCCCCTGAGGACTGCGCGTCCGCCGGCGTGATCGAGTCGCAGAGCACTTTGCCCGGCTCCGGCTCACGCCCGGCTCGGCGGTAGGTGGTCAAGACATCCTCTTCCAGGAGTGTGGCCTGGAACATGGCTGCGATCGCGCGGTCCTCCTCGTCGAACGGCGGCGCGCCGAGTCGCTCGAGCGTGTCCTGCATCTCCCTTTCGAGGGGGGCGTTGCCGACCAGGTTGGAGACCGCGCCCAGCACCCGCTCTTCGACCGTGGTCTCGGTCATCAGGACGGCGCCCTGGGCGACCCTGCGCACACGCTCGACGAGCGGGCCCAGCTCGGACAGGGTGGCGGTCCGGACCAGGTAGCGCACCCGCGCTCGAGCCTGCACGACGTTGGGGGCGATGCCGCCGGTGTCGAGGATCGCGTAATGGATGCGGGCGGAGTCGACCATGTGCTCGCGCAGGTAATTGACGCCCACCGACATCAGCTCCACCGCGTCCAGCGCGGAGCGGCCGAGGTGCGGGGCGGCGGCCGCGTGCGCGGAGCGGCCGTGGAAGGTGAAGTCGATCCGCGTATTGGCCAGCGACGTGGCGTCGCTGACGCCGGCGAACGACGAGGGATGCCAGGAAACCGCCACGTCGACATCCTTGAAAACGCCGGCGCGGACCAGAAAGCCCTTGGCGGCACCCCCTTCTTCGGCCGGACAGCCGTAGTAGCGGACGCGCCCCGGGATGCCCTTCGCCGCCTGGTAGTCCTTGACCGCGGTCGCCGCCAGCAGCGAGCCCGCCCCCAGGAGGTTGTGGCCGCAGCCGTGTCCGTTGCCGCCGCCGGGGAGGGGGCGCGGCTCCGGGACGCCCGCCTCCTGCGAGAGCCCGGGCAGCGCGTCGAACTCGCCGAGGATCCCGACCACCGGCCCGCCGTCGCCCGCCTCGCCGATCACGGCGGTGGGAATGCCGCCCGCGTTGGGCGTGACGCGGAAGCCTTCCCGCTCCAACGCCCGGATGTGCTCCGCCACCGAGTGCTCCTCGGTGTAGCAAAGCTCCGGCGTGCCCCAGACGCGGTCGCTGAGCGCCTCGAACTCGTCGCTCTTGCGGTCCACGTACTCCCAGATCTCGTCGTCTCGCGGCATACGCTCGCACGTCCTCCCTGCTCTCCTTCGCGGCCGGCGTCGCAGGACAGCGTAGACGGGCGGCCCGCGCCGGATGACACCGCTTTCACGCGAAACCGCACTATGGTGAGGCCGCCTCCGGGCGAGGCGGGCGGTGGCCGCCGGTTGTTACACTACAAATGTGGAGGTGGGATACTGAGCTCGCTGAGGAACCTCCTCGACGCGGCGCGCAACAGGCGCCTCCTCGCCATCCTCTTCGGGCACATGACGGTTGACAGCTACGTCGGGGTGCTGCCGATCCTGTACCCGGTCCTGATCGGCACCTTCCACATCAACCTCGCCACGGTGGGGCTGGTTTCGCTTTTCTACACCGGGGTCGCCTCACTCTCGCAGCCGTTCTTCGGGCTGGTCGCCGATCGCATCGGCACGCGGCTGATCGGGGGCGCGATGCTGTGGAGTGCGGCCTGGTTCGCGATCCTCGGCTTCACTCCCACCTTCACCACCTTCGTGATCGCGGCCGGGATCGCGGGACTTGGGTCCGGCTTCTTTCATCCGCTGGGTGCGGTCACGGTTCGACACGCCCTTTCCCCACGCGGCCGCAACGTGGCGATGGCGCTCTACACCTCGGGCGGAACGGTCGGCGTCGCGCTCGGTCCGCTGATCGGCGCTTTCTGCCTCGCGCTGCTCGGCATCCACGGCACGATCCTGCTGCTCGTGCCCGGAGTCGTCTGCTCGATCTTCCTGTTCATCTGGATGCGGGGGGCCGGTCGCTCGGCACCGCGGCAGGCGCCGGCCGCCCAGCGGGCGGCAGGCGGGACGTCCGCGGTGCGCCGCGCGCTGCCCCTGGTCCCCCTCGGCGCGACCATCGTGATGATGATGTCGCGCAGCTGGACCACGGTCACGCTGGAGGCGTTCATCCCCACCTGGTACCACTCCCTCGGTTACCAGGCGTGGTTCTACGCGCCGCTGGCCACCACGGTGGTGCTCGCCTCCGCGGTGGGAACGGTGGGATGCGGCTCCCTGGCCGACCGCTTCGGCCGTCGCGCCATCATCATCTGGTGCCTGATGCTGACCATCCCCGCGATCGCGCTCTTCGCCTTCTTCCCGGGGCCGGAGGGATTCGTGACCGGCGCCCTGGTGGGCCTGCTCGCCGCCTCGACCGCGCCACTGATGCTCCTGATGGCCCAGGAGTTGCTGCTGCACCGCGCCGGGCTTGCCTCGGGACTCGTCATGGGGGTCGGCTTCTTCGCCGGGGCGCTCGGCGTCCCGATCACCGGGTGGATCGCGGATGCGATCGGGCTCCGCAACGCGATGTTGTTCCAGATCGTGATCGTGTTGCTGAGCCTGCCGCTGGCTCTGCTCCTGCCCAAGGAGGATTACCTGCGGCGCTGGCGTCACGGCGCGGGGGCCGCGACCTCGGCCGAGCCCGCGGTACGCCGCCCGGCCTGATCGGTCAGGGTGGTCAAAGAGGGCCCGCGATGAGAGCGGTGGTGTACTCGGAGCACGGTGACACTTCGGTGCTGCGCCTGGTCGACCGGCCGGAGCGCGCGCCGGGGCCCGGAGAGGTGCGGGTGGCGGTGCACGTCTCCGGCGTCAACCCGACCGACTGGAAGTCCCGCAGCGGGCTCACGGTTCGCGACTCCTTTGACGAGGTCGTGCCCAACCAGGATGGCGCGGGCCTGGTCGACGCCGTCGGCGAGGGGGTGTCTGGCCTTCGTGTCGGGCAGCGGGTCTGGATCTGGGAGGCGCAGAACGGGCGACCCGACGGAACCGCTCAGGAGATGGTGGTGCTGCCGGCCGACAACGTCGTCCCGCTGCCGCCGGCGGCGTCGTTCGAGTTGGGCGCGTCGCTGGGCGTGCCGGCCCTGACGGCCCATCGCTGCCTTTCGGTCGCCGAAGCCGGTCCCTCCGCGCTGGTGCCGGGAGCTCTCGCCGGGCGCAGGGTCCTGGTGGCCGGTGGGGCGGGAGCGGTCGGCAACGCGGCGATCCAGCTCGCGCGCTGGGCGGGCGCACGAGTCGCGGCGACCGTGAGCGGGCCCGAAAAGGGCGACCTGGCCCGGGCCGCCGGAGCCGAGCTGGTGGTCAACTACCGGACCGAGGACGCGGCGGTCGCGATCAGCGAGTGGGCGCCGGCCGGGGTCGGCGTGATCGTCGAGGTCGCGCCCGCGGTCAACGCGGCGCTCGACGCGGCGGTGCTCGGCCAGGGCGGCACGATCGCCGTCTACGCCAACAACGGTGGCACGTCGATGAACGTCGAGATCCGGCCCCACATGGCGCTCAACGCCCGCTACCAGTTCGTGCTGCTGTACACGGTGCCGCAGGCGGCCAAGCGCCAGGCACTGCTCGACGTCTCGGCGGCGGTGGCGGCGGTCGCCTTCCGGGTCGGGCCCGAGGCCGGGCTGCCGCTGCACCACTACCCGCTCGAGCGCACGGCCGAGGCACACGCCGCGGTCGAACAGGGAGCGGTGGGAAAGGTCCTGATCGACGTCGCCTTACCGGGCCGAGTAGATCTTCTTCAACCCGACCAGATGTAGCTCCCGTCTGGCCCGGGCCTGAGCCAGCAGCCCGCGGGTGAACCCCGATGCCGAGACCAGGACGAGACGGGCGCTGCCGGCGGCCGGCAGCGTCGCGCGCAGCCGCTCCAGCCGTTCCAGGTCGTCGGTGCCAAGCTGCCGGAGCCGTGCCTGTCCGACCGCCGCCACCACACGGTTCCCGGATCCGGTGCCGCCTCCCAGCGCGACGATGTCGACCTGGTGCCCCGCCCGCTCGTGCTTGTCGCTGACGACGGTGGAGCCGACGGTCAGCGGCGGGGTCCCGAAGGCCGCCTCGCCGGCCCGCCCGACATAGTCGCGGGCAAGCTGCTCGAAGTGCGGGGCGAGCACCAGGTACTCGAAGCTCTCCCGGGCGTCCGCCCACGCTTCCACACCCCGCCCGTCCTCGAAGAGCGCCGTCCGCGGCCGGCGTACTACCTGATGGAACCGGATGATCGGCTCGGCGATACGGTACAGCGGGCGGCGCCGGCGCAGCATGTCCTCGTCCTTACGGAGAAGTCCTGATTCGACCAGCGCCCGCAGAGGATGCTGAACGCTTTGCTGGGAGCGACGAAGCTGCTTCGCGATCGCCGCCTCGGTGCTCCTCCCTCCCGCGATGGCTGTCAGGACCGACTGGTAGATGGCCCGGTTTTCGATGCCGCGCTGCTCTCCGAGCAGCCATTCGTCCTCACGGAACAGAGCCGACGCCGGCGACAGCACCTCGCCCAAGACCCAGGAATCGAAGTCGCGCAGGGACGCGGGGACCGAACGGACGAGCTCGCGATAGCCGGGCGTGCCTCCCAGGATGGCGTGCGTTCGCACCGCCAGGCCGAGGTCATGGAGGTTCCAGAACCGTCTCGCGTCGAGGTGGTCGAAGGGGCCCATCAGGAGGTTGGTGCGGACGCGACCCCGAAGCGGCTCCTGACCGCTGATGAGGCCGGCCATCACCGAGACCGCCGAGCCACAAAGAATCAAGCGCAGCGCGGGGCCGGCCTCCTCACCCGACCGGTCCACGGCGCGCTGGAGAAGAGAGAGCAGTTCCGGAGACCGCTCCAGGAGGTAGGGGAACTCGTCGAGGATCGCCACCGCCGGCCCCGCGCCTCTGGCCCCCGACGGAGCTGCGAGCCGGCGCAGGGTCGAGAGCGCTTCGTCCCAGCCCGCGAAGGCCAGGCGCCCGACACCGACGTGGGCCCCGAGCCGCTCCCCCAGCTCCGCCAGTGCCTGCGCGGGTTCGTGTTCCAGCGCCTGGTAATAGAACCCTGCGGTGGCCGCGGCCAGCCGCCGGAGGAGAAACGACTTTCCCTGCCGCCGCCGGCCGTACACGATCGCGACGCGAAGGCCGGGCGCCGGGTCGGACACGAAGGTCGACAGCTCGGCCCACTCCCGCTCACGGTCGAAGAGGTCGGAAGGGCGGGACGGCGCCATCGGCCCCACAATACAAGTTTTGATTTGTAAAATCCGGCCTTGTGATACCCCTGCCAGCCTGATGGATTGAACGGGCCCGGCGCCGGGTATCCATAGGCGTGATGAAGCTCAAGGCAGCGTGGGAGATCGCGCTTGAGAAGCACGAGGAGTACGAGCGGCTGACGCCCGTGACCGAGCAGCTTCTCGATCACGTTGCAATGCTCGAGGAGAGCTGGGACAAGATCACTCCTCGCGAACTCCCTGATCACCACCACAGCCAGGACGAGCGCCGGCTGGCCGCCTGAGCGGCCGGTCGGGGCGCCCGCCTCGGCATGCCACACTTGGCGCTATGTCCGGTCCACTGGAGGGGGTACGGGTCCTGGAGCTCGGACAGCTGATCGCAGGACCGTTCGTGGGACGCGTGCTGGCCGACTTCGGAGCCGAGGTGATCAAGGTGGAACCCCCCGGAACCGGCGATCCGATGCGGCAGTGGGGGGTGCACCGGTACCGCGATCGCGGCCTCTGGTGGCCGCTGATGAGCCGCAACAAGAAGCTGGTCTCGCTGGACCTGCGCCATCCTGAGGGCCAGGAGGTGTGCCGCCGCCTGGCGGCGCGGGCGGACGTGCTGCTGGAGAACTTCCGGCCCGGCACGCTGGAGCGATGGGGGCTGGGTCCGGAACGGCTGCAGGAGCGTAACCCGGGCCTGATCGTGGCCCGCGTCTCGGGGTACGGGCAGACCGGCCCGTACGCGGGGCGCCCCGGGTTCGCCTCCGCCTCGGAGGCGATCGGTGGCCTGCGCTACGTGAACGGGTATCCGGGCCAGGTGCCGCCGCGACCCGGCGTGTCACTCGGAGATTCGCTGGCCGGCTTGTTCGCCGTCCAGGGCATCCTGCTCGCGCTTTACGACCGCGACGTCCACAAGGGAAAGGGGCAGGTGGTGGACGTCTCGATCACCGAGGCCTGCTACGCGATGCTGGACTCGATCGTTCCCGAGTACGGCAAGCTGGGCGTGGTCCGCGAGCCGGCCGGCAACCGGATGGGGAGCGCGGCTCCCTCCAACGTGTACCGCTCGCGCGACGGCAAGGACCTGGTGATCGCAGCCAACGCGGAGAGCGTCTTCGTCCGGCTCTGCGAGGCGATGGGACGCCCGGAGCTGAGCCGCGATCCGCGCTTCTCGACCTTCTGGGCGCGATTCCAGCACGTGGACGAGCTGGACGCTGTGATCGGCGAGTGGGCGGCGGACCACGACGCGAGCGAGATCGACACGTTGCTCAACGAGGCGGGCGTGGTCTGCGGCCCCATCAACTCGGTGGCGGACCTCTTCGGTGATCCCCAGATCCGCGCGCGCGACATGCTGCTGCCGGTCGAAGACGAGGAACTGGGGGAGCTGATCCTGCCGGGAATCGTCCCCAAGCTGAGCGCGACACCGGGTGAGGTGCGCTGGCCGGGGCGCTGGCAGGTCGGGCACGACAACCGGGCGGTGTTCGAGTCGCTGCTCGGGATGGGCGAGGAGGAGGTGCGCCGGCTGGAGGAGGAGGGCGTGGCATGACGGACACGGTTCGGATCCGCGAGGTGGGTCCTCGCGACGGGCTGCAGAACGAGAGCCGGGTGCTCGCGCCGGAGGTCCGCGCGGAGCTGATCCGGCGCCTGGCCGCGACCGGGGTGCCGGAGATTGAGGCGGTGAGCTTCGTGCGGGCGGACCTGGTGCCGGCGATGGGGGAGCCGGAGGCGGTGCTGGAGCTGGCCGGCGAGCTGGGGCCGCGGCCGCCGCTCGTGTCGGGACTGGTGTTGAACGAGCGGGGGTACGAGCGCGCGCTGGCGGCCGGGCTGCGGGACCTGCACTACGCGTTCCCGGTCACCGACACCTTCGCGCGGCGTAACCAGAACTCCACCACCGAGGCCGGGCTGGAGCTCGCGCACCGCCTGATCCGCCGCGCCCGGGCCGACGGCGTCCGCATCGACGTCGGGTTTATCTGCGCGTTCGGCTGCCCGTTCGAAGGACCGGTGCCGGAGGCGCGGGTCCTGGGACTGGCGGAACGTCTGATGGCGGAGCCGCCGGACTCGGTGACCGTCGCCGACACCATCGGGGTGGGGGTGCCGACCCAGGCGACGGCGCTCGTCAAGGGTCTGCTGCCGTACGGGCGCCCGGTCGTGGTCCACCTCCACAACACGCGCAACACCGGCCTCGCCAACGCCTACGCCGCGGTGGAGGCGGGCGCCAGCGGGCTCGACGCCTCGGTGGGTGGCGCCGGCGGCTGCCCCTTCGCGCCCCGCGCGACGGGGAACGTGGCGACTGAGGACGTGGTCTACCTGCTCCGCGGCCTGGCTGTCGAAACCGGCATCTCGCTGGACGCCATGATCGAAACCGCGCACTGGCTGGAGGCACAGCTCGGCAAGGAGCTGCCGTCCATGGTCGCGCGCGCCGGCGACTTCACCCCCGTGGGATAGCTCAGCGCCCGTTACTCGGCCAGCACCAGCCACTGCCGGCCGTCGATCAGCTCCCGCGTCGCATCAAGGTGTCCGGCGTGGGTGGCCGTCTCCGTTATCACGTGCATGAGCAGCTCGCGCAGGTTGTCGAGGTGGAACTGGGGCGGAAACAGGTCCGGCCACGCCTTCGGTGGGTCTTCCAACGAGGCGGACGCGATGATGGCGTCCGCCCGCGCGATCTCCTGGCGGTAGCGCTCGAGTATCGCCTGCGGTGAGATGTCCTCCGGCACCAGCCAGGCGTCGTTCCCCGACTCGGCGACCTCGGCCGCGGAGAGCTCCTCGCCCGCGAACACCTGCCGGAACCAGAACCGCTCCACATCCAGTGCCAGGTGATTGATGAGGCCGGCGCAGGTCCAGTGCGAGGGCAGGATGGGCTGGGTCAACTGCTCGTCGGTGAGTCCTTCGACGGCACCCAGGACGTGCTCACGCTGGTTCTCCAGCGCGCCTCTCAGGACCTCTGTCTCGTTCACGAAGCCTCCTTCGGCGGTCCGGTAAGCATGTTGGGGGAAGGGTAGACGGCTCTCGCCTTCAGTCGTCGAACGCGGCGTAGGCGGCGGTTGCCAGGTCTTGCATGGCGGGCTGCGGAAACGGCCCCTCCAGCATCCGGTGCGTGAGCAGGATGTCGACCGAGTCCCGGGCGGGATCGGCGTAGACGGCGCAGCCGCTGCCGCCCAGCCAGCCGTAGCGTCCGGCCGCGCTGCCGACCCCGCTCTGGCGGAGTTCGACACTGCAGCCAAACGTCCAGCCCCAATCGGGCCCCAGTGGTTTGCCCTGCGCCGGCAGCAGCTGGTTCGTTTGCATCAGCTTCACCGAACTGCGAGACAACAGCCGCTCCCCGGCAGCCCGCCCACCATGGAGGAGAAGGCGCTGAAACGCGTGCAGGTCGTCGGCGGTCGAGACCAGTCCGCCGGCGCCCATCTCGAACCTGGGCGGTTTGCTGAAGCGACCCTGCTGGTCGTCGGTCATCCTCAGGTCGGAAGTCCCCGGTTCCACCGCGTACTGAGGACCGAACCGGCCAAGCTTTTCGGGCGGCACGAAGAAGCCGGTGTCGCGCATGTCCAGGGGCCCGAAAGATCCGCTCCTCCAGAAAGCGGCTGAAGGGTGCGCCGGTGACCCGCGCGATCAGGATCCCCGCGATGTCGAGTCCGTGACTGTACATCCAGCCCTCACCCGGCTGGTGGCCCATGGGCAGAGACCCCAGGCGGCGCAGCCATCCGTCCGGGCCCAAGGGAGGCGGATTGGGTCCTGGCGCCACGCCCAGCTCGGCCATCTTCTCCATCAAGGGGCTGCCCCAGTGCCCGAAGTCGAAGCCGTACCCGCAGCCGAAATCGAGCAGGTCCCGGGTGGTGATCGCCCGTTTGGCAGGCTCCACCGAATCGACGGGACCGGCCGGGTCACGGATCACAGAGGCCTGGCTCAATTCCGGCAGCCACTCGGCGAGAGGGTCGTCGAGTCGCAGCCGGCAGTCTTCCACCAGCATCAATACCGCCGCCGCGGTGATCGGCTTGGTGGTCGAGGCGATCCGGAACAGGGTGTCCCGTTGGACCGGCGCCTCCTCGCCAAGGACGCGCGTGCCGAGCGCCTCCACGTGCGTTTCGCCGTGGCGGCTGACCAGAGCGACCAGACCCGGGAGGTACCCGGATTCGACGTGACGTGCCAGCACGTCGTGCAACCGGGCCAATCCCGACGCGGTGAAGGCGCTCATGACGTGACTCCTCTCTTCATCCGGCCCGCACTCACCAGCTGATGAGCCGGAGGTCTGGTATGGACGGCTTGGTTCACCCTCCGCATAATGTGAACAGTGTCCACCAACGTCCCGGCCGCGCGCAGCACCTACCGGCACGGCGACCTGCGCCGGGTGCTGATCGCGGCCGGGCTCGAGATGGCGCGCAAGGGTGGCCCAGAGGCGATCGTCCTGCGCGAGGCGACGCGGCGCGCCGGCGTGGCTCCCAACGCCGCCTACCGCCACTTCGCGGACCGGCGGGCGCTGCAGTCAGCGGTTTCCGCCGCAGCGCGCGGGATGGTGGCGGCAGCGATGAAAACCGAGCAGCGGGAGCTGCCCCAGGCAGAGGACCCCTGCCAGGCGGCACGCGCGCGCATGATCGCGATCGGGGTCGCCTACCTCCGCTTCGCCCAGGTGGAGCCGGGGTGGTTCCGCACCGCCTTCACCGTGCCCGCCTCGCTGTCCGAGCCCCCGGCCGAGGGGGACCTGAGTCCGTTCGCTCTTCTCGCGGAGGCGCTGGACCGGATGGTCGAGACCGGCGCCCTCCCGGTCCAACGCCGTCCGGGGGCCGAGTTCGCCGCCTGGTCGGCGGTGCACGGCCTCGCCATGCTGGCCCTGGAGGGGCCGCTGCGCGGGCTCGGCCGCGAAGACCGCCGGCGTGCTGCGCAGCGCGTCCTGAGCATGGTCGAACGGGGACTCTGATGGCACCCCTCCGTGGGGAAGATGGGTCCTACCGGCGCACGCAAAGGACCCCTTTTTGTAGGACTGATGGGGAACATAACTAACTCAAAGCCGCAGCTGTCACTGCCTCCCTAATCAGCAGTCCGCAGCCCTCACGACGACGTCGGGTTCCGAAACGACACTCCACAACGGCGTCGTGCCCGTCCTTAGAGCCACCGTATCGGCGGCGGTCTCTAAGCTACACGTCGTCCCGGCCGCGATGTGCCACTGTCCCATGCGCCCGTCTTAGCGTGCCGAAGGCGCGCCTCACCCGGTACTGCCATCTCTCGTGCCACAACCGCAACCTCACAAATGGGTCAGGGCCCAGCGCCACCCGCGCCTCTCCGCCGAGCTACGAGCCGCCGTAGCCGGTGTTAGGCAGCCCGGGGGTGGAGGGGGCGGAGGGCCCACTGTAGGTATCGGTGATGCCCGCCCTCACCACCGCGTTCGCGACCATGGTTACCTGCTGACCGCTGCCTGCCACCACCACCGAGACCTGGCTCGTGCTCCCGTTGGTGGTCTCGGTCACCGTGCAGGTGCTGCCCGCCGGGATCCCGCCGAACGTCTGCGAGACCAGTCCAGCCGGGCTGCCGGCCGCAACCTGGAACACGAAGTCATCGATCGGTTGCCCGCAGCTGATCAGGATCGAGACCTCCCCCTGCTGGCCGGCGGCGGGGCCCGCGATCGTCTTATCGACGTGGATCGAGCCCGGCGTGTCCTCGTAGGTGTCCAGGATGCTGACCGGCACCGTGTCTGCTGCTCCCACGTGGACCGTCTGCATGCCGCCCACGGTGGTCACTTTGATCGTGCTGGACCCGCCGTCGTTGGTCTCCGTCACGGTGCAGGTGGAACCTGCAGGGATCCCCTCAAACGCATGTGTGTAGTTCCCTGCCGGACTGTGCTTCACAATCACGAAGTCAGGCGTCAACGGAGTCCCGTTGCACTCGGCCGAGATCGTCACCGCACCCTGCTTCCCGGCGAGTGGGCCCCCGATCGACTTGGTGACCACGATCGAACCGGGAGCGAGTGTGTACGTGTCGGTTATGGCGACGGTCGCTGTGCCCCCGGCCGGAATCGTCGTCGTCTGTCCGTCTCCGGTGATCGTGACCAGGACCGTTTTCGTGCTGCCATCCTGGGTCTCGGACACCGTGCACTGGGAGCCGGCTGCGATACCGGTGTAGGTGTGCGACGTGGTTCCGGCCGGAGCAGCAGCCCCGATCACGAAATCGGGGGTGAGCGCGGTCCCGTCGCACACGGTGTGGATCGTGACCTGGCCCTGCGAGCCGGCCGCCGGGCCCGCGATCGTCTTGCTGACCACCAGCGAACCGGGTACGAAGGCTGTACTCGTTACTCACATTTGCCGTCGCGGTGCCACCGGCCGGCACCGTCACCGTCTGAGGGCTCCCGGCCACGACGACCGAGACGGTGGTGCTGCTCCCATCCTGGGTTTCGGTGACCGTGCAGCTGGACCCGGCGGGGATGTCGCCATAGGTGTGCGTATAGCTGCCGGCGGGAGAGCTCGCGGGGATTACGAAGTCGGGACTGAGAGCTGTCCCGTCGCACTCACGGTGTAATTGTGACCTGGCCCTGCGAGCCGGCCGCCGAGCCACTGATCAGCTTGTTGACCACCAGCGAGCCGGGAACCAGGCTGTAGGTGTCGGTGATGCCGACGTTCGCAGTGCCTCCGGCCGGAATCGACACCGTCTGCCCGTCACCGGTCACGATCACGGAGACGGTGCTGCTACTGCCGTCCTGGGTCTCGGTCACCTTGCACTGAGAGCCGGCGGGGATGTCCGTGTAGGTATGCGACGTGGTCCCGGCGGGAGCGCCGGCGCAGATCACGAAATCGGGCCTCAGCGCGGTCCCGTCGCATACGGTGTGGATCGTGACCTGGCCCTGCGAGCCGGCCGCCGGACCCGCGATCGTCTTGCTGACCACCAGCGAACCGGGTACGAAGCTGTACTCGTCACTCACATTTGCCGTCGCGGTGCCACCGGCCGGCACCGTCACCGTCTGAGGGCTCCCGGCCACGACGACCGAGACGGTGGTGCTGCTGCCATCCTGGGTTTCGGTGACCGTGCAGCTGGACCCGGCGGGGATGTCGCCGTAGGTGTGCGTGTAGCTGCCGGCGGGAGAGCTGGCGGGGATCACGAAGTCCGGACTCAGAGCTGTCCCGTCGCACTCACCGTGATTGTGACCTGGCCCTGCGAGCCGGCCGCCGCGCCACTGATCAACTTGTTGACCACCAGCGAGCCGGGAACCAGGCTGTAGGTGTCGGTGATGCCGACGTTCGCAGTCCCTCCGGCCGGAATCGACACCGTCTGCCCGTCACCGGTCACGATCACGGAGACCGTGCTGCTGCTGCCGTCCTGGGTCTCGGTCACCTTGCACTGAGAGCCGGCGGCGATGTCCGTGTAGGTATGCGACGTGGTCCCGGCGGGAGCGCCGGCGGAGATCACGAAGTCGGGCGCTGAGCGCGGTCCCGTCGCACACGGTGTGGATCGTGACCTGGCCCTGCGAGCCTGCCGCCGGGCCCGCGATCGTCTTGCTCACCACCAGCGAGCCAGGTTTGAAGGCTGTACTCGTCACTCAGGTTTGCTGTCGCGGTGCCACCTGCGGGCACCGTCACCGTCTGAGGGCTCCCGGTCACCACGACCGAGACGGTGGTGCTGCTGCCATCCTGGGTTTCGGTGACCGTGCAGCTGGACCCGGCCGGGATGTCGCCATAGGTGTGCGAATAGCTGTCGGCGGGAGAGCTGGCAGGGATCACGAAGTCCGGACTCAGAGCTGTCCCGTTGCAGCTCACCGAGATTGTGACCTGGCCCTGAGAGCCGGCCGCCGAGCCACTGATCAACTTGTTGACCACCAGCGAGCCGGGAACCAGGCTGTAGGTGTCGGTGATGCCGACGTTCGCAGTGCCTCCGGCCGGAATCGACACCGTCTGCCCGTCACCGGTCACGATCACGGAGACGGTGCTGCTACTGCCGTCCTGGGTCTCGGTCACCTTGCACTGAGAGCCGGCGGCGATGCCGGTGTAGGTATGCGACGTGGTCCCGGCGGGAGCGCCGGCGGAGATCACGAAGTCGGGCGTGAGCGCGGTCCCGTCGCATACGGTGTGGATCGTGACCTGGCCCTGCGAGCCTGCCGCCGGACCCGCGATCGTCTTGCTCACCACCAGCGAGCCAGGTTTGAAGGCGTACGTGTCGGTAATATCGGCGGTGATCACGTCGCCGGGAGGCACCGTGACGGTCTTAGGGCTACCGGTGGTCACGACCGTGACCGTGGGGGTCGAGCCGTCCTGGGTCTCGGTCACGACACAGGTCGCGGCCGCGGGGAGTCCCGTATAGGTCTTGGACACGGTGCCGGCACCCGTCCCGGCCGGAATCACGAAGTCGGGCGTCAATGCCGTCCCGTCGCACACGGTGTGGATCGTGACCTGCCCCTGATGTCCTGCCGCATCGCCGGTGATGGTCTTGTTGACCGTCAGTTCACCTGACGCATTGGTGTAGGTGTCCGTCACGTCGGCGGTGGCGGTGCCGCCCGCCGGCACCGTGACCTCCTGACCGCTGCCATCGACACTGACGGTTACTGTCGTGCTGCTCCCGTCCTGTGTTTCGGTCACCGCGCATACGGACCCGGCCGGGATATTGGTGTAGGTGTGCGACGTCGTGCCGGCGCCAGTGCCGGCGGAGATCACGAAATCGGGTGTGAGCGCGGTCCCGCCGCACACGGTGTGGATCGTGACCTGGCCCTGCAAGCCGGCCGCCGGGCCCGCGATCGTCTTGCTAACCACCAGGGAGCCTGGTTTGAGGCTGTACTCGTCAGTCAGATCGGCAGTCGCGGTATCCCCTGCCGGCACGGTGACCGTCTGGCCACTCCCGGTGACGACGACGGAGACGGTGGAGTTGCTCCCATCTTGCGATTCAGTGACCGTGCAGCTGGAGCCGGCGGGGATGTCGTCGTAGGTGTGCGAATAGCTGGCGGCAGGAGAATTGGCCGGGATCACGAAGTCGGGTGTCAGCGCTGTCCCATTGCATACGGTGTGGATCGTGACCTGATCCTGCTGGCCCGCTCCATTACCACTGATCAGCTTGGTGACCATCAGCGAGCCGGGGATCAGGCGGTACGTGTCGGTGATGCCCAGGCTCGCCGTGCCCCCGGCCGGAATCGTGGTCGTCCCACCATCCCCCGTCACCGTCACCTGGACCGTGCTCGAGCTCCCGTCCCGGGTCTCGGTGACCGTGCAACTGGTGCCGGCCGCAATACCGGTGTAGGTGTGCGAGGACGTACCGGCAGGCGCCCCGGCGCCGATCATGAAGTCGGGTGTGAGCGCAGTTCCGCCGCACACGGTGTGAATCGTGACCTGGCCCTGCAAGCCGGCCGCCGGGCCCGCGATCGTCTTGCTAACCACCAGGGAGCCTGGTTTGAAGCTGTACTCGTCGGTCAGGCCGGCCGTCGCGGTGCCACCCGCCGGTACGGTCACCGTCTGACCGCTCCCGGTGACGACGACGGAGACGGTGGAGTTGCTCCCATCTTGCGATTCAGTGACCGTGCAGTTGGAGCCGGCGGGGATGTCGTCGTAGGTGTGCGAATAGCTGGCGGCAGGAGAATTGGCCGGGATCACGAAGTCGGGACTCAGCGCAGTCCCGTCGCATACGGTGTGGATCGTGACCTGACCCTGCTGGCCCGCTCCATCACCATTGATCAGCTTGCTGACCACGAGCGAGCCGGGGATCAGGCTGTAGGTGTCGGTGAGGCCCAGGGTTGCCATGCCCCCGGCCGGAATCGTGGTCGTCCCACCATCCCCTGTCACCGTTGCCTGGACCGTGCTCGTGCTCCCGTCCTGGGTCTCGGTCACCGTGCAGCTGGAGCCGGCCGCAATACCGGTGTAGGTCTGCGAGGACGTCCCGGCGGGTGCCCCGGCCGCGATCACGAAGTCGGGTGTGAGCGCGGTCCCGCCGCACACCGTGTGGATCGTGACCTGGCCCTGCGAGCCGGCCGCCGGCCCCGCGATCGTCTTGCTGACCATCAGAGAGCCGGGCCTGACGCTGTACTCGTCGGTCAGGGCGGCGGTCGCACCACCACCCGCTGGCACGGTAACTGTCTGGCCACTGCCAGTGGTGACGACGGACACCACAGAGTTGCTTCCGTCCTGCGTTTCAGTGACCGTGCAGTTGGAGCCGGGGGGGATGTCGTCGTAGGTGTGCGAATAGCTGCCGGCAGGAGAATTGGCCGGGATCACGAAGTCGGGACTCAGCGCAGTCCCGTCGCATACGGTGTGGATCGTGACCTGACCTTGCTGGCCCGCTCCACCACCACTGATCAGCTTGCTGACCACCAGCGAGCCGGGGACCAGGCTGTAGGTGTCGGTGATGCCCAGGGTCGCCGTGCCCCCGGCCGGAACCGTCGTCGTCCCCCCATCCCCGGTCACCGTCACCTGGACCGTGCTCGAGCTCCCGTCCTGGGTCTCGGTCACCGTGCAGCTGGAGCCGGCGGGGATATCGGTGTAGGTGTGCGACGTCGTGCCGGCGCCGGTGCCGGCGGAGATCACGAAGTCGGGTGTGAGCGCGGTCCCGCCGCACACAGTGTGGATCGTGACCTGGCCCTGCGAGCCGGCCGCCGGGCCCGCGATGGTCTTGCTGACCACCAGGGAGCCTGGTTTGACGCTGTACTCGTCGGTCAGGTCGGCGGTCGCGGTGTCGCCTCCCGGAACGGTCACCGTCTGGCCGCTCCCGGTGACGATCACCGAGACGGTCGAGGTGCTTCCGTCCTGCGTTTCAGTGACCGTGCAGTTGGAACCGGCGGGGATGTCGCCGTAGGTGTGCGAATAGCTGCCGGCAGGAGAATTGGCCGGGATCACGAAATCGGGTGTCAGCGGGGTGCCACCGCACACGGTGCGGATCGTGACCTGTCCCTGCGAGCCGGCCGCTGGGCCACTGATCAGCTTGCTGACCACCAGCGAACCGGGAACCGCGCTGTAGGTGTCGGTGATGCCGACGTTCGCCGTGCCTCCGGCCGGAATCGCTACCGTCTGCCCGTCCCCGGTCACGGTCACAGAGACCGTGCTAGAACTCCCGTCCTGGGTCTCGGTCACCGTGCACTTAGAGCCGGCGGGGATGTTGCTGTAGGTCTGCGAGGAAGTCCCGGCGGCTGTGCCGGCCTTGATCACGAAGTCCGGCGTCAACGCCCCTCCGTCGCAGACGGTGTGGATCGTCACCTGACCCTGCGAGCCGGCCGCCAGCCCCGCGATCGTTTTGGAGACGACGAGCGAGCCCGGCGCCTGAAACTCCGCCGTCGCGTTCACAGTTGTGGTGAGCGTTCCGGTCGAGGCCAGGATCAGCTTCTGGGCGCTGTCCGGGCCGCTCTGGCCGTCGTAGAGGTACACGTTGCCGCCGGGCACGGTCGCGGTCGCCGTCGCCTCCAGCACCGCGTCGCCGGGGCCGGTCGACCCGAGCCAGATTTGCTGTCCGCTAGGGACAGTGGACCCGTTCGCGATCGGATTGGTGCCCGCCGCGTCCGAGAACATGGTCGCACCCGTCGCCTGCACAGTCGCCGATCCCGCCGACGACGTCACCGTGAACGGCCCCGCCAGCGAACCGGCCGGCACGCTCGCGACGGTGGGCGTGACGGTCAGGCTGGGTGGGTTCGGGGCCACGACGGGGCCCAGCGCCTGCACATGCGCGACGATCGCCGCCACAGCGCTGAAGAGCGGGTCCGACGGCGACAGCACATAGCTGTCGCTGAAGTACCAGATCGCGGCCTGGACGGCCGCTGCTGTCTCACTGAGGTTTCCGAGCGCGGGCGCGGACGTATTCGGGTAGTAGTTGTCCAGCACCTGAGCCACGAACCCCACGTTCGGCACGGAGGCTTCATCCCAGGTGCCGAGCCCGTAGCCAAAGCCGATGTAGGTGTCGGTGCGGATGTCGATGCAGTAGAGCTGCAGGTCCGGGCCGCCGCCCACCGGGGTCCCGAGGATGATGCCGGCGAACCCCTCGTCGCGCGGCGAGAACCCGGCCGGAGGGGTGGTCGGGTAGGGCGTGGTGGTCGGGTCGAACGGGGTCCCCAGATCGGCGATGAACCCGCTAACACCCTGGCCCGGCCCCAAGGCACTGAGTGTGAGCTGTGTGGTGGGGCTAGATTTCGGCGCTGGCGCACCGGGCGGCGTCGGCCTCACGACGGCGTCCACAGACGCGAACTGCAGTGCCACCATCAGCGATGCCACCACCAGCGCCAGACAGAGCCTCACCACCCGCCCCGCCACGGAATTGCATGATATATGCGGCTAGGCTCCGTTGCAAGAAGATGTGCTAACCACGGTGCCCGTGCAGAGATGCGTGTTTCCGAATGCCAAGCTTATCGACAGCATTGGGGACGTCAACCGGTCGACCGTTGCGGCGAGGCTCGACGGTGGGTGCGGGCACGGGCGGAGGAAACTGGGTGATACGCCCGACGCCGATCTACGCGGCGACCGGCTCCCCAGTTTGGACGGCTCGCGAGGTTGTCAGGGAAGGATCTTTACGCTCGACGTCTGCATCGGGTGGCTCAACCTCGAACCACCGCCTCTCGGCCGACCGGCATCACCTTGTTTGGTGCGCATTATTTAGTGCGCACTCGGGTGGGTCCAGGTGATAAATCTCACCCCATCCCCATGTAGGACGCATCTACAAGGAGACGCTGGCTGTACTGGCCCGTACCCGGATTCCAGTCTCCGGCACAGGTGATGAGCGTGAGCCGTGCCGCCCCCGTGGTCGCGAACAAACCAGCGGGGTGCGCCGTGCCTGCCACCAGAGCCGAATCACTAACCTGGAAGCGCAGCTTCACGCCAGATTGGCTGATAACGTCCACCTCGTCCCCGGCCTGGAGACGGCCCAGGTTGTAGAAAACCGCCTTCGGCACGCCGTACCAATCCAGATGCCCGTCGATGACAGCATCGCCCGGCTGTCCCGGAGCGACCCCTGGCGCGTACCAGCCGACGTCGGTCGGCTTCTTGGGTGCTGCCATGTCGTCATTGCTGTCCACTGTCACCTGCTCGATGGGGGCCTCGACCTTGATGTTCGGGATGACCAGCGTGTTCGGGAGGAGGCGCGTCGCCGCCGGTGTCGCCGTCGCCGCCGGCGCGGACGGTCTCGGCGTGGTCCCGGCGCGCTTGGCTTGTTGGTGGGGGAAGGACTCAATCCGTAGGAAGAGAACCGCGAACGCCACCAGGATGACCAGGATGCCAAGCCCCGCCAGCGAACGCCCGACCCAGGGGCGCCTCACCGCGAGGCACCCCCTCCGGCGCTCAGGTCGGGCACGCAAGGCCCGCCCGAGCCCGTGCCGGGCAGCCCCGGCACCGGGAATGGGGTGGTTTGTGTGACACCTCTCGGACCCATCGTACTGCCATCTTGCTGCCTATCGGCCACCCGACCATAGTCCACAGCAGCCTCGTTACCCCTCGCCGCCTGACCCTCCGAAATGCGGTGGAGCCCCCTAGCCCGCCAGGCCCCCTCAGAGGTCCCGATGTTGGTGACCTTGACGGTGTAGTGAAACGTTTGATCCGGCGCCGGAGGGGAGTTGTCGGTGACCTTGGTAATCGTGATCGGCGCTGCAGGACCTCGGTCGGGACCGTGCTGCTGCTGTTGGGGTCGGTGCTCGGCGGCGCCGGCGGCGGACAGTTGCTGTTGCTTCCGGGTGACGGTCGCGGTGTTGTTGACCGTGGTGCCGCTGGCCGGTGCGGCCATCGTCCCGGTCACGGTGACCGTGAACGTGTTGTGTGTTCCTGCCCGAGGCGTGGGGCAGCAGCCGCCTGGTGGCGGTGAGCGTGCCGCCCCGCCGCTCCCGTCCCCGGGCGCACGGTCACCTTCGTCGACCCGGCCGCGATCCAGTTGGTCAACTCAGTGGGCAGAGGGACCGGTGACCGTCACGTTGGCGGCGTCGCCCCGCCCATCCTCGTTTCACGCGTGGGCCTTGAACCTTGCCCCAGACCGTGTTTTCGCCCGGGTTACCGTGTGCTCCGGCGGAGGGTGCAGGCGGGCGTCCAGAGTGCGGAGATCAGGCCTCCGGGCGCCCCCGCGTAGTCTCCGGTGCGCTCAGGCTTTGGAGCTCTCCGGCATCGGCCGCGCCACCCCGCTCGGATCTGGAGCCAGGCCGGCGCCGCGCCCCTTGGGCTCCTCCCACTCTTCCTGCCGCCCGAGCGCCGTCAGGTCGAGGAAGTAATAGGAGCCTCCAGTCTGTTCGGTGCCGCGCGCGTACGTCGAGTAGGTGTGGAAGACGCGGTCGCCGTCGCGCAGAAAACAGCTCACGCCCGGAGCCTCGGTGAGAGTGCCGGTAGCAGTCCCGCCGATCTCGCGGTAGTTGTACTCCGCCTCCCGCTGGTCAGGATCGAAGGTGACGCCGTAGTCGTAGTTGAAGTCGCTGCCATAGGAGGAGTAGAAGGGGAACGTCCAGTCGTGCTGGGCCTTGTATGCCTCGATCTTGGCCAGCGGCGCGCGGGCGATGGTGACCAGTGTGGTGTCGCGGTTGGCGAGATGCTCGTGCAGCATTGGAGAGCGCTCCTCAGCCGCGGCCGTGCAACTGGGGCAGCCCGCGTCCCAATCCGGCCCGAACATGAAGTGGACGACGATGAGCTGATGCCGGCCCTGGAAGAGGTCGCGGAGGGTCAGGTCCTCGCCTTCGGGACCGGAGAATCGGTAGTCCTTCTTCACCTCGACCATGGGGAGGTTGCGGCGCTCGGTGTTGAGGGCGTCGCGGGCGCGGGTGGCCGCTTTTTCCTTCTCAAGCAGCGCCCGGCGCGCCTCCAGCCACTCCTCTTCGCTGACGATTGCGGGTAGTGCCATGGGTGGATACTAGCAGCCGGATGTGAACGGCGTCCACATCTGGAGAGTCGCCTCGGCCTCCGGGCTAGACTGGCGAGTCCTGATGCCCCCGTAGCTCAGGGGACAGAGCGGCGGACTTCTAATCCGTTGGTCGGCGGTTCGAATCCGTCCGGGGGCACCACCGATTTTGAACTGGAAACTGACGGTTCCCGCGAACATCCACCGGGCATTCCAGTTGCTCAGTGCTGCAAGTTGCCTGATGCAAGCAGCGCGTCGATGCGATCGGCTGCGCTTCGCGCGAGCGCTGGCAGAACGTCCGAGTACGTGTCCATGGTCCGCCGGTAGTGCTGTGGCCGAGCAACTCCGCCACCACGCGCGGGTGCTCATCGGCGGCCAGGAGGAGCGATGCGCACGAGTGACGGAGGTCGTAGAGCCGGGTCGTCTTCGGCAGGCCGGCCCGATCGGCATACCCGTTTGAAGGCCCGGGTAAAGTTCCGCGGTTCGATTGGCCCCCCGCTCCGGGTCCGGAAGACATAGGCCGTCGGCAGCACCGGTCCCAGCTTGGGTGCGCGGACTGGTACTCATGGAGTGACCTGCCCGAGCCGCTCTTCCCCCCGCCGCGAACCTCGTCGGCACCGGCTGGTCCCCCTAACCTTTCTCGCTGCCGACGACAGGGCACACGCCGAGGCGTCACCGCCGAGCAGAATGTCGCAGATGAGCAGCCTGGTTCGGTGGGTCACTGTCGCCATCGATTGCGCGGATGCGGGCCCTGTGGCGCACTTCTATCAGCGCCTCCTCGGTCTCGAGATCGCCGAGTTTAGCCCTAGTTAGCCCCAATACCGTTAACTTAGGTAGAGGATGCGCTCTGGGCGGGCGAGGGTCGGCTGGGGCCACTCGCGGTGCTCTGCGCGCTTGACCTGGTATTTCGACATCTTCCGCTTGACAACGCGCGGGTTCGCGCGGAGCCGGCGAGGTGAGAGCGGCAGGTCGAGGATCTCATCGATCGCTCGCCGACGGGCCAGCGCCAAGTGCTGAGGGGGAAAAAGCGCTGCCGGGAGCGGAGGTGCTGCGTCGTGCGACGCGCAGACTGCGCAGGAAGGAGAGGCGATCCGGGTCCAGCCCGGCCTGGACAGCGGCGTCATGCATGAGGGCCCTGATCGCGTAGTGGGTGAGCAGATACCCGTAGGCCTCCTGATAGACGCCTTCGGGTTGCCTGGACCGCAGCACCACCTTGGACCCCCGCTGATGGGTCTTCAACTCGTCCATCGTGTTCTCGAACTCCCAGCGCTGGGCGTAGAGAGCCGCCAGCTCGGCAGCCGGCGCCCGCTCGGGATCGAGGATGGTGGTCAACAGTCGGTAGCGCTCGAGACCCGAGCGGCCGGGATCGTCGATCGTGTACTCGATCGCTCGCACGGACTGGGGTCGCTCTCGCCGCTGATCGCTGCTGTCGTAGATCCGCGTCACCCAGGATCCGTCCTCCAGCACCTGATCCGGCTCCAGGCGGAGGTTGCCGACGCGCCAGAGCAACTCGGCGCGCTGGCCGCTGGCGATCTGCCAAAGCCGGAAGCTGTAGATGCCACGGTCGGCCAGGCAGAGCATGCCCGGCCCCAGGTTGTGGCAGAGATCCTCGGCCAGGCTCTGCTCACCGCGCCAGCAGGGGCCAAGCTCGGCCGCGATCACCGCGTGGGTCCCGCACTCGGCCAGCCCGACCATCCGCAGCTGGGGGAAGGCCGTCCGCCCGCGGCCGGTTCCTGGGCGGCCGAAGGCCCTCTCGTTGGCCTCCGTGTCGGCCACGTCCAAGCAGGTCCCATCCATCGCCACCAGGCGCCAATCGTGGTACCAGGCGCCCGGCAGCCCGGGCTCCGCCAGCGGCCTCGCCACCTCCCGAAACAGATCCCGGACCGGCTCCACCCCCAGCCGCCCGCGGCTCTTGAAGATGGCAACCTTGCTCGGCACCTGCCAGCTCTGATGCCAGTGCGTCAGCCACGACAGCCCCTCCACCAGATGGCGCATGACCTCCTCGTAGGAAGCCTCGGCGTAGAGCGCCATCGCCATCACGTAGTAGACGACCACGCGCGCGGGCAGCAGCCGGTGTCGCTCCTCGGTCCTGCCCGCCTCCGCCACCACCCGATCCACCAGCTCCGGCGGATAGGTACGTGTCAGAACCCCGATCGAGATGTGATCCGAGAGCCGCTGCTCGGTTTCTGGCTTACGCCAGCCCACTCGTGGCACTGCTCGTGGTCCCTCGGGGACCAGAGTACCACAGCTTGTGGCCTTAAGTTAACGGTATTGAGTTTAGCCCGCCTCGATGGGCAGACTTGCGGGACCCCGCTGGAGGAGTCGATGCCAACATCCAGGGCCAGGATTGGTATGAGCCGCCGACATGGCCAGAACGCCCCGGTATGCAGACCAAGATGATGCACTTCGAGGTCATGGTCGACGACCTGCAGGCCGCGGTCGCCACAGCCGTCGACGCTGGGGGTACCGAAGCACCATGGCAGCCACCCGACCGCGACCCAGGACGGATACGGGTCATGCTGGACCCGGCGGGCCACCCGCTGTGCCTTTTCCTAGAGGGAGAGTAGGCGCGCAAGATGCCTCCGCACCACTGAATCGCGCGCCAACCTGGCGGGCGCGCTTCGCCGCGATTGGATCCCCGCTCCCGGACGAGATCGCCGTCTCCTGCGGCTGGCCTTACCGGAGCGGCTGGCCTTCCCGGAACGGACGCGCACGCGAGAACCGAGTTATAGGCGAGTGCTGGAAGGTCGAGGCATCCGCCGCCGGTCGCCCGGAGATCTTCGTTTCGCCCCTGCTGGCAGACTCCGTCGACGTCGGGGCCATCCTGGTCCACGCCGCTCACCCGGGCGCGGCCACAAAAGGGGCGTTTAGGCGATCGTATAAGCGGCGGTTGACGATCTGCACGCGCGCTCGGCCTCACCGGCCGGATGACCGCAACCACTCCAAGCGACCAGCTGCGCAACGACCTGATCGCGCTCACTGACCAGATCGACCAACCGTACCCCCACGGCGAGATCCACGCCCCCAGCGAGGAGCGCAAGCAGGGCAGCCGGATGCTCAAGCTGCAGTGTCCAGGCTGTGGCTACGTGATCCGCACCACCCGGACGTGGCTCGAGCAGGGTGTCGCAGTCTGCTGCTGCCGCGAGGACTTCCAGGTAGTGCCACTGACTCGGTGACCCGCCAGTTTCGAGCTAGTGTACCGTCGGATAATTAACTGGCGATTGAGTGGAGAGCAGCACGCCCGCGGCGAACCTTGGCGATCAGCTCTTCGACGGTCGCCGTCCAGATGAACGGCTTGGGGTCATCGTTGTGACTATCCAAGTACTGCTGGATGGCGGCGATCAACTCCGGGACGGAACCGAAACTCCCTCGACGGATCGCCTGCTCGGTCAGGAGACCAAACCAGCACTCGACCATGTTGAGCCAGGACGACGAGGTGGGAACGAAGTGGAGCTGGAAACGGGGGTGCTTGGCAAGCCAGCTCTTCACGTTGGGGTGCCCGTGAGTTCCGTAGTTGTCCAGGATGAGATGGATGTCCTGACGCTTGGGAACTTCGCGATCGATCGTGCGCAGGAAGCGGAGGAACTCCCGGTTGCGGTGACGGGGATGGCACTCGCCGATCACCTTGCCCGTCAGCACGTCGAGCGCCGCGAACAGGGTGGTGGTTCCGTTGCGTTTGCAGTCGTGGGTCATGGTGCCCGCGCGCCCGCGTTTGATGGGGAGCCCGGGCTGGGTCCGATCGAGAGCCTGGATTTGGCTTTTCTCGTCCACACACAGCACGATCGCCTTCTCGGGAGGGTTCAGATAGAGGCCAACGACATCGGTCAGCTTCTCCTCGAAGCGAGGATCGTGGGAGAGCTTGAAGGTCTTCACCAGATGCGGCTTCAGCCCATGTCCGGACCAGATCCGTTGCACGGTATCGGGACTCACACCTTGTGCCTTGGCCATCGTTCGACAGCTCCAGTGGGTATGACCTGGCGGCATCTCGTGAAGGGTGGCGTACACGATCGCTTCCACTTTCGCGGCCGGAATCGAGGGCTTCCTCCCGCGACCTGGTCGGATTTTCCCGAGCTTGGCCCAACCGTCGTCGGCGAAGCGCGCCCTCCAGTTCGCCACACTGCTCGGCGACACGCCGAGGGCGGCGGCGATCGCGGTGTTCGCCAGGCCGTCGCCGGCCATCAGCAAGGCCTGGGCGCGAACCACCTCGGCGTGCGGCGCCGTCTGTGCCTTGGCGATGGCGGCCAGGAACGCTTCATCCGCCTGGCTGAGTTCCAGCGGGGGTACGGGCGATCGCATGCAAGTAGGCTATCGCAACCACCAACTATTTGTCGGACGACACACTAGAGTCGGTCCGATGCCCATCCTCATCACGATCGTAGGGCCCATCGCCTCCGGCAAGAACACGACAGCCGATCTCATTGCCGGCCACTGTGTTCGAACCGGCCGCACGGTCGTGGTCGCGGACGTCGACGATGTCGCCTACATGGTGGCCCCCCCAGATGGTCGAGCCAATCTTTGGCCAGCCGCCCATCGAGCACACGGCGCACTCGTGGCCGAGTGGATGCGCTCCGAGGTGGATGTGGTCATCGCGTTGGGGCCGATTTACGACCGGGATGAGCAGGCCGCGCTCTATGGCCAGCTACCCGCGAGCGCGCACCCGTGTCGCGTGTTGATCGATGCACCCGTCACGACGACCTGGAGTCGAGTCCAGCACGACGAAGAGCGAGACGCCTCGCCCGTCCGGAACTTCCACTTTGCGGCACACGCGCGTTACCGGTCTCTGATGGCCGGCATCCCGGCGGATCTCACCTTCGACTCCAGCACAGCGCGCGCGGCCGACATCGCCGCTGCGGTGGCCGATGCGGCGGGTATCACCGACTGATGACGCGCGGGGCCTTCGCAGGATGAATCACGACCTCGACTTGCGTGGGGAGCACGTCATCAAGCGCTATCGCGGGTGTACAGGCGAACGTCCCGCACGAGAATGGGAGGCGCTCATCCAGCTTGCCGAGCATGCGCCTGGTCTGGCGCCGATCCCCCACGAGGCTCACCTCGACGACGTACCACCCTGGATCGTCATGTCCCGCTTACCCGGGAAGGCACTGCGTGGAGATCGCGTGACGCCCGCCCAGGAACGGCTGCTGGCGGCGTGTGCCCGCCGTCTCTTCGATGCTGTGCCCGCTCTCACACTTACAACGCTTCCGGAGAAGACCTTCTCAGGCCCGTGGGCCGTCGAGACCGCCCGGGCATGGTGCGCCACAGCACTTCCGGTCGCAACGGCCGAGATCATAGTGCGAGCTCAGACGGCCAGTCGCGAGTGGCTGCTCGCCACCCCCGCCTTTCCCTCCACGCGTCCGGTGTTCACAAACGGCGACGGCAACCTCTCGAACTATCTTTGGGATGGCTCGGACATCCGCGTCGTCGACTTCGAGTACGCGGGGCGAAGTGAACTCGCGACCGAGTTGGCCGAGATCACTGAGCACGTCTCTGCGTGGGTGGATACAGCATTCGACGCCGATAGCTTTGTTGGTCGGTTCGACCTCACTGCCCAGGAACGGAGCGCGCTGGCCACCCATCGAGCGCTCTTCGCCGTTGAATGGCTGCATGTGCTCTTCGATCAGGATCCAGAGTTGGGCCTGAATCCCCCCGGGGCTCCCGAGCGGCAGGCACAGCGCGTGCTTGCTCGGCTCTCCGCCCTCTGACCCCTTGCGTCCGCGACACCTACCACCAATCGTGGACCTCACCTGGTCCACGAGCTGATTCACGCGGCGCCAGGGTGCCCATTTGAGTCTTTTGTCAGCCGATACTGACCCCCAGAGACCTTTCGAAGTAGCTGACCGACGCGCGTTCGTAAGCCTCCGGCCACACGGCCCCCGTGGCGGCGGCTAATCGTCTGGCCCGTGGCAGGAACGCGCGGCCAAGGGCGACGTAGCCGTCGATCACGGAATCAAGCGTTGCCTCGAGCGGTGGCAGGCCAGTCAACACCCCGTACTGCTCCTCAGTCAGGAACGGCCGCAGCCTCTTCGTGAACGGGAAGATCCCGCTCCCTCCGTCGCGCCGAGTCGAACGGAGGCCTCGCTCGGCCAGCAAGAGTCTGACCAGCATCACGTCGCGCACCATGACCACACCGTTGGTGCCCGAGATAGCCTCGTTCCGGCCAACCACCGCGACCATGTTGCCGAGCATGTACAGAAAGCTCCGCACCTGCTCCTCGGGAAAGAAGGGCGCTCCGCCGCTGTGGGGCACCGCGACCGGTTGGTGCGGAAGGATGCCTTCCTTGTCGATGAGCGCCCGCAAGCTGCCCTCCTGCGGTATCTCCGCGGCCGAGCGGGGATTCAGAACGAGATCGAAGTGCAGCCAATCCGGCGTGATACACAGACCACCGATCTGGCCTCCGCCGAACATCTGCGCTGAAACCGTCGGTGAGATCGCGTCAACCGTCCGGCGCCAGTGGTCGACAAGTTCGGTGCGGCTCTTGTCCTGGGCAACCGCGCGCAGGTCCACATCGGACCATGGATCCGCGTCATCCGTCGCCAGGCTCCCAACGACGTAGCCGGCGAGGATATTGTCGTCCGCCCGGAACACGTCGACCGCCCGTTGCACCAGGCGCTCTAGCCGCTCCATTGTGGCGCCACGCACGCCCGCCAGCGAATAGCGGCTCGCTCGGCCCGCCTCGTCAGTTCGCAGTTCGTCTTCACTCATCGCTCCAACCCGGTGGTCCACATGGACTCGATCGCCGCCTCCAGCAGCTCGAGTGTGGCGCGCCGCACAGCAGCGTTCGGTTGCTCGCGCAGTCCTTCGGTGCCGAGCTGTCGCGTTACGATCACGGCGGCTGCGGCCCTCGCACCTAGAGCAGTAGCCACAGCGAAGAGCGCCGCGACGGAGAGTTCGGTCGTCATCACACCTTGCTCTCGCACCTCTCGCAGCTCATCCTCTGTCGTTCGAAACGGCGTAGGAACGGTCCAGGTTGGGCCTCGGACGCAGTTGAGGCTCCGACGCCGCGCAGCCGCCCACAGCTCACCGCAAAGGGCGGGATCCGGGAATGACCAGCGACTCGGTGGCAGGTAGTGCGGTGACACACCATCATCCCGGAGGGCGCGGTCGATCACCACGCAATCGGCCGGCATCACGTTGCCTGAGATGGCAGGTGCCGAGCCTATGACTGCGAATCGCCGCACCCCGAGCGCACAAAGGGTTTCGAGGCAGATGGCTACCGCAGTCGGACCTGGCCCGAGGCAGGCGACGGCAACCGTTGATCGATCGCCACCGGTGGCGGCGAAGATGGTGCCGTTCGCAATGGTCAGAGACCGCGACGGCGAAAAACGCTCACCCTGACTCGCCAGGTAGGCCGTTACGTATGCCGACGACGTAAAGACCGCCCCCGCCGGAATGGGCCCAGGATCCCATCCCAGGTGATCGCGACTCCATCTGAGGAACGTGCCCGCAGTCGCGACAGACCTCCGACCGTGCTTGTCAGGAAAGAGCGGCTGGACTCCGTGCAGCGGCTGGTCGGCGATGGCCTGTTTCAGCCTTGTCCAAGAGGGATAGCCATACTCTCGCGCTAGAGCCTTCTGCGCTGCCGAGAGGCGGTTGGACACCTCTCGGATTCGCTCTCCCGCGCCCTGGTCGCCGGCCTGCGCCGCACGGAGTAGTTCCTTTGCCTGGCGGCGGAGCTGGGCCAAATCCGGCTTGTCCGGAAGGGATCGCATTCGTGTCTCCTTCGCCACCTGCAACCCGCAAACAGGGGCTCGGAGGCCCGAATGCCGACGATAGCCGACTCTCGGTGGTGGACTCAGTCCTCTCCGCGGGTCCGGTGGCGCCCACCTGCGCCGCCGTGATCCTACACCAGGACATGGGGGGCGTACCCCCGCGGAGCATCCGGCGAGACCCAGACCTGCGGGCGGCCGATGGCGACCGAGCGCGTCGGCCGGTACTGCAACGAATACTGCAAATAGCCCGAGACCGGAGGGGACGTGCCGACACGCCTGCAACTCGCGGGCCCACTGGCCTGCCGCGCCCAATTGGCCTTGTCACACCCTTCTAATCCGTTGCTCGGCGGTTCGAATCCGTCCGGGGGCACCACCGATTTTGAACTGGAACATCGTTTCACTCTCAGCCAGCCCCGCCCAGCCGCAAGCGGAAGGCCCGCTCCGCTCTCCCTGCGCCTCATCGTCGCTTCGTCACACTTCGCCGCGGTAGTGGACGCGCGGGTCAAGGGCGAGGTAGATGACGTCGGCGGCGAACGAGGACGCGACCACAAGGATGCCGACGACGAGCACCGCTCCCAGTACCGTGTAGGACTCTTTCGCCATCGCCGCCATCCAGGCGAGGTTCCCGATCCCGGGGTAATGGAAATACGCCTCCAGCGGCACCTCGATGCTGAGGATGATCGGAATGCGCGTCGCAGCGACGGTGACGACGGGGATCGCCGCGTTGCGTGCGACATGCCGGGTAAGGATCCGCCATCCCGATGCGCCGACCGATCGCGCTTTGAGAGCGTAGTCAGAGGCGAAGCCTTCGATCAGGCCGGCCTGGAAGTAGCGACTGAACAGGGCCATGTTGACAATCGCCAACGTCAGCACCGGGAGCACGAGCCCTACTGGGTCGGACAGGACGTCACCCACCAGCCACTGCGGCATGTTGAATGGCAACAGCCCAGCGTTCACGGCGAGCACCTGGGTCAGGAACAGGCCGAGCACCATCACCGGGATGCCGTAGACGGCCTGAGTGACGAAGCTCACTGTCGCACGCAGCCAGGCCACTGCCTTGGCAGTCCATGGGGAGCTCGCCGGATCGGCGGGCCCCGGGCCGGTGGCCAGCCAGGTGCCCAGCGCCAACCCGGCTGGGATCGACACCAGCAGGGCGGGACCTATCAGCAGCAGCGTATTCGTCAGCGGCCCGGCAACCAGCTCCCGCAAACTGACGCCAGCGGCGTAGTCGTTGACGATCTGGTAGGGGCTATGCGCAGGCGTTCCCGCGAACGTAAGCTGCCCATGCAGGACCGACAGCAGGAACCGGCCATACTGCACTGGCAGCGGAGCATTCAGCCCGCTCGCCTGGTTGAACGCGGCGATCTCTGCCGGATAGGCACGCGGACCGAGTACGACCACCGCCGTGCTCCCGGGCTGCACGTGCTGCAACACGAACACCACCGTGACGACCAGCCAGACCACGATCGCGGACTGCGCCACCCGGCGCACCAGGTATCCGATCACGCTCGTCCCACTTTCCCTTAGTTGCAAACTCCGGCGCGGCCCGCTCGCGGTCCATTGGAGCATGGCTCAGTCGCCGTCGGTGTTCCCTGACGCCAGAATTGGGCGTTGCCGATATGGGTATGGATCGAACTCGGCTTGGGGGCTCCGTCGTTGATGACCTCAATAAGCGCCCTCTTCACCAGCTCGACCCCGCCCGGCCCGGCCCGAACCTCCGTGGCGCCGACACTACCAATCACTCGATGCGGCGGGAGGCCATAGGCCTCGGACGCGAAGGCCACCACCCAACGCCCTGAACGGCACGCGCTGGCCCGCCGGCCGGACCACTACCGCAACTTCACCATTGTCGGCATCCCGCTCATGGCGCTCCTGGGGGGCCTCGGAGACGGCATCACCCGAGACGTGCTACTGAACAAGACCCCGGTCGCCTTCAGGACTGCGGCCTGCATCTTGTTGTGCCTGGTGGCGGGAGTCGTCGACTACCTGATCGCCTATGGCTCCGGCTGCCCGTTCCGCGAGGGAGTGTTCCAGTTCATGACCTCGTTCTCCCTGCCTGGTACCTGATCGTGGGGCAATGGCCGCCGAGGACGCGCATCTGCCAATCCTGGGCGCTCATGATGGCGGTCTTCGGCCCGACCGCCGGCCGCTACTACACCGACGTCACCTGTTGGGTTCCGCCCAAGCACTTCATCCGCGGCGAATGGTTCGTTGGAATCGCCGCGCTCACGGGCTTGGTCTGGGTGTTCTGCGACGCGGCCGGGCTGGGTTCCTGGTGGTCATCGGGTATCGCGTTCGCCGTCGGCTTCACGGTCCGCCTCCTCGCGCTGTGTCTCGGCTGGGAGGAGCCGCTCGCGAAAGAGCCCGCGGGGGTTTACCAGCATTCCGACGGCCGGCCACTGCTGGGCCGCAAGGTCAAAGGCAAGTCCCGGCGCGAACTTCGGGACCCCGGGGCCTGTCATGGAAAGGCCTCCTGCACCCGCTGATGATTAGGCAGGCACCGGCACCACCCACTACGAAGCGCTCAAGCCGGCCCCAGATGGTGAGGTGGTCGAGAAGTACGTTGATCTCGCGAACGCGGCGGTTTCGCGGCTCGGTAGCATGATTTGCGGGGCGCATGGAGAGATCCGAAGACTCAGCGACGGGGTGGCGCGGAGCCGGGCTGATCAGATGACCGCCGGCACCACGCTGGCGCGATTGCCGCAGCGTCTGCGCACCAGAGTCTTGCCCAACCTGCGCCATCTCCGTGGGAGCCGCGTGCGTCAGTGCCGCTGCTGCCTGCGCCGGACCCTGTACCTGTCCTTAAGTGACGGGGACGAGTTCAAGGTGTGCATCCGCTGCGGCGCCAACCACCGCTACGAGATGCTCGCTGAGTATCTGCGCGCGGCCTGCCCGGATCTGCCACGGCTGAGCGTCGTCGAGCTGGATCCCCGCTCACCCCTGCGCCGGCTTCTCAGCGGGGCCGGCACCTACGTGCGAACCTACTACTCGCCCGACCAGCCGGCGGGCACCCTCCGCGGTGATGGCGCGCGCTGTGAGGACATCACCCGGCTCACTCTCGCCGACGCGTCAGTGGACGTCCTGATCTCCTCCGATGTGCTCGAGCACGTGCCGGATGTGCGCGCTGCCTTCAGCGAGACGGCGCGTGTGCTGCGGCCCGGTGGCTTCCACCTCTTCACCGTCCCACCGCGCGCCGTCACGCGGCAGCGGGCCGAGGTGAGCAACGGACAGGTCGTCCACCTGCTGGAGCCCGAGTACCACAGCGATCCCCTGGATCCGGCCGGCATCCTGGCCTACTGGGACTTCGGACGGGACGCGGCGGAGCTGTTCGAGGTCCCGGGACTGACGGTCCGGGTGGTCGCGGGCCCGGAGGGCCGGGACGGCCGCCTGCTCTGGAGGGCCACCCGGGACCTCACCTGATTCCGATTGATCGCGATCCCACTCACCCGTCATCGTGCCGGAGGCTCGAAACGCGGCTCAGATCGAGACCTTTCAGGAGCGGCGCCGGCCTACGTGGAGGTCGGCGCAATCCGGCACCACGTTCACCGCCTACACCTCGAGCGATGGGGTCAACTGGACCGCGGTGGCGGGGTCCTCCGTGACGCTGAACGTGACTGGGAACATGCTCGCCGGGCTGGCCGTCACCTTCCACAACACCGGCGCGGTCGGACCGATACCTTCACCACGTGAACATCGGCTGATCGATTCGTCCGCTATGTCCAGGGCGACTACCCAGCACTGGACGACGTGGACGCTTACGACGCCGCGATCCTGATGTACCTCGATTTCGAGGTGCTTTCAGGAGCAGGGCTTATCACCGAGGCGGTTACACATCTGCTTGCCGATCGGGGTCCGAACTAGCTGTCATTCCCCTATCAGACAAAGTGACCACGCCATCGGGACATTGGCGTGTCTGTCGCGCACCGCGAGTTCAAATTTCGGTTGCCAACCGGTAGCTGAAGGCGGTACTGTGACCAGTTACGGTGCGGTATAGGCGGGGTGGATCTCTCCGATCTCGCGTCCTCGGGCGCCTGACGGTTGTGCTGTCGGTGGTCGGCCTGCTCGCGCTGGGCGCGGTGATGACGGCACCCGGGGTGCAGGCCCAGGCACCGGCGACGCTGACTCTGGTGAAGTCGGGACCCACGACGCCACAGGCGCCCGGCACGCCGTTCACCTACACCCTCAGCTACTCGTGCTCCAGTCTGACGACGACCTGCAACGGCGTGACGATCGCGGACGTGCTGCCGCCGGAGCTGTCTCACGCCGCCTCCAACGTGTCGCTGGTCGGCGACTCGCACACGGCGAGCACGAACTATGACCCGACCACCGGGACCGCCACGTTCGTTATGGAGAACCCCCTGGCCGCCGGCAGCACCGGTCAGGTGGCAATCGTGGTCCAGTTCCCGCCCAACACGACCCCGGTTGGCACCTCGACCACGAACACTGCAACGATTTCCGGTTCCAACGCTGGAACGGTCCAATCAAATCCGGTCACCGTGGCTGCCGTTGTCACGCCCGCCGTGGCTGCCACCAAGGTCCTCAGCACGTCGCCCTTCGTGGTCGGACTTCCGGCCACCTACACCGTCACCTGGCGGAACTCCGGCAACGTCAACCTGAACTCCCCCACCCTGATGGACGCGCTGCCGGCGGGGTTGACGTGCGCGGATGTGTCGTCAATCTCGGGCGGCGGGACCTGCAACGCGGCCACCAACACCATCACGTGGACGATGGCCGGTCCGGCCGCCCCGTCAACCACGGCGAATTTCACCCAGACCTTCGTCGCCACCTACCCGCCGGCGACGTTTCCGGCAAGCACCGCGATCACCAACTCGGTCACCGCCAGCGGGATCCCGCTCGGGAGCACCACTGCGGTCACCGCCAAGGCCTCGACCACCAACACTCCGGTCGGGCCGGCGCCCGCCGCGAAGGTCACCAAGTCACCAGGTGGGACGGTGCTCATCGGCCAGAACTTCACCTATACGGTGAGCTTCCAGAACACCGGCAATGTGGGCCTCAACCCGGTCAGCATGGTCGACACGCTGCCGGCGGGTTTGACGTGCGCGTCGGGGTTCGTGTCAGCCTCAAACGGCGGCACGTGCGATCCGGCCACCAACCGGGTGACGTGGACCTCGACCACCACGCTGGCACCAGGCACCACCTTGTCGCGGACGGTGGTGGTGAACTATCCCGCGGCCAGGTTCACGAACGGCCAGACCGTCACCAACTCAGTCCAGGGCAGCGGCACCCCCGTCACCGGTGGTCCCCCGGTGACCGGGACGGCTTCTGTGAACAACACCTTGAGCACGCCCGTGGCGGGACAGATCACGGTCGGGAAGGCGCTGACCAGCCCGGCGGTCGCCCAGTTCACCGTCGGCCAGCCGGCGACCTACACGATCACCGTGAAGAACACCGGCCAGGCCGGGAGCGGAGCCCTCACCAACTATGTCGTCACCGACCCGCTGCCGGCCGGATTGACGTGTGCGAACGTGTCGGCGATCTCAAACGGCGGGACGTGCAATGCCACCACCAACACGATCACCTGGAGCAGCTTGCCCAACCTCAACCCCGGGAGCACTCAAACCCTCACGATCACGGTCACCTACCCGTCCTCGGCCTTCACTCCGCCGGTTGCGGTTCAGAACTGCGCCAACCTCACCGGCACCTATCAGGGCGCGACGGTCACCCCGTCTGGCTGCACGACCAACACGCTGGTGGCGTCCAACCCGTCCGCGACGCTCACCAAGACCGCCACCCCGTCGACGGTCCCGGTGGGAGGAAACGGCACCTACACGATCAACACTCAGAACAACGGGAACATCCCACTCACCAACATGGTGGTGGACGACGTTCTACCGTCCAACACGAATCCGGCTCAGAACGTGGCCACCAATGTGACCTTCACAGACACGAGCGGTCTGGCCAACAACGACATTCTGCAGTACCTCGATTCGACCACGGGCCAGTTCGTCGTGGCCAGCAAGAGTTGCACCAGCGGCATCTGCACCGCGCTGATCCCGGCCGCCGCGACCGAGGTCCGCGTGACCTTGACCGGGTCGCGGCCGCCAGGGTTCACGGGCGGAAGTCCGGCAACTGCCGGGTTCACCCTCACTCTCACCCTGCAGGTCCCCCCCAACGCGGTAACGCGGTCTGGTCTCCCGATTCTGAAGGGGAGCACGGTCGTCAACTGCGCCACCATGACCGCGGATCAGTTCACCAGCCCGCCGAATCCGCCGGCGCAGGCCTGCACCACCCAGACCATCACCGAACCCGTCCCCAACATGTCGCTGACCAAGACCCGCACGACGCCGTCGCCGGTACCGCCGCCGAGCCCGGTCAGCTGGCAGCTCGTGTTCGGAGCTCCGGCCACCTCGCTGGCGCCGATCCTGAACCCGGTCGTCACCGACTGCCTGCCCGCGGGCCTGGATCTGGTCAACCCGTCAAATCCCGGTGATCCCGCCAACGGCGGCCCCCCCTCCAACTTCACCCCGGCGCCGACGTCGATCACCAGAGTGCCGGGCGGGGGCGGATGCGCCGCGAATCAGATCGCGGTGATCTGGTCCTGGGCGGGGTCGGACCCCGCCCTCAGCATCGCCCCCGGTACCAGCGGGACCTTCACCCTGCGGACGGTGCTGCAGCCGGGCACCGCTCCTGCCACCCTCACCAACAGCGCGTCGGCGATCGCGGACAACAACTCGACGCCGACCCCGCCGGCGACGGCGACGGTGGTCGTCGCCACCGGAGCCTCGCTCGATTCGATCAAGCTGATCAAGGGCTCGCTCGACCCCGACTTCAGTAAGTACCCCAACGTCGGTCACACGACGCTGTCCGGGTCGGCCGACTACCGGATGCAGATCACCAACACCGGCAACGTTCCCATCAACAAAATCACGGCGATCGACATCCTGCCCTTCGTCGGCGACACGGCGGTGCTCAACACCAGCGCTCCCCGCGACTCGCAATGGAGCCCGCTCCTCACCGGCCCGGTGACCGCCCCGGCCGGCGTGACGGTCCTGTATTCGACCTCCACCAACCCGTGCCGGCCGGACCTGAACTACAACCCTCCAGGCTGCGTGTCCGGCTCCTTCAGCACCACCGTGCCCAGCCCTATCAGCTCGGTCGCCTCGCTCGAGTTTCAGCACGCCGGCACACTGGCACCTGGCGCCTCGATACAGATCGACTGGCCGATGGTGGCGCCTGCCACGGTCATCCCGGGCCAGGTCGCCTGGAACTCCTTCGCCTACACGGGGTTCCGGACCGACAACGGGAGCCAGCTGACACCGGCCGAGCCCAACAAGGTCGGCATGGAGATCGAGCCCTACCCGCTGGAGATCGAGAAGGACGTCAATGGCGTTCACGAGCCGAATCCACCCGGTCTCCACATCACCACCGGCCAGACCGTCACCTACAGCTACCTCGTCACCAACCCGGGCGACCTGACCGTCACCAATCTCAAACTGACGGACAACCCGGCTCAGACCATCACCTGCAACGTGCCTGGGGTGGGGACTGTCCCAGCTGCGGACGCCACCATTGCCCCGCACAGCACCTTGACCTGTACCGCTGACGCCGGACCTGCGGTCGTGGGCCAACACTCGGACACCGCCTGCGTCACCGGACAACCCATCGTCGACGGCACCCCCGGCACCCCCACCGACCAGGTATGTGACACGGCCAACTACTTCGGGGCCACACCGAGCATCGCAATGGTCAAGGACGTCGACGGGCAGCATGTACCCACCGGCACCGGCCCCTTCATCCCCGAAGGATCGCCTGTCACCTTCACCTATCTGGTCACCAACACCGGGAACGTGACCCTCGGCGACGTCACTCTGATCGACTCGGTGCTCGGTCCCATCACCTGTCCCCAGCCATCGCTCGCACCGGGCGGCTCGATGACGTGCACCGGGACCCAGGACTCCGCGGTGGCGGGCCAGCAGACCAACACGGCCAACGTGACCGGGCAGCCGGTCGACAACACCGGCACGCCCTTCGGGTCGCCGGTCACCGCCACTGACATGGGCAACTACTTCGGGGCAACTCCCGCCATCACCCTGGTCAAGAACGTCAACGGCCAACATGAGCCGGACGCTCCCGGCCTCAACGTCCCCCTTGGCAACCCCGTCACGTTCACCTACCTGATCACCAACACGGGCAACGTCACCCTCGATCCGGTCGCTCTCACGGACAGCGTGCTGGGGACCATCACCTGTCCGGCGACCTCGCTCACACCCGGCGACTCGATGACCTGTACCGCGCCGGGTGGCAATGCCGCGCTCGGCAACCATCAGAACACGGCGACAGTGACCGGTCAAGGAGTGGACGACTCCGGGAAGCCGGTGGGGCCCCCGGTCACCGACAGCGACACGGGGAACTACTTCGCGAACCAGGCCACCCCCGAGATCGTCACCACCCCATCGCCGGGCGGTGTGGTCGGGACCGGCATCTCGGACTCGGCCAGGGTGAGCGGGGGCCTCAACCCCTCAGGCACCGTCACCTTCAACCTCTACGCGCCGGGAGACACCACCTGCGCCGGGAACCCGGTCTTCACGTCCACCAACCCTCTCAGCGCGGGCAGCGCCACCTCCGACACCTTCACGACTCACACCGTCGGCACCTTCCGCTGGGTCGCCATCTACAGCGGGGACTCCAACAACACCACCGTCAGCTCGGGCTGCCAGGACGAGCCGGTGAGCGAGAGCCAGGCGACTCCGACGATCGCGACCTTCCCCTCGGCCGGTGGCCCGGTCGGGAGCGAGATCTTTGACGACGCGACCGTGAGCGGCGGTGACAACCCCACCGGCACCATCACCTTCAAGCTCTTCGGGCCCGGCGACGCCACCTGTAGCGGGACCCCGGTCTTCGTCTCCACCGTCTCGCTGGTCACGCGCAGCACCGGGTCCGCCGCCTTCACGACGACGGCGGTGGGCACCTTCCACTGGGTGGCGACCTACAACGGCGACGCCGACAACGCCTCCGTCGCCTCCGGCTGCACCGAGGAACCGGTCACCATCGGCCGGGCCTCGTCGGCGGTCATCACCACCGTGCCCTCGGCGGGCGGGGTGGTGGGGACGGCGATCTCGGACCTGGCGACGGTGAGCGGTGGGCACAGCCCCACCGGCAGCGTCACCTTCGAGCTCTTCCCGCCCACCGACCTGACCTGTGCGGGGACGGCGGTCTTCACCTCCACCAACCCGCTGAGCGGCGCAAGCGCGGTCTCCAGTTCGTTCACGACCAACGCGGTCGGGACCTGGAACTGGGTTGCCACCTACAACGGGGACGTCAACAACACCGCCACCAGCACCAAGTGCACGGAAGAGCAGGTCGACACCAGCCGAGGCCACCCCCACCATCGCGACCCTGCAGTCGACGGGCGGTGTGGTGGGGACGGCGATCTCGGACACGGCGACGGTGAGCGGTGGCTTCAGCCCCACGGGCAGCGTCACCTTCGAGCTCTTCGCGCCCGGCGACACCACCTGCACCGGGACCCCGGTGTTCGTGGCCACCAACCCTCTGTCCGGGGGCAGCGCGGGCTCCGGCTCCTTTGTGAGCAGCGCCACCGGCACCTACCGCTGGGTCGCCACCTACGGCGGTGACGCCAACAACACCACCGTCAGCTCCGGCTGCCAGGACGAGCCGGTGACCACCACTCACGCCACCCCGACCATCGCGACCACAGCTTCGGCGGGCGGGCCGGTGGGTACCTCCGTCTCGGACACGGCAACCGTGAGTGGCGGCTTGAAGCCGACCGGCACCGTCACCTTCGAGCTCTTCGCGCCTGGTGACACGACCTGCGTCGGGACTCCCGTCTTCGTTTCAACCAACGCGCTCAGCGGTGGCAGCGCCGGGTCGGACTCCTTCACGCCGACCGCACCCGGCACCTACTTCTGGGTCGCCGCTTACGACGGTGACGCCAACAACACCACCGTCGTCTCCGGCTGCTCGGACGAGCCGGTCGCCATCACCCAGGCCACGCCGACCATCGCGACCACGCCCTCGACGGGCGGCCCGGTCGGGATCGACGTCTCTGACTCCGCGACCGTGAGCGGCGGCCACGACCCCACCGGCACCGTGACCTTCGACCTCTACCCGCCCACCGACACCACCTGCTCGGGGACTCCGGCCTTCAGTGTCACGAGCCCGCTCAACCTGGGAAGTGCCAGCTCCGGCACCTTCACGACCAACGCCGTCGGTACCTGGCGTTGGGTCGCCACCTACAACGGGGACGCGAACAACGCTGCGGTCAGCTCCGGCTGCGTGGATGAGCTGGTCGCCATCGGCCAGGCTTCGCCGACGATCGCCACCGATCCCTCGGCGGGTGGGCCGGTCGGCATCGACATCTTCGACACCGCGACGGTAGGCGGAGGGTTCAACCCCACCGGCAGTATCACCTTCACGCTCTTTCCACCCAGCGATCCCGCCTGCACCGGCACCCCGGTCTTCACCTCCACCACCCCGCTTGCCCTGCGCAGCGTCGGCTCCGGCGCCTTCACCACCAACGCCGTAGGCACCTGGCACTGGATCGCCACCTACAGCGGCGATGCCAACAACGCCTCCGTCAGCTCCGCCTGCGCCGCCGAACCGGTCGACATCGGCGTGTCCCACTCCGCGGTCGTCACCACCGTGCCCTCGGTGGGCGGCGTGGTCGGCACCGCGATCACCGACACGGCGACCGTGACCGGCGGCCACAGCCCCACCGGCACGGTGACCTTCAACCTGTTCCCGCCTGACGACCCCACGTGCGCCGGGACGGCGGTCTTCACCTCCACCAACACGCTGAGCTCGGCGAGCCCCCCGACGGCCACCTCGGGCTCCTTCACGACCAACGCCGTCGGCACCTGGAACTGGGTCGCCACCTATGACGGCGACGCCAGCAACGCCGCCACCAGCACCGCCTGCCAGGACGAGCAGGTCGGCACCACCCAGGCCACCCCGGCCATCAGCACCCTCAGTCCCACCCAGCGGGCGTCCGTGCCGGCCGGTTCAGCGATCTCCGACACGGCGACCGTGAGCGGCGGCCACAGCCCCACCGGCAGCGTCACCTTCAACCTCTTCGGGCCGGGTGACGCCACCTGCGCCGGGCCTCCGATCTTCACCTCCACCAACACGCTCAGCGGCGGCAGCGCCGACTCCGGCCCCTTCTCGACCACCGCCGCCGGGACCTACCGCTGGGTCGCCACCTACAACGGCGACACCAACAACGTCTCCGTCAGCTCCGGGTGCGCCGAGGAGCCGGTGACCGTCGGCCGGGCCACCCCGACCATCGCCACCACGCCCTCGCCAGGCGGTGCGGTCGGCATCTCGATCTCTGACTCGGCGGTTGTGGGCGGAGGCGCCGGCCCCACCGGCACCGTCACCTTCGACCTCTACGGCCCTGGCGACACCACCTGTACGGGAACCCCGGCCTTCACCTCCACCAACCCGCTGGTCGCGGGCACGACCAGCTCAGACTCCTTCACCACCAACGCCGTGGGTGCCTTCCACTGGGTCGCCACCTACAACGGGGACGCCAACAACATCTCCGTCAGCTCCGGCTGCAACGCCGAGCCGGTCACCGTCGGCCAGGCCACCCCCGAGATCGTCACCACCCCATCGCCGGGCGGTGTGGTCGGGACCGGCATCTCGGACTCGGCCAGGGTGAGCGGGGGCCTCAACCCCTCAGGCACCGTCACCTTCAACCTCTACGCGCCCTCCGACACCACCTGTGCCGGGAACCCGGTCTTCACGTCCACCAACCCTCTCAGCGCGGGCAGCGCCACCTCCGACACCTTCACGACTCACACCGTCGGCACCTTCCGCTGGGTCGCCATCTACAGCGGGGACTCCAACAACACCACCGTCAGCTCGGGCTGCCAGGACGAGCCGGTGAGCGAGAGCCAGGCGACCCCGACGATCGCGACCTTCCCCTCGGCCGGTGGCCCGGTCGGGAGCGAGATCTTTGACGACGCGACCGTGAGCGGCGGTGACAACCCCACCGGCACCATCACCTTCAAGCTCTTCGGGCCCGGCGACGCCACCTGTAGCGGGACCCCGGTCTTCGTCTCCACCGTCTCGCTGGTCACGCGCAGCACCGGGTCCGCCGCCTTCACGACGACGGCGGTGGGCACCTTCCACTGGGTGGCGACCTACAACGGCGACGCCGACAACGCCTCCGTCGCCTCCGGCTGCACCGAGGAACCGGTCACCGTCGGCCGGGCCTCGTCGGCGGTCATCACCACCGTGCCCTCGGCGGGCGGGGTGGTGGGGACGGCGATCTCGGACCTGGCGACGGTGAGCGGTGGGCACAGCCCCACCGGCAGCGTCACCTTCGAGCTCTTCCCGCCCACCGACCTGACCTGTGCGGGGACGGCGGTCTTCACCTCCACCAACCCGCTGAGCGGCGCAAGCGCGGTCTCCAGCTCGTTCACGACCAACGCGGTCGGGACCTGGAACTGGGTTGCCACCTACAACGGGGACGTCAACAACACCGCCACCAGCACCAAGTGCACAGAAGAGCAGGTCGACACCAGCCGAGGCCACCCCCACCATCGCGACCCTGCAGTCGACGGGCGGTGTGGTGGGGACGGCGATCTCGGACACGGCGACGGTGAGCGGTGGCTTCAGCCCCACGGGCAGCGTCACCTTCGAGCTCTTCGCGCCCGGCGACACCACCTGCACCGGGACCCCGGTGTTCGTGGCCACCAACCCTCTGTCCGGGGGCAGCGCGGCCTCCGGCTCCTTTGTGAGCAGCGCCACCGGCACCTACCGCTGGGTCGCCACCTACGGCGGTGACGCCAACAACACCACCGTCAGCTCCGGCTGCCAGGACGAGCCGGTGACCATTGCCAACAGCACCCCGACCGTCGTCACCACCCCCTCGGCTGGGGGAGCGGTGGGGACGACCATCTCCGACACCGCGACCGTGAGCGGTGGTTTCCATCCCACCGGCACCGTCACCTTCAGGCTCTTCGCCCCCGGCGATACCACCTGCACCGGAAACCCGCTGTTCACCTCCACCGCCACGCTCAGCGGAGGGAGCGCCGGCTCGGGATCCTTCATGACCGCCACGGTGGGCACCCACCACTGGGTCGCCACCTACAACGGCGACGCCAACAACGCCTCCACCAGCACCGGGTGTACGGACGAGCCCGTCATCATCGGCAGGGCCACCCCGACCATCGTCACCACGCCCTCGCCCGGCGGCGTGGTGGGCGGGTTCGTCTTTGACACCGCGACCGTGAGCGGCGGCTTCAACCCCTCCGGCAGCGTCACCTTCACGCTCTTCGGCCCTGGCGACACCACCTGCACCGGAACCCCGGTCTTCACCACCACCGGCACGCTCACCGGAGGCGCCGCCGGCTCGGGTCCGTTTACGACCACCCACCCGGGCGCCTATCGCTGGATCGCCAGTTACGGTGGTGACGCGAAGAACGTCCCCGTCAGCTCGGGCTGCACCGACGAGCCGGTCACCGTTGCCCTGGCCACCCCCGAGATCGTCACCACCCCATCGGCCGGCGGCCCGGCCGGGACGGCCATCTCGGACACCGCGACGGTGAGTGGCGGGTTCCACCCCACCGGCACTGTCACCTTCCGGCTCTTCCCGCCCTCCGACACCACCTGTGCCGGGAACCCGGTCTTCACGTCCACCAACCCTCTCAGCGCGGGCAGCGCCACCTCCGACTCCTTCAGCGTCCATGCTGTCGGCATCCTCCGCTGGGTCGCCATCTACAGCGGGGACTCCAACAACACCACCGTCAGCTCGGGCTGCCAGGACGAGCCGGTGAGCGAGAGCCAGGCGACTCCGACGATCGCGACCTTCCCCTCGGCCGGTGGCCCGGTCGGGAGCGAGATCTTTGACGACGCGACCGTGAGCGGCGGTGACAACCCCACCGGCACCATCACCTTCAAGCTCTTCGGGCCCGGCGACGCCACCTGTAGCGGGACCCCGGTCTTCGTCTCCACCGTCTCGCTGGTCACGCGCAGCACCGGGTCCGCCGCCTTCACGACGACGGCGGTGGGCACCTTCCACTGGGTGGCGACCTACAACGGCGACGCCGACAACGCCTCCGTCGCCTCCGGCTGCACCGAGGAACCGGTCACCGTCGGCCGGGCCTCGTCGGCGGTCATCACCACCGTGCCCTCGGCGGGCGGGGTGGTGGGGACGGCGATCTCGGACCTGGCGACGGTGAGCGGTGGGCACAGCCCCACCGGCAGCGTCACCTTCGAGCTCTTCCCGCCCACCGACCTGACCTGTGCGGGGACGGCGGTCTTCACCTCCACCAACCCGCTGAGCGGCGCAAGCGCGGTCTCCAGCTCGTTCACGACCGACGCGGTCGGGACCTGGAACTGGGTTGCCACCTACAACGGGGACGTCAACAACACCGCCACCAGCACCAAGTGCACAGAAGAGCAGGTCGACACCAGCCAGGCCACCCCCACCATCGCGACCCTGCAGTCGACGGGCGGTGTGGTGGGGACGGCGATCTCGGACACGGCGACGGTGAGCGGTGGCTTCAGCCCCACGGGCAGCGTCACCTTCGAGCTCTTCGCGCCCGGCGACACCACCTGCACCGGGACCCCGGTGTTCGTGGCCACCAACCCTCTGTCCGGGGGCAGCGCGGGCTCCGGCTCCTTTGTGAGCAGCGCCACCGGCACCTACCGCTGGGTCGCCACCTACGGCGGTGACGCCAACAACACCACCGTCAGCTCCGGCTGCCAGGACGAGCCGGTGACCATTGCCAACAGCACCCCGACCGTCGTCACCACCCCCTCGGCTGGGGGAGCGGTGGGGACGACCATCTCCGACACCGCGACCGTGAGCGGTGGTTTCCATCCCACCGGCACCGTCACCTTCAGGCTCTTCGCCCCCGGCGATACCACCTGCACCGGAAACCCGCTGTTCACCTCCACCGCCACGCTCAGCGGAGGGAGCGCCGGCTCGGGATCCTTCATGACCGCCACGGTGGGCACCCACCACTGGGTCGCCACCTACAACGGCGACGCCAACAACGCCTCCACCAGCACCGGGTGTACGGACGAGCCCGTCATCATCGGCAGGGCCACCCCGACCATCGTCACCACGCCCTCGCCCGGCGGCGTGGTGGGGACCGGCATCTCGGACACCGCCAGGGTGAGCGGGGGCGTGGGCCCCACCGGTTCAGTCACCTTTGTGCTCTTCGCGCCCGGCGACACCACCTGCACCGGAACCCCGGTCTTCACGTCCACCAATCCTCTCAGCGCGGGTAAGGCCACCTCGGACACCTTCACGACCGACACCGTGGGCACGTTCCGCTGGGTCGCCACCTACAATGGCGACGCCAACAACAACACCGTCAGCTCCGGGTGCCAGGACGAGCCGGTGAGCGATACACAGGCCGCTCCCAAGATCGAGACCTTCCCCTCGGCGGGCGGGGTGGTCGGCACCGACATCTTTGACACGGCGACCGTGACCGGCGGTCACAACCCCACCGGCACTGTCACCTTCAAGCTCTTCGCGCCTGGCGACACCACCTGCACCGGGACGCCGGTCTTCCTCCAGACCGTCCCGCTGGTCGCGCGCAGCATCGGATCCGGCTCGTTCACGACCACCATCGCCGGTACCCACCGCTGGATCGCGACCTACAACGGCGACGCCAACAACGCCTCCGTCGCCTCCGGCTGCATGGACGAAGAGGTGGTGATCGGCCAGGCAACATCGGCGGTCATCACCACCGTGCCGTCGGCAGGCGGTGTGGTCGGCACCTCCCTCTCGGACACCGCGACGGTGAGCGGTGGCTTCAGCCCCACTGGCAATGTCACCTTCAATCTCTACGCGCCCGGTGACACCACCTGTGCCGGCCCTGCCGTCTTCAGCTCCACCAACCTGCTCAGCGGGCGGATGGCCACCTCCGGCTCCTTCGCGACCAATGTCGTCGGCACCTGGAACTGGATCGCCACCTACAACGGGGACACCAACAACGCCGCCACCAGCACCAAGTGCACAGAAGAGCAGGTCGACACCACGCAGGCCACGCTCACCATCGCTACCACCCCCTCGGCAGGGGGGGTGGTCGGCACCTCGATCTCGGACCGGGCAACCTTGAGTGGAGGTGTCGGCCCCACCGGCACCGTCACCTTCGAGCTCTTCGCGCCTGGCGACACCACCTGCACCGGGACCCCGGTCTTCATCGCCACCAGCCCTCTCTCCGGGGGCAGCGCCGCCTCCGGCTCGTTCACGACCACCGCCGCCGGCACCCACCGCTGGGTCGCCGTCTACAGCGGTGACGCCAACAATTCGTCCGTCGGTTCCGGCTGCGAGGACGAGCCGGTGACCCTTACCCAGGCCACGCCGGCGATCGACACCAAACCCGCACCGGGTGGCGGCGTCGGCACCTCCATCTCCGACACCGCCACCGTGTCCGGCGGCTTCAACCCCAGCGGCACCGTCACCTTCAAACTCTTCGGGCCCGGCGACACCACCTGCACCGGCACCCCCGTCTTCACCTCCACCCACACGCTGGGCTCGCTCACCGTCGCCTCTGGCTCCTTCACCACCACCCAGGTCGGCGCCTACCGCTGGGTCGCCACCTACAACGGCGACGCCAACAACGAGCCCATCAGCTCCGGCTGCTCCGACGAGATGGTCGATATCAGCAACGCCAGTCCCACCATGGTCACCACCCCCTCCGCGGGTGGCCCGGTCGGCACCGCCATCTCCGACCACGCCCGCGTCAACGCGGGGATGGATCCCACGGGAACCGTCTCCTTCGCCCTCTACGGCCCTGGGGACACCGATTGCACCACTGACCTGGTCGCCGGCAGCCGCGCCTTCAAGGACATCCCGCTCACGGCCTCCACCGCGGTCTCCCCTGGCTTCACCGCCACCACGCCGGGCACCTACCAATGGGTCGTGACCTACAGCGGCGACAGCAGGAACAATCCGGCTGCCGCCAAGTGCAACGACCCCACCGAACAGGTCGTCATAACCGCGGCCACAGCGACGGTACCGGGTCTTCCCAACACCGGGTACGGTGGGGGAACCCGTGAGCGTCGCCACAGATGACTGGCACCGCCGGCAGCTGACGGAGCCACCGCAGGCGAGGTCGCGACGATCGGGCCTGGCCAGTTCGTTTGTTGGTTCGTTCTTCGCGGGCGACCAGACCTGTCCCAACTGTGGGGCCGGGGTTTCGAAGCTCGTGCCTACACCGCGCTCCCGTCGGCGGGGCCCGCGCGGGGCCGTCACCATCACCGATCGTGGTCAGGGATCGACTCAGCCAGGGTCGCCCGCGAGGCAGGCGCCCGAAACGGGTCGGCAAAGTACTGGGTCTCGTGCGTGACCAGATCGCCGGTGAACTCCATGACGCTCACCGAGTAGGTGGGCGCGCCGTCATAGGTGATCACGCACTCGCTCACCCACAGGTCGCCGGCGCCCCTGATGCGCAGCACCCTGAAGTGGCGTTCAGCCGGGTGCCCACCGCGCTGCGCCTGGATCTTTGACCGGCCCCGGAAGCGCTCCCCGGACTGCGGGTAGTCCAGGATGGCCTCTTCGGCGTAGATCGCGTGCTCGGTGTCGGTGTCCCCGCGCTCGGAGGCCTCCCAGTGCTGCTCCACACGCGCCCGGGTTATGGCGTCACGATCCATCGCGGCGTTCACCCACGCCACGCTAGCAGTCGCTCGAGAACACAGGCGTCGGCCAAGGACGGGTAGCGGCACGCTGGTCGCGTCCATCGAACTCGTCAGGATCGAAGTAACAGCGGGCCCCTGATGCGCTTCCCGATCAAGATAGCGATCGCCTCAAGATAGCGATCGCCGTCCGCGACGACCTCATGACCTGGCAGCGGCCCAACGTCGTGGCTTTCTTGCGAGCTCGGCGCCGGCGGATGCCCGGGAGACGATTGGGCCGGCCACAATGCGGCGGGGTGGACCGGGTCTCCGACAAGATCCGCCTGCATCCTGAGCCGTGACACCATCTCCGCCCCGGCCGACCAGGGTGCAGCGCAGCGGTGTTCGCTACGCGCGGGCCGGGTGCAGGATGCCGAGCAGACGCTCGGGGTCGAGCCGGTGGGCCGTGATCCGGTCGCGTCCCTCCATCGTCTCGGCCGCCAGGAGCGCGTTCACGATCGCCTCCTCGGTGGCTTCCACGACGGCCTCGAACAGCGGCGTGATGTAGGTGTCGGAGAGCATCTCGAGGTGCACCGTCAAATCCGTCCGCTGGCCCAGATCGCTGGCGGGGAGCCCGCGATTGCCGGTCGAAAACGCCAGGAAGAGGTCGCCGCTCCAGTGCTCACCGATTCCTCCCGTGCGAGCGACCCCCAGCCCGATCCGTTGAGCGAGCCGGGTGCACTGGGTGGGTATCAGCGGGGCGTCGGTGGCGGCGACGCCGATGATCGAGCCGGCGCCCGCTGTCGCCGGCGCCTCTGGAAGCGGCACCTCGTTCGCCGGCAGCGCCTTGCCGACCTCGACTCCGTTTATCTGCAGGCGGTCTCGACGGCCGTGGTTCGCCTGGACCAGCACCCCGACGGTGTAGTCGCGGTTTTCCTGCACCACCACGCGGGAGGCGGTGCCGATGCCTCCCTTGAACCCGTGGCAGATCATGCCCGTCCCACCGCCGACATTGCCCTCCAGCACGGGCTCCGCCGCGGCCGAGGCGAGCGCGGCGTGGACGTGCTCGGGGCGGACGTGCAGCCCGTTCGTGTCGTTGAGCATCCCGTCCCAGGTCTCGGCGACCACAGGAAGGCCCCAGAAGAACTCATCCGGTCTCCGTGCCCGCACCTCGTCGGCGATCAAGGCGTCGCGTACGACTCCGACGCTGTGCGTGTTGGTCAAGGCGATCGGCGAGGTGAGGGTGCCTGACTCCCGGACCCACTCCAGGCCGGTCATCTCACCGTTGCCGTTGAGGCGGTGGCAGCCGGCGAAGAGCGGCTCGGTCCAGATCGAGCCTTCGCGAGGCACGATCACCGTGACCCCGGTCCGCACGGGTCCCTTGCCGACCTGCAGTGCACCCTCGCCCGAGATCAGGGTCGTGTGGCCGACCCGGACTCCCGCCACGTCCGTGATGGCGTTGCGTGGACCCGGCCGGCCGCTCCCGACCACGATCCCAAGCTCCCGGGCCCTCATCAGAGTTGACCGGCCGGTCCGGCTTCGGGTTGAGCAAGCGCCTCCTTCTCGGCGGTGGTCGGCTCCAGCATCACCCAGCGGGTGTCCTGCTTGCCCCGGAGGTAGATCACGTAGTAGATGAGCGCGGCGGCGACGAAGGCGGCGACGATGCCGACGTCGTGAAGGGTCTGCTGGGTGGCCACCACCATCAGCCCGGCGAGAGCCACGAGCGGAGGGACCGGCCAGAGCGGCATTCGATAGGGCCGGAAGAGGCCCTTTTGTCGCATGCGACTGACCACGGCGGAGAGCGCGATCAGCGCGTAGATCACGACCAGGATCACGCCCGTGAACGTGACCAGGGCCGCCAGGTTGGACACGCCGGTGAGGACGGCGCCGACCAGGCCGACGAAGGCCGTCGCGAGCCAGGGCGTGCGCAGCCTGGGGTGGAGTGAGGCGAGCCAGGTACTGATCGGCTCCGGCCAGGCGCGGTCGCGACCGGAACTGAAGAGGATCCGGGAAACGCTGAGGATGATCGCCAGCGTGGCGTTGAAGATAGCGAGCGCGACACCGAGGCTGATGATGGTGTTGAGCGTGCTGCCACCGACGGCGGTGATCATGTACTGCATAGGCGTGACGGCGGTGGTCAGCTTGGCCAGGTCGGGCGCCGAGATCAGCGCGGCGACGACCGGAATCAACTCCGCGGCCACCGTGATCGCCAGGGACCAGAAGACGGCCTTCGCGATGTTCTTCTGAGGCCCGCTGGTCTCTTCCGAATAGACGATCGGCGAGTCATAACCGTTGTACGCATAGACGCCGGTCGCGACACCGGTCAGCACCGCGCCCAACGTGAGCGGAAAGCTGTTCCCGTGGGCATCAAAGGTGTGTGGAAAGATCAGCGCCGATGCCGGTTGGTGAATGTGCGTGAAGCCCAGGACAGTCACCACCAGCACCACCAACAGTTCCAGTGTCAGGAAGCCGCCCGTGACCCGGGCATTGATATCGATGGTGAGCATCGCGATGATGGCCGTGATGACCATGATCGCCGCGCCGACGAGGTTCGCGTTCTCTCCCGGCCAGATGACAGAGAGGTACTGGCCGGCGCCAAGCGCGATCGAGCTGGGAATGATGATCGCGGTGACGAGCACCAAGACGAACACGACGAAGCCGGTCGGCCGCCCCAGCACTCTTGACACGAGCGAGTAGCTGCCGCCCACCACGGGATAGGCCGAGCCCAGCTCGCCCCAACACATTGCCATCCCGATGCCGATCACGGCCGCGATCACGAACGCCCAGAACGTCCCCGTGCCCTGCGCGGCGAACGCGACCGGCGCGATAATGAACACCGATGCCGTGGGAGTGATTCCCGACACCGAGATGGCGACGTTCCCGAGTGTGTTGATCGCACGCCGCAATCCGTGTTGGTAGGTTCCGGACGGCTTCCCCGAGGACCCGCCTGCTGAGTCCGACACTTCGCCTTGCCTCCCTCCCGCTCCCGCTGACCACGTGCCAGACGAAGACTCCGCTCGCCGGCACGTCGAGAGTAGGCGGGCGAGCGGTCGCCGTCAAGGACCGATGGCGGATACCTACCGGGTCGGGTGGGGAAGGAGGCCGCTGGCGAGCGCGACGCCAAACCAGACCCAGTTCTGCTCGTAGTAGTTGTTGGGGTCGCCCCAGTGGGCGGGCCCGGATCCCGACTGATAGGTCGCCAGCAGGCGCTGCTGAAGGATCGCTCGCGAGGCCGCCGGCGCCGTTGTCACGAAGGCGCCGATGTCGCCGCCATACACGGTCGGGTCCTCGCCGGCGCCCGCCACCGGCGTCCCGTCGTGCTGATACTGCGCGCTCAGGCTGTGATGCCGTCCCCACTGGTCCCGGAGGAACGCCATGGAGCGCAGGTAGGAGCGGGCCTGCGAGGGACCGAACCACTGAGCGTCCAGCGCCACGCGCCACATGACCCGGAAGGCGTCGTACCCGAAGTTGTCGCCATCTGAGTTGCCTGTGTAAGAGGAGGCCCCCGCCGGTGTGAGGACGCACCAGTTGGGCGGCAGACCGACGCTTCTCGAGGCGCCCAGGTGAGCCCACGAGCAGGCCTGCAAGGCGCTGTAGGAGCTGCCGACCAGGGCCGTCCAATCGTGCCCGCGGTCGAAGGCGGCGAACACCCGATAGCTGGCGGGCGCCAGGTAGGAAGGATCGAGGACCAGCTGCCGCGGGCCGACCGCCCAGTCTCCCGCGGTCAGGTAGGGCCGGCCACCAACGGTCCCGACCTCCCCCGACCAGATCTGCGACAGCACCGACTCCGCGTCAGACAGGTAGGAGGAGTCGTCCCAGCGATGGCCGGCGAGCACCAGAGCGAGCGCTATGTCCTCGTCCGCATCGGCCGCGCTGTGGGGGTCGAGGACGGTCCAGCTGCCATTGCCGGACTGCCCCCAGAGCCAGGCGAAGAGTGGCTGACCGGGCACGCGCAGATTGTTCTGGGTCCATCCCCACACCTGGGAGAACGCCGGCTGGTCGTTCATCCAGACCGCGCGGAGCATGGCGTAGGACTGCCCTTCGGACGTGGTGACCTGGTTGCGTTCGCGGTCGATGACGCGCCCGTCACCCTGGATGAAGACGCTCTTGTAGCCCTCCCAGGTCTGACGCAGCGCGCTCGCCGCCGTCACGGGATGGCTCCCGCGGTGGGTCGCGGCGACGCCGTTTGCGCCGGCGCCGGCCAGCAGAACGAACACGGCCGCGACGGCTAGGTACCGCATTACCTGATATGATAGCTGTCACCTTTGTTGCTTCAAGCTCTTGGCTTCTACGCGCTCGCTGTTTGTACGACCACGGCTCTGGCCCTGATCCCCGGGCTTTCCCGCTCCCGGATCTGGGTCGGTCTTCCCCTGGGTACCGCGGTCCTGGCCGGCGCCGGGTTTGTCCTGACGCTCCTGTTGGGATGGGATCGGTATCTCACCGTGGGGCTCGTCGCGCTCGCCTTCCTGGTGACGCTCTTGCTGCGCCTGCTGCTGCGGCGCTGGAGCTGGATCGCGAGCCAGGTCCTCGGCACGGCCGTCCTCTCAGCCATCGCGTATGTCGTGTATGCCGCCGCCCTGACCGCCACCGAGACCCTGGGGGTCCTGGGCCTGGTCGTCTCCATCGTGCTGCTCCTGGTGGAGATGTGCGCCCTGCTGCTCTCGATCTACTACGTCTTCGAGATGCTCGACGTGCTCGGCAGGCGCGAGGTGCCGCTGCCGCCGCCACCGTCCGATTACCTGCCGGTGGTGGCGCTCCAGGTGCCCACCTACAACGAGCCGGTGGAGGTGGTGTCGGGGACATTGGAGGCGCTCGCGCGCATCGACTACCCCCGGCTGCTGGTGCAGGTGGTCGACAACAACACCACCGACCCCGCGCTCTGGCAGCCGATCGAGGAGTACTGCCGGCGCCTTGGCTCTCGCTTCTCCTTCCTCCACCTCGAGAACTGGCCCGGCTACAAGGCGGGGGCGCTCAACGAGGCCACGCGGCGGCTCCCCGGGGAGGTGGAGGTGATCGGCGTGGTCGACTCGGACTACACGGTCAATCCACGCTGGCTGCGCGACGTGGCCGGCTACTTCGCCGATCCCAACGTCGCGTTCGTGCAGACGCCCCAGGAGTACCGCGACTGGCAGGACGAGCCGTACCTGCGCGGGCTCTACTACAGCTACCGCTACTTCTTCGCCCTCAGCATGCCGGCCCGGGCGCACCGGAACGCGATCATCTTCGCCGGCACCATGGGCCTTCTGAGGCGCAGCGCCCTGGAGGCGATCGGGGGTTGGGACGAGACCTGCATCACGGAGGACGCGGAGACCAGCCTCCGGCTCCTCGGCCGCGGCTGGAGGGGCATCTTCGTCCCTGAGGCGGGCGGCGAGGGAATGATGCCGCTCACCTTCGACGGTCTCAAGAAGCAGCGCTTTCGATGGGCGCTGGGGGGCATCCAGATCCTGCACCAGCACTGGCGCGACCTGCTCGGATTCGGGAAGCTCCGGCTGACCTGGGGCCAGCGCATCCACTACCTGGCGGGCGGACTGCACTGGTTTGGTGATCTGCTCCAGGTGTTCTTCACGATGCTCCTGCTGGCGACGGCGGTAGCGGTCGCGTTTCACCAGCGCCTGCCGGTCCGGCAGGTGACGGTCTCGGTCCTCGCGATCCCGCTCGCCCTCCTGGTGACGGGCCTGGCCCGCGCCCTGTGGGCCCTGCGGGCGAGCACCGGCTGCCGGTGGCGGGACGCCCTGTGGGCGATGCGGATCTGGTTCGCCTTGAGCTGGATCACCGCCCTCGCCTGCGTGCGCGGGCTGATTCGCGCCCAGACCGCGTTCTTGCGCACGCCCAAGGCACCGGAAGGGGGTGCGAGCTGGCTGCGCGCCCTCGCCGCCTCCCGGACCGAGTCGCTGATCGCGCTCGTGACCGCCCTCGCCGGCGTGGCCATGCTGGTGAGGTCGCCGGGGATCGCGACCGTGGTGCTCGCCGTCTTCATCGGCTGGCAGGCGTCCGTTTACGCGAACGCACCGCTGGCCGGGATGGCGGCCGAGGGCATCAAGCTCACGCCCGAGCGGCTCCGCTTCCTGCACTCGTCCCAAACCACAGGAGAGCGGGTGGCGACCGTGGGCAAGGCGATCGCTATCCCGACGGCGGCGGCGGCGGCGGTCGTGGCCGCGCTCCTGGTTGGAGGCCTGGTCACGCAGCCCGGCACCCCCGGACTGTCGGGACCGCTGGTCGGCCCGCCTGGGCCCGGGATCCGGAATCCGCTGACCGACCCGGCCAGGTTGCTCCCCTCACCGGCCGGAGCCACGCCGACCCCTGGGACCGCGCCCTCCGCGACACCCAGCCCGGGATCCACCGCTGCTCCCGGCGCCGGGCCCTCGCCGCAGTCCACCCCCGGGGCCACCGCAGCACCCGCTCCGGGTGCTACCCCGACCTCCCACGCCGGCTCCCGCGTCCACGCCGGCTCCCGCGTCCACGCCCGCAGTCAACGGCTGCGCCCGCCGTCGCGGCCACGCCGGCGGCCGCTCCCACCGTGCGCTCAACCCCAACCCCCTGACCGGGCGGCGGCGCACCCAGCAGCGTGCGCGTCCGTCTGCGGAGTAAATCCCAGACTGTCCAGACTCTGGGGCTACACGCGAGGTTTTAGGGCCGGGCTGCGGACGCTCTGGGGTTCGGCGGGGTCGATGCGTCTGCGGACGATCCAGGCGTGTTTGCCGACCTGGCGTTGGGGGGTGAATCCGTACCGCTCGAAGAGGGCCAGGCTGGCGCTGAACAGAAATCGCCCGGGGACCTCTCGGCCGGAGGTGTCCTCGGTGATGGCTTCACAGGCGCCACCACCCTGCAACGCGATCAGTTTCAGAGCGCCGTCGAGCCCCGCGGCCGCGATGCCCTGCCCGCGCCGGCGCCGGTCGACGTAGAAACAGGTGATCCGCCAGTCCGGTGGCTCTGGCGGCTGCTCCTGGTAGGCGCGCCGGTGCTTGATCCTGGGCAGTTCGGCCGGAGTTCCGAACTGGCACCAACCGACGGCGTCGTCACCGTCGAAGACAAGGGCGGCGTGGGTCTCACCGGCCTGGACTCGCGCCAGCTTCCGTTCACGGTTCTCCTCCGCGGACATGCGGCTCACACCCTCGGGGTGGTAGCCGATGCACCAGCAGCCGCCGAAGACGCCACCGTTCCGCTCGACCAGGGCCGCGAACGCATCCCAGGTCGCGGGTTCGAGCGGTCGAATCATGTATGCGGGCATTGCCTACTTCAGTAGTGCCAGGGGAAACGGGACCAGTCGGGCGGCCGCTTCTCCAGGAACGCGTCGCGACCCTCCGCCGCCTCCTCGTTCATGTACGCGAGCCGGGTGGCCTCGCCGGCAAATACCTGCTGGCCGACCAGCCCGTCGTCGATCAGGTTGAACGCGAACTTCAGCATCCGGATCGAGGTCGGGCTCTTCCCGTTCACCTTGCCGGCCCACTCCAGCGCCACCTGCTCCAGGTCGGCGTGGGGGATGACGGCATTGACCATCCCCATCCGGTGCGCCTCCTCGGCGGTGTAGTCGTCGCCCAGGAAGAAGACCTCCCGCGCCCGCTTTTGGCCCACCTGCCGCGCGAGATAGGCGGAACCGAAGCCGGCGTCGAAGCTCGCCACGTCGGCGTCGGTCTGCTTGAAACGGGCGTGCTCCCGGCTCGCCAGCGTGAGGTCGCAAACCACGTGCAGGCTGTGACCGCCGCCGACCGCCCATCCGGGAGCCACGCAGATCACCACTTTGGGCATGAACCGGATCAGCCGCTGCACCTCGAGGATGTGCAGGCGGCCGCTGCGCGCGGGATCCGGAGAACCGGCGGCGTCGGTGTAGCGGTACCCGTCCCGGCCGCGCACGCGCTGATCCCCGCCCGAGCAGAAAGCCCAACCGCCATCGCGCGGTGAGGGTCCGTTGCCGGTCAGGAGCACGCAGCCGACGTCGCTCCACTGGCGGGCGTGGTCGAGCACCCGATAGAGCTCGTCAACAGTCTGGGGGCGGAACGCGTTGCGCACCTCAGGCCGGTTGAAGGCCACCCGCACGGTGCCCTGGCCCCGGGCTCGGTGATAGGTGATGTCATTGAGGTCGAAGCCGGGGATCTCCTCCCAGGCGTCGGGGTCGAAGAGTTCGGAGACCATTACCGCCCCCGATGGTGCACCACCAGGCCCTCGCCCCGCGCGGAAACCTCGGGAGGTGCGCGACCGGGTGGTAGCGGTCAACCGGCGACGATGGGCAGGTCCGAACCGCGGATTCGGCGGTCGAGCTCGGCCACCGGTCCCTCCGTCAGTTCCCCCAGCGCCTGGACCGCCGAATGGGCTTCCCCGGCCAGCTCGTCGAGCACCGCTTCGGTGGCCGCGGTAGGGGCGGCATCGACCGCGTCCCCCAGGTCCGAGAGAGCGCCCAGCTTCATGTCCAGGCCGGCCGGGAACTTCAGGCGGTCGGCGTCATCTTTCATGTCAGGTTGGGTCAGGCGCCGTTCGATGCCGTCCAGCTGCTGGAGTACCGAGCCGGCCAGATCGCGGACGCGCTGGTCACCCTGGCTCCCCGCCTCCCGATCACCCTGCCACCGGGCGACCCGCTCGCGCAGCGAGCGCAGCCGGAGAACGGCGTCGCGCACCTGCTTACGCTCCTCCATGATCCGGCGGCCGACCTCGTACTGCCGGGCGAACGCATCGGCGGGAACGTCCACGCGCGGGTCGGCCCGCACCTCGAATTCCTGACTGAGGTCGATGCCCGGCCCCTCCAGGCGAACCGTGTACCGCCCTGGTGGCACCAGGGGACCGCGGGACTCCCTCGCTTCCTCCTCGGGGTCGGTGCCGGCGAGAGGCAAGGGCGGCACGCCGGCACCGCGGAGATCCCACCCGGCACGATGGAACCCGGCCTTCACCCCCAGCGCGGCCGGGGGCAGCGAGATCACCTGTTCACCTGCGTTGTCCAGGACGGTGAGGTGAAGGGACCCCTCCTCCAACGACTGCGGAAGGAGGTAACGGATGGTGATGCCGTCGGGCGGATTCTCCCCACCGTTGAGGACGGTGGGCTCGACCTTGCTGCCGTCCTTCTTGGTGGCCGGGACGGAGCCGGGAGGACTGTACGCGACGGCCGTCCCCAGGTACTGCAGCCCGATGGGGGCGCCCGCCGCGGCAGCACCCCTCGGCGCCGGGGTGGGGAAGCGGTAGGTCACCTCCGGCACGAGAAGCGAGGCCGAGCCGGACCCGTCGAGCTCCGACAGCCGGCCGAGGACGTGGAGGCCGTCGAGGATCCAGAACCCCCGGCCGTGGCTGGCCGCGACCAGCTCGTCGCCCACCACGGCCAGGTCGTAGACCGGAACCGCGGGCATGTTGAGCCGCAGCGGGTGCCAGCTCTCGGCGCCGTCGACCGAGAAGTAGGCCCTCCTCTCGCTCCCCACGTAGAGGACGCCGGGGCGAGCAGGGTCCGCCCGCACGATCCTGAGGTAGTCGTCGGGGTCGATTCCGGTCGTGGCCGGTGCCCAGGTCCGGCCCCAATCTCGGGTGACCAGCAGGTATGGCTTGCGGTCCTGGAGACGGTACCGGGTGGCGGTCAAGTAGGCGGTGCCGGCCTCACGAGGGTCGGGCTCGATACAGGTGACCCAGGCCCAGTCGGGAAGCTCCGCGGGGGTCACGTCGGTCCAGGTGGCGCCATCGTCCTTGGTCAGGTGCACCCGGCCGTCGTCGGTTCCGGCCCAGAGCGTGTCACCGGTGGGCGAAAAGGCAAGGCAGGAGAGGGTTGCGTACACCTCGGCTCCCGACGTGTCCTTGGTGATCGGTCCGCCGGACGCCTTGAGCTTCTCGGGATCGGCCCGGGTCAGGTCGGGGCTGATCGCCTCCCAGGTCTGCCCGGCGTCGGTGGAGCGAAACACCCGCTCTCCGCCGGCGTACAGGGCTTTCTGGTCCCGGGGCGAGAACAGGAGGGGGTAGGTCCAGTTGAACCGGTGCTTGAAATTGGCCGGGTCGTCACCCGTGCCGAGCTCGGGCCAGACCGTGACCAGCCGGTCCTGCCGGAGGCGGTGGTCGTGACGGATCAGAGGGGCGCCGCCGCCCCCCGCGCTGCCCACCGCGCCCGAGTAGATGACCTCGTCGTCGAGGGGATCGACGGCGATGTAGCCGCTCTCGGACGTCCCCACCGGGGTGCACTGCTCCCAGGGGATGGCCCCCTCTCGGGACCGGCTGGGCACCCGGATGGCGGAGTTGTCCTGCTGCGTCGCGGAGACGCGGTAGGGAAAGTGGGAGTCGACCGCCAGGTGATAGAAGGCGGACGTGGGCTGGTTGTAGATGGTAGAGAACGTCTCCCCGCCGTTGAAGGAGACACAGGCGCCGCCGTCGTTGCCCTCGATCAGGCGGCGAGGATCGGACGGGTCGATCCACAGATCGTGGTTGTCGCCGTGCGGTGTCGTGACCTGCTCGAACGAAGCGCCGCCGTCGATCGAGCGCCAGAGCCCGAAGTTGAGCGACCACAGGGTATTGGGGTCGATCGGGTCCGGCACCAGGTGGCTGTAGTACCAGGGCCTCCCCTGCACGCCTCGGTTGTCGCTCGCGCGGGCCCAGGTATCGCCCCCGTCCTCGCTGCGGTAGACGCCGCCGGTGTCGCCGGCCGCCTCCACCAGCGCCCACACCCGGCCCGGCCGCCGCGGCGCGCCGGCCACCCCGATCCGCCCCAGCGGTCCCCCCGGCATGCCGGGGGCGGTCGTCAGCTCGGTCCAGTTGTCGCCGCCGTCGGTGGACCGGAACAGACCGCTGCCCGGCCCTCCGCTCACCATCTCCCACGGTCGGCGAATCGCCTCCCAGATGGTTGCGTACAGCACCGACGGGTTGGCGGGGTCGAGCCAGAGGTCCGCCGCGCCGGAGCGCTCGTCGCGGAAGAGCAGCTGCTGCCAGGACCGGCCACCGTCGGTGGATCGATAGACGCCGCGGTCGGGGCTGGGGCCGAAGATGTCACCCAGCGCGGCCACGTACACCACCGAGGGATCACGCGGATGAACCCGGACCCGGGCGATGTGACGGGTCGCCTCCAGGCCGCGGTGAACCCAGGTGCGGCCGCCGTCGGGGGAGCGGTACACGCCGTCGCCGTAGGAGACGTCGTTGCGGACGCAGGCCTCGCCCATCCCCGCGTACACCACGTTCGGATCGGAGTGAGCGACAGCCAGAGCCCCGACCGCGGCGGTGCGGAAGAAGGGGTCCGAGACGTTGCGCCAGTAGGCGCCGCCGTCCGTGGTTTTCCACACTCCGCCGCCGCACGCGCCCATGTAGAACACGCCCGGATTGACGGGGTCGCCCGCCACCGCCACCACCCGGCCACCGCGCGGGGGTCCGATGTGGCGCCACCGCAGGGCGCCGGCGAGGTTATCGACCGAGTTCACCACTGCCACCTACCTTCCTCCCCCAGGCATGGAACGAGAGCCGACGAGACGACACGTCGCTAAGAGTTCCCCCACAGCGGCCATGCTAGTAGTACGAGACGAGGTCATGATCGAAGGTCAGGAACCCCCGGCCGCGCCCATGCGAGGGCAGCGCGCAACCCAGAGCGAGGAGTTCCCACTGGTCTGGCGCGTCAGGACCCGTCTGCCAGAACGATTCGGTCATCCCTGCCGCGTTCTTGTGCGGGGGGCGTTGAACAGCTGCCTCGTCGAATTCGAGGACGGCTGCCGGGTCGTCACCAGCCGCTGGTACGTGAGAAGGCGTCGCGACCTCGGAGAGGAGAATCAGACATGGGCATCGACATCCGCAGCTCATACACGGTGGAAGTCGGCTACGACGAGTTCTGTGGCGCGCTCGCGGCCAGGGATCTCAGACCCCTCTGGAAGATCGCCAAGACCCTGATGCCGGAGGTCCCGATCCCGACCACGCGGCCCTGGCTCTGGAAGTGGGACGACGTCCTGCCTCTGGCCAAACGGGCGGGGGAGCTGATCTCCCTGGAGCGCGGCGGCGACCGCCGGGTGCTGGCGTTCGCCAATCCGGGTCTGGGTGGGCTGCCGTTCACCAGCACGACGATCTGGGGCGCCTACCAGTACCTCGGCCCGCGGGAAAACGCGCCCGCGCACCGGCACACCCCCTCCGCGATCCGGTTCGTGGTCACCGGGTCGGGCGCCTACACGACCGTCGATGGGGACGCCTGCGACATGGAGGCGGGGGACCTCGTGCTCACTCCCAACTGGACCTGGCATGACCACAACAACGACAGCGACCAGCCCATGATCTGGTTCGACGGCCTGGATCTTCCGCTGGCGACGACGCTGGAGTCGATCTTCTTCGAGAACCATCCGGACAGCCGGCAGCCGGTCACCGGGCACAACGTCTCCCTGGACCTGTTCACGGGTGTGGGGCTTCGGGAGGCCGGCGCGCGTTCTCCATCCGGTCGCTCGCCGCTCCTCCGGTACCGATGGGCCGAGACGGACCGCGCACTGGAGGCGCTCCACCGGCTTCGCGGAGGACCGCTCGCCAGTGTGGAGTACACCAACCCGGCGAGCGGCGAACCCGTGGTGCCGACGCTCGCCTGCGAGATGCACCGGGTCTACCCCGACGAGCGGACCCCGACCCGCCGCCACACCGGGAGTTCGGTCTACGTCGTCTTCCGGGGCCGCGGCCGCACGGTGATCGGCGGTCAGTCGTTCGAATGGGGGCCGGGAGACGTGTTGGTGACCCCGTCGTGGGCCGCCGTCGACCACCAGGCGGAGGAGATCGCGGACCTGTTCGCGGTCACCGACCGGCCGGTGCTGCAGGCACTCCATCTCTACCGCGAGCAGGTGAGCGAGACGCAGCAGGCGATCGACTCGACGTTCCCCTCGCAGGGATAACACCCGATGGTGCCCCAACGGGTCCTAAAGCCGCGCCACAGGCCCCAGTGGTGCACCAAGAGCGCCGGGATAAACCGGCATGAAGCAAGGAAGGAAGGAGTCCGACATCGAAGGAGTAGCGACCCACGATGGCCCCGAGTCATGCGTGCTGGCTGGCCGGCAGTAGCGGGTAAGGCCCGAGACCGGTACCGCAAGGGCCAGTGCGAAGCGTTGACAGGGGGCGTGCAGGCCGGGCTATTGAGCCGCGAGAACCAACCCCGGGGTGCCGACAGGATTTGGTGCGCTGGAAGGCAACATCGTGACCGGCGTTAAACGCGAGCCGGGCACGGACCCCGCGCGGTCGAAGAACCAGGGCATGTACGCAAGCTTCATGCGCGAGAACCGGGAGAGCCCGGAATCGCCCGTCGTCCGATCAGCGGCGGGCCGCTCGGAGGGGGGCTGAGGCCCAAGCAAGAGATGAACGATTCCGGGCAGTCGGACAGCCCCGTAGTACCTGCGAAGCCGACGAACAAAGCCGCCGGAGTGGCCGCGGAGCCGGTGGAGGAAAGGGGGCTGGCCAAGGGGAACACGGCAAGCCACGCACGCCCCGGACGCGGAGCCGGACCGGGCGTGTCACCGGGGCTCGGTCGTGTGCGCGAAGCAGCGTCCGGGAAGCGGACGCAGCAGTTCACTGCGCTCCTCCACCACGTGACTCCAGAGCTCCTTGCCGCGAGCTACCGAGGGCTGAAGCCGAAGGCGGCGGCGGGAGTGGATGGAGTGACCAAGGCAGCCTACGGGGAAAGCTTGGAGGCGAACCTCCAGGACCTCCACGGGAGGGTGCATCGGGGGGCGTACCGAGCCCAACCGTCGCGGAGGGTCTACATTCCCAAGGCCGATGGGCGGCAGCGGCCGCTCGGCGTAGCCGCCCTGGAGGACAAACTCGTCCAGGGTGCGGTGGCCAAGGTGTTGAACGCCATCTACGAGGCGGACTTCCTCGGTTTCTCCTACGGGTTCCGGCCCGGACGTGGCCCCCACGACGCGTTGGATGCGCTGGCGGTGGGGCTGCGAAGGAAGAAGGTGAGCTGGGTGCTCGACGCCGACGTGGCGGACTTCTTCAACCACCTCGATCACGGGAAGTTGATGGAGTTTCTCGAGTACCGGATCGGGGATCGACGAGTCCTCCGTCTGATCCAGAAGTGGCTGAAGTCGGGGGTCATCGAAGACGGGAACTGGTCGGAGCTGAAGGCAGGGAGCCCGCAAGGGGCGACGATCTCGCCCTTATTGGCGAACATCTACCTGCACTATGTCTTCGATCTCTGGGCCGAGCAGTGGAGAGGCCGCCAAGCGAAGGGCGAGGTGCTCATCGTGCGCTACGCGGATGACTTCATAGTTGGGTTCCAGCATCGTGAGGAGGCGGAGCGGTTCCGCGCCGCACTGGCCGAGCGATTGGCCGAGTACGGGCTTGGGCTGAAGGCGGAGAAGACGCGATTGATCGAGTTCGGGCGGTTCGCCGCTCGGGACCGCAAAGAGCGTGGTGCCGGCAAGCCGGAGACCTTCGACTTCCTGGGCTTCACCCACATCTGTGGAAAGACCCGGAAAGGAGGCTTCTACGTCAAGCGAATCACGAAGAAGGGGGAGATGCGGAAGAAGCAGCGGGAGGTCAAAGGCCGCCTGCGGCAGATGATGCATGCCCCGGTTCCCGAGCAGTGGGCTTACCTGGCGAAGGTGGCGGAGGGGTACTACCAATACTTCGCCGTCCCCGGCAATGCTGCCGCCATGACCGAGTTCCGGTTTCGGCTGATCGGACTGTGGCGCCAGGTGTTGAGCCGTCGCAGCCAGCGGGGCCGCGTCTCCTGGGAGCGCATGAAACGCCTCGCGCGGCGGGTCCCCACGCCCCGCCTCCTGCACCCGCAGCCTTATGCGCGCTTCGACGCCAACCACCTGAGGCAGGAGCCCAGTGCGGTAGTTCCGCTCGCTGGGATCTGTGCGGGGGGCCGCCCGTAAGGGCGGTTCCTACCGCGACCGGGGTCTGAACCGGCTGCGAAGTTTGGATCGTGATTTAACAAGGGGGGTTGGGAAGAGCCTTCAACGGCATGATGCTGGGCGCCATGCCAAGGCACGGCCGTGTTCCGGACGAATTGAAGAACCAGCCCTTCACGCTCGCCCAGGCCGGCGCGTACGGGCTTACCCGCGATCATCTGCGGGGGCCTGAGTGGAAGCGTATTTCTCGTGGGTGGTACCGATGGGCGGGTTGCCACCTGAGCGAAGAGCTGCTTTTGGAGACCGTGCGGCGCATGGTGCCGGCGGACTCGGCTTTCTGTGGCCGGACGGCAGCACGCCTGCTGGGGCTCGACGTGACGGCCCCGCGGAAACCCGAGGTGATCGTGCAACGGCCGACGGGAATCACCGAGCGGGTCGAGGCTTCCCTCAGCCGCGCGCGGCTGGATCCGACCGAGGTCGTTGTTCGCGACGGATTCCGGGTCACATCACCGGTGCGCACGACCTTCGACCTGGCTGGACGGCTCCCGCTCGTCGAGGGTGTCGTGATCGTCGACATGGCGGTCCACGCGGGCTTGATGGGACTCGACCAATTCCGCTCCTACGTGGGAGGGCGGGGCGGCGTGCCGGGCATCAAGGGTGCCCGGCGGGCTCTCGAGTTCGCGGAGCCGAAGTCCGAGTCGCCCATGGAGAGCCGGCTTCGAATGCTTCTCGTAGGCAACGGGCTGCCCCGGCCGCAGGCGCAGGTTCCTATCTACGATGCCGGCGGCACTTTCGCAGGCCGGCTTGACCTCTACTATGCGGACGCGAAGCTTGGCATCGAGTACGACGGCGAGAACCACAGGGATCGTCTCACCGACGACAACCGCCGGCAGAACAGATTGCAGAGGGTCGGCATCTCACTCCTTCGGTACACCGGGCCTGATCTGCGAGAGCGTCCTGAGGTCGTCCTTCGAGAGGTAAGCAGCGCCCTCCGCCACGCGGGACGCTCACCCGGAGGTGCACCAACGGGTGTCAAACGGGCGCGATGAGCCCCGGAGGTGCACCAACGGGTGAAAGGCGGGTCAGTTTTCTAGCGGGTGCAGCTCCTTGACGAACCGTTCCACGAAGGCGGGGTAGGGGACCGGGCCCGCGGGGCGGACGACGAACTTGGTGAGCCCCGCCTCCAGGTAGCCGTCGAGCAGGCGATGGAGCGCGGGCCAGCTGTCTGCCAGCAGCGACGCCGGGTCCGTGTCCGGGCGCCGCACACGCGCGGCTTGCGCCACCTCGGGCGGGATCCCGTCCTCCCCCACCGTGAGGCTGATCCCATAGTGGTCGGGCTCGATCTCACGTCCCGCCTCGGCCGCCGCCGCCTCGATCGCGGCCTTGGCGCGTCCCGCCTCGGCGGGGGTCAGAAAACTGCCCAGCCAGCCGTCGGCGAGCCGTCCCACTCGCCGCAGCCCCGCCGGTGAAGACCCACCCAGCCAGAGGTCGAGCGGGCGCGGCGGCCGGGGCTCGATGGTGGCCGACCGGACGCTGAAGAACTCGCCCTCGTACGTCACCTCGGGCTCGGTCAGCACGCGCCGCAGGAGCCGCATCGACTCGTCGAAGACCGCCCCTCGCCGCCCGTCGACCCGGAACAGGTCGCGCTCACGCTCCTGGGCCGGGCTGAGTCCGAAGACCGGCAGCACCCGCCGCGGGGCGAGTGCCGCCAGCGACACGAGCTGTTTCGCGACCAGCACCGGGTGCCGGCCGGGGAGGATGGCGACCCCGGTGCCGACCTTGAGGTTGGTGGTGCGGGCGAGCGCGTAAGCCATGCCGATCAGAGGGTCGACGTTTGGGGCGTAGACGACCTCGGAGAGCCACAGCGAGTCGACCCCAGCGCCTTCCAGCTCCTGCACGGCGGCCGGAAACGAGGCCGGGTCGGCCCCACGTCCAAGGCCGGCGCCGAAGCGGATCTTGAGGTCGCTCTCGCCGGCGGACATGTCAGGCGCGGAACCGGTGGATGCGCTGACCCCGCACGAGATCGAGGCCGCCGAACGCCGGCTTGGTGACTTGGCTCGCGGGCACCTCGATGACCAGCTCCAGCTCTCCCGCCGAACTGTAACGGTGGACCGCCGAGCCACCCCAGAGCGCGACCCAGAGGTGGCCCTCGGCATCCACCACCAGCCCGTCGCCGTGTCCGCCCTCGGCGGTGTACCGCACCAGGGCCCGGCGGTTGCTCAGCCGTCCCGACTGCGGCTCAACGTCGAACGCATCGACCGTCTGGAGGCCGGAGTCGATGTAGTACATGGTGCGGCCGTCCGGGCTCCAGTCGATACCGTTCGAGGTGCATACCCCCGTCAGCATGGTGGTCACCCGGTGATCGGGATCCAGGCGGTAAAGGCCCCCGACCGGCTCTCGCCTGCCGAGCCGCATGGTCCCGGCCCAGAACCGGCCCTGCGCGTCGCAGTAGCCGTCGTTCATTCGCATGTTGGGGCGGTCGGCCTCGACCTCGGCGATCAGCTCCAGGTCCCCGTCACCGAGGAGCGCGAAACCCTCCTGGACCGCGAGCACCAGGCCGCCCGCCTCGCGCAACGCCACCGCGCCCGCCATCTGGCTCAACTCCCCGTATCGCGGCCGGTCGCCGGGTCGTAGCGGTGCAGCGCGCGCCTTGGGATGTCGACCCACCACAGCACCTGCTCGCGGTCGTCCCAGAGTGGGCCCTCGCCGGTCTCTGCGCGGGCGGCGACCAGGTGCTCGACCTCGCCGGCCGGGATGGTCCGTACGCTCATCGAGGCGTTGCCACCCCAGCGCCGGTCAGGGGCACCGCGTGGTGGCGGGCGACCGCGAACCTGCCGCCCGGCCAGCGGTAACCCTGCCAGTAGAGGTTGGTGTGCGCCACCGCCTGCTCACCGGTGATCGTCACCCCTTCGTACTCCTGGTCACAACTGGTGTGGCAATCGGCGACCAGCGTCACGTCGTAGCCCTCCTGGGCGGCACGCTGCGCCGTCGTCCGCACGCAATAGTCGGACTGGGAGCCGCCGATCGCGAGGTGGCCCATCCCGAGCCGCGTCAGCGTGGGACCAAGTTCGGTCTCGCAGAAGGCATCGCGATATCGCTTGCGAATCACGGGCTCGCCGGGCCGGACCGCCAGCGGTGAGGGGAGCTGCCAGTCAGGCGTCTCGGGCTCGAAGTCGGAGTGGTCGAGCACCCAGACCACCGGCGCCCCCTCGGCGCGAGCGCGGTCGACCAGCCGCTGCGTGCGTGCGACCGTTCCGGCCGGGTCGTGGCAGCCGCGCAGCACTCCCACCTGCAGGTCGACGATGAGGACGGCGGTACGGGTGGGGTCTCCCATGGGACAACCTTATCGGCCGGCGCCGGGGCAGGCGGGGGCGGGGGACGCGGGCGTAAGGGTCCCATCGACACCACCGCCGGCACCGTGTAGCGTCCGGACGAGAGATGCGAGAAGCCCCCACCCTGCACCTCGACGTCGCGAGCCAGGAGTTCGCGCACCACGCCTACGAGCGCTACGCCGAGCTGCGGGCCCAGGGCCCCGTGATCCGGCTGCTGCAGCCTGACCACACGGAGGTCTGGTTGGTGACGCGATACGCGGACGCCCGCCGGCTCCTCGCCGACTCGCGCCTCGCCAAGGACCCCCGCACCGGTCACCAGGCCCACGTCAACGCCGGCTTCGCGCCCCCCGGTAGCGAGCCTCCGGATACCGAGCCGATGATGCTGTTCCGCGACCCGCCCGACCACGAGCGCCTGCGCCGGCTGGTTCAGAAGGCGTTCACGGCGCGGCGGATCGCACGGCTGGAGCCGCGGATCGAGGAGATCACGCGCGAGCTCCTGGACGCGATCGAAGGCCGGGACGAGATCGATCTGATGGCGCACTTCGCGCTGCCCCTGCCGATGACGGTGATCTGCGAGCTGGTCGGGGTTCCGACGGAGGATCGCGCCGCCATCCGCGCCTGGACCAACGAGATGCTCGCCACGGCTGAGGTCGAGGACGACGCGGAACCGGAGCGGCTGCCCGAGCGCAGCATCTTCCTCTACCTCGCACACCTGGCCGAGCGCGTGGGCCCCACCGTGCGACGTGAGCTCCCCGAAGACGCGCAGCCGAACCTGCTGCACGCCCTCATCGCGGCCAGCGACGACCGCGAGCGGCTGAGCCCGATGGAGCTGGTCGAGATGGTGGTGATGCTCCTGCTGGCGGGACACGAGACGACCGTCAACCTGATCGGCAACGGCACGCTGGCGCTGCTGCGGCACCCCGACCAGCTCCAGCTCCTGCGCGAGCGGCCGGGGCTGATCCCGGGCGCGGTCGAAGAGTTCCTTCGCTACGACGGCCCCGTCGAGCGGGCGACGTTCCGCCACTCGCTGGTACCGATCCAGGTCGGCGAGCACGAGATCCCGGCCCAGCGCGTGGTCGGCATCGTCCTCGGGTCCGCCGACCACGATCCGGCGGTGTTCGCGGATCCTGACCGGCTGGACGTGACCCGGGCGCCCGGACCGCACGTGGCGTTCGGGCACGGGATCCATTTCTGCCTCGGCGCCCCGCTGGCCCGGATGGAGGGTCGCATCGCCTTCACCCGCCTGCTCGAACGCTTCCCCGACCTCGCGCTGGCGACGCCCTTCGAGGACCTGCGGTATCGGGCGGCCGGGCACCTGAGCCGGGGGCTGGCGACCCTCCCGGTCAGGCTTAGAACGCGCGTCGCCTGACCGGTCGGGGCCGCGGCGCGACGTAGCATCACGGTCTCGTGCCCGGCCCGCGCCCACCGCTCCTCGACCTGCGCGGCGTCACCGTCGTGCGCGGGGAGTCGGCCGTGCTTCAAGACTTCTCACTGCGCGTCGAGGAAGGCGAGCACCTGGCCATCCTGGGCCCGAACGGGTGCGGCAAGTCCACGCTCATCAAGACCATCACCAAGGAGCTCTACCCGCTTCCCCGCGAGGGGGCGACGGTCCAGATTCTGGGTCGCGAGCGATGGGACGTGTTCGAGCTGCGGCGGCTGCTGGGCATCGTCTCCAACGAGCTGCAGGCGCTCTCCAACCAGCGCATCCGCGGGCGCGACGTGGTCCTCTCCGGCTTCTTCAGCTCGATCGGGATCTGGCCCAACCATGAGGTCACCCCGGAGATGCGCGAGCGCGCCGACAGGGCGATGCAGCGTCTCGCGGTCGGTCACCTCGCCGACCGCTTCGTGTCGCAGACCTCGTCGGGGGAGGCGCGCCGTCTTCTGATCGCACGGGCGCTGGTCCACGACCCCAGGGCACTGTTGCTCGACGAGCCGTCCACCAGCCTCGATCTGGCGGTCCAGCGGGAGCTGAGCGACTCCATGCGGTCTTTGGCCCGGGAAGGCGTGGGCCTCCTGCTCGTGACGCACCACCTGGCCGACGTCATCCCCGAGATCGAGCGCGTGCTGCTGATGAAGCAGGGGCGCGTGGTCGCCGACGGACCCAAGGAGGAACTGCTCACCGCGGCGCGTCTGGAGGAGGTCTTCGGGCGGCCGGTCGACCTGGCGCGGCGGGACGGCTACTACCACGCCTGGTGAGCGCGCCGTAGGGTGCGGCCATGATCGCGAGAACGTGGCGCGGCTGGACCCGGCTCGAAGACGCGGAGGCATACGTTCGGTACGTCGAGGAGACGGGCGGCAGGGAGTACCGGGATACGCCGGGGAACCGCGGGGCCTGGGTCCTCTGGCGCTCCGACGGCGACCGGGCCGAGATCCTGACCTTCACGCTCTGGGAGTCTCGCGACGACATCCGGAGGTTCGCCGGCGACGACATCGAGGTGGCACGCTTCTACCCGGAAGACGACCGCTGGCTGGTCGACCGCGAACGCTTCGCCCGCCATTACCACGTGGCCGGATGAATCGCTCGGAGAGCCGCGGCTACTGGACCGGCAGCGTGGTGCTCCAGATCAGGGCCGCGGCCGCCAGCCCGCCCATCACGTAGACGCTGTCCGCACCCCGCCACTGCGAGACGGTGCGTTCGGTCCGATCCTCGGAGGCGCCGAACGCGCGCGCGTCCATGCTGACCGCGACCTGTTCCGCGTGGCGGATGGCGGCCACCAGGAGCGGGAAGGGATAGTCCGCCCAGCGCCGCAGCACCGCCACCGGACCTCGCCCGGGGGCGATCCCGCGCAGGCGCCGCGCGGCCTGGATCGTGTCCAGCTCGACCAGCAGGTGCGGCACGAACCGGTAGGTCGCGAGCACCGTGTAGCCGACCCGGTAGGGAAGGCGGCCCTGACGCATCAACGCCCGCGTCAGCGCCGGCGCCTCGGTCGTGAGCGCGAAGGTGGTCCCGACCGCGAGGAGCGCGGCGATACGGCCCACGGTGACCGCGCTCAGGGCGAGCGCGCCCAGGTGCAGGCGCCAGGGGCCGAGCGCGAGGATGGTCGGCGTCCCCGCGACCAGGTCGGGTCGCACCCAGACCGCCAGCGCAGCCGTCATCAGCGCGCCCAGCGCCAGCCCCACGGGGAGCGCGCGCACCAGGTCGTGGCGGGCCCGGCGGCTCCAGGCGAACGACACCACCAGTCCCAGGATCCCTGCGGCCAGGAAGATGAACGGGTCCGAGGTGAAGAAGAGCGAGAGCATGACGGGGAGTGCGACCGCCAGCTTGGCCAGCGGATTGAGCCGGCTCAGCAGCCCGTCGGAGGGCGGTGCCGCCGGCAGCGTGGGTGGTGGCGCCGCGCCGTCCGGCTCCGGATCCGCCGGCGGCTCCAGGCCTGCCTGCCGCAGCCGGTCGTGATCCGCCAGCACCCGGACGGCGGGACCGGCGTCGAGCACCCGTCCCTCAGCCAGGACGACGGCGGAGGTCGCCCAGCGGGCCGCGGTGACGAGATCGTGCGTCGCCACCAGCACCGTGTGACCCCGGGCCGCGTAGTCGTGCAGGCGGGCGAGGAGCGTGTCGGCGGCAGTGCGGTCGAGTCCCGCCCAGGGCTCGTCGAGCAGCAGCACCTCCGGCTCGGGGCCCATCGCGGCCGCGACCGAAAGGCGGCGCTGCTGGCCGAACGAGAGCGTGAGGGGGTTGGCGTCCCGCCGGCCCTCGAGCCCGAAGTCGGCCAGCACGGCGGCCACTTGCGGGGCGGCCGGGCCGTTCACGCCCAGCGCCTGCGCCAAGTCCTGGTCCACCGCATCCCGGACGAACTGCCGGCTTGGGCTCTGGAAGGCGAAGCCGACCAGCCGGCGGAGGTGCTCCGGGTCGAGCCGGCGAGGATCCTGGCCGCCGGCCCGGACCGTTCCCTGCGCCACCGGAAGCGTCCCCGCAAGCGTCCGCAGCAGGGTCGTCTTGCCGGAGCCGTTGGCGCCCACGACCGCGGTCAACGATCCGGGCCTCAGCGTCAGGTCGACGTCTGCCAGCACCGGGACGCGGGCGCCCCGGCGGAGGCGCCGCCGCACCGTCACCCCCCGCAGCTCCACCGACGCCGCATCCTCCACCGGGTGAAGCAGCGTGCGCGGGGCGCGCGGTGGCACCACCACGCCGAGGCTGAACAACTGAGCGCGGCGGCGGCCGAAGGCGGCCTCCGGGCTGAGATCGAGCGCGAGGGCGCCGCGGTCCAGCACCAGCACCCGTTCGACCAGCGGCAGCACCGGCTCCGGTTCGTGCCCGACCAGCAGCAGGCCGGCCCCGGTGTCCGTGGCCAGGTCCTCGAGCGCCCGGAAGACCTCATTCCTCCCGGTCGGGTCGAGCTGGGCCGCCGGCTCGTCGAGGACCACCAGCCGCGGACGCTGCGCCAGCACGCAGGCGATCGCGAGGCGCTGCCGCTCTCCTCCCGAGAGCCGGTCGGGGTCGTCGGCGGCGCGGCCCAGCAGGCCGAGCCGGGCGAGGGCGGCCTTCGCCCTCCGTTCGATCTCGTCCGCCGGAAGTTGGAGGTTCTCGAGCGCGAAGCAGACCTCGTCGAAGACTGTTTCGCGGACCACCTGCGCGTCGGGGTCCTGAAGCACCACCGCGATGCGGGACGCCACCTCTTGCGCCGGCGCCGTGGTCAGGTCCAGCCCCGCCAGGTCGACGGTTCCCTGGACCTCGGCCGGGATGGCTCTCGGGATGAGGCCGGCACAGGTGAGGGCGAGCGTCGACTTGCCGGCGCCGGAAGGCCCGAGCAGCAGCACCCGCTCGTCCGCTCGGAGGCGGAAGGCGATGTCGCGCAGGGCCGGTTCGGCAGCCCCCGGGTAGCGCACCGTGAGGTCCTCGACGTGGAGCCCTCGGGCAGCCTCCCGCGGAGGCAGGGCGACGCCGGCCGGAGTGGTCAGGGCAGGGTCAGAGGTGTGCCCACGCCCGCCCGGCGCAGCCGTGCCGCCGTGACCAGGGCGAGGGCGGTGCAGGCCAGGTTGGCCGTCGTGAGCACCACGATCATCGCCAGCTGCATCGGCAGCACCATGTGGCCGATCCCGAAGGTCTGCCATTCGACCGAGAGCAGGATCGCGCTCTCGATCAGGGCCGCCAGGTAGAAGCGCCAGGCCGGCCAGCGCCGGTAGCGCGTGACCGCGAAGACCGCCTCCACCACGAGGCCGGTGACGAAGGCGGCGATGGGGATGAAGATCTGGAAGCCGGTGAAGGGCAGCGCCACCAGGCCCGCGATGAGGGAGGCGAGCAGCCCGACGCCGCCGCGCCGGAGCAGGGCCAGCGCCAGCACCGGGGGCACCATCCAGAGCCCGGTCAGGGCGGCGGTGAGGAGGGGGAAGACGGCGAGGCCGAGCAGGGACAGGTCGCCGGCGACGGCAAGCAGGACGGCGCCCACGGCCGAGATCGCGGCGATGGTCAGCAGCGTGCGGGTGCGGGAGCCCGGTCGAGCCGCCGGAAACCGCCCAGAATCTGCCACTGCAGGTGAAAATTCTACCGAAACCTCACAAAACTGACTCACCTAAACTCCCCGTTTCGCACGGAACGGTTGCCATCCGGGCGGGGATGACGGCCCTTCCGTGCGAAACGGTCGCTTGGGTGGTCCATGTTGCGTCCTACCATCCAGGGATGGCAGTGCAGGCACAGATGGGGGCGATCATCGACGGCGAGCGCATCGACGCCGGGCGCACCTTCACGGATATCGACCCGTCGACCGGTGGCGCGCTGGCCGAGGTGGCGGCGGGAGGCAAGCAGGAGATAGACCGCGCGGTGGAGGCCGCGCGCCGCGCCTTCGAGAGCACGTGGCGGCGCACCACGGTCGACCAGCGCGCGGCGTCACTGCGGAAGCTGGCCCAGCTCATCCGGGGGGAGGCCGAGCAGCTGGCGCTGACCGAGAGCCGCGACACGGGGAAGCCGCTCACCCAGTCCCGCACCGACGTGGAGAACGCCGCCAAGTACTTCGACTACTACGGCGACACGGTGAAGGCGCTGTTCGGCGACGTGATCCCGGCGCCCACCCCGAGCACGATGGTGCTGGCGCTGCGCGAGCCCTACGGCGTGACCGCCCACATCGTGCCCTGGAACTACCCGATCCAGATCTCGGCGCGCACGGTCGCTCCCGCCCTCGCCACCGGCAACTGCTGCGTGCTGAAGCCGGCCGAGGAGGCGCCTCTGACCGCGATCCGCCTGGGCGAGCTGGCGCTCGAAGCGGGGTTCCCGAACGGAGTGCTCAACGTCGTTCCCGGGGTCGGCGAGGAGGCCGGCGCGGCGCTGGCAGCTCATCCCGGGATCGACCACCTCTCGTTCACGGGCTCTCCCGAGGTGGGGACCCTGGTTTCCAAGGCGGCGGCCGAGAACCATGTTCCGGTGACGCTGGAGCTGGGCGGCAAATCGCCGAACCTGCTGCTCGCCGACGCCGACCTCGAGACCGCGCTTCCCGTAATCGTCAACTCGATCATCCAGAACGGGGGCCAGACCTGCTCCGCGGGCTCGCGGCTGCTGGTCGAGGCCTCGATCCAGGACCGCGTCACCGAAGAGCTCCGCGAGCGCTTCGGCAAGATCACGATCGGTCCTGGCGCCGACGATCCGCAGCTCGGCCCGCTGATCTCGGAGCAGCAGCTCGAGCGGGTGAAGGGCTACGTGGAGCTGGCCCGGTCAGAGGGCCGGGTGGCGACCGGTGGCGAGGCGCCCGACCTGGGAGGGGGCTTCTTCTTCCAGCCCACGATCCTGGACCAGGTGGCGCCCGAGGCCCGCGTCGCCCGGGAGGAGATCTTCGGCCCGGTGCTCACGATCCTCCCCTTCACCGACGCGGCGAGCGCGGTCCGGATCGCCAACGGCACCGACTACGGCCTGGTCGCCGCGGTCTGGACACGCGACCTGGACAAGGCCCTGTGGCTGGCCGGCGAGACGCGGGCCGGCCAGGTCTTCGTCAACACCTACGGCGCGGGCGGCGGCATCGAGCTGCCCTTCGGTGGCTACAAGCACTCGGGCCACGGGCGGGAGAAGGGCTTCGAGGCGCTGGCCGGCTACACGCACACGAAGACCGTCGTCCTCAAGTTCGCGGAGCCCCGCTGAATGCCCGGCACAACCCCGGTTGCACGGGAAATCGGGACTATGGACCGGATTCGCGAGGTCCGGCCGTGACGGCACCGAAGCGCGAGGCGATGATCGTCTGCCCGCAGCCCCTGGCGGGTGAGCTCGGACGGGAGGTGCTGCGGCGAGGGGGCAACGCGGTCGACGCGGCCGTCACCACCGCCTTCTGCCAGGGCGTGGTGGACCCGCAGATGTGCGGTTTGGGCGGCTCCGGCGTCATGCTCCACTACTCGGCGGCGGAGCAGCGCATCGAGGTCCTCGAGTTCTACGCCCGTGCCGGGGGCGCCGTGAAGCCCGACCAGTGGGAGCACCTCTACATCCGCGAGGCCGCCGACCGCTACGGCTACGTGCTGGAGGGCGCCGTCAACGACGCCGGCTATCAGGCGGTGGGCGTCCCGGGCACGGTGGCCGGCCTGGGCACGGCGCTCGAACGATGGGGCACCATCTCCCTCGACCAGGCGATCGCGCCCTCGATCCCGGTCGCCCGCGAGGGCTTCCAGGTCACCGGCAACACCCACAGCGGGTGGATGGCGACCGACGGTCCCGACAACGTGTCGACTCGCGAGCGCCTGACCTGGACCGCCGAGTCAAAGCGCATCTACACCAAGGACGGCGAGTTCTATGCCCTGGGCGAAGTACTCCGCAACGAGGACTACGCCCGCACCCTGGAGCGCCTCGCCGCGGCCGGCTGGCGCGACTTCTATGAGGGCGAGATCGCGGGCGCCATCGCCGCCGATTTCGAGCGCAACGGCGGCTTCGTGAGCGCAGACGACCTCCGCGGGTACCGGCCGCGCGTCTCGCAACCGGTCCGGGGCACCTACCGGGGCCTCGACCTGGTCGCCGCCGGTCCGCCCGCCGGCGGCATGACCCTGCTCCAGCTGCTCAACTACCTGGAGGGGTTTGACCTGCGCGCCATGGGCTGGCCGTCGCCGGACGCGGCGCTGGCCCGCGTCCGTGCGATGGGCTTCGCGTTCGGCGACCGCGAGCGGTACCTGGCCGACCCGGAGTTCGTCGAGGTCCCGGTGGAGCGCCTGACCGAGAAGGCCTACGCGGCGGCGGTTCGCGAGGCTCACGATTCGCCCACCACGACCCAGGTGACGGTGGTCGATCACAACGGTGACGCGGTCTCCATGACGCACACGCTGGGCTCGTCCTCGGGCGTCATCACTCCCGGCCTCGGCTTCACCTACAACAACTACATGAACTGCTTCGACCCCCGGCCGGGACGCGCCAACTCGCTGGCGGCGGGCAAGACGCGGATCACGATGATTACGCCCGCGTTCGCCTTCCAGGGGGCCCGCCTGCGCTACGCGATCGGGGCGCCCGGCGGCACCCGGATCGTAGGAGGTGTCCTGCAGACGCTCCTCAACCTCATCGACCACGGCATGGAGCCGGAGTCGGCGGTGGCGGCCCCCCGCATCGACTTCCAGGGCGAAACGGTGACCGCCGAGCAGCGCCTCACCGAGGACATCCTGGGCCCGGTGCGCGAAGCGGGCTACGCGGTGAACCGGCGCCCGCTCTCCTACGACGCCTACTTCTCGCGCGTGCAGCTCATCCAGAGGGAGGCGGACGGGTCGCTGATCGGTGCCTCCGACCCCCGCAAGGACGGCGGGATTGCCCTCCGCGCGTGATGGGGGTAGCCTGAATACATGAAACGACCGGTGCTCGCGGGGGTCTTGGCGACGGCGCTGGTGGTGATCAGCTGGGGAGTGTGGTCGGTGCTCGAGAAGGGCAGCTCGGCCGAGTTCCACACCCGCGTCCTGGTCGTGTTCATGATCGTGGTGGCGGCGCTGGGCGCGGCCATGGTGGTGGTCGGTGAGCCGTCGTTGTCTCACGTCTCGCCCCGCCTGCAGGTGGGGGCGGTGGCGGGGATGGCGCTCGGCACTGCGGTCTTCACCGGCTGGGCTCATCCCAGCTGGGCGGACGCCGGCGACCTGCTCATGTTGGGCGTGATCGTCGGGCTCTGCTGGCGGGTGCCGGCGGCGGCCTTCCTGAGCGCGCGCCAGCCCCTACGCCGGCGCATCCGGCGCATCCGCGGCCCACGTCTGCGCGTCGTCAGCTGACACCTCTGCGGCCCCCGCCGGCAGCCGGCAGGGGCGGGCGCGGATCCGGGGATGCGAGGATGGGAGGGGATGCAGGTTCGTGCCGTCGTCTCTGACCTTGACGGCACGCTCCTGCAACCCAACGGGACGCTGGGCGAGGCGAGCCGGCGCGCGATCCGTTCGCTGTCCGAGTCGGGGATTCCTTTTCTGGCCGCCACCGGCCGCTCGCTCTACGGAATCCGCGACACCCTGGCGAGCGTTCGCGACGCGGTGGCGCTCGGCATCAGCAGCAGCGGCGCGATCGGGTATCACCCCGGTCGCGGAGAGATACTCTGGCGCCGGCACCTGGCGCCGGCAGCGGCCGAGCAGGTCGTCGAAGCGCTGCTGCGGATCGCGCCCGGCGCCGGCATCGCCGCCTTCGACGGTGAGCGTTGGACGGTCACGCAGTCGTACTTCGACGTCCGCGGGATGTGGCCGGCCGGTCCGGTGACGGTGGCGCCCGCGACCGCGGTCGCCGCCTCTCGGTGCTGCGCGCTGTGCGCTGCCGACTCGCGGCTGGACTCGCCCGCGCTGGTCGGAGCACTGGCAGAGGCCGGTGTCGGGACCGAGGTGGCGACCGTCACCTACGCCGGCCCGCAGCTGCTCGACGTGGTGCCGCCCGCGGTGGACAAGGGGTACGGCGTCCGTCGCGCGTGCGAGCTCCTGGACGTGGATCCGGGCCAGGTCCTGGCTTTCGGCGACGGCCCCAACGACCTCGCGCTCTTTCGGGCGGTGGGGCTCTCGGTGGCGGTCGCGAACGCCGACGCTTCGGTGCTGGCCGCGGCCGGCCTGATCGCCGCCTCCAATCGGGAGGAAGGCGTGGCGGGCATGCTGATCGAGTTGGGGCTGGTTGCCGCCCAAGCGGCATAGGTGACTCCGTTGACACGTGACTGATTGATCACGTATTGTTCTTGGTGACGGCGGTGTCGCCGTCGAGGGTTCGCCGGTCCCGCCCGGGCGAACGTGGTGGCCCTCCCTGATCCCAAAAACCGTCACCGGAGAGTTGCAGATGAGCACGGTTACCGCTGGAGCGACGCAGGTTTATCAGCTCTACATCCGGGCGTCCGCCGACGAGGTCTGGAGGGCGATCACCGATCCTGCGTACATCGCGCGCTTCCACTTCGGCGCTCAGAACGACCCCTCGGACTTCGCCATCGGCTCCCGGATCAAGAGCTGGTCCCCCGACCACACCCAGCTCTGGACCGACAACGAGGTCCTCGAGTACGACCCGCCGCGCCGGCTCGCGCACACGTGGCGCAGCCTGTATGAACCCGAGGCCGCCTCGGAACCGGAGAGCCGCGTCTCCTGGGAGGTGGAGCCGATGCCCGGGGGCTACGCCCGGCTGACGCTCGTCCACGACCGCCTCGACCGCTCGCCCAAGACCGCCGAGAACGTGCGGGGCTGGTCCTACATCCTCAGCAACCTGAAGACGCTGCTCGAAACCGGCGAACCCCTGCCCCCGCCGTCGCTGTAGCGAGAAGCCGGGTCTTCGCCCTGCCAGATTAGCGATCGGGCTCTCACAGGGCAGCGCGTAGGTTCGGGGGGCGCCCGCCCCGGGTCGCCCCCCGGCCCCGCACTCGTCCGCCGCCCTACGTCGGGAGCGTCCGCGGTGCAGGGAGGAAGGCGCGTCAGGCGGTTACCGCACGTGCACGGCGCCACTCGCGCCCGGCCAGAGCACCGGCGCCGGCCGCGATCACCAGCAGCGCCACGACGACGATCCACTCGACAGATCCGTTGCCCTGGTCGGGATCGACCCCAAACAACGTCTCGATCCAGTCATGCCACACGATGGTCAGGATGGCGAGAAATCCCCCGCACACGGAGAGCACCGCCTCGATCCAGAACGCCGCTCCAAGACCACCTCGGTTCATACAGCTCCCCTCCTGAACTCGGCGTCGACGACACCCCTGGATTCGCCCGCCGGCCTGCCCGGCGCCGGTAGCCATCCTAGTCGCACGGGTGCCGGCAGCGGCACGCTGGGGCAGCGTCGCTACGCGGCCCTCGGGTTGCGGACCAGGAGCGCGTCCCCCTGGCCGCCTCCCCCGCACAGCGCCGCGCCGCCCAACCGGGCGCCCCGGCGGCGGAGCTCGTTGGCCAGCGTCAGGGCGAGGCGGGCGCCGCTGGCCCCGATCGGGTGGCCGAGGGCGACCGCGCCGCCGTTGACATTCACGCGGTCCTCGGGCAGCTCCAGCATCCGGGCGCTGTTCAACGCGACCGCGGCGAACGCCTCGTTGATCTCCACCAGGTCCAGGTCCCGGGGCTGTACTCCTGCCTTCTCCGCCGCGTGCTGGAGAGCCAGCGCCGGCACCGTGTGGAGCCAGGAGAAGCGGTCGGCGCTCATGCCGTGACTCACGATCTCGGCCAGCGGCTCGACGCCGAGGCCGGCCGCGCGCTCGGCCGACATCACGACCACCGCCGCGGCGCCGTCCGAGATCTGCGACGCGTTTCCGGCCGTGATCGTCCCATCCCTGAGGAACGCCGGCCGGAGCCGGCCCAGCGTCTCCGCGGTGGAATCGGGCCGGATCCCTTCATCGGCGGCGACATGCACCGGATCGCCGCGCCGCTGAGGCACGTCGACGGCTACCATCTCCTCCGCCAATCGGCCTGCCGAGGTGGCCGCCGCGGCGCGCTGGTGGGAGCGGGCGGCCCAGGCGTCCTGCTCCTCGCGTGAGATCTCGAGCTCCTTGTTGACCTCGTCCGAGTCCTTGCCCATCTCGTTGCCGGTGAAGGTCGACCAGAGGCCGTCGTGGACCATGGCATCGACCATCGGCGCGTCGCCCATGCGGGCGCCGAAACGCGCCTTCGGGAACAGGTAGGGAGCCTGTGTCATCGACTCCATCCCGCCGGCGACGACGGTCCCCACCTCGCCCGCCCGGATCAGCTGGTCGGCGAGCGCGATCGCGTTCAGGCCCGAGAGGCAGACCTTGTTGATCGTGATGGCGGGGACTTCCTGCGGGATCCCACCTTTGATCGCGGCCTGGCGCGCGGTGATCTGGCCGGCGCCCGCCTGCAGGACCTGCCCCATGATCACGTAGTCGACCTGGGACCCCTCGATCCCTGCACGGCGCAGGGCTTCGGCGATCGCACGCCCCCCCAGGTCCACCGCCTCCAGGTCCTTGAACGCCCCGCCGAACTTCCCGATCGGTGTGCGTGCCCCGCTCACGATCACCGTCTTCGTCATGTCACGGCCAGTTTAGGAGCGCGGCCGCATGTCGTCCCGGACGCCGCCGAGTGCCGGCAATCGTGACCCTGCCGGCGCCTCGCAAGCCCCGACTGCCGGCGCCGGCAGTCGGGCTTTGATGTCAGCGTTACGCCGGCGGCTCGGCGCCTCCCTCGGCGAGGTCGCGGAGCCGTGCCAGCGCCCCCGACCAGTACGCCTCGTACCGCGCCAGCCACGGAGCCAGTGCGCCCGCGAGCGCGTCGCCGTCGATCCGGTACAGCTGCCGGCGTCCGTCCTTGGTGGCGGTGACCAGGCCGGCGGCGCGCATGGCCATCAGGTGCTTGGAGATACCCGAGGGGACGAGCTCCGGGAACTCCGCCGCCAGCTCCCCGACCGTCAGCGTGCCGCGCTCGGCAAGCAGGTCGAGGATGCGGCGGCGAGTGGGGTCGGCCAGGAGGCGGAACACCTCGTCGCTGGAACTCGACGCTGGACTAGACAATGGCGGCGGAGACCACCTCGGCGAGCCGCTCCAGCACCCGATGCCGATCCGCGCCTCGCTCGTACGCTTCCGCCGTTCGTTCCCAACCCGGCTTGCCGATCCCGGCAAAGCCGTCGTGGGTCAGCGTCACACGTGTGCCGCTCGAGGTGGCCGCGAGCCCCACCACGAGCCGAGCCGGGTACCTCCAGCCGGAGCCCTCTTCCAGCCACGACAGGACCAGCTCACCTTCGGGGACCAGCTCCAGCACCGTCCCGTTGATCCGGGTCTCGCCGTCTCCGCCGGTCATGCTGTAGGCGCCGCCGGGACGCAGGTCGATCTCCAGATCGGAGCCGAGCCAGCGCCGGAGACCTGCCTCCGTCGCGACCCACCTCCACACGGTGCTGGGCGGGGCCTGGATGTCGATCGAGCGGACGACTGCGGGCACAGTGGCGCTCCTCAATTCATTACCGATGAGTAATACATTACTGAATCGTAAGAGGTTCGGCTTGCGCTGTCAAGGAGCGGCTCGGCCCCCTACGCCGCCGGCAGCCGGTGGTCCTCGATGTAGTCCCAGTTCAAGCGGTAGCCCAGGCCGGGGTCGGTGGGGACGGTGACGAAACCTTGCGCGTCCATCGGATCCGACGGCTGCTCGAGGTAGGGGGGACTGTGGTCGTAGTCGACTCCCGGTGCCAGCAGCCCCCGCTCGTAGTACTCGCACACGTCCTCGCTGGTGGCGCCCAGCACCTGCAGGTTGCCGAACCCGCTCATGTGGATCTCGCAGCGGACGCCGTGCGCCTCGCAGAGAGCGGCCGTCTTCACGGCGCCCGTGATCCCGCCTCGAAGCACGTCGATGCGGCTGATGTCGGACGCACGGCGCAGGATCCACTCCGCGCGCGTGTAGAGGCTGCCTTCTGCGATCTCGGGGGAGCAGATCGGGATCCGCAGCTCCTCGGCCAGGCGCACGTAGGGCTCGATCCGGTATTCGGGCATCGGGTGCTCGTACCAGTAGAAGCCGAGGCGCTCCAGCTCTCGCCCCACCCGGACGGCGTCGGCGTAGGCGTGATAGGTCCCCCAGGGGTCGTACATCAGGGTCATCTCGTCGCCGACCGCCTCGCGCACCGCCTGGCAGGTCTCGAGGTCCAGTTCCACGTGGGAGGGCCGGCCGGGCGCTGGCTGGCGGGTGGTGGGATCCCAGAAGTAGTGGGGATGGATCTTGTAGGCCGGGTAGCCGCGGCGGCGGCACTCCACCGCGTGCGCGGCGTAATCCTGGGGCGAGCCCAGATTGGGATAGGTGCTGGCGTACGCGCGGACCCGGTCACGGCAGCCGCCGAGCAGCTTGTGGACGGGCAGGCCGGCGGCACGCCCGGCGAGGTCCCAGAGCGCCATGTCGATGACGCTCAGCAGGTGCTCGGGCACCTTGGCCGCCCACATCCAGTGCCAGAACCGCTCGCGGTCGAACGGGTTCTGCCCGATCAGAAGCGGCGCCACGCGGGCGGTGATATAGGCCCGGTCGTGCTCCTCGAGCCCATCCTGGTCGCCGTGGCCCCGGCCGCCCAGGTAGTAGCCCTCGGCCCCCTCGTCGGTGACGATGCGGGTCAGCGTCTGGACGCCCCGAGCGCCTGGCAGCGCCTCGCCGTTCTGGAACCGGTCCAACGCGGTCTCGAAGGGTACGAACTCGATGCGATCGATCTTCACGCGCTGCTCCTCCTGGCTACTCAGGGCTGGCCGGGGGCGTCCGCGACCTCCAGTCACCTCTCCTCCGGGCCATCATGATGTGGAGGAGGTCGGCAAATGAACGACGGCGAGGACGAGCAGGCGGTCAAGGCCCGGTACGAAGAGGACGGCTATGCCATCTTCCGGGGGGTCATCGATCGGGACCTGGTGGAGGAAGGGCGGCAGCACATCGACTGGCTGCAGCGCCGCCATCCCGACCTGCGGCCGGAGTTGCTCAACACCGACCTGGTGACCGACGACCCGTTCTGGGTGCGGCTGGTCGGCGACGACCGACTGCTCGACGTGGCCCAGCGATTCGTGGGCCCCGACATCGCGCTCTTCGCCAGTCACTACATCGCCAAGCCGCCGCGCACCGGCCAGGCCGTCCTCTGGCATCAGGACGGCTCCTTCTGGCCGCTGGAGCCGATGCGGGTGGTGTCGCTGTGGCTGGCGCTCGACGCCACCGGGCCCGACAACGGCTGCCTGCGGGTCCTCCCCGGCACCCAGCGCTGGGACCTGAAGCAGAACCGGCCGCGCACCGACGTCCAGAACGTGCTCAACGCCGAAGTGGACGTCGACCCCTCCCTGATCGACGAGACTAAGGCGGTCGACATCGTGCTCGAGCCCGGCGACGTCGAGGTCCACCATCCCAACATCGTCCACGGCTCGCATGCCAACACGTCCGACCGCTGGCGGCGGGGGCTGACCATCCGCTACATCCCGACGTCCACCCGAATCGTCACAGATGGCATCTGGCCCTCGGCGTTCCTGCTGCGGGGTCAGGCCGTGCCCGGCGTCAACGAGTACCGTCCCCGGCCCCACTACCGCGAGGGTGCCCACATGGCCTTCGCGGGCAGCGACGCCTGGGCCTGAGGGTCTTTGTCAGTCGGCGGTAGCGGTCGTGGCCGAGGTAAGCAGCGCCCCCCGGTCGGCCCACTCGGCCTCCATGCGCGCGGTGTCGCGCCTCACTGAGGGCAGTGCGGTCGCGGCGAAGATCGCCGACAGAACCAGCAGCGGCGGGCACGTGATGAGGAGGGCCAGCATCAGATCGTGCAGCCCGTCCGAGATCGCGCCCACCGCGGCCGTCGCATAGGAGTCCCCCAGCAGGTGCGCGACCAGCAGCTGGAGTGTTATCGCGCTCGCGCGCAGGCCTGGCGACACCACGTTCTGACCGACGGCGTCGAAGGGGCCTGCATAGAGGTAGAGGCTGGCGACCGCGATGAAGAACGCGGGTATGAAGATCGGAACCACCCCCAGGCTCCAGGGGCCGACCAGGGCGACGACCATGAACACGGCGCCGATCAGGAAGCCGGCGATGCCGACCCAGAGGCTGGTCACATCGCCGTTGCGACCGCGCCGGCGGAACCAGTCGACCAGGAAAGCTCCGAACAGCGTGCCGAACAGGCCACCGACCACCAGCACGACGCCCGAGAACAATCCGGCCTGGCCGACCGTCATGCCGAAGCGCCGTCCGAGCAGCGTGGGAAGCCAGAAGGCGGCCGCGGCGAGCACGAAATAGAGGGAGGTGCGTGCGAGGATGGTGGCGCGGAGAGTGCGGATCCGGATCAGGCGCTGGTAGCCGGCCCAGCCCGCCTCCCGCAGGTGCTCGACCTTGGGTCCGACTCGCTCCGATGCGCCTCGCAACGGCTCCCTCATGGTGAAGGCGAGGATGGAGAGAAGGAGCCCGGGGACGGCGGTGCAGAGGAAGGCGGCGCGCCAGCCGAAAGCGTCGGCGATGACGCCGCCTCCGGCGAAGCCAATGGCGATCCCGACCGCGGTGCCGGCATCCCAGATCGCCATTGCACGCGGGCGCCGGTCCTTGGGGAACGAGTCGCTGAGAAGGGAGGTGCCGGCCGGGTAGTAGGAGGCCTCGCCCACGCCGA